>CAYQMF010000001.1:0-32486 GCA_964418595.1 uncultured candidatus Brocadiaceae bacterium
CGTGCACGAGCCGAGCACCACCGCCACCTGCGGGATGCCCGCCGCCGACATCCGCGCCTGGTTGTAGAAGATGCGGCCGAAGTGGTCGCGGTCGGGGAAGACCTCCGCCTGCAGCGGCAGGAAGGCCCCGCCGGAGTCGACCAGGTAGATGCACGGCAGGCGGTTCTCGAGCGCGATCTCCTGCGCGCGCACGTGCTTCTTGACCGTCATCGGCAGGTACGAGCCGCCCTTCACGGTCGCGTCGTTGGCGACGATCATCACCTCGCGCCCCTCGACGAGCCCCACGCCGGTCACCATGCCGGCGGCCGGCGCCTCGTCGTCGTACATCCCGAATGCCGCGAGCGTCGACAGCTCCAGGAACGGCGTACCCGGGTCGGCGATGCGCGCGATGCGCTCGCGTGGCAGCAGCTTGCCGCGCTTGTGATGGCGCGCGACCGACTCCTTGCCGCCGGCTTCCTTCACCTTGTCGACCGCCGCCTGCACGCCCGCGATCAGGCCGAGGTGGTGCTCGCGGTTGCGAAGGAACTCGGGGCTCGACGCCTGGACGCGGCTCTGCAGGACCTCGGTCATCTGGGCGGGCGACCGTATCCGACACTCCTTCACCGGGCGAGCGAACGACACGTAACCTCCGCGCGCCTCGTGGCCACAGGGAGGCATGACCTCGAACGCCTTCGTGCGCGCCCTCGCGCTGATCCTCACCTTCGCGTCTTCGACCCTGACCCTGCGGGCGCAGGCTCCCTGCGACGGTCGCGGCAACGTGCTGCGCCCCGCCTCGACCGAAGCCGGTCCCGCGCTCGGTTGCGCGCACGCACCCGACGCGCCGGCGTACCGTCTGTTCGTGCCCGCGTTCCACGCCATCGTCCCGCGCGCGGGCTGGCGCCTCACGGAGGCGCGCACCCGACCGCAGCTCATCGCGCGCTACCGCTGCACCGGGCTCTGGCTCGTCCCCGTGGTGCTGCAGGACGTCGCCGTGTACGGCCACGTGCTCGATGTCAGCGCGGTGTCCTGCACCGAAGTACCCACGGGCGGCTGAAGGCACAGACGCGTTGTCTTTGTGGACATCCCGCGCGGGCAATCCTGCCGAAGGCGCCGACAGACGTGGTGTCGCCGACGGCCACCGTTACCCTGCCGCCCTCGCCCCGCCTGCATGACCCGACCGCATCGATTCCTGCCCCTCTGGCTCGCCGCCGCCTGCGGCTCGCTCCTCGCCCAGACGTCCGGGCCGCGCCTCGTCATCGGCAGCGACGCACCGACGCTCGAGGTGACGGCGTGGCTCGGCGGGCGGCCGGTGCAGCCGGGCGACGGTCACGTGGCGGTCGTCGAGTTCTTCGCAACGTGGTGTCCCACCAGCCGGCAGACGCTCCCGCTGCTGATGAACCTGCAGCGCACGCACAAACCCGACGGCGTGCGCGTCGCGGCGATCGCGACGAGCCGGTTCGAAGCGAGCCGCGCCAACGTCGAGAGCTTCGCGCGCGAGTGGGAAGCGCGGCTGGGCTTCTCGATCGCGTGGGATGGCAAGGAGTCCGCCGCGCGCGCGTGGCTCGACGCCGCACGCGAGACGAGCTACCCGGTGGCGTTCGTCGTCGATCGCGGGGGTCGCGTCGCGTGGATCGGCAGCCCGCTCGAAGGTCTCGACGAGAACCTGCCGCGCGTGTTGAGCGCAACCTTCGACATCGACGTGGCGCGCAAGGTCTCCGGCCTCGAGCGTGACCTCGCCAAGGCCAAGGCCAAGCGGGATCGCGCCGCCGTGATCGCGCGCGCTGACCAGTGGATCGCGCTCGAACCCCACCGCGCCAGGCCTTGGATCGAGAAGTTCCGCGCCCTGGCCAACGACCTCGCCGACAGCCAGGCCGCCCGCGAATGCGCGAAGAGCGCGCTCGCGGCCCTGGCCGACAACCCGCGCGAACTGGCCCGCTTCGCCAACGACGGGTTGTTCGCGGAGCGGCAGGCGGTCGAGTGTCACGCGCTCGGCCTCGAAGCGCTCGCCGCCGGCCACGCGACCGACCAGGCGAACACCGATCTCGGCGTCGCCTACTTCATGGCGCTGGCCGCCACCGGCAGCGTCGAGGACGCCGGCAAGGTCGCGACGGCGACGGTCGAGTCGGCCGCCGCCGATGTACACGTCCTCTGCGGCCTCGCGAAGGACTTCGCCCAGCCGCGTTTCCAGGGTCGCTACGCGGGCCCGGCGCTGCTCGCGGTCCGGCGCGCCGGCAAGGTGGATCCGGCCGACGTGCAGATCGACCTGCTGGAGTTCCGGCTCCTGAGCCTCGTGAGCGAAGACCTGCCCGCCGCCAACGAGGTGGGCGCGCGGCTCATCGGCAAGGCGCGCACCGACCTGCAGTTGCTGAACTCCTTCGCGTGGGACCTGCTCGACAGCGTCGTGTTCGCGGGCCGGTTCAAGGAGCTGGCGCTGAAGGCGGCTGAGACCGTGCACGCGCAGGAAGGCGGCCAGAAGTGGATGTTCCTCGACACGCTCGCACGCGCGAAGTTCGTGAATGGCCACGTGCGCGAGGCGGTCGAGCTGCAGCAGCGCGCGGTCGACGAGTGCGACCACATCGGCTACGCCGGTGAGTTCCTGCGCCGGCTCGAGGAGTACCGCGCCGCGCTGCGCCGCCGCGACTGATCCCGCGACACCGATGACGGAGACCGTCCTCGTGACCGGTGCGTCCGGCTTCGTCGGGACGAACCTCCTGCCGCTGCTGGCCGAGCGCTTCGCGCGGGTGCGGTGCTACGTGCGCGACGCCACCTTCCGCACGGCGCACGGCGACTGCGTCGTCGGCGCGCTCGACGACGAGGCCGCGCTGCGTGCGGCCCTGCGCGGCGTCGACGCCGTGTTCCATCTCGCGGCGCTCGTCTCGTTCGCGCGTCGCGACGCCGCCGCCTCGCACGCCATCAACGTCGCGGCCACGCGCCGGCTGGCCGCGCTGGCGCGCGCCGCAGGAGTCCGCCGCTTCCTGCACGTGTCGTCGGTCGCGGCGGTGGGCTACAGCGATCGGCCCGCGGTCCTCGACGAGACCACACCCTTCAACCTGGGCCGCCTGCGCATCCCCTACTGCGACACCAAGCGCGGTGCGGAGCTCGCCGTGCTGGCGGAAGTCGAGCGCGGCCTCGATGCGGTGATCGTCAACCCGTCGTCGATGTTCGGGCCCGGCGACCGGCGCAAGGCCGAGGGTTCGCTCCTCGATGCCGCGGTCGACGACCGCATCCCGTTCTGCCCGCCGGGTGGCGCCAACTTCGCAGACGTGCGCGACGTGGTCGTCGGCTGCATGGCCGCGTTCGAGCGCGGGCGCACGGGCGAGCGCTACATCCTCGGCGCCGAGAACCTCACCGGCCGGCAGTTGATGGCGAAGGTCTTCGGCGCGCTCGGCAAGCCGGCGCCGCGGATCACGCTGCCGAGCATGCTGGCGCGGGCGCTCGCCGCGCTCGCGGGGATGGTCGAGACCGTCCGCCCGCTGCGCCCGCCGATGACCGCACAGATCCTGCGCATGGCGCCCCGCTTCTTCTGGTTCAGCAGCCAGAAGGCCGCGCGCGAACTCGGCTACACGACGCGACCGGTCGAAGACGCGCTGCGCGCCACCTATCGATGGCTCGGCGCGTGCGGCGCCATCGCACGCGCGAAGCTGCCGGCGGAGCTGCGCGACCGCGAACCGTAGGCCGGCAGCCGACGGTCGGCGAGGCGCGAGATTCACTGTCACCGACCGCCCGGGTCGCGCGTGAACGGGGCAACTTCCGTTTCCGACGAGGACTCCCGATGCCGACACTTTCGCTGCCCGTGCCCGATTCGACCATTCCCAGCGGCTCCATCGTGACCAAGGACGGTCGCACGCTGCCGCTCCGCACCACCCTCCTGCAGGTCCACGCGGCCGGCGGCGTCGCCCGGGTTCGCCTGGTGCAGACCTTCGCCAACCCGTGGACCGAACCGCTGCATGTGACCTACCGCCTGCCGTTGCCTGCCGACGCCGCCATCGGCGGCTTCCTGTTCCGGCTCGGGGCGCAGGTCGTGACCGGGGAGATCGAGCGGCGCGCGGCGGCGCGTGAACGCTTCGAGCAGGCCATCGCGACGGGCCGCACCGCCGCGCTGCTCGAACAGGACCGCAGCGCCGTGTTCACGCAGGAACTCGGCAACCTGCCAGCGGGCGCCGAACTCGAGGCGAGCCTCGACATCGACCAACCGCTCCAGTGGCTCGACGACGGCTGGCAGTGGCGTTTCCCAACCACCGTCGCCCCGCGGTATCTCGGCGGCGTCGGTCGCATCGCCGATGCCGACCGCCAGCAGGTCGACGTGCTCGACCCGGCGGCCCCAGTGCCGCCGGCCCGCCTCGAACTCGATCTCGTGGTCGCCGATCCGTTGTCGCACGGCGCGCACCCCACGTCGTCTTCCCATGCGCTCAACCTCGCCACCGTCGCCGGCGGCATGCGCATCGCCTTCGACGCCGAAGGTGCGCGCGTCGCGATGGACCGCGACGTCGTCGTGCGCTGGCCGGCCGCGGCACCCTCGGTCGGCGTGCACTTGCGCAGTGGCCGCGGTCATCGGCCGGCGACGGCAACGCAGGCCTTCGGCCTGCTCACGCTCGCGCCGCCGTCGATCGACGCGCACGCGCGCTGCCTGTCGCGCGATCTCATCGTGCTTCTCGACATCAGCGGTTCGATGCGCGGCGCGCCGATCGCGCAGGCGAAGCAGGTGACGCTCGCGCTGGTGCGTTCGCTCACCGCGAGCGATCGGCTCGAACTGCACGCGTTCGCATCACGACCGCTGGCGTGGCGCAACGGCCCGCAGCCCGCGACCCCGGCCAATCAGGCCGACGCGGCGCGGTGGCTGGATGCCCTGCACGCCGACGGCAGCACCGAGATGCACGAGGCGATCGTGCGCGCGCTCACCTCGCTGCGCGCCGACGCCCAGCGGCAGGTCGTCGTGATCACCGACGGCCTGATCGGCTTCGAGTCCGAAGTGGTCGGGGCGATCCGTCGCGGCCTGCCGGCGGGTTCGCGCGTGCACGTGGTCGGCGTCGGCTCAGCACCCAACCGCACGCTGACCCTGGGTGCTTCGCGCGCGGGTCACGGCTGCGAGATCCTGCTCGGCGTCGACGATCCGATCGACCCGGCGGTGACGCGGCTGCTGGCGCGCACCACTGCGCCGATCGTCGACGGGCTCACCGTCACCGGCTCGGCGCTGGTCGCCGTCGCACCGCAGGCGCTGCCCGATCTCTTCGCCGGCGCACCGGCCCGCATCGCCGTGCAGCTTCGCGCGGAAGGCGGCACGCTGCGGGTGCACGGCCGCACGGCGACGGGCGCGTTCACGCACGATCTGGTCGTGGCGCCGGTACCGGTCGACGCTGAGTCCCCGCAACTCGCGCGCGGCTTCGCCCGCGAGGCGGCCGAAGACCTCGAAGCCGAACTCGCGGCGACCGGCGATGCGCGCAGCATCGACCCGCGTCTCGAGCGGCTCGGGCTCGACCACGCCATCGCGACGCGCCTGACGTCGTGGATCGCGATGACCGAGGCCACCACGGTCGACCCACGGGGCGCCACACGGCGCGAAGTCGTGCCGCAGGAACTGCCGCACGGCATGTCGATCGAAGCGCTCGGCCTGCGCGCGTGTGCGATGCCGATGGCGGCCTCGCCCGCAATCCTGGCGGACACGACGATGTGCGCCCTGCCGCGGGCGCGCACGAGCCCACGTGCGGAGGAAGAGCGCCACGCCTACGGCCCGCCGCCCAAACCGCCGGCCCGCGCCAAGGGCGGCTTCATGCGGCGCCTGTTCGGTCCCGGCACGCCCAAGGATGGCGGCCGCGCCGCGCTCCTCGCTCGCCTGCGCCTGCGCACGCCGAACGCCTGGGTCTTCGAGCTGCACGGACTCGCTTCGTGGTCGCTCCCGACCAGCGTCGTCGTGGTCTTCGCCGATGGCAGCCGGGCCGAACTCGCGCTCGTCGCCGAGAACACAACTGCGGCCGGCGCGGTCGTGGCCGGCGCCGTGATCCGACTGGCGCTGCGGCCGATCGGCAGCACGCCGTCGGCCAGGGTCGCGTCGTTGCGGATCGTGCTCGCCACCGGCACGCTCGACCTTCCCGTCGCATGACCGAAGCCAGCGACACCGACCGCGAACTGGAAGCCATCGCCGCGGGCGACGCCGACGCGTTCGCCCGCTGGCTCGCACGCACGGAGCAGCCGCTGCGCCGCTCGCTGCGTGGGTTCGCCGTCGTCGTCGACACCGAAGCGGTGTTGCAAGAAGCGCTGCTGCGCGTGTGGCAGGTGGCGCCGCAGTGCACGCCGGATGGCCACCCGCATGGCCTCCTCCGCCTCGGGCTGCGCATCGCGCGCAACCTCGCGATCAGCGCGGCGCGCCGGCACCGCCTCGCCCCGGTGCCGGTCGGCGACGATCTGCCGGACCCCGCCGTCGACGGTGAGCCACCACCCGACGACGCGGTGCGACGCGCAATCGCGCTCTGCCGCGACAAGCTCCCCGCCCAACCCAAGGCCGCGATCGCCGCCCGTCTCGACGACGCCGGCCTGCACCCCGACCGCGACCTCGCCGCCGCGTTGGGCATGCGCCTCAACACCTTCCTGCAGAACGTGACCCGCGCCCGCGCCCTGCTCGCCGAGTGCCTGCGCCGCGCCGGCATCGAACTTGGACCCGACTTCGCATGACCGCCGACCGCGACACGATCATCGAGGCAGCGATCACCGCGCACCGCCCCGCCGATCCGCGCGGCGAGGTCGCCTTCCACCCGGCGTTCCACGACCTCGACGCCGCGGGTCGCGAGGCGCTGTTCACTGCGACATCGCGGCAGCGCACGCTCGAACGGGCGCTGGCGCCCGACGGCCTGTCGTCGACGGCACGGACGGTGCTACGCCGCGTTCGCGGGGATGAGTGAAGGCGACTGCGTCCAGCGGCCCTGCCGCGGCGCTCCGCTCCGAGTCCTCCAGCCGGCCCGGAACCCGCTACCATCGCCTCGATGCGCCACGCCCTCCTCGCCTGCTTGCTCGCTGCCTCCGCGTGGGCGCAGCCGGGCGCCGACCACGTCGTCGTCGTCTCGCGCACGACCACCCCTGCGGCCTCCGCCCTCTTCGATGTCGATCTCACGAACGGCACGATCGCGCCGATCGCGCGCTTCTCGCTCGATCGCTTCCCGCCGCTCGCGGTGGCGGTCGACGGCGTCAACCGCGACGTCGTCGTGGCGCTGCAGACGCCGGTCAACACCACCGTGCTCGTCCGCCTGCGCCTCGCCGGGACGGGCATCGCGCAGGAGCAGAGCCTCGGCGACGTGCCCGGGATCGCGAGCGCCCTCATCCAGGCGCTCGACGGCGCGTGGGTCACGACCACGAGCACCGGCATCTACGTCACGGAGCGCAACGGCAGCGTGGCGCGCACGCTGAGCACGCTGCCCCGCGTCGACGCGATCGAGACCTTCGGCCTCGGCTCGGCGCAGGCGGTGATCGCGCAGTCCGGGGGCGGCGGCGCCGACCCGCAGGTGCGGTGGCTCGATCTCAGCAACGGCCAGACCATCGCGGGCCCGTGGATCTACGTCGGTCACACGCCGCAGGGCGTGACCGGCGTCGGCGACCTGCCCACCGGCGCGTCGCGGCAGGTGATCAGTCAGCCGGACGGCACGATCGCGATCAGCGTCAACTTCGCCAACCCGACGACCTTGCCCCTCGTGCCCACGCTCCCCGCGGGCGCGGCCACCGCGATGCACATGCGCGGGCTCGAAGGTGTCGTCCTTGGCAACAGTGCGCACCCCTTCGTGAAGTCGTTCCAGGCGCTCGGCGGCACGCAGTGGTCGATCCTGGCCGGCCCCATTCCCGGCGATCCGGTCGACTTCGACTTCCGCCCCGCGCCGGTCGCCGCGACGGTGGTCTTCGGCGGGACGTGCAGCAACATGCAGGTGCAGGAACTGAACGGCGGTGGCCCGCCCCGCCTCGGCAACGCGAGCTTCGGCCTGCAGCTCTACGGCGCGCTGGCCTCCACCCCGGCGGTGCTGGCGCTGGGTGCGAGCGACCAGCGGTTCGGGGCGCTGCGCCTGCCGGCGATCCTGCCCGGTGGCTGCCGGGGGCTCGTGAGCGCCGAGATCGTGCTCGCCACGATGACCACCAGCTTCGGCACGGCCGCCATCACGATCGGCGTGCCCAACATCCCCTCGCTCCTCGGCGGGATCGCCTACGCGCAGTGGCTGCAGGTGCGCGGCGGCAACATCGACACGAGCAACGCGGGCGCGCTCTGGTTGGGCGCCTGAGGCGACGCGATTGCGCGGTCTGCTTCTCGTCGCATGCCTCGCCGGCGGGGTGGCCGGCCAAGAGCAGGATCCGCATACGTGGTGGAGCCTGCAGCCGCTCGACAAGCCCGCGGTGCCCGCGCACTCCGCCCATCCGATCGACGCGTTCGTCGCAGCGACCCTCGCCTCGCGCGGCCTCGCGATGTCGCCGCAAGCCGACGCGCGCACGCTGTGCCGGCGGGTGACCTTCGACCTGATCGGGCTGCCGCCGTCGCCCGAAGACCTCGACGCCTACGTCGCCGACACGCGGCCGGACAAGTACGAACGCCTCGTCGATCGCCTGCTCGCCTCGCCTCGCCATGGCGAGCGCTGGGCGCGCCACTGGCTCGACGTCGTCCACTACGCCGACACCCACGGCTACGACAAGGACCAACCGCGCCCGCACGCGTGGCCGTACCGCGACTACGTCATCCGCGCCTTCGACACGGACAAGCCGTACGCCCGCTTCGTGCAGGAACAGGTCGCCGGCGACGTGCTCTTCCCCGGCACCCGCGATGGGATCGAGGCGCTCGGCTTCCTGGCGGCCGGCCCGTGGGACCTCATCGGGCACGCCGAGGTCGCGGAGGACAAGATCGACGGCAAGATCGCGCGCCACTTCGATCGCGATGACATGGTCGGCAACGTCATGGGCAGCTTCACGAGCCTCACCGTGCAGTGCGCGCAGTGCCACGACCACAAGTTCGATCCCGTGACGCAGGCCGACTACTACGCGCTGCAGGCGGTGTTCGCGGCGCTCGATCGCGCCGACAAGACGTACGACGTCGACCAAGACACCGCGCGGCTCCGCCGCGAGGCGACCGTGCCACCCGAGTTCGGCTGGCACAGCGGGATCGAGGCGTCACCCGACACACCGAAGTGGGTGCAGGTCGACCTCGGTGCGCGCGTCACCATCGCCCGCGTCGTGCTGCGCGGCGCGGAGGACGACTTCAACGGCATCGGCGCCGGCTTCGGCTTCCCGCGCCGCTTCCGCATCGAGGTCAGCGACGACGACGCCTTCAACGACGCGCCCACCGTGCTCGCCGCGCACGAGACCGAGGACCTCGCCAACCCCGGCCTCGCACCGCAGGAGTTCGCCGGCAATGGCACGGTCGGACGCTTCGTGCGCGTGACCGCCACGCGCCTCGCCGCGCGCAAGGGCGACTTCATCGCCGCCCTCGCGGAGCTGCAGGTCTTCGACGCCGCCGGCGCAAACGTCGCGCTGCACGCACCGGTCACCAGCGGCGACAGCATCGAGGCGCCGCCGCGTTGGCGGCGGGCGAACCTCACCGACGGTCTCTACCCCCCGTCGGAGCGCGCGTCCCTGCCGGCGCCGGAGCGCGTGTATGCCGGCACGGTCCACACGGGCTCCGGGACCTTCCGCGGCACCGGCGCGCTCGGCGGCAAGCCGCGGCCGATCTTCGTCCTGGCGCGCGGGCAGGTGACGAGGCCGGGGCGCGAAGTGCAGCCGGCGGCGCTCGCCGCACTCGAGCCGCTGTTGCCGTCACGCTTCGACCTCGCGCCCGACGCCCCCGAAGGCGCCCGCCGCGCCGCGCTCGCGCGATGGCTCACCGACCCACGCAACCCGCTGATCTGGCGCAGCGTCGTCAACCGCGTCTGGCACTACCACTTCGGCCGCGGCCTCGCCGCCACGCCGGACGACTTCGGCCGCATGGGCTCGCCGCCGACGCGCCAAGACCTGCTCGACTGGCTGGCGGCGACGTTCCGCGATGACCTCGCCGGCTCTCTCAAGGCACTGCACCGGCTCATCGTCACCAGCGCCACCTACCGGCAGGCCTCGACGACCGGGAACGAGATGGCACAGGCGATCGACAGCGGCAACACCCTGCTGTGGCGCGCCAACGCCCGCAAGCTCGAGGCGGAGGCGGTGCGCGACGCGGTGCTCAGCGTCAGTGGCACCCTCGATCTGACGGCCGGCGGGCCGGGCTTCCGCGACTTCGTGCTCGAGCACCCGGAGCACTCGCCGCACTACCGCTACGACCTCGCCGATCCGGACGACCCGCGCACATGGCGTCGTTCGATCTACCGGTTCGTGGTGCGCTCGCAGATGCAGCCCTTCCTCACGGCGCTCGACTGCGCCGATCCGTCGATGCGAGTCGACCGCCGCAACGAGTCGGTGTCACCGGCGCAGGCGCTGGCCCTGCTCAACAACGGGTTCATCCTGGCGCAGGCGAGGCACTTCGCGGTGCGCGTGTGCGCGGAGGCCGGCGACGACGTGGCGGCCCAGGTCGTGCGCGCCTTCCGTCTGGCCATGGGACGCACCCCCACGACCGCCGAGCGCGAACCGCTCCTCGCGCACGTCGCTCGCCACGGCCTCGCGAGCACCTGCCGCCTGCTCCTCAATCTGAACGAGTTCGTGTTCATCGACTGACACATGCGATCGCACGCCCAAGCCGCCGGCGTCGACCGCCGCGAGTTCCTCTGGCAGTCGGGCGGCGGCCTCGGCGGCATCGCCCTCGCCGCGATGCTCGGCCGCGAAACCCCGCTGGCGCGTCGCCCCCGCGCGCGCCGCGTCATCCAGCTCTTCATGGCCGGCGGCGCGAGCCACCTCGATCTCTTCGACTTCAAGCCCGCGCTCGTGAAGCACGCCGGCAAGCCCAGCGACTTCGGCGAGCCGGTCGAGACCTTCCAGGACGGGCTCGGGCCGTGGCTCGCGCCGCTGTGGCCGTTCGCGCCGCACGGCGCGTGCGGCAAGCTCCTCGGCGCAACCGTCGCACCGCTCGGCGCGCACGTCGACGACATCGCCTTCGTGCACGACATGGTCAGCAAGTCGGGCGTGCACTCGCAGGCCACGCTCCTGCAGACCACGGGCTTCCTCCTGCCCGGCTTTCCGAGCGCCGGCTGCTGGGTCAGCTACGGGCTCGGGTCGCTGAACGAGAACCTGCCGACGTTCGTGGTGCTGCCCGACCACCGCGGGCTCGCCAGCAACGGGATGAAGAACTGGGACGCCGCGTTCCTGCCGTCACAGCACAGCGGCACTCCGATCCTGCCGGGCACGGAAGCGCCGATCGTCGACCTCCATCCGCATCGCGCCGGCACCTTCGTCACGCCAGCGAGCGAGCGCGACACGCTCGCGACGCTCGCGCACCTGAACCGCGCGCACGCGGCGACGCGACCGACCGATCCGCGCCTCGACGCGCGCATCGAGAGCTACGAACTCGCGGCGCGCATGCAGCTCGCGGCCCCGGAAGCGATCGACCTCGGCGCCGAGCCCGACTACATCCTTCGGCTCTACGGCCTCGATCGCGGGCCGCAGGCATGGGCGAAGGAGATCAACGGCGCCGAGGAGGCGTTCTGGTTCGCGCAGAAGTGCCTCGCCGCGCGGCGGCTGCTCGAGCGCGGCGTGCGCTTCGTGCAGATCTGGAGCGGCAACGACAACGCACATCCGCGGCGCAACTGGGATTCGCACGAGGACATCCGCCGCGATCACGGCCCGCTGTCACGCGGGATGGCGCTCGGCGTCGCGGCGTTGCTCGAAGACCTGAAGCAGCGCGGCATGCTCGACGACACGCTGGTGCTGTGGACGACGGAGTTCGGCCGCATGCCCAGCTCCCAGGCGGGCAAGGGCCGTGACCACAATCCGTTCGTGTTCACCAACTGGCTGTGCGGCGGCGGGATCCGCGGCGGGGTCACCGTCGGCGAGAGCGACGAGTGGGGCTACAAGCCGGCCGACCGGCGCCGCGGCACGACGGGTCACGACATCCACGCGACGATGCTGCACCTGCTGGGCCTGGACCACGAGAAGCTCACCTGGCGGCACAACGGCATCGATCGGCGGCTGACCGACGTGCACGGCCGGGTGATCGAGGGGTTGCTGGCCTGAGCGAACGGTGCGGACCGGCGGCGCGGGACGACGGGAAGCGGCATCCACGCCAGCATGCTGCACCTGTCGGGGCTGGATCACGAGAAGCTGACCTGACGCCACAGCGCCATCGATCGACCGCTGACGGGCAAGCGAAGCGGCGATGCGGCTCAGCTTGGCCTCAGGGTTCACGCACGACTGCGTCTGTCAGACCCTCTTCCGGTGCCGGTCCCACCCGGTCCAGGATGTGGTTCACGGACTCCATGGCGCTACGCAGTTCGTGCGCCGCGCCGCGCGTGCTGCAGCGCCGGAAGCGGTTGCCTTCCCGGGCCGCGCGCAGCGTCTCGCCGATCTCGGCGATCGGGCGAACGACGCGGCGGTCGAGAGTGCGCGTGAGGAACAACCCGAATGCCACGGTGGCGAGGCCGACGAAGCTCGCGGCCCAGGCACCGGCGGTCCCCAGGCGCTGCGCATCGAGATCCGCCTGGCGCATCGCGGTGCGGTTGATCGCGATGAGCTCGCGCACGCGGTCGAGCAGGACGGTCCGCGCGGCCTTGTCCCCGTCCAGGGCGACGGCCACGACACGGTCGATGCCGTCCAGCACCTCCGTCTCGCCGGGCTCGGTGACATTGGCGTGGGCTCGAGCGAGGGCGGCGTGGACGCGCGCACGCTGCGCCTCGGCGAGCCCCGCGCTGCCGGCCCGGGCGAGCGTCTCGAGCACGTCCTCCGCGGCGGCGATCGTCGCGTCGTTTCGCGTGAGGATGCGCTCGATTGCCGGACCCATGCGCACGAACAAGCCGGTGGCGGCGAACACGAGCAAGAGGTCGAGGGTGAGGAAGGCGAGGACGCCGCCGGCGAGTTCGGTACGGAGCCTCATGTCACTGTTTCTCCATCATCCGCGACACGGCGCCATGCCGGGCCACGAGCACGAGGACGTCACCGTCCGCGAGCTGGGACTCGGCGTCGGGCAGGATCACCGCGCCGTCGGCCTTCTTGCGGATCGCCACGACCGTGACGCCAAACCGGCTGGGCAGGCGCAACTCCCCCAACGAGCGGCCCACGAACGCCGTCGGCGCTTCCACTTCGTTCAGGAGCACGCCCTCACCGAGCAACAGCTCTCCCTTGATCCCGGCATGGAGGAGCTGGCTCGCGAACCGCTCGCCGAACGCCCGCTCCGGGTTCACGACTTCGTGCGCGCCGACGAGCCGCAGGATCCTGGCGTGCACCTCTTCGTTGGCCCGCGCGATGACGCGCCGGCCTCCCGCCTGCCGCAGCAGGGCGGTGCAGATGATCGACGCCTCCTTCGCCTCGTCGCCGATGGCGCACAGGCATACGTCGCGCTGGCTCGGCGACGTGCGCTGCAGGGCCTCGAAGTCGGTGGCGTCGAAGCACATCGCCTCCGCCACGCGGTCGGCGATGGCCTGGACCCGCTCCTCGTCGCTGTCGATGGCGAGCACCTCGACACCGCGCTCGGCGAGCGCCCGCGCCACCGCGGTGCCGAACTGGCCGAGACCGATCACGATCGCTTGCTGCTGCTGTCGAGGCATGGCGGAGTCCTGCCGGCGGGTCAGCCGACGTCGATGTCTTCGGAGGGAAGGGTGACGCGGCCGGTCACCACGCGCTGACTCATGAACATCATGAGCGTCAGCCCGCCGATACGGCCGATGAACATGCAGACGATGATGATGAGCTTTCCGACATCGTCCAACATCGCCGTGGCGCCCTGGCTCAGCCCGACGGTGCCGAGCGCGGAGACGACTTCGAACGCCGCCATCGGCAACGGGATGCGCTGCGTCAGCAGCAGCCCGGTCAGCGCGAGGCCTGCCGCCGCGACAGCGATCGTCACGACCACGGCTGCGCGCTGCACCGTGCGGTCAGGGATCCGCCGGCCGAGCACCGCAGTGTGGGCGGCGCCCCGGATCGTGTCCACGACCGACAGCAAGAGCACGGCGACCGTCGTGGTCTTCACTCCGCCGGCGGTGCCCCCGGGGCTCGCGCCGACGAACATGAAGGTGAGCATCATCAGCCATGTGGCCGGGTGCACGCTCGCGAGATCGACGGAGTTGAAGCCTGCGGTGCGCAGCGTCGCGGACTGGAACCACGCGTTGTGGAGCTTGTCGACCAGATCGAGCCCGCGCAGGGAGTGATCCCACTCGGCTATCAGGAAGAAGACGCAGCCCGATACGAGCAGCACGATCGCCGCCAGCAAGCCGATCGTGACCTGGGCCGGCCATGGGCCGGGGCCCCGGCGCTTCCCGGCGACCGCAAGCACAGTCACCGGAGACAGGCCGCCGAGAACGATCAAGGTGGCCACCGTGTGCAGGATGAGCGGATCGTGGCAGTAGGGGACCAGACTGTCGGTCTGCAGCGCGAACCCGGCGTTGCAGAACGCGGAGACCGCGGTGAACACGCCACGCCATGCAGCCGTGCCGAGCGGATCACCGTGGGCGAGGAACAGCGCTCCGAGCAGGCCGGCGCCGATCGCTTCGGTGATGAAGGTCACGCGCAACACGTCCTGGGCCGAGGCGATGAGTCGGCTGCGGTCCTTGGCTCCGATCACCAGCGCCACCGCCGACTCCTGGCGGATGCTGAGGCGGCGGCCGAGCACGCGCAGCGCGGCGGTCGAGAACGTCATGATCCCGAGCCCGCCGAGCTGCATGAGGAGGAGCAGCGTGATCTGGCCGAGCGCAGTGAATTCCGCGGGCGTATCGCGCACGACGAGACCGGTCACGCAGACCGCGCTGATGGCCGTGAAAGCAGCGTCCATCCCGCCGATGCCGGCGCCGGAGGTCGAACTCTGCGGCAGCGCCAGGACGATCGTGCCAAGCAGCGCGAGCGTGGCGAACGTGGAGACGAGCAGACGCTCGGGATGCTCGAAGAGGGTCGCCGACCACCCCTCGGTCGGGTCGATACGGTCGGGACGCGGCCCGAACATCGCGGCGAGGAGAGCGTAGATCGCACCGCAACTGACGAGCGCCCAGGCGTCCCGGTACGTCGTCGCGGCGAGGAGGAGTGTCGCGAGCAGCGCGATGCCCACCGCGCGCGTGCGAACGTCAGGGGTCGAGCGTCTCCGCCAGAGCCAGCGTGCTCCGAGCGCGGCAGCGAAGACGAGCGAGACACCCACGGCCGCCATCGCCGCGGGGCGTAGCCGGTCGCTGCCGATCGCGAGCGCCAGCCAGAACAACAGCGCCGTGGCCGCCGAGCTGCGGACCATGCCGGCGACCGCATCGGCCCGCCGCACGAGCGGCGTGAACAGCGGTGTACCCACGCGCCACAGGCCGGCGAGGACGACGATCAGCACCAGAGCGACGACCAGCGTCCGAGCCGGTGAGTCGCCGATGCCGGGCCACGCGAGCACCGGACACGCGAGGCACCCTGCGGTCGCGAGCGCACGAGCAGGCTGCGGCCGTGCGCTCATGCCGAGGCCGGCGGCGAACAGCGCGAAGGCTGCGGCTCCGGCGAGGAGCGTCAACCACGCCGGCAGTGTGCCCAGGTCTCCGTGCGCCCAGGTGACGGCGGCCACGGGCACGGGGCTCGCCGCGAGCAGCGCACCACCCGTGGCCGTGTACGGGCGGCGGGGAATCTTGTCGTCGATGTTCGACAGGACCTGCACCGACGGGGACGTGTGCACAGACACTTGCGCGCAAGCGTTGCCCCGTTCAGCCGGTACGTCCAGCCAGGCGATGACGATTCTCCATCCGGGTGGCACGCGTTCCGAGAAACCGGTTGCGCTCGGAAGGGCCTGGTCCCCGCAGGATGGGACGGCGTCGGGAGAATCGTTCGATGGCGAGACGCGCGAGGTCGCGCGGGCCTTCGGGAAGTCGTGTGGGTTCCCCAGGGCAGCGTGACCGACGATCGGTCGCCCTCGGCGATCCCGCTCTCGGGGGAACCCCACCTTCGGGTTCCCCCTGCCACTGGGCACCCCCTTCCTCTTCCCTTTTCCCGAGACCCTCCGAATCACCGTTTCGAGGCCATCGGCGAGGTTCTGCGACCTCCCCAGCATGGCGGCTCCTGCTCGCCGCGCGGCCGCACTGGTCGTGGCAGGAGGCCGGGAACCGGGGCCAGAACGCGACTTGACCATGCCAAGTCACTCACACGGATTCCTGATGCGCCGGTCGCGCGCGAGGTCCGCGAGCTGTGCCCATTCGCTGTCACACGTCACCGCGACCGCCTCCACGCCGTGTAGAGGATGTCAGCGGCTATCGGTCGGCACGGTTGTCGCGGCGGCGGATGCTCGCCGCATCCAGCGCGCGCACATGGCGAGAAGCGACGGTCGGTCGATGGGCTTCGTCGCGTAGGCGTCGCAACCGGCTGCCAGGCATCTCTCGCGATCGGCCTCCATGGCGTGCGCCGTGAGCGCAATGATCGCCACGTGGCATCCTCGAGCCCGGAGCGACGACGCCATGGTGTAGCCATCCATCACCGGCATCTGCATGTCGGAGACGATCAGGTCGTAGGGCACTGGGGATTCATCGATCCGCCGCAGCGCTGCCTCGCCGTCGTCGGCGGTGTCCACCTCGGCGCCGGCCTTGCGAAGCACCGCGGCCACGAGCCGCTGGTTCACGGGCGAGTCCTCCACCAGGAGGATGCGGCCGGAGAGCGTCACCATCCCCGGCACACCAGCCTCGTTCTGGTCCGAACCGGATTCGGGAACGGGGGCGTTCGCCACTGTGAGCGGGAGTTCGAGACTGAAACAGGAACCGAGCCCCGGCGCCGATCGCACCAACGTGACGTCCCCGCCCATGAGCCGTGCCAGTCGGCGGCTCAACACGAGGCCCAGGCCCGTGCCTCCGAACCGGCGCGACATGCTGTCGTCGGCCTGGGCGAAGGCTTCGAACAGACGCGCAGTCTGCGCGGGTGCGAGGCCGATGCCGGTGTCCTCGACCGAGATTCGCAGCCAGGCTCCGCCGGCGCGAGTGTCGCAGGCGGCCCGGACCACCACCGAACCGCTGGCGGTGAACTTCACGGCGTTGCCCGCGAGGTTCATGAGGATCTGTCGCAGGCGTGTCGGATCGGTAGCGACGTACGCGGGGAGGTCGGGAGCGAGACTCCCCTCGAGAACGATTCCCTTGGCGAGTGCCAGCGGCCGCAGGATGGCGATCACCTGACCCAGCAGGTCGGCCAGGCAAACGCTCGTCGATTCCAACGTCATCGCGCTCGCCTGCAGTTTGCTGAGGTCGAGAATGTCATCGATGACCCCGCTGAGGTGCACTCCTGCGTGCCGGATCGTGTCGATGATCTCGATGCGACGCGCCGGCGCGCGTGAGAGGTCGCCCTCCTCGCGCAGCAGGTCGACGTAACCGAGGATCGCGGTCAGCGGCGTCCGGATCTCGTGACTCATGTTCGCCAGGAAACCGTCCTTGGCCTTGGCAGCTGCCTCCGCCGCGGTGAGCGCCCGCGCGAGTTCCTGGCTGCGTTGCTGCCACTCGCTCACATCCTGAAGCGAGCCATACAAGCGCTTTTCTCCATTCCCTACGGTCTCGATCCGGCCACGGCAGCGGACCCAGATCTCGGCACCGGTTCCGGTGATGAAGCGGGCCGTGTGATCGAACGCGGCCCCACCCGCAATGCATGTGGCAATATCGGTCGCCAACACCACACGCCTCTCCACTTCGAAACGCGCGACGAACTCGGCAAGCGTGGCGGGGAGCGCACCATTCAGGCTGCAGATCTCGGATACCTGATTCGACCACCACAGCGCTCCGTCCACCCCAAGCTCCCAGCCGCCGACGCGGGCGATCCGGCTGGTTTCCTCGAGAACCCGCTGCACCCGCAGCAGGGCGAGTTCGGCTTGCTTGCGCGCAGTGATGTCCTGCCGAACGGCGATGAAGCCGCTGATCTCGTCGCCGATGCCACGCATCGGGCCGATCACCGTGTCTACCCAGTACAGCGATCCGTCCTTGGCTCGGTTGCACACTTCGGCCCGCCAGATCTCGCCCCGCGCAATCGTGCGCCACATGGTGACCCAGAACTCCCGCGGGTGATGGCCGGAGTTGATGATGCTGTGCCGGGCGCCGATCAGCTCCTCGCGGCTGAACTGGCTGATCCGGCAGAACGGCTCGCTGACGTCTGTGATGACGCCCGCGCGGTCGGTGATGGCGATGATCGCCTGTTCGTCCAGGGCCGCTCGGTAGCCGGCGAGAGTGTCCACCGAGGTCTGCAGCGACGCGTTGAGCTGCGCCATCTCGGTCGACGAGATGGCCAGCGATCGCTCGAGCAGGTAGCGGTCGTCGTCCGCCTGCTGGTAGGCGGCGGACACCCGCTCCAGAAGCTGGCCCCAAGAGGGCGGCTGCAGTTCTGGCTCCTGGATGCCGCACCTCCTGATCTGTCTGGCCAGCAACGGGTGGAGCATGACGTCAGCGCTCGCGAATCGTCGTCAGCGTCATGGTCTGGTTGTGCAGGTCGCAGCGGCCCGAAGCGCGCGGCGACAACTCGCCGTACGAGTAGAACCCGACTTGCCGGGTGCCCGACGGCATCTCCCCCAGCGCCGCCTCGATCTCCTCTTCCGCGCGTTGGCCGAGGATCAGTCTCCGGCCCACGCAACTGATGGCGATCGACAAGGTCGCGGCCGCACTTCCGTGCATGGCCTCCACAGTTTGCGCCGCCGCCAGCGCGGCACCGTCGATCAGGCGCTCGAAGTTCGCCCGCATGAGCTGCGCCAGGTGTCCTTCGGGAATGTCGCCGGCGAACGTCATGGACTGCGCCGCCTCGTCCACCGCGAGCACCGTGCGCACGACGACATCCGGATCGTCCCGGTCACGGCGCAGGGCCAACGGGAACAACAACGCCGTCGCGGGCAGGCCGGCTGCACGCTCACCCAGGTATTCCTTGTAGAGCGCCAGCGCGGGCTTGCCGTCGAGCTCATGCAACACGTTGCCGCAGGAACGGGTGACCACGCGCTCCGGTCCGAAGATGTCCCAACCACCCTTCGATCCGTGCCCGACCTCGATGCGATCGCCGTAGAGCCCCACCGCGGAGACCATGCCCGATGCGGGCACTCCCCCGTTCATCACCCACGTGCGCTTGAAGCGGTCGCCGTCACCGGCGAGTCCTCCCGTCACGACGACGCCATCGGGCAGGGCGGAACCGAGTCCTTGCACGAGGCTCGTCCCGTTCACCTGCAGGCCGTCCGACAACACCAGGATAGCCTTGAGGTCTTCGCGCGTGAGCCGCTCGGCCAGGAGGCGGCCGGCGTCGAACGAGTCTCCCGCCTGCGCGACTTCCGCCGTGGCAATGGCAAGTGCCGATTCGTCGAAGCGAGCGACGGCAACCGACAGGGACTCATCGTTCAACGTCCTCTCGAGGATCTCGCCTGAGGTCGAGCATCCGAGCACGTGTGAGTGGGGATACGCCGCGCGAAGCTGCGCCAGCGGCGTCGGTTCGTCTGCGAACGAGGCCGCACCGAACACGATCACCAACGTCCGATCGGAATCGAGCGCCGGCAGTGGGTCGACGGACCAACCACCCGCGCGCGTGTACGCGAAAGTTTCCAGCTGCATTCTGTTCTCCTCCTATGCCGGCTGCGCCGTCACGTTCGGGCTTCTCGACGCGAGCTGGCGAACGACTTAAGGGACTAGTCCCGATCAGTCGCTGCGATCTTGAATCACCGGTACCGTCGCCCACTTCCGGTCTCCTTGTCATCCCGTCCGGCGGCTCGCCCCAACCGACCACGATTCGCGATCTGCCGCGTAACCACGGCGCGGTCCATGGCCACAGGGTCGATGACGGCAGCCACTTCGGCTGCCGCATTCGACACCTGGAGGTTGGATCGATGTTCACCAAGAAGCTCCTCGCGCTGTTCGCAGCGATCTTCGTCCTCGCCAACACTGCCTCGGCACAGACCGAGGACAGCAAGCACTGCCTCGACCAGCGCGTCGCCCTGCGCAGCGCCGTGTTTCAGCCCGGGCCCGCGGTGGGCTGCGGCGCCAACGCTGCCATCTCCATCGGCGGCGTGGAGTACCGAACCGAGCCGATGCGCTGCCCGCTGTTCATCGAGTACCTCCCCACGCACTACATCACGGAGTACTCGCCCGGCTGCGGCACCTACACCGAGCCGCTGGGCACGTGGAACGTGTGGCTGTTCACGTATCGGTGCACCCCGCACTGGCTGCTGGGCTTCATCCCGATCGACATCGACTCGACGTGCGACCAGACGGACGCGCGCATCACCTCGACGGGCAGCAACTACTCCCAGTACCCCTGCGAGCACTGAGCCATGAACCGGACACACCTCGTCGCGCTCGGGGTGATCGCCATCGCGGCGATCGCCACCGCGCTCCTGTGGACGAGTCTTCGTCCGCTCGCTCGAGTCAGCGTCGGCCCTGGGCCGACGCTGACCGCGGCGGCGGCGAGCCCGACCATCGAACCAACGCCGGACGAGCACATCTCGCGCTCGCCCGTCCCCACCGACCGGGCGACCGACACGGTCGCTGACTTCGACACCCAGCTCGCCCACCTGGTCGCCCTCGCGGTCCGTGGAATGCGCGAGGTGCGCGCCAAGCACATGGAGAAGGCCAAGGCCACCGACGCCGAGGCGCGCACGGCGTTCGAGACGCTGGTTCAGACCATCGGCGACGCGGGCGAACGTGCCCTCTTCGCGCTGCTCGGTCGTCCAGAGCCGGATACCGAGACCCAGCCCGGAGCCGAGCCCCAACGAGGAACCGGGGCGGATCCCACGCCGCGCGTCGAGCGCCTCATGCTGCTGCGGATCATCGACTACACGCTGCAGTCGCGTCACGCGCTGCTCCCCGCGTCGGCGGGCCAGTTGTCGGCCTTCGTCGCCGCGATGCTCGATGCGATCCAGCAGAGCGCATCGATCGCAGCCGACTTCGCCCCCCTGCTCATCGACAAGCCGTACCTGGATCAGACGCACGAGGACGACGTGCTCCGTCTCGCGGAACTGAGTCCCGTCACCACGCACCTGCAGGCTTGCGCCGCACGCCTGATCACCACGCTGTGGACCAACCTCGCGCGCACCGGCGCGCGCCGGAGCGGCCAGTTGGAGAGCCTCGCGATGATGCTGAAGGACGACACCAACCCCGCCAAGCGCAGCGCCGCCATGCAGCACCTGCTCGCGGCAGACGACCCACGCCTCGTCGACTTCGTGCTGGCGGAGGCCGAGCAGGCGCGGGATCCGCGGCTGGCGCGCGAGCTGGCGATGGGCGCGGTGGAGGGAGCCACGTCGGCGCGGGCGCTCGAGGTCCTGCAGCGCATGCGCCGGGTCGAGGACACGCCACTCACCAGCGCCACGCTCACGTTGGCCCTGAAGGATCCGGCCGGCCTGCGGGAGAAGTACGAGACCCTGGTCGGGGAAGGCCGCGACGCGCGCCTGCGCGCCGACCTCATCACGGGCCTCGGCTTCAACCCCTCGCCCGAGAACACCGCGCTCACGCAGCTCGCGTTCGATTCCGATCCCGATCCCGAGGTGCGCGCGCGCGCCCTGCTCGCCCTGAGCACCAGCGCGGCGCGGGGCGAGGAGGCGATCGGCCGCGCCCTCGACGACGCGACCTTCCTCGGCAAGCGCGGCGAGCGGATGCGCGACGTGATCGCGGCCATCCAAAACCTGGCCGGCAGCGGTCAGCTCAACGCGGTCGCACGCCTCGGGAAGCGCGTGCTGGCTCGCCCTGGCCTCGCGGAGACCGATCGCAAGGATCTCGAGCGGATCCTGAGGGAGGCGCTGCCCCCGGAGCTGCGCTAGCTCACTTCTTCTTCTCGGTGTGCTTCGTGTGCCGCCGGAGCTTCGGGCAGAACTTCGACAGCGTCAGCTTGGGGGTGCCGGGCTTCTTGCGGAGGGTGTAGTTCCGCTCCCCGGTCTCCTCGCAGACGAGGAACACGATCTCTTTCTTCTTCTTGGGCTTGGCCATGGCGCTCGGCCTCCGCGGCTCCCGCGTGAGGGGGTTGGGAGGGTAGCGAACGCCGAAGTCCGGTCAAGGCACCGGGGCCATGAAAGCGTCGGGGCCCGACGGCGTCTCGCGACTCCGTCGGGCCCCGGAGGGTCATCTGCCACGCACTTGACTCCTTCTCTTCCCTCTCACCGAGTTCTTCGGCTCCTGGCCCGCGCGAAGTTGAGGGCCCACTCCGGGAGGAACGCCGTTTGTGGAATCCCTGGGGACAAGCTCGCGGACGGACTCGGGTTTGCCCCATGCCAGTGGGCCGAATCGGCCCCCGCCAACCTGTGGAGAACCCGTGGGCTCCGGCCTCTTCGGATCGGTTCTCCCCAAACCAGCGCGCGGTCGCCGCGGCCCCCCTCCGTAGCATGCGGCCCATGCAGGCAGGACCCTGTGCCCTCGTGACCGGCGGCAGCCGCGGGATCGGGCTGGCGATCGCGCAAGGCCTGGTCGCCGCCGGGCACCGCCTTCTCCTCGTGGCGCGCGACCCGGGGCGCCTCGCGTCCGCCGCGGCGGAGCTGGGGCCGGAGGTCGACTGCCTCGCCCTCGACCTCGCGGGCGGGCCGGCTGCCACCGATCGCCTGCTCGCCTGGGTCGGCAAGCGCTCCGTGGACGTGCTCGTCAACAACGCCGGGGTCGCGCCGAGCGACCGCTTCGAGGCCACCAGCGACCAGACGCTCCGCGAGGTCCTCGACCTGCACGTCGAGCTGCCCTTCCGGCTCATCCGCGCCCTCCTTCCCGGCATGAAGGCCCGCGGTCGCGGCACGGTGGTGCAGCTCGCGTCGACGGCCGGCCTGCGCGGCTTTCCCTTCACCGCCGCCTACGCCGCCGCCAAGCACGGCATGGTCGGCGTGACCCGCGCCCTGATCGCCGAACTCGGCGAGTCGCCGCTCCGCATCCACGCCGTGTGCCCGGGCTTCGTCGACACCGACATCACCCGCACGGCCGCGGCGAAGGTCGCGGCGCGCGGCAAGCGCTCCGCCGACGCCGCCCTCGCCGCGTTCGGAGCGATGAACGCGCTGGGCCGCATGCACTCCGTGGCGGAGGTTGCGACCTTCGTGGTCGACCTCGTGACGCGCACGACGCCGAGCGGCGTGTGGGACCTCGATCGCGACCCACCGGCGCGGGTGACCTGATCCCTTCCTGGCGCAACCGATGACCGAACCTCGCTACGACTTCCGCTACGAGATCGACGCCGACGGCGTGGCCGTGCTCACCCTCGACCGCCAAGCGACGCTCAACTCGCTGACCTTCGCGATCTACGCGCAGCTCGAACGCCTGTTCGCCGACCTCGACACCGACGCGCGCGTGCGCGCCCTCGTGCTCACCGGCGCCGGCCGCGGGTTCTGCAGCGGCGGCAACGTCGAGGAGATCATCGAACCCCTGCTCGGCCGCGACCTCGCCGAGACGCTGAAGTTCACGCGCATGACCGGCGCCGTGGTGCGCAACATGCGGCGCACGAGCAAGCCGATCCTCGCCGCCGTGAACGGCGTCGCCGCCGGCGCCGGCACGGTGCTCGCGCTCGCGGCCGACATGCGCGTGCTCTCCGACAAGGCGAGCTTCGCGTTCCTGTTCTCCCGCGTCGGCCTCACCGGTGCCGACATGGGCGCGGCGTACCTGCTGCCACGCGTGGTCGGCATGGGGCGCGCGAGCGAGCTGCTCCTGCTGGGCGACAAGATCGACGCGCAGGAATGCCTTCGCATCGGCCTCGCCAACCGCGTGGTCGCGCCCGAGAAGCTGATGGAGGAGACCGTTGGCCTCGCGCGCCGCCTCGCCAAGGGACCGACGCTGGCGCACGCGCTCACCAAGCGGCTCCTGCTCAACGAGTCGCACATGGACCTCGACTCGGCGATCGAGCAGGAGGCGCAGGCGCAGGCGCTCCTGCTGCGCGCGCACGACCACGCCGAGTTCCACCGGAGCTGGCAGGAGAAGCGCGAGCCGCGCTTCGAGGGGCGATGAGCGCCGGACCCCTGGCGATCCTGCCCGACGGCGACCTCGACGCCGGCGACCTGGCCTTCACGGCGCGGATCCGTGCCTTCGCGCGCGACAAGCTCGCCCCGCACGCGCGCCGCATCGACGAGGACGGCGAGTTCCGCCGCGAGACCGTGCGCGACCTCGGCGCCGCCGGCATCCTCGCCGGCCCCCTCGCCAAGGCGCACGGCGGCGGCGGCTGGACGCCGATGCAAATCGCGCTCGCCAACGAGGAGGTCGGCGCCGTGTGCGGCAACGCGCGCGGCTTCATGGCGGTGCAGAGCGGCCTCGTGGCGCAGTGCCTCGAGCGCTTCGGCAGCGATGCGCAGCGCGCGGCCTGGCTGCCTCGCCTCGGCACGGGCGACGCCATCGGCTGCTTCGCGCTCACCGAAGAAGATGCCGGCTCCGACGTCGCGGCGCTCGCCTGCCGCGCCGAGCCGCACGCGGGCGGCTGGCGGCTGAGCGGCAAGAAGGTCTGGATCACCAACGGCGGCGTGGCGGACGTGGCGATCGTGTTCGCGACCATCGATCCGGCCCGCGGCCGCGACGGGATCACCGCGTTCCTGGTGCCGACCACGCGCGCCGGCCTCGCGCGCGCCCGCATGCCCGGCAAGGAACTCGGCCACCGCGGCTCCGACCACGCCGCGCTCAGTTGGAGCGCGTGCGAGGTCACCGCCGCCGACGTCGTCGGCGAGGTCGGCGCCGGCTTCAAGGTGGCGATGGGCGGCCTGCACGGCGGACGCCTGTCGGTGGCGGCGGGCGCCGTCGGCATCCATCGCGCCGCGCTCGCGGCGGCGCTGGCCTTCACCGCGCAGCGCCGGCAGTTCGGCAAGCCGATCGCGGCCTTCCAGATGGTGCAGGAGCGGCTCGCCGACATGGCCACGGAGCTGCACGCCGCGCGCGCGTTGGTATGGCGCTGTGCGCGTCGCCGCGCCGCCGGCAGCGAGACCCCCGCCGACCTCGCCTACGCCAAGCTGTACGCGACCGAAGCCGGGGCGCGCGCCGCCGACGTGGCCGTGCAGCTCCACGGGGCGCGCGGGTATACGTCTGCCTATCCCGTCGAACGTCTGCTGCGCGACATCCAGGCGCTGCGGATCTACGAGGGGACCTCGCTCATCCAGAAGACGATCATCGCGCGCGCGCTGACCTGACGGCTCGCCGCGGCCCCACCGCCCCGTGAGTTCCAACACCGCACACTGGCAGCAGGTCCGCGCGCTCTTCGAGCAGCTCGTCGAACTGTCGCCGGAGGCGCAGGGCCAGGCCCTGGCGCAGCCCGAAGTGACCGACGCGGTGCGGCAGGAGGTGCAACGCCTGCTCGATGCCGACCGCGACGAGTGCGCCGCGCCCACGCTGCGCACGCCGGGTACCGCCCCCGCGCCGGCGTCGCACCGCCCGACACCCAAGGCGCTCGCGCACTACGAGATCCTCCGCCGCCTGGGCGAAGGCGGCATGAGCGAGGTGTACCTGGCCCGCGACACGCGGCTCGGACGGCAGGTCGCCCTCAAGCTCCTCTCCGAGAAGCTCACTGCGGATCGCCAATGGACGCAACGCTTCGTGCGCGAGGCACAGGCGGCGAGCGGGCTCAACCACCCCAACATCGTCACGATCCACGAGGTCGGCGAGCATCGCGGCACCCACTACATCGCCACCGAGTTCGTCGAGGGGGAGACCCTGCGCGGGAGACTGGCGCATGGCCGGCTGGCGCCGCGCGCGGCGGTTGAGATCGCGCAGCAGATCGCCGGTGCGCTGCGCGTGACGCACGCCGCCGGGATCGTGCACCGCGACATCAAACCGGAGAACGTCATGCTCCGGCGGGACGGCTACGTGAAGATCCTGGACTTCGGCGTGGCCAAGAACCTGCGGCCCGTGCTCGGCAACGATCGCGGCACGTCCGAGACCAATCCCGGGCTCCTCATGGGCACGCTGGGTTACATGGCCCCGGAGCAGGCGCGCGGCGAGCCCGTCGATGCGCGCTGCGACATCTTCGGCCTCGGCGTGCTGCTGTACGAGATGCTCACCGGGCGCGCACCCTTCTCCGGGCCGACGCCGGTCGACGTGATGGTGGCGCTGCTCGACCGCGACCCGCCGCCGCTCGCCCTGCACCGGGTGCGCGTCCCGGCCCGCCTGGGCAGGCTGCTCGACCGCTGCCTCCACAAGACCCCGGCGGACCGCGTGCAGACCGCGCGCGAGCTGCACGACGAACTCGCTGCGTGCCTGCACGACATCGACGGCGACGCCCACCCGCCGGCGGCGCCCCCCACGCCGGCGACGGAGGTGCCGCCGGTGCGCTACGCGCGCAGCGGCGACGTCGACATCGCCTACCAGGTCGTCGGCGACGCGCCGCTCGACCTCGTGTTCGTGATGGGGTGGGTCTCGCACCTCGAGTACTTCTGGAGCGAGCCGTCGTTCGCGCAGTTCCTGCGGCGCCTCGCCGGCTTCGCGCGCGTGATCCTGTTCGACAAGCGCGGCACCGGCCTCTCCGATCGCGTGCCACCCGACCAGCTCCCGACGCTCGAACAGCGCATGGAGGACGTGCACGCGGTGATGGACGCCGTCGGCAGCCAGCGCGCGGTGCTGTGCGGGGTGTCCGAGGGCGGCCCGATGTGCAGCCTGTTCGCCGCGACCTACCCGGAGCGCACGATCGCGCTGGTGATGATCGGCAGCTACGCGCGCCGCCTGCGCGGCGACGGCTACCCCTGGGGTCCGACGGAGGCGGAGCGCGAGGCGTTCTTCGCGGAGATCCGCGCGCACTGGGGCGGACCAGTGGGCCTCGAAGAGCGCGCCCCGAGCAAGGCACACGAGCCGCGCTTCCGCGAGTGGTGGGCGGCGTACCTGCGGCACGGCGCGAGCCCGAGCGCGGCGCTGGCGCTCACCCGCATGAACACGGAGATCGACATCCGCAAGGTGCTGCCGAGCGTGCAGGTGCCGACCCTCGTGCTGCACCGCACCGGCGACCGCTGCCTGCTGGTCGACGAAGGTCGCTTCCTCGCCGCGCACATCAAGGGCGCGCGCTTCGTGGAGCTGGCGGGCGAAGACCACCTCCCGTTCGTGGGCGACCAGACCGCGATCCTCGCCGAGATCGAGCGGTTCCTCACCGGCATGCCGCCGGCCCCGGAGTTCGACCGCACGCTCGCCACGGTGCTCGTGGCCCGCCTCGATGCCGCGCACAGCGTGGACACGCTCACCCGCTACAAGACCGTGGTCCGCAAAGAGACGTCCGCGTTCAAGGGGCGTGCCATCGAGATCGGCGATCGCTCCGTGCTCGCGACCTTCGATGGCCCGGCGCGCGCCATCCGCGCGGCGTGTGCACTGAGCGACGCGGCACGCCGGCTCGGGATCGGCCTGCACGTCGGCCTGCACACCGGCGAGTGCGAGGCGCTCGACGACCGCGTGCGCGGCGTGGCGGTGGACATCGCGGCGAGCGTCGCGTCGCGGGCGCAGGTGGGAGAGGTGCTCGTGTCGAGCACCGTGCGCGACCTCGTCGCCGGCGCCGGCATCCGCTTCACCGACCGCGGCACGCAGGTCGCTGCGGGTGACCTCGGCGAGGTGCGCGTGTTCGCGGTGGAACGCGGCGCGGCGTCGTGACCGGTCCGCGGAGATCGTGAGTCAGGCGCGCGCGCGCGGCCAGCCCGCGCGGCCGGGCACGCGGATCACCACGTCCTGCGACCCGAGCGCGAACGGCAGTGGTGCCGCAGACGCGTCGGTCACGACCAGCCGCAGGCGCTGGCCGGCGGCGACCACGCCGAGGACGCGGAACGCGCCGTCGGCGTCGGCATGGACCGTGGTGGTCGGCACGTCGATCCACTGCGCGCGGCGCACACCGGCCTTGTCGACGACCATGGGACCTTCCGTCTGCACGCGCAGGGAGAGGTCGCTGCGCGGTTGGCCGTCGCTGTCGACGCAGCGGCCGGCGACCAGCGTCGCGGGCGGAGCGAGGTAGACGTCGGCAACCGCCGCAGCCTCGGCACCGAGATCGAGGAACGACTCGCCGAGCCAGCGTTCGCCATCCGCGTCGAGCGCGTGGAATGCCACGCGGGCCCACCGTGCCCGGCCCGACGACTTCGGCGCGGGATGGGACACGACGCCGTCGCGATCGGCGGTCAGCGCCTGCGCGATCGGGCCTCCAGTGGCGAGGCTGACGTCGACACGGGCCTTCGCCAACGGCAGCCCGCGGGCGTCGAACAGGCGCGCGCGCAGCGTGCGCGACGCGGGCAGTTGCACTCGCGCCTCGCACACCTCGCCCGCCCGCTCCGGGCCACGCACGCGCGTGGCCGCGGACTCCCGACCATCCTGGGTGCTGACCCGCAGTTCGAGGGCGAGCCCACACGCCTCCACGAAGAAGCAGCCCCCGCCGTCGGCGACCGACCACGCGTGGAGTCGCGTTGCCGGGGCCGACGCGTCGAGCACCGTTGCCTGCAACGTCACCGGCCCAGGCACGGGATGCGCGTGTTCGTCGACGACGACGACGCGCAGCGTGCCGAGGTCGGGCAGGAACATCGTCGCCTCACGCGCCGTGCCATCGAGCGCCTGCGCCCAGGCGCCTGAGGTCGGGAAGCCGAAGTCGACGACCAGGGTGCGGTCGGTCGCCGGCATGGCGAAGCGCGCCACGCCCTGCGCATCGGTCCGCGTCGTCTCGATCACCTCCGCCGCGAAGTCGCGCCCGAGCACCGTCAGGGCCAGCGGCACGTCGCCGCAACGCTCGGCTGGCGCCACGACCCGGACCGGCACGTCGCGACCGGGCGCCGGCTCGCGCTCCTCCCGCGCCGGTACAGGAGCGGTTCGGCCCGAGCCTCGCGCGCCATCGTCGAGGGTCGAGGTCGCCGGCGACCAGGCCTCTTCCGCGTCCGGGCCGGTGTCGGCGACGGACATCGCACCGATCACCGGCGCACTGGCGAGACTCAGGTTCGCCAGCGCCGCGGCGCCCGCTGCAATCAGCAGCAGGGCGCCGCGCTGCGCAGTCGACCACCGTCGCGAGGTCGGGCGCATGGGCTCAGAAGGTGAAGCGCGCGATCTCGCGACCCGCGCCGATGCCGCCCGCCGTGCCCGCGCCCGACATCGTGCCGTTGAACACCATCGGCGCCCGCCCGGCGACGTTGATGCGCACGACGTAGTTCGATCCCGCCGCCGTGCAGGCGTCGTAGTTCTCGACGCGCACGATGTACTCGCCGGCCCGCGGCGTCGCGCTGCCCCAGGTGACGTTCTCGTTGCTGATGCCCGCCGTGCACACGGCGTTGCTGTCGAGGTCGAGCTGTGCCCCGCTCGGCAGCGTGGGGCCGCCGAACCACACCTCCGCGCCGCCCGGCTCGACGACGTGCAGGTCGAGATCGGCGACCGAGTCCCACGACAGGCTCACCTGCAGGCGGCCCGTGCCGACGGTGCGGCGGATGAGCGTGGTGGGCGCAGCCGCGCCGACCTGGCCATTGCGCTCGCCGGCGTAGACGAGCTGGAACGTGTCGCTGGGGACGGCCGCGCCGATCGACAACACCAGGTTGACGAGGTTCTGCACTGCGCCGAGCGGGATGCGGAAGTAGCCATCCACGCCGGAGACGTACACGAGCAGCGCATCGATCCCGGTGTCGCTGTTGATCACGACCTGGCTCGCCCCGCCGTTGATCACGGTGGCCTGGCTTGCGGCGGTGATCGTCGGCCCGTTGCCCGCGGCCGGCGGCGCACCGGTCTGCCGCGTGCCGTTCGCGCCGTTCGCGAGCTGGACGTTGGCGAGGAAGTCGCTGACGGCGGCCGCAGCGGTCCGCGTCCCGGTCAGCCGCTCGACCACGGTGCCGGTGACCACACCGTTGGTGCGCAGGGTCAGCGTGGCCGTGCCGGAGATCTGGCGCGCGACGATCCCGAAGTCGGTGACCGACACCGTGGTCTCCGGCGGCACGCCGCCTTCCGACGACGCCCGCACGCGGCTGCCCTCGAGGCGAGCGACCGTCGTCGAGGCATCGTCGCTGCGGATCGTGACGTCGCTGCCGTTCACCGTGATGGTCACCGGGAAGCTGCTCGTCTGCCCGACGGTGAAGCCGGGAGTCGAGCCGGTGAGCGTGGTCACCTGCGTCGTGATCGCCCAGCGACCGGTGAGATCCGCCGCGGTCAGCGGAGCGGGGGTGTTGTTGCTGGAGCCACCGCCGCTGCTGCACGCGAGCGGGAGGAACAGCAAGGGAAGGAGGCCAAGGCGTACGGAGAGTGGGGTTCTGGATCGTTGGTTCATGGGTTCAGTCCAATGGGTTCGCCCAGGCAGAGGCCGGGGCCGCGCGGACCGAACAGCCGCGCCCCGAAAACCCGCGTCGCCGCTCGCCCGCGGGCGCGCGGGGGCCTTCGGCCCCGCCGGGGAACGTCACTCGGCGCGGCGGAGCGGATCCGTATGCTCGTTCGCCGTGGCGACTCCTCCGACCTGGCCTCCGTACTGGAATCCCAAGAACGAGACGCTCGCCCGCGCCGACCTGCAGCGGCTCCAGCTCCACAAGCTGAAGCGCACGGTCGCCCGGGCGTACGCCGACAGTCCCTTCCACCGCCGGCTCTACGAGCAGGCAGGCGTGAGGCCGGACGACATCCGCTCGCTCGACGACATCCGCCGGCTGCCGTTCATGACGCGCGAGAACTGGATGGAGTGCCAGGCGGCGCAGCCGATGTTCGGCGACCTGATCACGCGCCCGCGGCAGGACGCCATCCGCTACCACCTGACGTCCGGCACCAGCGGCCGCCAGCCGCTGCGCGTGCTCGACTCGCGCAAGGACTGGGCGTGGATCGGCGAGATGTGGTGCTACGGCTTCTGGGGCTTCGGCATCCGACCGAGCGACACGGTCTTCTTCGCGTTCTCGTACGGCTCGTTCATCGGCTTCTGGGGCGCGCACTACTGCTGCGAGAAGATCGGCTGCCTCGTGCTGCCGTCGGGCAACATGACCACGGAGGCGCGGGTGAAGCAGCTCGTCGAGATGGAGGCCACCACCGTGTGCGCGACGCCCACCTACGCCCTGCGCATGGCGCAGGAAGCGCAGAAGCTCGGCATCGACCTCAGCAAGAGCAAGGTCGACAAGGTGATCGTGTCGGGCGAGCCCGCCGGCAGCATTCCCGCCACCAAGAAGCTCATCGAGGACATGTGGGGCGCCAAGTGCGGTGACACCGCCGGTATGACGGAGATCGGCACGATCATGGTGTTCGAGTGCAGCCACCAGCCCGGCGGCGTGCACGTGATCGAGGACCACTTCATCGAGGAGGTGCTCGACCCGGAGACCGGCGAGCCCGTGCCCTACGGCGAGCGCGGCGAGCGGGTGGTGACGTCCTTCGGCCGCGGCTTCATCCCGCTGCTGCGCTATCGCACCAAGGACATGGTGGTGAAGGTCCCCCACTCGCGGTGCGGCTGCGGGCGGACCTTCGACATCTTCGAGGGCGGGATCCTCGGCCGCGTCGACGACATGAAGCTCGTGCGCGGCACCAACGTGTATCCGCGCGCCGTCGAGGCGATCGTGCGCGAGCACGGCGAGATCGAAGAGTTCCAGATCATCCTCACCCGCGAGGAAGGCATCCGCGACGAGATCACCGTGAAGGTCGAACTCAAACCCGCCGCCGACGCCCGCTGGCCGAGCCTGAGCAAGACCCTCGCCAAGGACCTCGCCGACGCGCACGAGGGCCTGCGCTTCAACGTTGTGAAGGCCAATGCCGGCGAGCTGCCCCGCTTCGAACTGAAGGCCAAGCGTCTCCAGGACCTGAGGAACAAGTCATGAGCGCCACAGAAGACAAGGACCTCCTCGGCCGCCCCCTGTCGCCCGCGGAGCGCGACCTCCTCGACCTCTATCGCCGCCTGCACACGATGTCGACGCGCAGCGACCTGCCGCCCTGCGCGCTCATGAACTGCAAGCAGGCGATGGTCATGCTCTGGAACGCGTGCGTCGACCTCGACCTCGTGTTCGAGGAACCGGGCAACGACTGACACGCCGCGGGAGCGACACCGCGACAGTCCCCCGGTTGACACCGACGGCAGGGGACCCAATGATTCTGCGCGATGGAAGAGCGAGATGCAGAACGCCTCGCGCGCATCGCGATCGAGACTGCCAGGCGCCTGCTGCGGGGCGCCGACGCAGAGGACACCGCCCAAGAGGCACTCGCGCGCTTGCTCGCGATCGGACCCGCCGCGTTGCGCGAGGCCGATCGATACCTCCGCGTCGTAGTGCGGAACCTCGCCCGGCGCTCGCGTCGCTTCGCGCGCGCCGCTCCGGAGCCGCTCGGGGACCGGGATCCTGCAGATCCCGATCAGGCCGACGACGGCGGAGATCCTCCCGACCAGTCGATCCTCGATGCGATCCCCTTGCCTCCGCGGGCGCTTCGGCTCGCGTACTCGATCCTCGAAGGTGTGCGAGGCACGCGCGCCCTTGCGCGGGCGCTCGGTTGGCAACCACAGGAGGTGCGACGAGTGCGCCGGCAACTCCTTGTTGCGATTCTTGCCTCCGATGTACCCCTCAAAGACTCTACTTGGGTGCGGGCGCTCGCTCGACTGGTGTTGACCGACGATATGCCTGGGGGGGGGGGGGGGGGGGGGGGGGGGGGGGGGGGGGGGGGGGG
>CAYQMF010000001.1:32496-177443 GCA_964418595.1 uncultured candidatus Brocadiaceae bacterium
ATCTTGCCCCCCATGAACCCCCCAAACACACCCCAGGGGGGCGGGCCCGCGCGCGCCTCGGCCTCGCCGCCGCCCCGCCCGCCCCCCCCCCCCCCCCCCCCCCCAACCGAAGAAAAGGAGTCGCCGCCATGAACTGGCTGCAAGTTGCGAATCTCACTGCGTTCCTCTCCGTCGCTGCCGCAACGACGAGCCTGTGGGTCGGACCGACGGAACCCTCGAGCGAGCTGCTCGCATCACGCGTCGCCGGCCTGGACCACTACAAGTGCATGCCGCTCGCTGGATGGTCTTGCCACCGCTGCGCCGAGGACAACCCGAACAGTTTTCACCATTGCACCGTCACGCAAGACCTGTCTCTTTGCCAGTCCTCGTGGGGCGACCTCTGCACGCCAACAACGTTCGACTGTGGGAACTTCATGGATTGCGACACCGATGACAAGTGCATAGAGTGCACGAACACTGGAGCGTGCCCGAGCCCGTCGTGTACCGTACCTCCGCCAGTGTGAGCCGTGCGATCCGCGTATCAACCGGCCCGGGTTCTTGTCAGATCCCGCCTGGCGATCACCCTCTTGACGACCCTCGGGGCAGCGCAAACGCAGGCCTCGACGGAGGCACCGCGTGTCCTTGCCCTCCTGGATTCTCACGCAACAAGGACCATCACGTGCCAGCATACGATTCTCGAGATCGCCGCGGACGACCGCGCTCGGGACCAGGAATGCATGCGCCGCCTCCGAGAGGCCGATCCTGATACGCTCGGCCAATGCCAAGTCGTAGGTGACTACCAGTATACAGTCGCCGGCGCGAGAGTGGCTGGGTCGTTCACGGTTGCCAAGAACACGTTAGGAATGCCCAGCTCCACCAGCACGCTGGGCCGGCGCGATGCGTGGACACTCCTGACCGACGGTCAGCGCACGGTCCTGGTCACGCAAGGAGGACGTACCGTTCGTTGCTACGACGAGTACAATCTCGGCGGATCAGGTGCGCTGGCGACCTTCTTCCTCGGTGTTTGGGGGCCTTACCCTGGCGCCGCCTGGCTGCGACGGGCGTTGGTGGACGGAACCGCTGACCTCCGGAGACTGGATGACGGGGGCCTCGTCGTCACGGTCCCCAGGACGGGAGAGAACAAGGCACCCGTCACCAACCTCGAGATCACGCTCGATTCCGATCTACGTCTCGTTCGCATGGTCCGCGTGGTACCGATTGCCGAAGGCAGTCGAACCGGCCCGATCTCGCTCTGGACGGAGGAGTACGTCCCCGGCACGGACCTGCCTCGCGTGGCATGGAGTTCAGGAGCCCGGTTGCTCAAGACCGGTACACCGCACCGGTACCTGCGCCTGCATCGCTTCACATACTTCGACCGGCACATCGCCCCTGATGACGTACTCGCTCTCGCAAGGTCGGCGCCGGCCATCGAAGTCGGCGGTCTGGGCGGCATGTCGAAGCGCGCGTACGCGGCCCACATCGACGCCCAGGTCCAACGCCTTCGAGCCGCTCCCGACTCAGCGGTGCTTGCCACCCTGGACGTCGCGCGACAACCACACACCGTCGTGCCACGATTGGCTCAGGAGGGCTTGTCGTGGCCATCGCTCGTCGACTTCAAGGGCGCGATCGAGGCGGAGGCGAAGGCCGACCTCACCGACCACCACCGTGAGTTCTGTGCCCAGGCATCGCTTGCTTTTCTCATCGGGCATCGCACTCGCACACCGGCACCCTTCACCGCCGCGATCGAGAAGGCTCCGGCCGCGCTCCTCTCCCTCGCAGAGGTAAGGACCCTCGCAGCTGCCATGGGTGCACCTCTGGAGGCGCTCGAGCTCGATGGACGCGCCGCTCGACGAGTCACAGAGCCCTTCCTCGTCTGGATTCCGGGTGCCGCCGGTCGAGCTGGTCATATGGCCGTCGGCCTGCCCCGGAAGGATGGGAGCCCCCGCGCCTGGGTCCCTCCAGGGTCCACAGTCGACCCTTTCGACTTCCCACAGACGACGTGTTTCGTCTCTCCCGCCGACGCGGCCCGCCTACGAGCAACTGCTTCGACCCGGCGCGTCTGGCTCTTGGCCTTGGGGGCTGTCGGCGCCCTCGGCGCCGGGCTCCTATGGTGGCGCAGCGGGCGGGCTCGCGACTCGGTTGCCGCGGCAGCTCTACTTGCCGCACTACTCTGCTCCGCTTGCGCACGAGCAGACGCAGCCGCGGATCTGGCCGGGATCCTCGATCATCCCCCGTTGCTCGCCTTTTCCGTGCAGGAGTCGACACGGGCGACGCCCGAACAGGTGACGCTCACCTCCAAGGTCGAGGAATCGATCACGCTGCATCTCCAGGGGACCGACTGCAAGTGCATCTCGTGGGCGGTCGACACGATCGAGATCGGTCCACGCGCCACCGTGCAGGTGCCCCTGCGCGTGCGACAAGGGGTCCGAGGTGTCGAGAGGGTACGCCTGCCGATCCAGGTTCAGGTGGGCGACCGCATCGTCGCGGGAGTGCTGCAGGCGCGCATCGAGACCAAACCGGGGATCCTCATGCTGCCTCCGCGAGTCACCGCACAGTGCGACGCCAACGGCGTAGCCCGGAGCGCCTTCTCGGTTCTTCTGCGCCGACCTCGGCTGGTGCCGCAGGCACTGAACTGGAAGATCGACGGTGGTTTCGATCTCGTCGTCGAGAAGATTCAGCACGAGCCCGGCCAGGACGACACCATCACCGACAAGTACGAGATGACCCTGGTGGCGGACACCGCCAGCCCTGGCAGCCACGTCGTGTCCGTCACGTTCTCGCATCCGCTCCCGCACCAGGTCGAGGCACGGCACTCGTTCCTGGCGACGGTGCCGCGTCGATGAACGGAACGGCCCGCGCCGGCGCGTTGCTCACAGTCGCGCTCGCGCTCGGCGTCTGGTTGTGGACGCGCACGCGCGTCGAGCCGGTCGTGTCGCCGCCCGACGAGCCCATGTCGTCCGCCGTGCCGTCTTTGGTCACCGAGCCATCGGCGATAGAGCCCGGCGCCCTCGACGAGTTGCGGCGCGCGCTCCCCACGGTTCGCGCCGGCGCACTGGCCGGCCTGGTCGTGGACGCGGCGTCGCACCGTCCCCTGCCGGAGGTGCAGGTGGAAGTCGCCCCTGACCTCGAGCGGCCGGTCTTCGCGACGATCGCCACGACGGGGAACGATGGACAGTTCGTCGTCGCTGCCGACGCCTGGCGCGATCCGTGCACCTTGCGCCTGGGGACTGACGGCTACCGCACCCTCACCCTCGACTACAGCGGCGACGGCAACGTCGGCGTGATCGAACTCGCGAAGGGACCCGTCCTGCGGGTGCGCGTCGTGCGCGCGGCGGATGGCACGCCCGTGCCGGCGATCCCGGTGGACATCGGTCCAAGTACCGGCAGCCGGCTGATGTGGATCGCGACCGCGACCACCGATGCCGACGGCGTGGCGATCTTCGCGCGCACACCGGACGACGGCGTGCGCGTGCAGGCCCGCACGGCAGGCGGCGACGTGAGCGTCGTGCTGCCGGCCGCCCTCGTGCCGGAGCCGGTCACCATCCTGGTGCCCGAGCCGCGGGAGGTGAAGGTCACCGTCGTCGACGCACCCTCCCGCGCTCCGTTGCCGCACGCTCGCCTGCTGCGACCCGGCGGCACGAGCCACACCTGCGACGAGGCCGGCACGTGCATCGTGCCCGTGCTGACCGCCACGCACGCGATCCTGCGCCTGGACGCGCCCGGCTACTTCGCGGCGGACACGCCGATCGACCCGCGTGCGACCGCGATGGTGATCGAAGCGCGCCCGACCTGCACGCTCCGCGGCCGCGTCGCCTCGGACGTGCGCGTGACCATCGAGCGCACCGCCGCCACCGGTGCGGGCGTCCCGACCCGACTCTCGCCGGGCTCGCTCGAGGCGGACGGGAGCTTCGCGTGGCACGACGTGCCCTGCGAGAGCCATCTCGCGCTGCGCTGCCTGGTGAACGGAGCAGTCGCGGCTTCGACTGCGGTCCGTACCCCGGGCGCGGGCGAGACCGCCCTCGTGCCGCCGATTCGCATCGAGGCACTCGCACGCGTGCGGGTTCGCGTCGAGGGTGCAGGGCCAGGCCCGGTCGGAATCATCCTCAGCGTGCACGACGCGCAACGAACGGAGGTCGCGTCGCATCGCGGCGTGATGTCGGGCCACGCGGAGCACACCCTCTCGGTGCCCGCCGGCCGGCTGCGACTGGCGGTGATGCAGCGCGACGGCGGCTTCGCGCGCACGGAGCTGGACGTCCCCCCGGAGGCCGACCTGCCCGTGACGCTCCGCCTGGAGACGGGCACGGACGCGGTGGGGACACTGATCCTGCTCGGCTCGGCTGCGCCACCCCACTGCGAGATCTGGTGCATCCCGCTCGAGAACGGGCTGCCGTCGCGCCACGCGTGGACCGACGCCGCTGGCCGGTTCGTGCTACGCAGCCTGCCGGCGGGCCGGTACCAGGTCAGCGTCCGCCCCACCCACTTCTCGCCGCCGGGCTATGCGTACGAGAGCGCGAGCCACCAGCTTGCTCCGGGCGACCGCGCCTTCGAGATGACCGTGCCAAGGCTCGCCGCTGCGATCCGCGGCCGGATCACCGGCACGCCAGAGGACGCATCGCGGCAGGCGATCGTGCACGCCGTCGATCGCGCGGGTCGGCGGCACCCGGGCACGCTGCACCAGGACTTCGCATTCACCATCGCGGTACCGGCGTCCGGTCCGTTCCGGGTCGAGGCCGTCACGCTGCACGTGCCGGGCAACCGAGGGCGAAGGTGGACTGCGAGCCTCGACGATGTCGCCGCCGGCGCCGAGGTCTCCATCGCCGCACGGTGGTAGCACTCCACCCGGCGGCTCACCCCGCGAGCCGACGCCCCTTACTGCACGACGGCGCGCGTCGCGTTCGTGGCGACGAGGCCGCCCTGCGCGCCGAGGTCGAGGATCACGTTCTGTCCGTAGAACGCCGTCCCGAGCAGGCTCCGCAGCAGCGGCGTCAGGATCTCGAAGGCGGCGCAGCCCATCTTGTCGGTCACCATCGGCACCGTGATCACGCCCAGCATGTAGAGGTTGCAGTTTGGCGCGCCGAGGATGGCGAGGTTCAGCGGCGTTGCCAGCGGAGCCACGTCCAGCAGGTACGCCATCGGTGCGCCCGGCTTCGCCTCCGCCATCAGCATCAACTCGGTCCAGGTGCCGAGGAGCGGCGGGATCTCCACGGCAGTCACCGGCATGCGTCCGCCGGTCCCGGCGCAGCTCGTACCGAAGATCGTGGGCATGACGGCGGGACGGAGCTGACCGCGCACCTCGCCGCCCGGGTGCGCGGCGGTGTGCACGTTCGCATACCAGAGGCCGTTGCGCGCGTCGGCGATCTCGGCCGCGGTCAGCACGCGCGTGTCGCCTTCCCAGTACGTGGGGCCGCCGGCGAGCGTGAGCACCGCGGGGCCACTCACGCCCGCGGCACCGCGATGGAAGTGCGCCGCCGTGCCGGACACACTGGCGGCCACCGCGTACTGCGCGGTGCCGTCGGCGTTGATGAGAAGCCCGGCGTGACCGAGCGCGCTCGTCGTCACCGGAGGCACCTCCTGCGCGCCGTCCATCGGCGCGACGAAGAGGCTGGTCGCGCCGGTGTCGAACTGACCCCGGATGGCGCCCGCGGGCTGCGCGCTGGTCTTGACGTCGACGTAGAACCCGCCGGTCTTCAGCGTCGCCACCTCGGCGGGGGTGAGCTGGGCGGCGCCGCAGAAGGGCGGGTTCGTGCCGAACCCGGTCCCGAGCGTGAACCGCACCGGCGCGTTCGCGCCGGCAGCGCCGATGTGCACGTCGGCGGTCATGTTCATCGCCGTCGTGAACCCGTCCACGTCGAGCGTGGCGAAGGCGATGTTCGCCGGCTCGAAGAGCGTGATCGACCCGATGCCGCCCGCGGTCGAACCGCTCGGGGGCACGACTTGCGCGCCGGTGAGGGCGGCATTGAAGCGCGTGCCGGTCTGGGCCAGGGCAGGCACGGTCAGGAGCGCGACGGCCAGGGAGAGGGGTCGGAGCATGGGGTGACTCGCTGGGGAACCGGTTGGCCAAGCGTAGCTCGGATCCTGGCGGGCGTGTGAACGCGCCACTCCCGGACCGCGCGACTTCAGCGCCGTCTCCGCTCCGGCCGAGGAGTAGGATCGCGGCGCGTCTGGACCCGTCGGCGCGGTGCCGTCGGCCAGTTGAACGCCTCTCTGTCATCCGCAATCCACCGTGAATCACTTCGGGCAGCCGCTCCTCCCCTTGTCGGTGGCCTTGCTGTGCGGTTGCTCTCCGGATGCGGCAACCGTCGGACGACAGCGCAGCAGCGTGCTGCTCGTGGAGGCGGCACCCGGCGGGCCGTCGGCGTTCGCGGAGACGATCGTGATCCCGGTCGGCGGCGGCGCGCTCGATGTGCAGAGCGCGATGTTCAGCATCGCGAAGGTGGAGATCGAGGAGAACACCGGAGAAGACGAGCAGAACGGCGAGGGCGGCGAGGGCCAGAACGGCAACGGCCAACGCGGCAACGGCCAGAACGGCGACGGCGAGCATGGCAACGGTGAGCACGAGAATGGCGAGGGCGACCTCGAGGACATCGTGCTGATGGGTCCATTCGCATTCGACATCGCCCAGCAGCGGCGCTCTTCTCGGCTCGGCGGCCGTGTACCCGGGCACGTTCCGCAAGGTCGAGAAGTCGTTCGCACTGTCTGACGCGGCGCCGTTCGACGGCGACGCGATCGTCGTCGTCCGCAGCCATCAGCCCGGCACCGACGCTCCGATCCCATTCACGCTCAGGTCACGCTTCACCGAGGACATGCAGGCGCGGATCGCCAACGGCGGCATCACGGTGAAGGACAATGCGACGGTGCCGATCACGGTCATCTTCGACCTCGACGCGCTGTTCGGCAGCCTGGACTTCGCCAGCGCCGTCGTCGAGGGCGGTGAGATCCTGATCGACGCTGCGCACAACCACGCGTTGCTGACCGGGTTCGAGCTCAACCTCGGTGATTCGCTCCACGCCGGCGAACACGACGACTGAACTCGACGCCCGAAACGCCGGTGAGCACACGGTCGCCGCCGGGCGAGAAGGCCACCACGACCACCCGGTTCGTGTGCCCGGTACAGGTCGTCAGGCGTTCGCCGCGCGGGTCCCGGAGTGCCGCGTTGTTGTCCTGGGACCCGGTCAGCGCCACGGTGGGGCTATCGGGTGCGCTTCAGCTTCAGCGCGGGCAAGCCGAGCCCCACGAGCGCTTCGCGAGCTTCGTCGGTCATGTAGCCGTCGTCGAGCTCGAACGAAGTCAGCGAGCCCGTGCCCGAGCTCTTCAGGACCTCGACGATGCCGTCGTCGATCGAGTTGCCTCTCAGCTCGAGCGACTTCAACGCCGGAAAGTTCGTCGACGTCAGGAGCGCCCGGACACCGACTGGGGTGATCGCGGCGTCTCCAAGCCGCAGCTCTGCCAGCGCGGGAAAGCCGGTGGACGCTGCGAACGCGATCACGCCGTCATCATCCGTGTGACTCCCACGCGCGTTGAGCGATTCTAGATTCGAGAACCTGGTTGACCCGGCCAGCGAAGCGAAGCCGCCATCGCTGATGTGGCAGCCCTCGAGATCCAGCGCGCGGAGCTCGCACGGCAATCGCGTGGCGAGCACCGCCGCTCCGTCGCTGCGAAACGTGTTGTGGGTGAGAACGAGTCGCTCGAGCCTCTCGAGACCCCGAATCCGAACCAGATGATCGAGATCCGCGGGGCGCAGGAAGTTCGTACCGAGATCCAGCTCCATCACCCGGCTATCGGCCTCGGCCGCGACCGCTTCGAGCTCGCGTTGAAGTCCGCTGTCACGTGCACCAAGCGATCGGAGGCGCAGGATTCCGAACAGCGCGGCGAGCCCCGCTCCAAGCTCGGGACATCGGAGAACCAACTGTGTGACCGGAAGTCGTCCGACGCGTCTTGCCAGCTCGGGTGCGGCGGCCCGCTCCAGCCGACCGGAGAGATACAGGACTTCGATGGTCTGAGCATCTGCGGCATCGAGCGCTCGCCACAGCTGGTCGAGCTTCGACCACTCGAGGGAGAGGGCCCGGCAGAGCCGCAGACGCGGCTCGCTGCCACGCTGCACGAGGCGCGTCGCCCACGGACGCGCTGCGATCCGTACCGGCGCTGGAAGATCGGCACACTCGCGCGCGAGCTCCGCACCCTGTTCGTTGACTTGGGCATCCGACAACGCATCTGCGGTCGCGCAGAACGCTCGCCATCGCGCCATCTCGTCCACGTTGGGAATCACGTCGCCACGACAATACCTTGCTTTGGTCTCTTGGCTGAGCGCGTGATCACAGCAGCGCTTCGACCAAGCGTTGCGACTCAATCTGCACTACCACGGTCTCTGGGTCGACGGGTCGACGGCACTTTCTCGTCTTCGCGTGGCAAGCCCCGCGCCGACTTCCATCCCGCCGCCGACGTCACCGACGCCGACGTCGAGCGCCTGGTCCGTGCCATCCGCACAGGGTCGCATCGCGCTCGGGCCCAAGGCCGGGGCCTTCGTCGCACGGCTCGGGCCGGGCTCGCAACCCATGCCGCGCTTGACATCGCTGTGCCGCTCGCGCTGCCGGTGCTTGGCAGCAGGTGAACAAAGGGCCAGCGTGCCGTCGGGCACCGCGACCTGGAACAGCCAGCCGCCGACCTTCGCCGGCACACCCACACGCGGCCAGTCGCCAGCCGCGGCGAGCAACGCATCCTGCACCGCGTCCTCGGCTGTGGCGAAGTCGCCGCAGCGACGCGTGACGGCGGCGACGACGCGTGGGATCGCCGCGCAGCCGTCGCTCGACCTCGGCGTCGAACGTGTCACTTCGCCTTCGCGCAACCGATGGTAGCGATGCTCTGGCCTGCGCCGCCCGAAGCAGGGCCGCTCGTCACGCCACCAGCCACCGCACTGCGGCCTGCACCGTGAAGTGGGTGGCGAAGTGCAGGACGACGATCGCGGCGACGACACGCAGCAACAGCCACGTCGCGCGCCCTCGCATCCAGCAGAACAGCCCCCACGCGAAGTACAGCGGGAACACGATGCCGTCGGCCAGATTCAGGGCCTTGCCCCAGCTCGGCGCGAGCCAGCCCGTCGTCGCCAGCGCGGCGCGCCACAGGAAGACGTGGCCGCACACGAAGAACGTGAAGCACAGATGCTCGACGAACCCGGCGGGGCGACGCCAGAACACGACCCGCGTGCCCAGCGCGATCACCGGCAGCAGGCCGAGGTTCAGGGCCTGGCCGTACACCAGCAGGATGCGCTGCTGGGCTGGCAACGCGCTGAGGTCGACGCCGCGGATCTGGGTGTAGACCAGCAGCCACCAGATCGCGGTCGCCGCGATGGCATAGCGCAACGGATTCACGAAGCGGGCCCGCTGGCCTTCGGTGTAGCGGCGCACGACCGTCCCGGGCCGCAGCGTCAGGCCGCGCACCGTCTGCCAGATGCGCGCATCGACGTTGAACAGCACGTCGACGAGGTCGGTGACGAGGCTGCGCACCGTGAGGGCGCGTCGGTTGTCCTGGCCACACGCACCACAGAAGCGCGTTGCACAGATCGCGCCGCAGTTGGGGCAGACGTCGTCGGTCATGGGAGCTGCGACATGGTCCAGACCAAGGCCAAGAGATACCGTCGATGCGACGGAGGCGCGAAGGGCGCGTCGAGGTTCACCGCCCCTGCCGCACGTGTAGGTGTGCGCCGGCGGACCATTCGTGCACACTCCGGGTCAACCGGTTGGCAGCAGCGCGACGATGTCCGCCAGGACCCGATCGAGGGCCGCGTCGATGTCGAAGGTCACTCCCGACGCGAGCGGGTAGCTGAGAGGCCGCGACCCATCGCCCCCGACGCCTCGGCAGCCGTGAAGTGATGGCGGCCTGCGCGAGCGAGTTGGTCGAGGAAGTCAGCTGCCGGTGGCATCAAATGGATGTCTTGGTTGCACAAGACCACGAATTCCGCAGCTCTTCGCAACTTGGACATCACGACATCACCAACCCACGACCCACCGCTGCCCGGGCGCAAGGATCGCTGCGCCGCCGGTCGCCGGCGTGTGGGGTGCGGGCACCAGAGTTCGCGGCTTCGTGTGTGCCGGGTGTCCGCGCTCACCGTCCCCATCCGCTCGGCAGCGGCGGCGAGGTCGCGACCTGCCACACCGCCTCGTAGAAGTTGCGCGCGCCACGCGCGTCGGGCTCGTCGCCGAGGAAGAAGGGCGGCGGGTCGCCGCCGCGCGTGGCGGGCAGACCGACGAATGGCCGCATGAAGAACGCCACCTGCCCACCGACGGCCAGCGACAGGGCGAGGCTCGCGGTCACGAGGGCGCGCACCGGCTGCGTCGGGGCGCTGGCGCGCAGGCGGCGGAGCTGGTGCCACAGCGCCACCGACCCGCTCAGCGCGATGCAGCCCACGTGGAACGCGAGCAGCAGGCCGTACTCCCCGAGCCGGCCGTCGTCGCGATACCGCATCGAGAACGCCAGCAGCCCCACGCACGGGCTGAGCGCGGCCAGCAGCACGGCCGTGTCGCGGTAGGCGAGGAGCACGCTGCGGCGCACCTTCGCACCGGGGATCGCCGGCGCCAGCCATCGCGCCAGCACGTGGTTGGCGAGCGCGCAGATCGAGCCGGTGGCGAGCAGCAGCAGCGGCACCTTGACCAGGTTGCGCACGGCGTACAGCTCGCTGTGCGCCGACCCCACCGCGTACCCGTACAGCGCCGAGCAGAGGAGCGCCGCGGCGGCGTCGCGGATCACAGGATCGCGAGCAGGCGCGCCATCCGGTAGCTGATGAACGCGAAGAGCGCGAGCCACACGCCGACCAGCGGCATCGCCACGTGCCCGTCGCGCGCGAGCGCGCCGCGCCGCGCCGCCTGCACGAGCGTGGCGATGCCCGCCGCCAGCGCGACCACGAGGAGCACGACGGCGAGGTCGCGCGCCGCGATCAGGTCGCCGGTCTGCATGGTCACCGTCAGGAACCACTGGATGGGGGCGAAGCCGAAGGTGAAGAGCGCGGCGACGCACGTGGCCCACGCCGCCAGCGCCAGCGTCTGTGCGGCACCGAGCGCGAGCCCGAAGTAGGAGCCGAAGACGTGCAGTGCCGGCAGGCAGATCAGCACCGACCCCTCGAACAGGAGCGCCACGTGCCAGAACCTGCCCGCGCCGAGCGCCAGCCCGAACGGGAGCGCGAAGAGCACGCCGCCGAGCAGGAGCACGCCCGCCAGCAGCAGCACGTCGCGCCGACCGTCGATGGTCGCGAGTACCCGCGCGCGGTCGGCCAGCGCGAGTTCGAGGATGCGGAGCGGGTTGCGACACGCGCCGACGAGGTCGGTGCGGGGATGGGTCATCGGCGCGGGAAGCGGATCGCTGGCGGTCATCGGTCACCGCCTCCGCTCTCGCCGGCCGGCGCCATCGCGGTCAGCGTCGTGGCCACCGCGTCGATCACCGCGTCCGGGGTCGACGTGCCGGCGGTGAGGCCCACGCGCCGGCAGCCGACGAACCACGCCTCGTCGAGTTCGTCGGGACCCTGTACGTGCACGGTCCTCGTGCCGAGGCTCGCGGCCAGGCGGGCGAGCTTCTGGGTGTTGTTCGACGTCCGGCCGCCGACCACGACCATCGCATCGACCGCCGGCGCGAGCGCCTCGACGGCCGCGAGGCGCTGGCGGGTCGGCTCGCAGATCGTGTCCAGGAAGCGGATGTCCGCGCTTTGGTTGCACGCGCGCAGTGCCGCGAGGATCGCCTCCGCCTCGTCGGGTGGCACGGTCGTCTGACACACGACGCCGAGCCGCGCGTGCGGCAGCGGCCGGGCCTCCCCGACGCTGCCGATCACGTCGTGCGTCGGCGCGTCCTCCACCAGCCCGCGCACCTCGACGTGGCCCGCGCGCCCGATCACCACGAGGTGCCGCCCCTCCGCCACCAGCCGCTGCGCGGCGTGGTGCGCCTTGCGTACCAGCGGGCAGGTCGTGTCGATCAGCGTCTTGCCGGCGGCATGCAACCGTCGACGCTCGCGGTCGCTGATGCCGTGCGCGGTCACCAGCACGCGCGACGTCGGCGGCAGCACGCCATCGCGAACGGCCTCGCCCACGGCCGAGAAGCCCCTGGCCGCCAGCGCCGCCTGCACCGACTCGTTGTGCACGAGTTCGCCGTGGATGGTCACGTCCTGCGGCGCCTCCGTGGCGAGCGCGTCCGCCACCGCGTCGCGAACCCCGAAGCAGAACCCCATCACTTCCGCTCGCCGCACTTCCATGATGTCACCTCTTGACTTGGCAATGCAAAGTATGAGCCCGTGCCGGCTCACGTGATGTCGTGTCGGGCTTCACGCCGGCGCCCAGCCCTCGTCCGGATCGCCCGCACGCCGTCGGCCCGACGGGGCGGGCGCCTCGGCACGCGCGTCGTGGATCACCCGCTCCAGTTCCTCCAGGTAGGCGAGGAACTCGCGCCGCCCGCGCGCGGTGAGCTGGATCCGCGTCTTCGATCGCGGCCCGGCGTTGCTCTTCCACACTTCGGTCAGCCCCGCGTCCTGCAGTACCGCGAGATGGCGGTTGAGGTTGCCGTCGGTCAAGCCGCACAGGTCCTTCAACTCGGGGAAGAGCGCGCCGTCGGGACGCGCCAGGAGCGCGATGAGGATCGACAGCCGTGCCTTCTCGTGCATCACGCGGTCGAGGCCGGCGTAGTCGTGCGCCGCCTTGGGGGCCCGCTTCTTCGCGCTCACCGCTCGCGCTCCAGTTGGAACCACAACACCGCGGCCGCGGCGGTCTGGCCGAGGGCGAAGGGCACGCCCACGCTCCATCCCGACAGCGTCCCGGGCTCGGACCGCAGCAGGAGCGCGCTGCCTACGAGCAGGTAGTAGAGGCCGACCCAGCCGATCGCGCGCGGCAAGTACGGCCGTGACGCCAGGATGCCGAGCCCGAACAACATCGCCCACAGCCCGGGCAGCGTCGACACGGCGGCGGGCACGGCGCGCAGGAGCAGCCACGGCAACGCGGCACCGACGACCAGAGCCGGCAGGAGTTGCAGCACGACCGTCAGCGTGCGCCGCGACGACTCGGTGCGCTCCGCGCGCCACAGGAACGGATCGAGCGCCGCCACCAGCGCGCACACGACGGCCAGCCCTGACCAGTACAGCGCGAACGCCTCGGCGTGGGCGGCCGGCAGCACGTGCGGCTGGGCCACCGCACCCAGCAGCGCGATGGCCGCGGTCAGGCCGCAGGCCCGCGCGCTGTAGCCGCGGTACACGGCACCGTGCAGGACCTGGGCGTGGATCTCCGACAACTGGGCGAGGGCGCGGTCGAGGTGCATGGTTGGGTGAGCGTGCCCGGAACTCTACATCGCAAAGCTGAGACGTCAAACGGTGAGTCCCGGCCAGCGAACTGGTCCGCCGTAATCGGCCGCTCCCGTGGCCACGCCGGCGGTCACCGCGCCTCTCGGTCATGACGGCGGCTAGAGTGCTCGCCCTCGGTAGCCATCCGTCTCTCCACTTCGCCCTGCCATGCACAAGCTCGTCCCCCTCGTCCTTCTCGCCATCGCCCCCGTCGCCGCGCAGGGCAGCGTCATCCCGCGCTGGCTGACGAACTCCCCCGGCTCCGGTGACACCAACTGGCCCTTCGGGCTCGGCGCCGCGTGCCGCGTCCAGTACCTGTACGAAGCCGGCGAGACGGGGCTGACCGCCGCGCGCACGATCACGGCCTTCGAGGTCCGCGGCGAGCAGGGCGTGGCCAACCTGGCGAAGAGCAACATCGATCTCCAGATCGAGATGAGCCAGACCCCGACGCTCATGGCGACGATGAGCAACACCTTCGCCAACAACCGCGGCACGAACCACACCGTCGTGTTCGCGCGCCGGCTGGTGTCGATGCCGGCGACGGCGGCGCAGATCATCGGCCCCTGGACGCCACCCTTCGTCCTCGACGCGCCGTTCACGTACGACCCGACGGGCGGCGACAGCCTGCTCATCGAGTACGACGTGCTCTCGCAGCCGGCCGGCACCTGGCGCGTCGACTGCGCGTGGTCGGCCACCGGTGTGCACACCGCGATCGGCACCGGCTGCAATGGCGTCGGTTCCACGAGCAGCGGCGGTCAGATCGGCGGCAACCTCACCATCGGCTGCAGCGGCGGCACGGCCAACGCTCCCGGCGCCCTGCTCATCGGCGCACAGGAGTGGCCGGTGCCGATCCCGGTGCCCAACGCCCCTGGCTGCTTCTCGTTCACGTCGCTCGAGGTCGTGCTCCCGGTCACGCTCTCCGCCACCGGCATCTTCTCGTACGTGATCCCGGTGCCCAACCAGCAGAACCTGCTGGGCGGCCCGGTGCACGGCCAGTACGCGGTCGTGAACGCGGGGTTCACCATCGACACCTCGCCGTCGCGGCGCGTGTTCCTCACCGACCTCGATCAGGTCGGCCGGATCCACAACACGACGTCGAACACCAGCCTCACCGGCACGGTGCAGACCCGCGTCGCGTTGGCCACGCGCCTGCAGTGAACCGCAGCGTCGCGGTCAGCGCACCGTCGCGCGGATCGCGGTCGTGAACGTCGGCGACTCGTTGCCCGACAGGTACGACCACACCAGTGCCTGGAAGGTCAGCACCGAGCCCAGCGGCAACGACGCCGGCACCTGCAGGGACGCGCGACCGACGCCACCGGGGCAGGCGAGGATGCGATCGGGTTCCGTCATCACGCCGCTCCACGGCACGAACACGACCGCAGACATGAGCTGGTTGTGGATCCCCGGCACGGTGAGGCATTGGTGCGGCACGTCGAAGCCGAGCGCGATCGCCCACGGCCGCCCCTGCACGCCGCGGGCGAGGAAGTCGGCCGGCTGACCGCGCAGGAGATCGCCGGCGAGGTACGCGCACCCGTGCACGCGCGGGCACACGGTGCCGACGGAAGCATTGCCGCTGGTCAGCAGCAGACCGGCCTCACCGAGGCCGATCTGCGCGGCGAGCGACGACGTGGCGAAGAGACAGAGCAGCGCGAGTCGTCCGAGCATGGGTTGTACTCCGTCGGGGCATGCTACCCGTCTCGGCGCACCAGGCCGGCTTCGCCAGTGCGAGCGCGAAGATCAGGCCGAGTGAGCTGCCGCCCCGCGCCGCGCCGCACGACGCCATCGCCGTGCACGACACCACCGCCCTGGCCCGCGGGACCGCGCCAACCCGGCCCCGCTACACTCGCCCCCTCACCCGTCCCCCATCCATCGCAACCCACGTCATGCGCCTCGAAAGCCTCGCGGTCCTCCTCCTTCTCGCCGCCACCCCTGCCGCGCAAGGCAAGCGCGGTCCCGTGCATCGGCCGACCGACTTCACGATCCATGCCGACACCCAGGATCCCACGAACCTCGTCGTCAAGTTCGTCGAGGGCTCGGCGGTGCGCCTGCGCGGCGGAGTCTTCGTCGGCGGGCCAGGCGTCCACACCGGCGCGGTCAACGCACTCATCCTCGACGCCACATCCGTCGAGCGGCTGTTGCTGCGCGGCGAGGCCGACGTCGACGCGGAGCGCGCGGCGATCATCGCCGCTCTGGGCCCGGCGCGCGTCGCCGCACTCGAACCCCCGGCCGACCTCAACCTCTACTACCGCGTGCGCGCCGCCGACCCCGTCGCCGGCGTCGCACTCTGGAAGGCCCTCCTCGCCCTGCCCCTCGTCGAGACCGCGTTCCTCGACACGCCACCCGGCTATCACGCCGACCCCGGCGACATCCCGCCGACGACCGCGGACTTCTCGCCGCAGCAGGGCTACCTCGGCGCCGCCCCCAACGGCATCGATGCGCGCGTCGCACGCGTCATCCCCGGCGGTCGCGGCGAGCGACTGCAGATCTGCGACATCGAGACCGGCCTCATCCTCGACCACGAGGACATCCCGCAGGCGATCGCCGCCAACGTCATTGGCCCCAATCCGACGCCGCGCGACCACGGCCTCGCGGTCGCGGGCGAGATGCTGGGCGACAAGAACGGCTACGGGATCACCGGCGGCGTCTACCGCGCGCGCTACAAGTTCCACAGCCACCAGAGCATCAACTGGGCCAGCTCGGTGAACACGGCCGCCGCCAACAGCCAGCCCGGCGACATCATCGTGCTCGAGGTGCAGCTCCCCTGCCCGGTGACGAACAGCAGCGTGTGCCCGATGGAAGGCCGCCAGGACGTGTTCGACGCGGTGCGCAACGCGACCATGGCCGGCAAGCACGTCATCGCCGCCGCCGGTAATGGCACCCAGAATCTCGACAGCGCGTCCTTCGGCGGGGCCTTCGACCGCAACGTGCGCGACTCTGGCGCGATCATCGTGGGCGCCAGCAACGGTGTGCAGCTCGCGCGCGCGTCGTTCTCCAACTACGGCTCGATCGTCGACGCCAACGGCTGGGGCTTCAACGTCGTGACCACCGGCTACACGGACCTCTTCTATCCCAACAACGACGTGCGCCAGAAGTACACCGCGACCTTCTCCGGCACCTCGAGCGCAACCCCGATCGTCACCAGCGCCGCGGCGGCGACGATCAGCGCCGCCAGGCAGCAGCTGGGGCGCACCATCACCATTCCGGAGGTCCGCGCCCTGCTCCGCGCCAACGGCACCGACATCCCCGGCGGCCTCATCGGCAAGCGCCCCGATCTCGCGCAGTTGTTCGCGGCCATCGGTCTGCCTGACGGGCTGACGCTGCGCAGCGAGGCGAACCTGGGCCAGGTGTTGACCTCGACATCACGGGCAATGCCGGTGACTCGTACTTCCTGCTCGTCGCCGCCGGCCCCGCGGAGATCACGATCGGTATCGGGCGCGTGCTGCTGGATCCGGCGACGCTCACCGTCGCCGCGAGCGGCGCCGTGAACGGCACCTTCGCGTTCACCGTCCCGAACGACCCGGCGCTGCAGCTCGTCGAGGTGCACTGGCAAGCGGTGCGCTTCGATGCGGGGCTGACGACCGTGCGCCTCACGAACAGCATCGTTTCGCACATCGAGCGCTGAGGCGAGTCGCGGCCCGGACGCGTGAAAGGGCGGGGACCCCGGGCCGACCGCGCCGTAGCCTTGCTCCTGATGCCCGGGGCACGGTGCTTCCTCCTGCTGCTGGTGGTCGCGTTCGCCACGTGGGCGCGCACGCTGGACGCGTGGTTCGTGTCCGACGACTTCGGTGGCCTCGTCCGCCTCGCGCGGGCAACCTCGTGGCGCGAGGGTGCAGACGTGTACGGGCTCCTGGACTTCTGGCGTCCGATCACCGGCCTGTCGCTCTGGGTGGAACTCCGCCTGCACGGCGCCACGCCCCTCGCCTTCCACACCGTCAACCTCGCGCTGCACGTGCTCGCGGCGTGGCTGCTGGGCCGGCTGGTGTATCGGTTGAGCTCGAACCGGCCGGCAGGGATCACGAGCAGCCTGTGCTTCGTCACGTGTCCCTACCACACGGAAGCCGTCGCGTGGATGGCGGCGCGCAGCGACCTCCTGTGCGCCGTCGGCATGGTTCTCTGCCTGTCGGCGGCACACGAGTGGTCGCGCGGCGGGCGCCGTCTTCAGCTCGCGATCGCGGTCGGCGCCATGGCGTTCGCGCTGGGGTCGAAGGAGACGGCGGTGACGCTGGCGATCCTGCCGCTAATCCTGGTCGTGCCGCTCGCACGACCGACGCGCGCGCGCGTGGTCGCGCTCGCGCTGCTCCTCGCCGCCACCGCCGCCATCTACCTGGCCCTGCGCTGGCTGATGTTTGGCGGCCTCGGCGGCTACAAGGACCTGCAGGGGAACGCGATCGCCCTCTCGTTCGCACCGGCTCGGACCGGCGGCTATCTGGCCGTGGCGTTCGGCCGCGCCTTCGCCGCAGGCAGCATCCCGGCACTTGCCGCCGGCATCGCGCTGGTCGGACTCGTAGCCGCGTGGCGCGCTCTACGACTGCGCTGCGAACTCCTGGTGCTCATGGCGGCCTTCGTGGTCGTCAACCTGCCCGCCGCGGGCTGGGCGACGATCGATCGGTCGGCGCTGAACACGCGGCTGCTGTACGTGCCGTCGCTGTTCACGAGCGCGGTGCTCGGCCTGTTGCTCGGCCGCCTGCTGCTCGCGGCACCGCGCGTGGCACTCGTCACCATCGGCGCGCTGCTCGTCAATCAGGCTGCCGGCTTGCTGGACCGCAACGAGCGGTGGCGATCAGCCGGCGACCTCGCGCGGCGGATGGTCGCGGGCCTGCGCGAAGCGGTCTTGGGCAGCACCGCCACGCACCTGTGGGTCTGCGACTGGCCGCAGATCGTGGACCATGTGCGCGTCCTCGATCCCGGTGACCTGCAGTACGCCACGTGGCGCTACGTCGACGCGCGGCTCACGGTCCAGGAGCTGCCGAGCGAACAGTGGGCCGCGGTCCCTTCCGTGCGCGCGTCAGTCGATGCTCCGGCCGTGCTCGCGCTGCGCTGGGACCACGACGCCCGCCGTTGGGACCGGCGCTGATCGGGTCGCCCGGCCGGATTCCGGCGAATCAGAGCGTCCGGTCGTGCGCCGCGCCCCCGCTGTTGAGGGGTGTGCGCGGCCACGCCGGGTCGGGCGCTGATTCCACTACGCCGACCCGAAAGTCCCATGAACCTCGCTCCCCACGGCATCCTCTTCCTGGCCACCCTCACCACGTCGCTCGCGGCGCAGCAGCCGCGCTTCCTCGGCAGCCTCGATGGCGCCTCCCCCGACCTCGGCCTCGGTCGCAGCGCGGCCGACATGCTCGACCTGAACCAGGCCGCGTGCAACCTCACGCCCGCGTTCCAGGCCCGCGACCTCGGCGTGCCGCAGGGCGGCAACGTCGATGCGATCTCGAACGGATTCGACGTGTTCACGGCCAAGGGTCCCGTCGACGGTCAGGGCGGCGGCCGTTCGGTCGTCGGCATGTTCAGTGTCGATCGCACTTCGCAGGGCAACGGCGGCGCAGTGCGCAACCAGGCGCAGGGCAACGGTGCGTCGTGCGACGTCTTCCAGGTCGCACTGCTGCCGTTCGTGCAGCCCGTGCAGGTGATGCTCGACGCACGCTGCGTCGACGGCCGGCAATCGAACGTCGACGGCCTCGTCGGCGACGCGCGCTATCCCGTCTACTTCTCCATCGATGCGCCGACCGCGCAGGCGATGAACGTCTCGCCCGCCGACATCCTCTGGGTCTCGGCGGCGGGCGCGGTGCCGCGGGTCTTCCTGCCGCGCCAGCAGCTCGGTCTCCTCCCCGGCGACGACATCGATGCGCTCGCGCTCGGCGCGGAGGGCGTGCTCTTCTCGCTCACGCGCGTGTCGCCGACGGCACAGGCCTCGCCGCTCATGGGCGGTGCCGGCGTGTTCACGACCGGTGGGACGTACTGGGCCACTGCGGCGCAGATGGGCCTCGACCCGCGCGACGAACTCGACGCGCTGATGATGTTCGATCCTTCGCCCATCGGCTTCGAGCTGCGCCACACGCTGCTCGTCGCCGGCCAGCCCGGCATCTTCCGCATCGACGGTGCGCTGCCCGGCGAGCCGAGATTCCTGTTCGCGTCGTTCCGCGGCATCAACCCGGTGTGCGTGTTCGGCCTGTGCCTCGACATCCTCCCCGACCATCTCCTCGGCGTGCTGCCGCCTGCCGATCCGCTGGGCAGCTCGTCGCTGCTGCTGCCGATCCCGCCCGGCGTCGAAGGCCTCGAGCTGGCCACGCAGGCGCTCGTCCCGCGCGGCGCGATCGGTCCGGCCTGGGCGGTGAGCAACCCGATCCTCGGCGCCGTCGAGGACCCCATCGTCACGGTCGTGCTCACCCGCAATGCCGCCGCGAACGGCTACAACCTGACCTCCGCGCACGGCGTCGACGTCGTCAACTTCGTCAACGTCACGGGGCCGGGCGGCGCGCTGAACGGCGACCACCGCGTCACCATCACCGGAGCTCAACGGCCAACCGCATGTCTGGCAGCCGGCCGGCGGCGTGACGTTCACCAACGGCAATGCGTCGTGGGCGCCGGCCGGCGCCGGCGACACGATCGTGATCACGTCGGTGCGCGTCTACGCCGACTGACTGCCTGGCACGGGGCCCGGTGCGCCGTGCGAGGCGGGCAAACCGCCAAGCCGTTGCACCGTCCGGCCGCGTAGGTACCTTCGACCCCCCGCCTGAAGGCCGCGGCGCTCATGGTGAGCGCCCGCCTGGGCGCGCCAACCCGGATCGAAGTCATGAAGACCCCGCCTGCCGTCCTCTCTCTCGCCCTGCCGCTCCTCCTGGCGTCTGCGCCGTGCACGCAAGACGCGCCCGCGATGCCGAACCCCAAGCACGCGCAGCACGACGCGCTCAAACCCTTCGTGGGCACCTGGAACTGCAACGTCAAGATGAACATGGGGGGGCAGGTGATCGAGACCACGGCCGTCGAGACCGTCGAGCTCGTCTGCAATGGCCTGTGGCTGAAGAGCACCGTGAACAGCACGCTGATGGGGCAGCCCTTCCAGGGCATCACCCTGCTCGGCTACGACTCCAAGCGCAACACGCACGTCTCGGTGTGGGCCGACTCGATGGCGCCGATCGCGACCCAGTCGGATGTCGCGATCGACGGCAAGGCCAGGACCTGGACCTCGAAGACCACCGCGGGGCACGGCCCCACGCGCAGCGTGATGGTGTGGAAGAGCAACGACCACATCGTCGAGACTGCCTACGCGCAGGGCGAGGACGGGAAGGAGACCGAGATGATGTGGATCACGCGCCAGCGAGCCACCGGCGCGCCGAGCACCGCGGCGACGACGACCGCGTCGGTGGGCACGCCGGCGAACGCGAGTGGTCCCGGCGCGGGCCCTGCGGCGGGTCCCGCGGGAGGTCCCGCGGGCGCCACCGCCAGCGGCACGACGACGGCCGCCGCCGCGCCCGCGCTCACGCCGGTGCAACAGTCGCTCGCCCGCTCGCTCGGCCAGTGGAACGTGGTCACCAAGATGACCACGCCGGACGGCACGGAGACGGAAGAGGCCGGCAATGAGGTGTGCCTGTCGGTCTGCAACGGCCTGTGGCAGTGGACCGACTTCAAGGGTCAGTTCATGGGCGCGCCGTTCGAGGGGCACGCGCTCTTCGCCCACCAGCCCGAGGGCGACGCGGTGACCACGTTCTGGATCGACTCGACGAGCCCGTTCCTCACCAAGATGACCGGCAAGTACGACGCCACCAGCAAGAGCGTGATCTGCAAGGGTCCGATGCTCGCCCCCACCGGCGAGGAGGGCACGATCACCGAGAAGCAGACCTGGAAGGGTGAGAACACGCGCGTGAGCGAGTTCTCGATCACCGGCAGCAACGGCGAGACCTTCGGGTGGAGCATGACGGCGACGCGCGCGACCCCGAAGCCCGGCGCCGCCCCGCGCAAGTGAACGCCGCTCCGGCGGGTCAGCGCACCTGCACGATGCGTGCGACCGACGGCACGTCGTCGACCATCGCGAACAGCAGGTAGAAGCCCGCCGGCATCTCGTTGCCGTCGGTCGGCAACGCCACCGTGACCGACGTTCCGGTCTGCTGCACCGGCAGTTCCAGCCGGCGCGGCACGCCGGCGTCGACCCAATGGGTGTGCGCTCCGGTGCCGAGCATCACCACACGGGTGAGCGCCGTGGCCGGGAAGACCGAGAGGGCGACCTGCCCACCACGCGTGAGCGTCGTCGACGCGAGCGCGTCGATGCGCGGCCGCACACCCCGGAACAGGTACGGTGGCGACCACGCCTCGATGTCCGCCGACAGCGGCGTGTTGCGGAACTTGATGTTGGTGCCGCCCGTGGTGACGACGCGTCCGTCCGGCACGAGCAGGGTCACGGCGTGGTACTCGCGGAACCACAGCCCGTCCTGCACCCGCCGCCAGGTGTCGGTGCGCGGGTCGTACACGTCGCAACGCTTGACGATCCCGAACAACGAGGGCTCGGACGTCGCCTGCGTCGTCACGTCGCCACCACCCACGAACACGCGGCCGTCGGGCAGGTACACGACCTCTGCCTGCGAGCGCCGGAGCGAAGGGCTGGTCCCGGCGCTCCAGCGCTGCGCGACGGGATCGAAGAACTCCACCATCGACGCGCCTGCGCCCGCTTGCCCCACGTCGACCCCGACGATGAGCGCGCGGCGATCCGTCAGTACGAGCAGGCTGTGATCGGAGTGCCCCGGCCAGCCGCGCGCGGGAGCGACCATGGCGCCGGTCGCGCGCCATGTGCCCGCCGCGACGTCGTACAGCTCGGGCCCGCCCCACGTCCGCAGCACCCGACCGTCGTACAGCAACCCGCACGGCGGGAACTCGACGGCCGCGCCCATCGAGCCCGTCCACTGCCACTGCCCGGTGCGCGGATCGAAGACCTCGCAGGTGTTGGTGCGCGCTGCGTTCGGCGCCGTGCCGCCGCCCATCACCAGGAGCCGCCCGTCGGCGAGGCGCGCAAGCCCCGGATACCACCGCCCGGTCGGGTGCAGCAGGTCCTGCAGACGCGACCAGCCGAGCGCCGGCGACCAACGCTTCACCATGCGCGTCGCGTTGCGGAAGTTGGCGCCAGCCTGGCCGCCGACCTGGATGACGCTGCCGTCGTCGAGCAGCGTGAGGTTCGTGCAGCCCTGCTCGCTGCCGGAGCCGGCAGGGAACTGCACAACGCCGGTCACCGGATCGAACACGATCGGATCCTGCGTGTCGTGGCAGTAGAAGACGCGACCGTCGGGCAGCAGGATCGACACGTCGGTGGCATCCAGCGTCGTCGGCGCGGTGGTGCCGATCACGCGCCATTCGCCCAGGTGGGTCTCGGGGTCGAGCATCGCATCGCGGATCACGCCGCCCGCGACCACGTCGACGTCGCCTTCGACGTAGGCAAAGCCCGGCGCGGCGACACCGAAACGGAAGCGCCCGAGGGGCGGCGCCGTCACCGCGAACGCTCCCGCGGCGTCGCTGCGCGCCTCGCCGAATGTGCTCAGGCCCGGCGTGAACAGGGTGACCCGCGCGTTGCCGACCGGCACGGCATCCGCACGCCGACGCACGCCGCCCGTGACACTTGCCGTCGCGGCGGGTCCGAACGTGACCGCCACCGCGCGCGTCAGGTAGCGCGACTCCGTCGACGGAAGCCCGGCCACCTGGAGGAACACCGAGCCGAAGTCGGCAGGCACGATGAAGTCCACGCCACCGTTGCCGGCCGCATCCACGGCGAGCGGCACGACGACGTCCGGCGAGACGAGCAACTCGCAGCCGAGAGCGAAGCCCATCTCGACGGGCAGCGTCCACGGCAGGGTCACGCCGAGCCAGGACGTACGGCTTGCACCCACGAACAATGCGTGTGGTGCGATTGCCCCGCCACGGAGGATCGTCTCGACGCGACCGCCCGGACTGGGGACCCCGTAGGCAACGAACTCGCTCGGGCGCGAACCGCAGCCGGTGCCGAAGATGCCGATAGCCTGCGCATGGGCGAAGGCGGAGGACAGGACGACGGCGATGAGGGCGCGCATGGTGCCGGGAACGTACCCGGATCGTCCAACACGAGTGTGACCGTCAAGCACCGCGGGCACGCCCTGCACGCCCCACGTTGTCGTCCTCGGCCGGTTCACGCCGCCGATCCTGGTTCCGGTGCCGCTGGCACGTTCCCTCGTCGGCACGGCCTGCGCGTGGCAGGGCGTGAGTGACAGCGGGGGCGCGTGCCGCTGCTGACGAACGTCGACGCGCACGCGCAGGCGTCAAGGGCCGACACTCAGTCGCGCCACCCGGTGCGGCTGAGGAGAGCGCGGGCGTCGTCGCGGAGTGCCTTTGGCGCATCGTGGTCTTCGACCAGATTCCGCACACGGTCGCGGACGAGGAACCCCGGCCTGCTCTCGACCGCAGCCCGCAATCCGGCGATGCGAACCTCGACCGGTGAGTCGCTCGCAACGAGCGCGAGCGCCGCAGTGCAGGCTGCCGCGCGCGCGGCAAGCCGTGTGCGGGGCAAGCGCCCCAATGCGCATGCGGCCGCAGTACGCACGCCGACATCGCCCGCCGTTTCGGCGAGGCAACGGAGTTCGGGAATCGCGTCCACGGCGACCGGGCTCTCGGCGACATACTGGATCGCGAGCGCCCGCGTCCGCGGTTCGCAGTCGGCGTTCCATGCCAGGGCATGCGTCGCGATGAGGCCGGCGGCGGTTCGCTGCGGCAACAGGACGAGCCCGGCCGCCGCGCTCCACAGCTCCGGAACGAGAGCTGCTGTCAGCGCCGCTGCCGAGACGAGGGTTGTTGCCACGGCTTGACTCCGGTCCCGGCCAACGGCCTTCCGCCTGCGAAGGTTCACGCCCACAACGAACCGTTGGAGGCCGACCATCCAGGCGCGAAGATGCCGCGCAAGCCAACCCCCGATGCAGATCCACCCCGTTCGCCGTGCCGCCGCGCTGGCGGCCGTCCTCGCGACTCTCACCGCCTGCAACACCGCCACGGTCGACCCGACGCTCGACCTCGGCCGCCACACCTTCCCGGTGGCGACGAAGGTCACCGCCGCGCAGATGCAGTTCGACCGCGGACTCCTGTGGTGCTACGCGTTCCACCACGACGAGGCGCGACGCGCCTTCTCCGCCGCAGTCACCGCCGACGCGGACTTCGCGATGGGGTACTGGGGCCTCGCCTACTGCGCGGGCCCGCACATCAACAACATGGAGATGTCGGAGGAGGCGGCAAAGTTCGCCAATGACAACGCGGCGCGCGCGGCGGCGCTGGCGAGCAAGCGTCCGCCGGTGGAGCGCGCGCTGATCCACGCCATCGGCCAGCGCTACGCCTGGCCGGCGCCCGCCGACCGCAAGGCCCTCGACCTGGCCTATGCCGACGCGATGGGCGCGGCCTACCACGCGCACGGTGACCACCCCGACGTGGCCGCGCTGTACGCGGAAGCGCTCATGGACCTGCAGCCGTGGGACCTGTGGAACGACGACGGCTCCCCCAAGGGCCGCACGCCAGAGATCCTCGCCGTGCTCGAGAAGCTGCTCGCCGCGCACCCGCGCCATCCGCAGGGGTGCCACCTCTACATCCACGCCACAGAGGGATCACCGCAGCCGGAGCGCTGTGTGCCCGCCGCCGATCGGCTCCGCACCCTCGTGCCCGCGGCCGGCCACCTCGTGCACATGCCCTCGCACGCCTACATCCGCGGCGGGCGCTACGCCGAGGCCGCCGAGGCCAATCGCGTCGGCATCGCCGCCGACCTCGCGATCGTCGCGCGCACCGGGCGCGAGGGGTTCTATGAGCTGTATCGCGGGCACAACTACCACTTCCTGGTGTACGCCTGCATGTTCCTCGGCCGCGCCGAGGAGGCGATCGCCAACGCGCGCGCGACGGTGCGCGAGTTGCCCGCGGAGGTGGTGAAGGCGATGCCGCTCTTCCTCGACGGCTACATGGCGGTGCCCACGCATGCGCTGGTGCGCTTCGGGCGATGGGAGGAGATGCTGCGCGAGCCAGAGCCGCCGGACTGGCTGCCGGTCACGCGGGCGTTCTGGCGATACGGACGCGGCGTCGCGCTCGCGGCGCTCGGTCGCCTGCCGGAGGCGAAGATCGAGCAGGCGGCATTCGCCGCGGCGCTGGCCGCGGTGCCGGAGGCCGCGCTCATGGGCAACAACCCGGCGCGCACCGTGCTCGCCATCGGCGAAGCGATGCTCGAAGGCGAAGTCGCCTTCCGCGCCGGCGATCCCGCCGCGGCATTCCAGGCGCTCGAACAGGCCGTCGTTCGCGACGACGCCCTGCGCTACGACGAGCCGTGGGGCTGGATGATGCCGACGCGCCACGCGCTCGGGGCGCTGCTCCTCGAGGCCGGGCGCGTCGACGCCGCGGAGGCCGTGTATCGCAAGGACCTCGAGCGGCACAAGGAGAACGGCTGGGCGCTGCACGGCCTCGAGGAGTGCCTGCGGCGCAAGGGCGCCACCGCCGAAGCCGACGCAGTACACGCGCGCTTCGCAGACGCCTGGCGCTGGGCCGACGTCGAGATCAAGAGCTCGTGCTTCTGCCGCCGGACGTGACCGTCGCCGCCTTCACTGGACGGTGATCTTGCCGTTCATGAGCGCGAAGTGGCCGGGGAAGGTGCACACGTACTCCAGCGTGCACGGCTTCTCGGGTGCCATGAACTCGATCGTGTCGTGCTCGCCGGGGCCGAGCAGCTTGGTGTGGGCGATCACATCCTTCTTGGCGTCGTCCGGCAGGTAGCCGTTGTCGGCCGTGCCCTTGGCCACCACCGACGGGCCGAACGCCATCGCGGTGACGCCCTCCTTCAGCACGACCAGGTTGTGCCCCATGGCGGCCTTCGGCATCGAGCCGATGTTCTTGAACACGAGCTTCACCTGCTGGCCTGCCTTCACGGTGAGCTGCTTGACCGTGTACTGCATGGTGTCGTTGCCCTCGACGAGGAGCATTGCCGGCCCCCCGGTCTCGGGGGCGGGCGGCGTGCCGCCAGAGCCATGTGCCGTCTCGCCGGAACAGGCGGTGAGAGCCAGAGCGAACAGAGCGGAGAGGAGAGGGATGCGGGTCATGGCAACCGGAACGACGCGTGCGCGACCGGTATTTCCAGGCACGTCGCGCCGAGGACGGCGACTCCACAACCCGCATGGCTCCGCCGCATGGGCGCTGCGTCAGGCTGGGGGTGGTCGCTGGAGCCCGGCAGCGGGGCGTAGCCCGGCACGCGACACCGGCGGTCCCTACCGCGTCAAGCTCGCCTCGAACAAGCAGACTTCGCCTTCGTCCGGAGCCGGTCGCACGCGACCTGTTGCGCGGAAACCGAGCCGCGCGAGAAGACGATGCGAGGCATGGTTGGCCGGCGACGCGATTGCGAGCACGCGGGCCAGGCCGAGCTGCCTGCGCCCGAAGGCCAGCACCGCGGCCGCTGCCTCGTATCCGTAGCCCTGCGCACGATGCGCCGGCAGGAAGGCGAAGCCGATGTCGGGGGCGGGCAGCGAGTCGCGCTGCAACAGACCGCAGATCCCGATCGATGTGGGTGCCGCGTCGCCGCCGGCGCGCCGCTCGACGAGCAGCAGTCCGAGGCCGTGCCGTTCGTACATCGCGAGCGGCCCGGTGCGCAGGTACTGCTCCGCGCCGGCGCAATCGCGCACGCCCCGGTCACCGATGTGCTCCAGGAAGGCGGGGTCGTTGAGCAGCTCGACGAGAAACGGCGCGTCGTCGAACCGCAAGGGCCGCAGCGTCAGCCGCGGCGTGTCGATCGGGGTGAGCATGGCCGGCCTCGCGACATGACGCCGCAAGGCCGGCATTCGAGCGACGCGCCGGAGCCGCGTCGATCCCGAATGCCGGCCTTCAAGGGGTCGGCTCAGTTCGAGCCGTACACCTTCACCCGGTCCAGCAGGTAGAACTCGTTGTCGCTCTGGAACGCGTCCTCGACGATCCGGCCCTGCTCGTCGAGCAGGTAGGCGCCGACGAACCAGTAGTAGTTGCCGCGCGGGATCGCCTGACCCTGCAGGCTCTGGCCGCTGTACTGGAACGGGATGCGCTGCGCGACGACCGTGGTGTCGGCGGCGAAGCCGTTGCCGTGGTCGATGGCGTAGGCCTGCACGACGTGCGCCTCGACACCCTGCGCCGCCGGACGGAACAGCCCGACGAGCACGACGTGACGGTTGGTCGGCACGGCCTGCTGGCTCCAGTTGGTCACGACCCAGTAGGGCCACTCGTAGTTGTTGCCCGGCACCATGTCCGCAGGGGCGAACGTCGCGGTGTTGATCGGGTAGAGCATGTCGTCCGCCGAGAGGTCCAGCGGCGCCTGCGAGCTGGTCTTGCCCTCGACCGCGGCGGAGAAGCCGCTCGGGCCCTGGGCCAGGATCGCCGCCACGCGGTAGTAGAAGATCACGCCCTGCGTGGGCGGGATGTCCTGCGTGGTCGTCGCCGACGTGTAGTCGACGATGTCATACGGGCCGGTGTTCGCGCTCTCCGAGCGGACCACCAGGTAGCGCTCCGCGCCGTTCATCGCGTCCCAACGGATCTGCACGGTCAGCGGCAGGTCGGTGGTCGCCTGGACGTTGGCCGGCGCATTGCCGCCACCGCCACCCTGGCCACGGCGACCCTGCACGACGTTGGAAGGGGCCGTCAACTCTTCCTGGTTGGTCTGGCGATCGACGCCCTTGATGCCGAGCACGCGATACGAATACGTGCGCGTGTCCGACGGCGAATCGTTGACCGACGTGTCGCGGGTGTTCGCCACGACCTCGACCCAGTTCTGGCCGTCTTCGGCGCGCTGGACCTTGTAGCCCTGCACGCTCTTCGCCGCCGTCCAACGCAGCGTCACGAAGTTGGGGTTGTCGCTCGTCGCCGACAGGTTGGTGGGGAACTCGGCCTGCTGGCGGCCGGCGTTGGGCATGTCCTCGACCGTGTAGAGCATCGCGATGATCGGCCACTCCGGCTTCTGCGGGAACGGCGTCGTCAGCAGGCGATAGTCGAGCCAGCAGAACCCGCGGTCGCCCCAGCTCGGGCCCCACGAGTTGAGGGTCAGGAACGCACCCTTGTCGTCGTCCCAGCCCATCATGCACATGGCGTGACCGCCGGCGAACTGGCCCGTGATGTGCTCCGGGCCGAAGCGCGCCGCCGCACCGAGGCCGTTCATGAAGGGCTCGTAGAGCATCACGCCGACCACGACCGGGCTGCCGCCGGCGATCGCGGCCTTGACGCTCGCCTCGTTGCCCTGCACCTGGATTGCGCGCTTGGCCCGGTACTTCGCGGCCTCCTCGAGCGCCGCCGCCGTCGGCAACGCCGCATCGCTGCTCTCCGTGTATGGCATCGTGGCCAGCGTCGGGCAGCCCTTCTGCACCATCATGTCGACGGCGTCCTTGGGCTGGCTGCCGCCCCCCGGCTGCTTGATCTGGTTGTAGATGAACGACGGGCTGAACTGTCGGGTCGGATCATCGGGACGCCACTGCTCCTCGGCGGCCTCCTGCATCGACTTCATGCCGAACGCCGAGGCCCAGCCGACGCAGCTCGACTGCTGGCCCTGATTGCCGGGCGCGGGGACAGTGTTGGTGTCGCGCAGGTCGAACTTGCGCGGCAGTGCGCCGGCGCCGAACGAGTTCAGCGTCGAGGCCTTGCCCTTGTCGTTGGCGTAGGTGGAGAACTCGCCGGTGTTCATCCCGGTGGCGAACGCGGACGGGCCAGCGTTGTTCGTCTTCTTGCTGCCGCCGCAGGCGGTGAGGACGATCGCCGTGGCGACCATCAGGAACAGGCCGCGCACATTCTTCTCTTGGGGTTGGGTCATCATGGGTTGTCAGTTCGTGAATGGAGTGCCCGAAGCGGGCTTGCCCCGGGAAGCGAGGAGGTCGCTCGCGCCGGCTCAGGACCGTGGGCGAAAGCAGTTCCGCTCCGCCGCGAATGACGCCGTGCGAAGGGCGGAGAGAAGAGGAGAAGAAGAGGTGTGAGCCGGCCGGTGGGTGGGTCGCGCTTGGGGGGCCAGATCGACCATGAACACGCTTCGCACCGCCTTCGTCTGCGCCCTCGCCTCCCTGCCCGCCGGCTTCGCCGCCGGTTGGATGGGGGCCTCGCAGCCTCTTCCTCAGATCACCGTCGCGGCCGTTCCGGTGGCACCGAACACCGATACGTCTGACCGCGCACCGACGACGCAGACCGTCGCCGACACGAGCGACCTCAGCACCGCGGTGACCGCGCTGCGCGAGCGAGCCGTGGCCGCAGAGAAGGCGCTGGGCGAGCTGCAGGTGCAGGTGGCCGCTGCCACCACCCCGGCTCAAAGCGGCGTGCGCCGCGGTGGCCCCATCGGCGAGGACGAGGTCGAGCGCTTCCAACAGGTCGAGCGCACCGTCGCGCGCATGCGCCAGGTGCGCGCCGGCCACGCGCGGGCGCGCCTCAGCGTCGAGCGCCGGTTGCTCGATGCCAAGCTCTCCGCCGAGACCACCAACGCCGTCGACCAGGTCGTGGACGGCTACCTCGCCGAAGCGCAGCGCATGGCGCTGGTCGATCGCAACGCGCTCGGTGACCTCGGCCGCCAGGGCCTCGAGCAGCAGACCAAGGACCTCGGCGAACGCACGCTGTCCCAGCTCATGCCGCTCGTCGAGGCACCGGTCGCGCGCGCGATCGTCGATCAGCTCATGCAGGGCGGTGCGCCGGGCACCGCGATGAGCGGCTCCGGATTCCAACCGCTCGACCCCAAGGCCATCGACCTCGCGGGTTCGAACTTCGTGCCGGGCATCGGCCGGAAGGTGGCACGATGATCCGCCGCGTCTTCACTCTGGGTCTGCTCGCGCTCGCGCTCGGCTGCAGCGCATCGCCCGACGGCGAAGGCTCGCTCCGCTATCGCGGCGCGATGGTGACCATCCCCGCCGGCGACGGCATCGTCGGCGATCTCAACGGCGCCGGCCGTCAGGACGAGCGCCCCGCGCGCACGCTGCGCTTCGCGAAGGCCTTCGCCGTCGGCAAGCGCGAAGTCACCAACGCCGACTACCGTGAGTTCGTGCTGGCGACCGGACACAAGGCTCCCGCGCACTGGACGGATGGCACCTGCCCGCCGGAGCTGCTGCAGCACGCCGTCACGCACGTGAGCTGGCTCGACGCGCAGGCCTACTGCACGTGGGCGGGCGTGCGCCTGCTCACGGAGGCCGAGTGGGAATACGCGGCGCGCGGCCACACCCGCTGGACCTGGCCGTGGGGCGATCAGTTCCTCGACACGATGGCCAACGTGCGCTTCGACTCCTCCGTGCGGCAGACGCCGGTGGGCAGCAACCCCAAGGGCTGCTCCGTGTTCGGTGTCGAGGACATGGCCGGCGGCGTGTGGGAGTGGGTCGCCGATGCCTACGACGAGGAGCGCTGGGCGCGCACGTCCGACCGCGCCGTCGCCGACGCCTGCTCGAAGGGCGAGGGTCGCGTACTCAAGGGCGGCGCATGGACGCTGGCCCCGGAGCTGTCGCGCATCGCAGCGCGTGACCGCACCAACGCCGAGGCGATGGGCATGATGATCGGCTTCCGCGTGGCGCGCGACCTGTAGAGGTCCGCAAGGCAGCGATCGGGCTCATCGATCGCTTACGTGGAACGTGCAGTTCGCCCGCTGGTCGCTCCTGACGAGGACACGGGGTGTGGCCGGCGACACGTTGCCTTCCGCCGACACGACCGCGAGGCCGTACTCGCCCGGACGCAGGCGGGCGCGGAACCGACCCTGCGCGTCGGTACGCGCGGTCTCGAAGCCCACGCCCCGACCTTCGACGGACAGGCGCACCTCCGTCTCTGCGAGCGGGATGCCGTTGCGCAGGACGAGGCCTTCGAGGTCGCCCGGCATGAAGCGCGAGAGGTCGGCGTCGACCCGCGTCGCCGCCCCCGCACGGACGTCGACCGTGTCGGCGTCGAATGCCTCTCGCGATCCCACGCCGCCACGTCCGCGCGTGCGCACGACCAGGATGCGCCAGGTCCCCGCCGGCACGTCGTCGATGGTGAAGCCGCCGAACTCGTCGAGCGGCACGGGTCGCGCCGGGTGCTCTTCGGGCGTGCCGTTGCCGTCACGCAGCAACGACACGGCCGGCGCCGAGAAGATCTGGCCACCGGGGATCGGACCGACGAACGGCAACCCCGCGTCGAATCGCCATTCGCCCAACAACTCGAGCGGGCCGATCGAGCCGATCACCTGCCCACCCGACGACACGGTGACGACCATCGGCGCCGAAACGTCGAGGCGCACGTCACCGACCCAGGTCGGCGCATGCTTCGGCCCCGGCAGCCACAGGGCGAGGGCGCGGCCAGCCGGGCCACATAGGACGACCTCGCCACGCGCATCGGTCTTCGCCCGCTGGATCCGCAGCGCACTCCCGTGCGGAGACGACAGAGAGGCTTCGTCCACGGCGAACACCCGGAGTCTGCCGGCGTGGCCGCCCGGATCGACGAGCTGGACCGACGCGCCGACCAACGGCGCGCCGTCGGTGCGTTGGACACGCAACGTCCGCTTCGCGATAGGGTCGAGGCTGACGGTGACCCGCGCGCGGCCCGGTCCCGTCACAGCGACGGGCACGAGCCCGCTCGACGCGAGAGCCTCGCCCGCTGGCGTGACGAAGACGAAGTACTCGCCGCGCTGCACCCGGGTCACCACGACCGGAGCCTCGCTGCCCCGGCCCCGCGCACGGACCTCTCCAGAGCTCGCCGATCCGGCGCTCAGGAGCCTCACGGAGAAGTCTCCGACGGGCGGACCGCGTGGCACGACGGCGACCTCCACCTCGAGCGACCGGCGCAGCACGAAGCGAAGGTCCCCGCGACCCCACGCGAAGGTCTGGAGGGCGAGCGGGGGATCGAAATCCCGGTGCTCGAGGTAGAGCGCGATCTCGTCAGGGGCGTCGGGCATCCATCGGCGGATCTCGAAGCGACCCTCGAGGTCGGTCCCAACCGCCAAGAACCCGCCCTTCGGTGTAGGGACCGGGGTCACCATCACCGAAGGAACCGGCGTGCCCGCCTCGTCGACGACGACGCCGCGGAGCGTCGCCGTGGGATCGACGGGTGCGAGCACGACATCGACGACCTGCTCCACGGGCATGCCGGAGACCGTCACGCGCGCGGGTCGCACGACCTCGCGGTGTGCCACCGCCACGGTGTAGTCACCCGCAGCCAGCGGCATGCGCCCGACAAAGACGCCGTCGTGCGCGGCGATGAACGAGTCGACGCTAGCCGCTCCGTCCGTCCCAACCGCGCCGCCGACGCGGCGGAAGCCGAGGCTGGCGTGCGCAGCCGCAATGCCCTCGACATCGCCGACACGCCCGCGCAGCAACGTGCCCGATGCCATCACGAGATCGCCGACATCCTTCGTCGAGCCCGGCGCCAGCTCCGCCCAGTGCCTGCTCGCCGACGTGTGGCAGAGCTTCTCCACGGCGAACGAGAACTGAAACGGCGGCGGCGGCCAGAAGCGCAGCTCGAAGACCCCGTCGACGTCGGTCGTGAACCGCTCATCCAACGGTCCCGGCTCCGGATGCCGCGCGCACCACGCCGCCATGCGCACCTTCGTCGTGGGTTTGCCCGTGATCCGCCCGGTCACGCCGACGATCGGCGCGCCGCGCTGATCGACACACCGCCCACGCAGGAGCATCGGCTCCAGTTCGCGTGGATCGTCATCGGGCAACTCGACGCGTGCGGCCGCCTCGGCGGAAGCGACGTCGGAGGTGACCTGGATGGACTCCGTTGGCGACGCGCCCGACGCCTGCGCCACAGAATGCGGGACCTCCACAGCCTTCGGCCAGAACGCGACGACCAGCGCCGCGAAGCCGGCGAACACGGCGAGCGTCTTCAGCGCGGCCACCCCCCTACCCCTCCGGTGTCCCCGCACGCGCGCGCCGCAAGAGCAACATCCCTCGACGCAGGTCTTCGCCGAACGAGCGGTGCGCGAGGCACGACGCCGCGCACTCGACCGAGCCGAACTTCGCACAGCTCATCATCGCCGAGCGCTGCCGCGTGGCGACGTCGCCGTACCAGAGGTCGCGCGCGCTCGACATCCGGATGTCGCCGATCGCTGGGTAGTGCCAGCACATCCGCACCTCGCCGTCCGGAAGGATGTGAAAGTCGCGCAGACCCACGCGGCAGGGCGCCAACCTCGGCGTGACCACCTCGCGCCGGAAGTGCGCCGGCATCGCGCGCAAGCGCGCGGTCTCCGTCTCGATCGGGGCACCGCCGAGGCGCAACGCGATCAGGGTCTCGACCATGGCCGCGAGGGCCGCGCTGTCTGCTTCGCTCTCGATCCACAGGTCGCGGTCGACCTCCGTGGTCCACGGCCGCACCGGGCTGAAGTCGATGGAGGTGGCGCCCACCTCTTGCGTCCATGCGACGAGCGCATCGAGATGACGGAGGTTGTGGCGATGCACGGTCGGCTTGATGCGGATGGCGAAGCGGGCGCAGGCGGCGTCGCGGGCGGTTCGCAGCCGCGTGAGGCCCGCGCCGATCCTCGCCAGCGAGCCGGCGACGCCGCGCACCGTGTCGTGCGAATCAGCGTCGGGGCCGTCGACGGAGACGTCGACATTGAGCGGACGCGCCGCCACCAACCGCTGGACCACGCCGGGCGTGAGCGCGGAGCCGTTGGTGATCACGCCCCATCGGATCCCCTGCTCGTGGCACCAGGCGACCAGCTCGAGGAACGGCTTCCACAGGAAGGGCTCGCCGCCGGAGAACTGGATCGTGAATGGACCGAGCCAAGCGCGCAGACCCGCGAGCCCGCGCTGCCAATCCGCGAGGGTCATCTCGTTGCGGTAGGCGGGCAGCCTCCAGAAGGCGCAGTAGCTGCACTTGTAGTTGCATCGCTCGTTGACCATGCCGCGGATCGCGACCGGTCGAGTCCGATCCACACCGAGCTTCAGGTAGAGCTGCTCGGCGGCCTCGTATCGCAGCCGACGAGCCCCGATGCGTGCCAGATCAACGATGCGCATCGACGCCTCCCGCGCGGTAGAGGCTCCACGACTTGGGCCAGCCCGCAACGCGCTCCGTGAAGACCTCGCCATCCGGAAAAAGTGCACGCAGCTCGCGCAGGGTGAAGCACGTGGTGTTGGCGATCGGATCCACGACGACCTCGTCGGCCACCGCGCGATCGAACCGGCGCGCGACGGCTGCGCGCACTGCCCGCGGGTAGAACCAGAAGAAGGGCCAGCCCGTGTGCGCCTCGATGGGAAACAGGTAGCTTGGAGTCTGCACCCAGTAGCTGACGCCGACGCGACACACTTCCGCGGCGAAACGTTCGATGCGCGTCCGATCGCCCACGTGCTCGATCACGCTGTTGCTGAAGACGACGTCGAACGCGCCGTCGGCGAAGCGGCTCAGATCGCACGCATCGCCGACCAGGAAGTGGCGATCCGCGCGCCCGGTCTCGGGCGCGTTTGCCACGACCCCGGGCTGGTTCAACAACCACACATCGAGCGGCACATCGACCATGTCCCACAGCTCCGCGGTGCCGCCCACGTCGAGGACGCGCGCGTGTGCCGCCGGCTCGATCAGGTTCACGAACGCCTGCATGCGCGCGGCGCGCCACCGCTGCCGTCGTCGACTCTTGAAGCGGGTGAGGCTTTCGAGCATGTTCGGACTCCACGAACGCAAACCGGGTGTGCGGGACTGTAGCAATTCCGCGCCGGGCCGCCGCGCCAACCGATGACCCCACACCCAGCCGCATCGCAACCGTCATGGCCCCGCCGTGTCCTGCGCGGACTCGGCACGCTACTGGCCGCGATCTGGGTCGTCCTCGAAGAGTGGGTGTGGAACACGCTCACCGCCGCGATGGCGGGGCTCGGTCGGCTGCCGCCGGTACGCTGGGTCGAGGCGCGTATCGCGCGGCTGCCGCCGTACCCGGCGATGGCGGTGTTCCTCGTGCCGATGGTGCTGTTGCTGCCCGCCAAGCTCCTCGGGCTCTGGCTGATCGGCACCGGTCACGTCAAGGCGGGCGTCAGCGTGTTCGTCGCCGCGAAGATCCTCGGGACTGCGGTGGCCGCCCGCCTGTTCACGCTCACCCGGCCCACGCTGCTGAGCGTCGGCTGGTTCCGCACTGTCTACGCGTGGTTCACCGGCTGGCGCGATCGCCTGCACGCCTGGCTGCGCTCGTTCCGCGCGTGGCAGCGCGTCAAGGCGTGGGGCGCCAAGGTCCGAGCGGCGCTGCGCGCGTGGTACCGCACGATGTTCGCGCGATGAGCCCGCGATTCGACCGGCGCGCCGGCACTAGCGCAGCGCGCGCCCGACCGCGCTCACGCGCTCGAGGACGAACTCATTCACCGCCTCGGCGAGCTTGCCGGCGAGCTGGCCGTGGACGTTGGCATTCCTCACCTCCTCGGACGCCGCGCTCGTCACGTCGATCGGGAAACCGCCGACCAGCGCACTCTTCTCGAGGTCGTAGAGCAGCGCGTCACCGGTCACGCGGCCCGGAGTGAACGTCTTCATCTCGCCAGCGCGGAGTTCCTGCATGACGAGGCCCGGCGGCTGACGTGTGGGAAGCCGTAGGACGAGGAGGTAGCGGGTCCGCTCGAGCCAATCGAGGTCCTGCTTCAGGTTCGAGAGGACCGGCTCGGACCCGTAGCGCCCTCGCCCCATCTCGAGGAAGGCCGCCGTCTCGAGCAACCAGCGATCGCTCTTGTCGACGAGCAGGAGGAACGTGTCCTTGTTGCCCGATTGCCACTCCAGACTGGCTGCCTCGCCGGGCTTCGCCAGATGCTCCGCAAAGGCGATGGCCGTGTTGTATGCGGGGTTCGGCGTGCGCGTACCGTCGTCGGCGATGCGTTCGCCGAACGGAACGCAGTCGAGGCGGAGGCCGTCGGGCAGCTTCCATCGGTCTTCGCCGAGGGCGGGTTGCTTCTCGACGATGGGTGCCAGCGCAGCGATCCTGGCGAGCGCAGCCGAACTGGCGGCGCGGTGCGCATCGGCCAGCGCGGTCGCGGATTCCCCGCCGCAGGCGGCCAGCAGGAGGATCAGTGGCAGGAAGACCCGTGGCAGGACCAGCGGGAGAGGGCGGGCGCGTTGCACAGCGGAAGCCTAGGCTAGACTCCCCGCTCCTCACGCGACCTCACCCATGAAACGACTCCTCCCTTTCTTCTCACTGCTGGGCGCCCTCCCGGCACAGACCTCCCGCGTCCTTCCCGCCGGCTACGAGACCGTGTGGGCTGGCAACAACGGCACCGGCGTCGGCTACGCCACGCAGAACGGCATCTCGCAGAACCTCTACATCGCGCCGTTCAGCTCGGGCACGTCGGTCGTCGAGGTCGGCTTCCGCCGCACGGCGACGACCGCCGACTTCGCCGGCGTGACCGTCGACTTCGAGGTCGGACTATCGAGTACGACCGCGGACCTGACCACGCTCAGCAGCACCTTCGCGAGCAACCTCGGCGCCGACGCGACGGTCGTGTTCCCGCGGCGACTCGTCAACGTCCCCGCGCGCGCCGCCAACAGCAGCCCGCTCGACTGGGTGAGCCTGCCCATCACGCCGTGGGTCTTCAACGGCCCCAACTTCCTGATCGAGTGCAAGTCGTACGGCACCGGCAGCGTGAACGGCTGGCGCATGGATCGCTGTTTCGAGCGCACCACCGCCGGCGAAGCGATCTCGTGGGGCACGGCGTGCTCGACCGCGGCAGTGAACTCGACCAGCAGCACACCGGCGTACATGCCCGGCAGCACGGTGACCTTCACGCTCGCGAATGCCACCGCCAGCCAACCGGCGTTCGCGCTCCTGGGCTTCGATCTGACGTCGTTGCTCGGCGCCATCCCGCTGCCGCTCGATCTCACGCCGTGGGGCGTCACCGGTTGCACGCTGCTGGTCGACATGACCGCGTCGATCGCCACGACCACCGATGCTGCCGGCGGGGCGTCGCTCAGCTTCGCGCTACCCAGCGCCGGTGTCACCGGTCTGGGCTTCGGCGTGCAGTGGATGTACGTCGATCCGAGCGCCAGCCCGCTCCCCCTGCGCAGCACGGTCGGCCGGCTCGTGCACGTGGGCCCGCTCGTCTGCGCCAACCGCTACGTGTACTCGCTCAGCAACGTGGGCGCGGCGACGGGCACGCTGCAGGCCGGCGGACCGATCGCGCGCGTGCGCACGATCCCCTGATCCCGCTGGAGACCACCGCGCTGAGCGCTACGCGGCCAGCTCGATCGGCTGCACCGTCACCCGCTGCAGCCCGCTGGCGCGCACGACCGTGAGTTCGAGCCGACGGCCGATCGCCTCGCCGCCGAGCGCGCGATGCAGATCGGAGATCGACGCGAGCGTGCGGCCGTCGGCGCGCACCAGTACGTCGCCAGCCAAGACGCCGGCCACCGCCGCGGGCGAGCCGGGCTCGACGCCGCGCACGGCGATGCCGCGCGGCACTTCGAGCAGCAGTCGCTCCGCGAGGATCTTCGGCAGGAGTGCCTCCTCCGCGGCGATGCCGAGGCGCGCGCGCCGCACGCGGCCGTGGCGCAGGATCTCGGCCAGCACGAACTGCGCGGTGTTCGCAGGGATCGCGAAGCACAGCCCCTGACCCGGCGCGATCGCGGTGTTGATGCCGACGACGGTGCCCTCGGCGCCCACCAGCGGGCCACCGGAGTTGCCCGGGTTGAGGGGCGCGTCGGTCTGCACGACGCCCTCGATGCGCCGGCCATTGGCCGCCGGCAGCGTGCGGCCGAGCGCGCTGACGACGCCGAGGGTGACCGTGTGCGCGAGGCCCAGCGGCGAGCCGACGGCGATGACGGTCTGGCCGACGCGGAGCGCGTTCGAGTCGCCGAGTCCCGCACTGCCCGCCTCCGTGCGCGCCGACACGCGCAGGACCGCGAGGTCGGTGATGGGATCGTCGCCGACGATGTCGGCGAGCGCGCCGCTGCCGTCGCCGCCGGTGATCTCGATCGCCTCCGCGCCGCGCACGACGTGGCTGTTGGTGAGGGCGAAACCGTCGGGCGTGACCATCACCGCCGACCCGCTGCCGAGCGCGCGGCGGCCCGCGCGCAGGGTCTGGACGTGCAACACCGCGGGACGGACGAGATCGACGACGCGGGCGACCTCGTCCGAGAACGAGCGAAGGAGGCTCATGGCCGGCGCGGTAGGCCGGGACGACAGCAGCGCAAAGCCGACGCGGCGCAACGGTTCCCCCGGCGTAACACACTCGGTCCGAGCCGAGACCCCCTGCCGGAGTCTCGACAGGCACACACTTTGCGTTGCCGCCGCGATGGAGCCTCCCGTGACCCGGACGCGATCCCTTCTCCTCCTCGCCATCCTGTGCCTCATCGCAGAGGTCCGCGCGCAGGCCCCTTTCGCGACCAGCCGCACCGCTGTCCTGCCGCAAGTCACCGGCCGGTTGGACGACATCGCCGCCGGCGACATCGACGGTGACGGCGACGTCGACCTTGTCATCGCCAACGATCTCTCCGGCAACGTCGTGCTCGTCAACGACGGCAACGGCAACTTCACGAACGGAACGGCAGGGCGACTCGTGACCCCGCCCGCGCGTGCCACCTACGAGGCCGACCTGGTCGACATCGACGGCGACGGCGACCTCGACCTCCTGATGGTCAACGACGACTACCTGCCCAACTTCGTCTACCGGAACAACGGTGCAGGCGTGTTCACCGACGTCAGCGCTACCGCGCTGCCCGCCAACGCCGACTACAGCACCGACCAGGTGGTGGGCGACTTCGACGGCGACGGCGACATCGACTGGTTCGTGGGCAACGCCCAGGGGCCGGGCACGAGCAAGCTCTACCTCAACAACGGCGCCGGTGTGTTCGTCGATGCCACCGTCGGCCGCCTGCCAGGGACCTGCTTCGCCGACCGCCGCAGCTTCGCCGCTGATCTCGATGGCGATGGCGACCTCGATCTCGTGCTGAACACCGGCGGCAACTACCTCTGGGGCCCGCCGACCGTGCTGCGCAACAACGGCAGCGCCACGTTCACGCTCGTGCCGCTCGGCCTCGGCACTGGCCTCTGCCACGCGGCGGATGTCGACGGCGATGGTCGCATCGACCTGATCGACCTCGATGGCTCGCGCGTGTTGCGCAACCTCGGCAACTTCACGTTCGCCGCGCCGGTACCGATCGCCGGCGCCACGGCCGGGACGTTCGTGGCCCTCGATCAGGACGCCGACGGGCGCATCGACCTGGTCGGGCCGGCCGGCCTCTTCCGCAACGTCGGCAACGGCACCTTCTCCCTGGTGCCGCTCTCGATTCCGACGAGCTACCTCTGGACCACGAGCGCGCTGGCCGCCGATCTCGACGGCGACGGCGACGACGACCTCGTGTCGACGGCGTGCATCGCGCTGCGCAGCGTCGTGATGAACCGCCGGCAGCAGGTCGACGCACCGACGGCGCCGCGGATCAACGCTCCCTATGGCATCGACCTCTACGCGACACCCGTCGGTGGCCCGACGGCCATCCAGCTCGTGATGTCGCTCGGTGCGGCGTCCATCCCGCTCCCCCCGCTGGGGATGCTCCGGATCGATCCCGCCAGCAGCGTCGCGCTGCCCGCGGTGCTGGCGACCACCGGACTCACCAGCCTTCCCTTCCAGGTCCCTGCGATGCCTCGGCTGGTCGGGACTTCGATCTGGTTCCAGGCGCTCTACGCCCCGGCACGGGGCCCCCTGCGCATCTCGAACGCGGTCCGCGACACGATCGTGCAGTGATCTGCCCACCGAGCGACACCGGTACCACCTGACCCGGGCGTTCCGGCGACTCCGGCCTTGCGCGGCCCGCGTGCGCGCGCACGCTTGCGCCACCGCAACCCCGAGAGCCGCGTGAAGCACGACGACAAACCCCTTCCCCCACCCCTCGTCGGACCGCAGCGCTCGCTGCCGGAGATCACGCTCAAGGGCGTCGTGCTCGGGCTGCTGCTGGCGGCGATGACCGCGGCGGCGAATGCCTACCTCGGCCTGCGCGTCGGCATGACGGTGGCGGCGTCGATCCCGGCGTCGGCGATCGCGCTCGGCGTGCTGCGCGCGTTCCGCCGCTCGAACATCCTGGAGAGCAACCAGGTGCAGACGATCGCGTCGGCCGGCGCGTCGACGGTGTCGGGGATCATCTTCACCGTGCCGGCGCTGGTGATGATGGGCGCGTGGAACGACTACCAGTACTGGCCGATCATGATGATGGTGGTGCTGGGCGGGATCCTCGGCGTCGTGTTCACCACCCCGCTGCGGCGCGCGCTCATCGTCGATGCCCGGCTCAAGTTCCCCGAGGGCGTGGCGACGGCGGAGGTGCTGAAGACCGGCGGCGTCGAGCGTGCGCCTGATCTCGAAGACGATGGCAAGGCCGGCGCCACCGGCCTGCGCATGCTGCTCGAGGCGAGCCTGTTCGGCGCGGCCTTCAAGCTGCTGGAGCTCGGCGCGCGCGTGCTCACCGACACGGTCGCCGTCACCAAGGCGCTGTTCGGCGGCAAGTGGCTGTTCATGGCCGACGCCACCCTGCAGCCGTCGCTGCTGGGGATCGGCTTCATCGTCGGACCCAACATCGGCACGCTCATGATGAGCGGCGCGATCCTCGGCACGATCATCGCGACGCCGATCAACTGGCTGCTCAACTCCGACGCGCTGATGACGGCAGCCGGGATCGCCGCGAACACGCCCTGGGCGGACATCACCGCGGAACAGTTCGAAGGCCTCGCCGTGTTGTCGTGGAAGTCGTGCCGGCAGATCGGCGTGGGCTGCATGCTGGTCGGCGGCGTGTGGTCGCTGATCCAGCTCGCCAAGCCGATCATCGGCGGCGTGCGCGCCAGCTTCGCGGCGATCAAGGGCGGCGGGGCGGGCGGCGCGATCGCGCGCACCGAGTTCGACACACCGATGCCGATCCTGCTCACGGTGCTGCTCGTCGTCGCCGTGCCGGTGTTCCTGCTCTTCCAGCACGCGCTCGGCGCCTACGAGAACAGCGTGCTGGTCGCCGCGATCATGACCGGGCTCATGCTGGTGTTCGGGTTCCTGTTCTGCTCCGTCGCCGGCTACATGGCCGGCCTCGTCGGCAGCAGCAACAACCCGGTGTCGGGCGTGACCATGGCGACGGTGGTCGTGACGTCGCTCCTGCTCCTGCAGATCATGGGCAACCAAGGCATCGCCGGGCAGGTCGGGCCGCTGGCGGTGATCTTCCTCGCGGCGCTGATCTGCACGGCGGCCTGCATCGCCGGCGACAACCTGCAGGACCTCAAGTGCGGGCACGTGGTGGGCTCGACCCCGTGGAAGCAGCAGCTCTGCCTCGTGCTCGGTGCGCTGGTGTCGGCGGCGGTGATCCCGATCGTGCTCGCGCAGCTCGACTCGGCATACGGGATCGGCCGCGCCGTGCACGAAGGCGTGAAGCCGCTCGCCGCGCCGCAAGCGACGCTGATGATGACGTTGGCCAGCGGCATCTTCGGCGCCGGCATCGACTGGACCTACATCATCCTCGGCTGCGGGCTCGCGGTGTTGATCATCGCCGCCGACAAGGTGCAGGAACGGCGCAGCGCGTCGTTCCGCCTGCCGGTGCTCGCCGTCGCCGTCGGCATCTACCTGCCGTTCGGCCTGTCGGTCCTGATCTTCGTCGGCGGGATCTTGTCGTCGCTCGTCATGCGGCGCTTCGCGACCGCCGAGCACGCGCGCAAGCAGGCCGTCGAGAACAACGGGATGCTGCTCGCGTCGGGGCTGATCACCGGCGAGGCGATCATGGGCGTCGCGGTGACGTTCTATGTGGCCGCCGGCGGCGGCGGCGGGCACTTCGAATGGGCGCAGCCGCTCTCGCTCGGCGTGATCGTCGCGATGATGTTCTACCTGTATCGACGCACGATCCGCTCCGTGGCCTGATCACCGCCGCGCGCCGCCAAGCCCAAGCTCCGCTCGCCATGCCGACCCTCTGGACCTGGATCGCCATCCCCGCCATCGGCGGAATCATCGGCTACGTCACCAACCTGATCGCGGTGAAGATGATCTTCCGCCCGATCCGGCCGGTGAACGTGCTCGGCATCAAGATCCAGGGTCTCGTCGGCCGCCGCCAGAAGGACCTCGCTGCCAGCATCGGGCGCGTGGTCGGCGGCCACCTCATCGGCCACGAGGACGTGGTGAAGGCCTTCGAGCGGATCGACCTCGAGGGAGTGCTCGGCGACGTGCTCGACCAGGGCCTCGCCCCCAAGATCGCCCAGCTCCGCGGCCTGCCGCTGATCGGCGGCTTCCTGACGGCCGAGCGCGTCGACGACATCAAGAAGTCGCTGGTGAAGGGCATCCTCGAGCGGCGCGCGACGATCCTCGAACACCTCGAGCGCGCCGTCGAGCAAGGCCTCGACGTCGCCGAGGTGGTAGAGCGCAAGGTCGCCGACTTCTCCGTGGAGCGCGTGGAGAGCCTGATCCTGGAGGTCGCGCGCCGCGAACTCCGGGCCATCGAGATCCTGGGCGGGGTGCTGGGCATCCTGATCGGCGCGGGCCAGGTCTTGGTGCTCTGGTACCTGGAGTACGTGTAGGCTGCGCCAGATCCCACCGTCACGGTGCGCCCCGGCCTGCGCTCTGCCGGCCCGACCGATGCTCCGATTCCCGATCCTCGCCCTCCTCCTCGTCCCGGCGCTCCTCGCGCAGGCGCGCCAGACGCCCACCGACCCGACCAGCGTCGTGCCGATGCGGCCGGGCTTCGAGTACCTCCGCCCCTTCCGCGCCCCGAACAAGAACCTGCAGCCGCCCCTCGAGTTCTACGACGAGTTGCGCAAGCTCGACGCGATCGCGCGCAACCCCAACGGGGCGCGCGTGTGGTTCGACGACGACGGGCGCGAGGCCTGCGACCACCCCGCCTGGAAGGAAGGGCGCACGCGCGCCCTCATCAAGGGAACTCAGATGGGCGGCTATCTGGCGGTGGTCGGGCAGGAGAGCGAGTCGGTGGGCGACCGGCGCCTCGCGCATTACGGGTCGTACTTCGTCGACTCCGTGCAGGACACGATCGCCATCATGTCGCTCATCCCCGGTGAGCCGGTGGCGACGATCCGCGAGGAGGCGATGCCGCGGGCGTTGGCCTTCCTGCGCGTGCACCTCGTCAAGAACCGCGGTGGAGAAGGCGGCGTCCGCGACGCGACGCCCACCGATCACGCCGAGGGACGCGCCGTCGGCAACAAGGTGTACGAGAACCCCGACGAGCCGATCTACGACTTCGATGTTCGCCCGTGGTGCGCGCTGGTCGAAGCCGGCGACACCAGCGCGCGCGCGCAAGCGCTGTGGTTCCTGCGCGAGGTGATCGGCTTCCGCAAGGAGGTCGGGCCGGTGACGCTCGCCCTCACGCAGACCTTCCTCGGCCCGCTCGTGATGCACGAGAACCAAGAGCTCCGCAAGCAGGCGCGCGCCTACGTGCACGTCGTCGATCCGGAGCGGCGCGCGCTGCCGAAGGAAGACGCCGCCGCCGAGGACGTCCAGCGCTGGCTCGCGCAGGTGATCTACACGGTCTTCCCCCCCATCCGCCGCGTGTCGTCCGGCCTCTACGATCTTCACCAGAGCGCCGACCTCGACCGCATCGCCGCGACCGGCGCCGACCTGCTCGCCCGCGATGCGCTCGGCAGCGTCGCCAGCGGCACCGTCGGCGGCGTCTACTACCGCGGCTATCGCCTGCAGCGCATCCCCAAGCCACTCGACCAGTTGGGGATCCCCGTCGACGCGGTGATCACGCACGTCAACGGCCTGCCCATCACCGACAGCAAGTCGCTCCTCGACGCCGTCAAGCTCGTGCTCGAGAGCCGCAAGGCGTTGATGGTCGAGTTCGTGGCGGACCGGCAGACGAAGGCGATCGAGTACCGGGTGCTGTGAGCGAACCCGGCCCCTTCGCGACCATGGCCCGACACGGTTACCCTCCTGCGTCCACCATCTAGGACGCATTGCTGCCGACCCTGCAGCCAGCTCTCTCACCCACGGGGATCCTTCGACCGCGCGCCTCAGCGGCCCGAGCGCCGGCCGGCGAACCTCCGGCAGCAATCGGCTACGACTCCCTCCGACGGCAGGTCGTGTACTTCGCGTTCCACGCCACGACTTCCCAGCCGGAGACCTGGCGATACGACGGCCGGAACTGGAACCGCTTCGTAGGCGTGAGCAACAGTCCTCCGTCCGCCGACACTACGCCTCGGCCGTCGACGCGAGGCGTGGAGTGCTCGTGCTCTTTGGCGGCCGCGACCAGTCCGGTGCGCTGCAGGACACCTGGGAGTTCGACGGTATCGACTGGCGACTGGTGGCGACGGGAGGACCACTCCCTCGCAGCGAGGCCGCGATGACCTGGGATGGCACCCGCGGGCGCGTCTCCTCTTCGGAGGGCGTGGTCCGACCCAGCAAACGCTCGGCGACATGTGGGAATGGGACGGCAACGCATGGACGAACTCGGTCTCCGCGACCATGCCGACGGCCCGCCATTCGGCGCGGGCGGCGTATGACGCCGATCGCAATCGGGTCCTCCTCTTCGGCGGCATCGAAGCCGCCACCGGAACCGGTCCGATGAGACCTGGGTCCCTAATCGCGAGCTTCTTTGTGCGACGCGAGGCTTTTGCTAGGCAGCGTTCGTGATGGCGGAGATGGGCATCTCGCGAACAGCGAGGATGGCCGCGAGGACGGTGGCGCCGCGCTTGGAAACGAGGTAGCGGTGGCTGTGCGGGACCTTGTCGATGAGCTTGTGCGCACGGAGGAGGCGAAGCAGCCGGGAGATGCGAGAGCTACGGCGTTTGCGTTCGGCGGCGTCCTTTGCCGGTTCGACATGGAGGAGTTGCGCGAGATCACGGTTGCGAAAGCCGTGCTGGAGGAACTCGCCGCGGGCAACGGCTGAGAGGAGTTGGAGGTCTGGCTCGGACCAGGGCTGAAGGGCACGCACTCTGCGGCCACCGAGTTCGGTGGGCCTGGTGATGTCGTCGACGAGCTCCTTGAGGCGGGTGGAGTCCCCGACGACGGCGATGTTGTCGAGGAGCCGCTTGTTGGCGGCTTGGCCGACGTTGGCGCGAAGGCCGAGATCGCAGATCGACTTGCGCATCGGCCGGAGCTTCTTCGAGCTTTCTCCCTGGCCGTCGGCAGTCCGCATGACCGGGAAGAACTTGGCGGCGTTGATCGTGGCTTCGATGCGGAGGATCAGCAGCAGCTTCTGGTACAGCTTGAGCCAGTTCTGGTCGGCGAAGAACTTGATGCAGACGCCCTCTGGTCGACGTCGGTACTTGGTGAGTACTTCGCCCAGGAAGTTGCCCATCAGCTTCTTGCCGAGGAACTGGAACACGTCGTCGCTGCCCAGGGTCTCCATGCAGTGCCGGATGATGCTTGGCATGAGGCGCGTGAGGTCGTCCGAGTCCTTGAACATCACGTCGGTAGCCCACTCGCTCTGGTGGACGGTCCAGTAGTACGGGATCTTGAAGCCGCCCAGGATGTCCGGCAGCGCCGGGTGAATCTGCTGCGCGAGGCCGTCGAGCAGCGATTGCCAGCGCACCTTCACGAACCCCTCCATGAGCTTCTGAGCCTGCGCTACATCGGCGATCACCGGGAAGCAGTTGTCGCTCTGCGTGAACTCCATGCCAGCGCGTTGCATCTGCCGCGCAAGCCACTCCCGACCGTTGACGTAGACCTGGATCTCGTAGGGCATCCAGGTCTGCAACCGGACGTGGATCAGTCCGAGATCGGCGTGGTTGATGTAGTGGTAGAGGTGCTGACACCTGCCTTGTCGGCGGTCGAACACGATGCGTTGCTGCTCGCGCGAACGGTGTACGTTCCAGATGGTGCAGGGCTCGACCGCCGTGAGCACGCAGACTGTGCCTGTGGCCGCAGCGCGCTCCTGCATGTAGCGCTTCGCGATCTCCTCCTTGCGCGTCGCCGCCGAGGTCAGATGCTTGACGGGCACGTCCGGCGCCACGGCAGCGAGGGACATCTTCTTCGTCAGGTCCGTCCACTCCTCGGCACGCGTGCCGAAGTCCTTGCGGCGGATGTTGCGGAAGGCCAGGAAGCCTTCGAGCCCCGCCGAATAGCAGAGTCTCCGGAGATACCCGCGGAACACCACGCGATCGAACCCGCTGAGTACCCCGGTGATGTAGGGAGCGAAACGCGTTAGAAAGTGCTGCACGGCGTTGCCTCTTGGTGTGGCTGTGGCTCGTTGAACAACTTCAGTCATACCGAGGGCAACGCCGCTTCGCTTCTCGCTCGCTCGAAGGACGGCGCCGTTGGGTTTCGGGCCGCGCAGAGCGCGGCCTGATCTCTGAGTGGGACGGAACGAACTGGTCGGCGCGCACGCCAGCCGTGCGCCCGCCGGCCCGCAGGTTCCACGGCATGACGTACGACCCGGTCGCACGCCAGACGGTGGTCTTCGGCGGTCGCGGCGTGGGCTGACGTTCGACTCCCTGAGTCGGCACTTCGTCGTCACCGCCGGTGAACGCGGAGGCGAGATCGCAACCGACGAGTGGCTGCTCACCGTCAATCCCGCAGCACAGGTGCTCGCCCACGGCAACGCCTGCGCCGGCGCATCGGGCACCGCGGACATCGTCGGCTTCGGCGCACCGACGGTCGGCTCGGCGGACTTCGCACTCGACGTGTTCGCGCCGACACCCGCCGCCCTGCGGCCGGTGTTCGTGATGATCACGTCGGCCCCGGGCTCCGTCTCGATCGGCAACTGCACGCTCGCCGTCGATCCAACCACGCACTTCCACACCGCGCTCTTCTGGCAGATCGCCACCGGCTTCTCGTCGCTGCCCGTACCGATCCCCGCCAACGTGCGCCTGCTCGGCTGCGTGCCTTGACTGGCTTGCAAGGCCTTGGACGAACAGGTGGCCGTCCCGACCGACGCTGAGCTGCAGAAGCTGCTCGACCAGTTCGTGTGCGTGCGCCTCGTGCAGATGTGGGGCGTCGACCTCACGCGCTTCCAGTTCGACTTCGCGATGACGTGGGCGGTGTTCTTCCAGAACGCCGACGCCACGACCTATGGCCGCTACGGCACGCGCTCGGCCCTGAAGAACGAATCCGCGCGCGACGCCTCGCTCGCCGGGTTCAAGCGCGCGATCGAGGGCGCGATCGAGGTGCACGCGCGCTACGGGAAGGGCGCCGACACAGTGCGCGGCGAGCTGGCCGGCAAGCAGGTCCGCCGCGCGCCGGAGTGGGATCGGCCCGAAACCATCCCCAAGATCGCGGGCGACGCGCTGCTCGCCACGCGCTTCAACGGCCCTTCCGAGAACCGCAGCGAGCGCGCGCACGGGGTCGGCTGCATCCATTGCCACAACGTGCCCGACAACGAGCTGCTCTCGCTGCGCCTCGCCGGCAAGCCGATCCCGGAGAAGTTGGTCTGGCCGTACCCGATGCCCGGAGCCGTGGGGCTGCAACTCGACCCCGACCAGCGCGCGGCGGTCCTGCGCGTGCGCGACGGCTCGGCGGCGGCGAAGGCGGGGATCCAGCCGGGCGACGAAGTGCTGCGCATGGCAGGCCAGCCGATCCTGTCACCGGCCGACGTGCAGTGGGTCCTGCACAACGCACCGGGCGAAGGCTCGCTCGCCGTCGACATCCGTCGCGCCCGCGAGATGCACCGCGTGACCTTGCCGCTCGAGGCCGACTGGCGCCGCAATCTGGGCGACTGGCGCTTCGTGAACCTCGGCGTATGCATGCACATCGCCGGCTCAACGGCCGGCCGGCCGGCGGCGGCAACCAGGCCATTGCGATCCAGGTGCAGCGCGTGCATCAGAAGCGCCTCGCCGACATCGACCTCCGCCAGAACGACGTCATCGTCGCGATCGACGGCAAGCGCGCGCCGAGGCGACCCGGGCGCGATGGCGAGGTGACGCTGCGCTGGAAGATCGAGTGACGCTGCTCGTTCGGCTCCTCGCTAGGAGCACGCGCGGTGCCCGGCCATCATGCGGCGATGCTGTTCGCCGCGCTCTGCCTCGCCGCCCTGCAGGTTCCGCCATCGGGGAGTGACATCGCGAAGACCTTCGCCGCGCCCGAAGGCGTCCGCGTCGATCTCTGGGCGGAGTCGCCGCTGTTCTTCAACCCCACCGCGATCGACGTGGACGGCAAGGGCCGCGTCTGGGTGACGGAGGCGGTCAACTACCGGCGCTGGGGGAAGCGCAACCCGGGGCTCGCGCATCCGGAGGGCGACCGCGTCGTCGTGCTCGAGGACAAGGACGGCGACGGGCGCGCGGAGACGGCGACGGTGTTCGTGCAGGACAAGGACCTCACGGCGCCACTCGGGATCGCAGTGCTGGGCGATCGCGTGTTCGTGTCGTGCTCGCCGAACCTGTTCGTGTACCGCGATCGCGACGGCGACCTCGTGGCCGACGAGCGCGAGGTCTTCCTCACCGGCTTCGGCGGCTTCGATCATGACCACGGGCTGCACTCGGTGGTGGCGACGCCGTGGGGCGAGTTGTTCTGGTGTGCAGGCAACGCCGGCCCGCACCTCGTGCGCGACCACGACGGCTTCATGCTGCGCAGCGGCTCGGCCTACACGGGCGGCGGGCCGACGACGGTGAACAACCAGCCCGGTCTCGTCAGCGACGACGGGCGCGTGTGGGTCGGCGGGCTGGTGGGCGCGATGCGCCTCGACGGCGGCGGCCTGCGCGTGCTCGCGCACAACTTCCGCAACGAGTACGAGATCGCCGCCAACTCCTTCGGCGACATGTTCACGGAGGACAACGACGACGACGGCAACGCCGGCTGCCGCACGGTGGTGATCACGGAAGGCGGCAACTACGGCTACTTCAGCGGCGACGGCGCGCGCACCTGGCAGGTCGACCGCCGGCCCGACCAGGACCGACTGGCCGCGCACTGGCACCAGGACGATCCCGGCGTGATGCCGCTCGGCTGTGGCAACGGCGGCGGCGGGCCCACCGGAGTCGCGGTGTACGAAGGCTCGCTCCTGCCGCAGCTCGCCGGCGCGGTACTCAACTGCGACGCGGGGCGGTCGGCGGTGTACGCGCACCGCCCGCACGTCGAGGGCGCCGGCGTGAAGCTCGCCCCGGGCACGTTGCTCGGCGTGCGCCCGACCGGGGACAACAGCAGCCGCTGGTTCCGACCCAGCGACGTCGCGGTCGCCGCCGACGGCTCGATCCTCGTGGCGGACTGGTACGACCCCGGCGTGGGCGGACATGCGATGGGCGATCGCGAAGGCTACGGTCGCATCCTGCGCCTCGTCCCGCAGGGTCACGCCGCCGGCTGGGGCAGGCTCGACACGAGCATCGACTCGCCGGCGGTGCACGTCCGCGCGCGCGCGGCGCTCGCCGCGGTGCCCGCCGAGCTCGCAGCGCCGAAGGCCGACGACCTGCCGGCGTTGGCGCGACGGCTCTGGGTGTGGGCGCGTGACAAGGAAACACAACCGCGGGTGCGCGCCGCCCTCCAGCACGGCGACGCGCGCATCCGGCTCACCGCGTACCGAGCGCTGCGGCAGGCGCAGGGCTTCGATCTCACGACGGCCGCGAGCCTCGCCGCGGATCCGTCCGCGTTCGTGCGCGCAGAGATTGCTGCGACCCTGCGCGACGTGCCGTGGGCCGAGTGCGCCGACTTCCTGACGACGCTCGCGCGCGCGCACGTCGCCGGCGATCGCCAATACCTCGAGTGCGTGGGCCTCGGCGCCACCGGCAAGGAGGCGCAACTCTGGGCGCGCCTGCTCACGGAGTTCGGCGATCGCGCGCTCCGCGCCGCCAGCAGCGGGGGCGGCGGCGTGCTCTTCGAGCTGGCTTGGCGCCTGCACCCCGAGTCGGCGCTGCCGCTCCTGCGCGGCGCCGCCCAGGCGGGCGGGGCCGACCCCACCGTGTGGCGGGCGGCGCTGGACGCGATCGCGTTCATCCCCGGGCGCGCCGCCGCCGAGACGATGCTCGCCCTCGCGGCGATCGGCGACGACGCGCGCCGCAGTCACGCCGAAGTGTGGCTCGCGCAGAACGCCATCGGTCGCTGGCGGACGCACGGCATCACCGCCGGCGCCGTGGGCGACCTCGCCGACGCCAAGACGCTCTGGACTTCGCCGGTGATCCGGCGCGGCGACCGCGCCCAGGTCGACGTCGACGTGCGCGGCGCCGACGTGCTGTGGCTCGTGGTGGACGACGCCGGCAACGGCAACTCGTGCGACTGGGCCGACTGGATCGCGCCGCGCTTCGTGGGAGCGACCGGCGAGACGAAGCTCACGTCGCTCGCGTGGCAATCCGCCACCGCCGAGTGGGGCGAAGTGCGCAAGCAACACGCGGCCGACGGCCGACCGCTGCGCGTCGGCGGCAAGCGCGTCGCGGACGGGATCGGCACGCACGCCCATTCGCAGATCGCGTTCCGCGTGCCGGCGGGCGCCGAGCGCTTCGTGGCCGAGTGCGCCGGCGACGACGGCGGCACGGAGCAGGGGGGGAACGCCACGTCGATCCGGTTCGCGGTGCACGTCGAGGTGCGACCCGACCTCGCCGCCGTGCAAGCCGAACAACGCGCCGCGCTCGGTGGCGACGTCGCCCTCGCCACGAAGCTCGCGGCATCCACCGATGGCGCGCTCTTCCTCGTGACCCGCGCGGCCGAGCTGCCCGCTCAGGTGCGCGCCGCCGTCGAGCCGAAGCTGCAGGCGCACGCCGACCTCGCCGTGCGCGCGCTCGCGAGCGAGGCCTTCCCGCGCCGCACGCGCAGCGGCGAGGCGCTGCCGCCCCTCGACGCGTTGGCGGCGCTCGCCGGCGACATCGGCCGCGGGCGCGAGTTGTTCCGCGGCCGCGCGACCTGCGTCGCGTGCCACGTGGTCGACGACATCGGCGGCGCGCTCGGACCGGATCTGTCGCTGATCCGCGACAAGTTCGGCCGGCGCGAGGTGATCGACGCCGTCCTCAATCCGAGCGCGGCGATCGCGTTCGGCTTCGACTCCTGGCGCCTGTCGCTGCAGGACGGCCGTGTGCTGGTGGGCGCGGTGCTCGCCGACGGCGACCCGGTCGTGCTGCGCGATCTCGCCGGCCGACGCGAAGTGCTCGCCGCCGCCGAGGTGATCGCACGCCAGCGTCAGACGGTGTCGCTCATGCCCGACGCGCTCGCGCTCGGCCTGTCGGCGCAGGACCTCGCCGACCTCGCGACGTTCCTGCTCGACGATCCCAGCGCCGCCCCGACCTTCGGGCCCACGCAGAGCCTGTTCGATGGCAAGTCGCTCGACGGCTGGCGCGAGTTCGTGCCGGGTGGCCACGCGGCGCCGACCTTCGCCGTGCGCGACGGCGTGCTCGCCTGCCGAGGCGAGCCGGCCGGGTACATCCACACCGTGCGCACGTACACCAACTTCGAGCTGACGCTCGAGTGGCGCGTCGACCCGAGTCGACCCGGCAACTCGGGGGTGCTGCTGCGCGTGCAGGCGCCGCACAAGGTGTGGCCGCGCGCGATCGAGGCGCAGCTCAACACCGGCGACGCCGGCGACATCTGGAACATCGACGAGTTCCAGATGACGACCGACCCCGCCCGCACGCGCGGCCGGCACACCGTCAAGCTCCTGCCTGGCACCGAGAAGCCGCTGGGCGAATGGAACCGCTATCGCCTGCGCCTCGACCACGGACGCTGCACGCTGGAGGTGAACGGCGCCATCCAGAACACGGCGAGCTGGTGCGAGGAGCTGGCCGGCACGATCGCGCTGCAGTCCGAAGGCGCCGCGATCGAGTTCCGCGCCATCGAGCTGCGCGAGATCCTCGACTGAGGGTGATCGGGCGAAGCAACCGCCTACCGCCTACCGCAGCACGAAGGTGTCCGCGTTGGTGAGCCGGGTCGCGGTGGCGTTCACGGCCGCCGCCTGCAGGTGCAGCGTGACCCCGCGCAGCGTCGCGTCGCCGGGCACCGGCAGACCCAGGTAGGCGCGCGCATCGGCGGTGATCGCGAGCGCGGGCAGCGGCGCGTCGATGGGTACGAAGAACGCACCGAACGGCGTGGGGATGCCGCTCGCGAAGCGCGTGGCGCCGAGCCATGGGACGACGAAGTCACCGTTGGCCGCCGTCGCGCCGAGCGTGAGGCTCCCACCGACCGCCACCGTGCTCACCGCGAGCGCCGCGAGCGCCGGCGCGGGCGCCTGCTGCCACACGATGCGCGCGACGCTGTCGGCGCCGTACGGCGACGCGGTGCCATACAGCACCCACAGGTTGCCGTCGGGTCCGTCGGCGACGGCGTAGATGCTGCCCGGCAGCCGCTGGAAGAGCGACATGCCGCGCACTGCACCGGTGGCGTCGAGGTCGACGAAGCTCAGGTCGCCACGAATCCAGTCGCCCACGAACCAGCCGTCCTGGAAGCGCGGCGGGTACAGCGGCCCCGACGCGAACGCGCACGCCGTCGGCGCCGTCTGCGGGTTGAAGTAGTACAGCGGGTCTTCGGTGGTCGGGTCCGGCGTCAGCTCGCGCCCGTCGTGCGTCGGCCAGCCGTAGTTGCGGCCGGGCAGCAGACGGTTGAACTCGTCGTCGACGAGGAGCCCGTTCTCGGTCTGGTAGATGTCGGGCCGAGACGGGTGTACCGCGATGCCGAACGCGTTGCGGTGCCCGTACGAGAACACGTAGCTGCCCGGGAAGGAGTTGTCGTTCGGCACCGTGCCGGCAGGCGTCGCCACGCGCCACACCTTCCCGCTCAGGCTCTGCAGGTTCATCGGCGTCGTCGTGTCGGCGGCATCGCCGTTGAGCACGTAGAGCCTGCCATCGACGCCGAACAGCATCGGCCCGATGTTGTGCGCGAACGAGATCGGGGAGCGCGGCGGCAGGAGCAGCGGTTGCGCGCCGGCGCCCGCGACCTCCTTGAGCCGGACGATGGCGTTCTCGCCGGTGAGCGCGGTGTGCGACACGTACACGTAGCCGTTCTGGAGGAAGCCCGGATCGACGGCGATGCCGATGGCGCCCGCCGAGCCCACGTCCTGGAACACGGCGAGCGTCGCCCACACGCCGGCGATCCCGCCGTTGGCGACCACCACGATCCTGCCGGTGCGCCGCTCGACGACGAGCAGGCGCCCGTCGGGGGTGAACGCCATGCCGCACGCCTCCTGCAGCCCGGTGGCGACGGGGTCGATGCGGAAGCCGGGCTCCTGGACGGCGAGGGCCAGCGCGAGAGAACAGAGGGCGAGCACGGGCACGTGCGAGAGCCTATCCGCATCGCGGAGCCACCGGGCACGGTGACACGCCGGGCCGGGCGAACTAACCTCACGGCCTCGACCCGGAGTCTTGATGAACAAGCGCGAGTTCCTGCAGGCCGCGGGCGGCACGTCCCTGGGGCTGATCTTCTCTCCCGATCGCCTCGCGTACATGGCGCGCGTGCCGGCGGCGCGCCTCGCCGCCGACGATCCGTTCTGGGATGCGATCCGCGCGCGCTACGTGCTGACACCCGACTACATCAACCTCGAGAGCGGTTACTACTCGATGCAGGCCGAGCCGGTGCTCGACGCGTTCCTCGGGCACGTGCGGGCGGTCAACCGCGCGGCGTCGCACTACATGCGCACCGTCCTCGACGAGAACAAGGCGCGCGTGCAGGCGCGGCTGGCGAAGATGGCCGGCTGCGGCGCCGACGAACTCGTGATCACGCGCAACACGACGGAGTCGCTCGACACCGTGATCGCCGGCTACGACTGGAAGCCAGGAGACGAGGCGGTCATGGCGTCGCACGACTACGGCGCCATGCTCGCTCAGTTCGCGCTGCAGGCGCGGCGGCACGGGATGGTGAACAAGATCGTGCACATCCCGCTGCACCCGAAGTCCGACGACGAGATCGTCGAGCGCTACGCGGCGGCGATCACGGACAAGACCCGGCTCCTCATGATCTGCCACGTCGTGAACCTCACCGGCCAGGTGCTGCCGGTGGCGAAGGTCGCGGCGATGGCGCGGGCGCGCGGGGTGCACGTCATGGTCGACGGCGCGCACGCGTTCGGGCAGCTGCAGTTCACGATCCCGGAACTGGGCGGCGATTACTACGGCGCGTCGCTGCACAAGTGGCTCGGCTGCCCGCTCGGGGCGGGGATCCTGTATGTGCGCAAGGATCGCATCGCCGGGCTGTGGCCGTTGTTCGCCGCCGTCAACGTCGAGGACGACGACATCCGCAAGCTCAACCACACCGGCACGCACCCGGCGCACACCGACCTCGCCATCGAGGACGCGATCGCGTTCCACGAGGCGATCGGGGCCGAGCGCAAGGAGGCGCGCCTGCGCTACCTGCAGAACTTCTGGACGAGCCGCGTCCGGGGCAAGCCGCGCATCGTCGTCAACACGCCGACCGATCCGGCGCGCACCTGCGCCATCGCCAACGTCAGCATCGAAGGCGTCCCGCCGCGCGAACTCGCCCGTCGCCTGATGGACGAGCATCGGATCTGGACGATCGCCATCGACCGCAAGGCGGCCGGGATCGAGGGCGTGCGCATCACGCCGCACGTGTTCACGACCACGGCCGAGCTTGACGCGTTGGTGGCGGCGCTGACCGGGATCGCCGCCGGCTGACAGCCCATGATCAGCCTCGGGCAGATCGAGCGTCGCTTCGGCGACAACCTCGTGCTCACCGACGCCAGCCTCAGCATCGAGGGGCGCGCGCGCATCGGCGTGATCGGCGACAACGGCGCCGGCAAGACGACCTTCATCAGGATCCTGGCCGGGGTCGACGAGCCCGACCGCGGCGTGCGGCAGGCGCAGAAGGGGCTGCGCATCGCCTACGGCGCGCAGATCCCGAAGATGCCTGCGGGCACGACGATCCTCGACTACGTGCGCGTGGGCGACGGCGAGGCGGAGAAGCTCGGGGCGCAGCTCGCCGACCTCGAGCGCATGCTCCACGCCGATCCGGCCAACGAGCAGATCCTCGCGGAGTACGGCCACCTCCAGGCGGTGTTCGAGGCCGGCGGCGGCTACCGGCGGCAGAACCTGTGCGAGCGTGTCCTCGGCGGCCTGGGGTTTGGGGCGGACACCTGGACGCGCGACGTGGCGGTGCTGTCGGGCGGCGAGAAGTCGCGCGTGGCGCTCGCGGTGCTGATGACCGCGCCCGCCGACCTGCTGATCCTCGACGAGCCCACCAACCACCTCGACCTCCAAGGCATCGAGTTCATGGAGGACTTCGTGCAGCGCTATCCCGGCGCGGTGGTGGTGGTGAGCCACGACCGCGAGTTCCTCGACGCAACCTGCACCCGCATCTGCGAAGTCGAGGGCGGCACGACCACGCACTTCGCCGGCAACTACTCGGCGTACGCGCGGCAGCGCGACGACAACCTGCTGGCGCAGGCGCGCGCCTACAAGGATCAGCAGGCGTTCGTCGCCAAGGAGATGGACTACATCCGCCGCAACATGGCCGGCCAGAACTCGGCGCAGGCGAAGGGCCGGCTCAAGCGCCTGCAGCGGCTGGAGATGATCGACCGGCCGAAGGGTCCGAGCCGGCGGCTGCACCTGCGCTTCCAGGGCGGGCGCGGCGCGCAGGGCCAGACCGTCGTCGAGCTCGAGGGCGGCAGCGCGACGTTGCCGGACGGGCGCGTGTTGTTCGCGGGCCTCGACCTGCGCGTCTTCCACGGCGAGGTCCTGGCGATCCTCGGCCGCAACGGCATCGGCAAGAGCACGCTCCTGCGCGCGCTCGCCGGGATCCCCGGCGCGTTCGTGCGCGGGCGGATCGAACGCGCGGTCGGCGCGCGCGCGGGCTTCTTCTCGCAGGAGATGACGGAGCTGCCGACGACCGGCACGGTGCTCGACGCGATGCGCGCGCGCGAGGTGACCACCACCGAGAAGGAACTGCGCGATCACCTCGCCCTGTTCCTGTTCCGCGACGACGACGTCGATCTGCCGGTGGCGACGCTGTCGGGCGGCGAGAAGCGTCGCCTGTGCCTCGCGCGCCTCACGCGCACCAGCTACGACTACCTCTGCCTCGACGAACCGACGAACCACCTCGACATCGCCACGCGCGAGCGCCTCGAGCAGGCGCTCGCCGCCTACACCGGCGCGGTGATCATGGTCAGCCACGACCGGGCGCTGGTGCGCGCCCTCGCCGACCGCGTGTTCTGGATGGACGAGCGCGGTGGACGCATGTTCGACGGCGGCTACGAGCAGTGCGTGGCGCGCCTCGCCGAGGAGCGCAAGGCCGCGCGCGCCGACGAGAGCGCCGCCAAGGCTGCCGCGCCGCCGCCACCGCGACCCAAGGCCGAGCCGGAAGCGACCCCCGGCAAGATCCGCAACCCGCTCATGTTCGAACGCCTGGAGGCGGAGATCATCGGGCTCGAAGCGGAGATCGAGACGCTGCGCGCGTCGATGACGCGCGAGGACACCTATCGCGACCCGGCGAAGTTCAAGGCCGCGCAGGAAGCGGAGCGCGCGCTGCAGGCGAGGCTCGCGGCAGCCTACGAGCGCTGGGAGAACTGGAACTGAGGGGAGAGGGCCACCTTGAAAATCCGAATGTAATCCTCGACATTTCACGGACCATGGTCGCCCGCGAGTCCCACACGAAGCGGCTTGCCGAGCTGTTCGCACAGTTCCCGGTCGTCGCGATCCTGGGTCCCAGACAGGTGGGCAAGACCACCCTCGCACAACTGTTCGCCGACACGCAGACGACGGCGGTCCACCACTTCGACCTCGAGCGGCCCGCACATCGGCGCAGCCTGCAGGACCCGATGCTCGCGCTGGAGGACCTGCGTGGCCTCGTCATCCTGGACGAGATCCAGCGCGCGCCGGACATCTTCCCCGTCCTGCGCGTCCTCGCCGATCGCCCGCGGCGACCGGCGCGGTTCCTCGTGCTCGGCAGTGCCTCGCCCGAACTGCTGCGGCAGAGTTCGGAGACCCTCGCCGGCCGCATCGCACACCATCCGCTGGGTGGTCTCGGCCTGGCCGAGACCCGGCCGACGTCGCTCGATCGCCTCTGGCTTCGCGGCGGCTTCCCTCGATCGTTCCTCGCGCGCAACGACTCCGCGAGTGCCACCTGGCGCGAGGAGTTCGTGACGACGTTCCTGGAGCGCGACCTGCCGCAGCTCGGCATCCGCACCGCCGCCACGACCCTGCGCCGGTTCTGGTCGATGCTCGCGCACGCGCATGGCCAGATCTGGAACGCCTCCGAGTTCGGTCGCTCCCTCGGGGTCAGCGACCAGAGCGCGCGCCACTACCTCGACCTGCTCACCTCGACCTTCGTCGTGCGCGTCCTGCAGCCGTACCACGTCAACATCCAGAAGCGGCAGGTGAAGTCGCCCAAGGTCTTCCTCGCCGACTCCGGTCTCCTGCACACCCTGCTCGAGATCACCTCCCTGCAGGAGCTCCGCGGCCACGTGAAGGCCGGCGCTTCCTTCGAAGGCCTCGCGATGCAGACCGTCATCGACCACGTCGGCGCCCGCCCGCACGAGTGTTTCTTCTGGGCGACGCACGGTGGCGCGGAGCTGGACCTGCTGATCGTACGCGGTCGCCGGCGCCTGGCCTTCGAGTTCAAGCTCAACTCAGCGCCCGACCACACGCCCTCCATGCGCGCGGCGGTGGAGGACCTCGCCCTCGACAAGCTGTGGGTCGTCCACCCGGGCAAGGAGGCCTTCAAGCTGACCGCGACGGTCGAGGCCGTGCCGCTGGGCAAGCTCCCGGCGCAGGCGAGGCTGTGACAAGGAGGACACGGCGCGGCGCCGATACACTGCGAGCCGCCTTCGGCCCCCATGAGCAGCGCACCTGACGATCCGGCCCTGCGCGACATCGTCGCTCGCGCGATCGACCGGTTCCAGGCGGCCGGCCGGGCCGGCGCCGAGGAGGTCATCGCCGCGCACCCCGACGCCGCCGCCGTCATCCGCCGCCGCCTGGATGTGCTCGAAGGTTGCGGCCTGCTCGCGCCCGTCGCCGACGACGATGCGATCCCGGAGCGCATCGGTGAGTACCGCATCGTGGAGCGCCTCGGCAGCGGCGGCATGGGCGTGGTGTTCCTCGTCGACCAGCCCTCGCTCGGCCGGCAGGTCGCGCTCAAGCTGATCCGGCCGGAGTACCTGTACTTCGAGGGTGCCCGCGAACGCTTCCGGCGCGAGGTCGAGACCATCGCGCGCCTGCAGCATCCTGGGATCGTCCGCGTGCATGCGGCCGCGCAGGAAGGCGACCTGCCGTACTTCACGATGGAGCGGGTCGAAGGTGTCAGCCTGGACCGCCTGCTGCGCCGACTGCGGGCACGCGCGCCCGCCGAGCTGCGCGAGGCCGACGTGCGCGCGGCGCTGCAGGAGCTGGGCGGCGGCGACGAGGTCACGGGCACGGGCTCCCGGCCGTGGCTGCAGATCGTCTACGCGTGGGTCCTCGCGCTCACCGACGCCGTCGAGTACGCGCACCGCCACGGCGTTGTCCACCGCGACATCAAGCCGTCGAACATCATGATCACGTGGTCGATGCGACCGGTGCTGCTCGACTTCGGGCTGGCGCGACCGGCGAACGCGTCCGCGATCACGCGCACCGGCGTCCGGCCGGGCTCGCTGCCGTACATGGCCCCGGAACAGTTGCTGGGTGATTCGACGCAGGTCGACGCCCGCACCGACGTGTACGCGCTCGGCGTCGTCTGCTACGAACTCCTGACCCTGCGCAACCCGTTCAGCTCCGAGCAGGTCAGCGAGGAGCAGACGCGGCAGCGCATCGTCGCGGCCGCCGTGCCGCCGGCGCGGCTCACCAACCCCGCGGTCTCCTGGGACACGGAGACGGTGTGCCGCTGCGCGATGGCCCCGGAGCCGCAGGAGCGCTACGCGAGCGCCGCCGACCTGGGTCGCGACATCCAGAACCTGATCGAGCACCGCCCGATCACGGCGCGCCGGCCGCACGCGTCGCTGCGCCTGCGTCGCTACGCCCAGCGGCATCCGGCGCGCGCGGTGGCCTTCGTGATGGGTGCCCTGCTGCTCACGGTGACGCCCACGGTGTTCGCGGTCACGGAGTATCGGCTGCGCCACGAGATCACGCGCGCCAAGGAGGACGTCGAGGCGGAGGCCGGCACGCGGGCCGACATCCTCCGCTTCTTCAACGACGACCTGCTCGGGGCGGTGTCGCCCGGCCGGATGGGCAAGGACGCGACGATGCGCGCGGTCCTCGACGCGGCGTCCCAGAAGGTCGAGGGGCGCTTTCCCGATCGGCCGCTGGTCGAAGCGGAGATCCGCGCGACCCTGGGGCGGACCTACACCCATCTCGGCGAACTCGACCTCGCCCGCCGCCACCTCGACACGGCGCTGGCCCTCTACGTGCGCGAGCGCGGCGCGGACGATCGGCTGAGCCTCGCCACGGAGCGCAACCTCGGCACCGTGCTCTCGTTCCAGGAGCAGTACGCGGAGCACGAGGAGCTGCTGCGTCGCAATCACGCGGCGTGCCGTCGCCAGTTTGGCGACAAGGACAAGGACACGCTCGGTGCCCTCAACGATCTGGGCCTGCTCCTCACCCGCCGCGGCAAGCACGCCGAGGCGGAGGCGTTCCTGCTCGAGGTCGTCGAGACGCGCCTCCGCCTGCTCGGCGAAGACGACGAAGCCACGCAGGCGGCGATGAGCAACCTCGGCGTCGTGTACTACAACCTCGGCCGCTACGCCGACGCCGAGCCCTGGGTCAAGCGCGAGCTGGACCTGTGCCGCAAGCAGCACGGCGACGACCACCCGTCCACGCTGATCTCGCGCCACAACCACGCCAACCTGCTGGCGAGCATGGGCCGGGTCGACGAGGCGGTCGCCAACCTGCGCTCCGTCGTCGACGCATCGCGGCGCGTGCTCGGGGATCGGCACGTGGAGACGCGCAACGCGATGGGCTCGTTGGCCAGGCAGCTCTCGACCGCGCGGCGCCACGACGAGGCGCTGCATTGGTACGAGGAAGTGCTGCGCTGCTCGGACGATCTGCCCGCCACGGATCCCAAGCTGCTGTTCGCGCGGATCCGCCACGCCGACGGCCTGCGCGCGGTCGGCCGTCTCGACGAAGCCGACGGCGAACTCGGCGCGGCTCGCGAGGTGTGCGAGGGGGCGCTGGGTCCGCACCATGCGCTCACGGGCATGGCGCAACGCATGCAGGCCGACCTCTGGATCGCCCAGGGGCGGCGGGCCGAAGCCGCCGAGCTGGTCGCCGGCATCCTCGCCGCCGCATCCGGCGAGGCCACCGGCCAGCTCGCACACCTGCGCCTGCGGCACGCCGGCAACCTGCGCGCGCTGGGGCGGCATGCCGAAGCCGAGGCGCAGTTGCGCGACGCGCACGCGTTCTTCGCGGAGGCGCGGGTCGGCGATCCGGCGCTGGGACGCGTGTTCGAGGAGTACGCGGCGCTGACGGAGGCGATGGGCAAGCCCGACGAGGCCGCCGTGTGGCGGGAGCGACTGCAGGCGTGGCGGGCGACGCGCAGCGAGCGGTGATCGACGCCGACGATCCCGCCGGAACGCGCCGGGCTCGATTCCGTAGCATGGCCCTCTCATGTCGATCCCCCTCTCGCGCGTCTGCCTGTCCCTGTCTCTTCTCTCCGCCGCCGCGGCCGCGCAGCGCCTGTACGTCGACGCCGCCGCACCCCCCGGCGGCAACGGCCAGACCTGGGCCACGGCCTACAACACGCTCGCCGACGCGGTCGTGCGCGTGACCGCGGGCGGTGAGATCTGGGTCGCACGCGGACTCTATGCGGCCGGAGCCACGCTCCCCGCCAACGTCACCCTGCGCGGCGGCTTCCGCAACGGCGACACGCGCGCGGAGCAGGCGCAACCGATGCGCCAGCCCACGTACCTCGACGGCGGCGGCACCCGCCGCGTGCTGACCCTGGCCAACGGCGTCGTCGTCGACGGCTTCGTGCTGCAGAACGGCAACGCACCGGCCCCCGGCGGCGGCGGCGCGCTCATCGATGCGACCAACCCCACGGTCCGGCGGTGCGTGTTCACGGCCAACAGCAACTCCGGCGGCCGCGGCGCCGCGCTCAGCGTGATCAATGGCGCCGATCCCGTCATCGCCGACTGCCTGTTCATCGCCAACGGCAACACCGGCCACACCATCGACGTCGACCGCGGCGCGGGCGGGACCTACGACCACCTCACCGTCGCCGACAACCCGCACAACGGCCTGCACATGCAGGACGGCGCAGCGTGCGTGATCCGCAACAGCATGTTCGTGCGCAACAACGGCCGCGGCATCTGCGACTTCTCGAGCGGCGCGGCCAACCGGCCCACGCTCGACAACAACCTGTTCTGGCAGAACTCGGTCTCGCTCATGCACTACCGCGGCCAGGAGTTCCGCACGCTGGCAGCGGTGAACGCCCTGAGCTACGCGCGCGCCAACGTCGAGGGCGACCCGAACTTCGTCGGTGCCGGCGACTATCGCCTGCGCTCGCCCTCGGTCGCCATCGACGCCGGCACCGGCGACCCGGGCGTGGCGATGGATGCCTTCGGCGATCCCCGCGCGCTGGACGGTGACCTGAACGGCACGATCGTGACCGACATCGGCTTCCACGAGTTCAGCCACGCGACGCTCGCGATCACCGGCACGCCCCGCCCCGGCAACACGCTCACCCTCGCGCTCGACGGCCAGGCCGGTCTGCTCGGCGCCCTCGCGCTGGGCGCACCCGGCGCGGCGTTCGTGCTGCCCCCGTTCGGAACGGTGTACGGCACGCCGCTCGTCGTGCTCGGCGTGGGCACGATCCCCGCGAACCTGCCGGTGCTGATCCCGGCGGGCGTGCGCGCGAATCTCGTCGCACAGCCCGTGGGCGCCAACGCCACGGCCGGCAACCTCGGCAACGCGATCGAGCTGCGGATCCAGTAGCGGGGCGACGCCCGAGCTTGCGCACGCGTCGCGCAACCGCCAACCTCCGGCGATGCGCGTCGTGCTCGTCCTCGCCATCCTCGGAGGCACGCTGGCTTTCGACCCCCAGGACGGCGCCCACCCCCGCGGGCACGACCGCGAAGGCCTCCTCGTCGCCGAGCGACCGCTTCCCCTCTACTCCGACGACGTCGATCACCCGCTCAACCGGCTGCACGCGGCGCTGTTCGTCGCCACGCTCGTGCCCGACGAGATCGGGGCCGCGCTTCCCGCGGAGCGCCGGACCGCGGGGGACGCGTTCTTCGCGCCGAAGTGGTACTTCGCACACCGCGCGGGCAAGGCCGACGATGCCGCGGTGTTCGGCGGCGACGTGCGGTTCTCGCCGCTGCGCGAGCTGAAGGGTGAGCGCGCCGGGCGCGTGCGCGAGTTGCTCGCCGCGATGCAGACCACGGCCCAGGTCGACGCGATCCCGGAGCTGCGCGCGCCGCTCATGCGCCTCCTCCTGCAGTGGGACCTGCTCTCGCTGTGGTGGCGCTGCGAGCGCGACGACGCCGCCGACGCGGACACGCTGCTCGCCATGGCGCGCGCCATCCAGGCGCTCGCGCTGGATCCGGCCACACTCGCCGCGTTGGCGTCGGGGCGCGACGAGCTGGGCGCGTACGTCACAGAAGACTCACCCGATCCGGCGAAACCCTGGTTCCCAGCCGACCTGCTGGCCACGCCGTCGACCTTCGTCGAGATCGATCGCAAGGACATGGCCCTCTTCCACGCGGAGAAGTCGCTGCGCGCGGTGCGCGCTTTCGTGCGCGTGCCGGAAGGCCGTGAGGCGAGCGAGAAGGCCATCCTTGCCGCCGGCGCCGCCGGCAGGGACGGCCCGCTCCCCGAGATCCCGCTCGGCTCCGAGGTGGCACTCGCGCTCTCGCTCCTGGCGGTGGCGCCCGACCTCTCGATCGTCGCGACCCCGGTGATCGACGAGGTGCGCGTGCGCCGCATCACCGGCGAAGCGAAGTTCGCGCCCGACAACGGCAGCAGCCGCGACGGCATGAGCCACTGGGTCTACTTTCGCTCGCGGCGCGGCAGCCGCGTCCCGGCGACGACGCCCGCCTTCCGCTTCGTGCCCGACACGACGCAGGCCATGTTCCTGGAGTACGGCACCCTCAAGCGCACGACGTACTTCGCCCAGTGCGCCCTGTGCCACCGCCTCACTGGGGGCAGCACCCAGACCCCCGCCGGCATCACCTCGCTCGGCCGATTCGCCGAGGCAAAGGTCTGCGACGACCCGGCCACCCGGTTGCGGCGCGCCGAAGCGCAGGCCAGCAAGATCGGCGAACGGCTGCGCGCGCGGCTCGGCTCCTGCCGCTGATCCGTTATCTTGAACGGACCTGTAATGGCCCGCGCGGTCGTCGGACTGGTGGTGCGTCCCTCACCCAAACGAGAACCCATGAACCTCCTCCGCAAGAACCTCCTCCGCAACGCCGCCGCCGCCCTTCTCTTCGCCGCCGCCCCCCTCAGCGCGCAGACCACGGGTGTCCCCGGCATCAACAACCTCCAGATGATGCTCCCGCCGGGCTACCTCCCCACGGGCGGCAGCACGGTGTCCTGCTCGACCTTCGTCACCACCGGCGCCACCGGCACCAACGTCGTCGCCTTCCAGCTCGATGCAGTCGGCGCGACCGGCGCGATGCTGCTCGTCAGCCCGCTCGGCTGCAACCCGACGTACTGGCCGTTCTTCCCCACCGCCGCGCCCGCGTGCGCCGGCCCGCTCGGCGGCCCCACCAACCTCTGGCTGTCGCTCGTCGCCGGCGGCCCGTTCCCCATCATGATCGCGGGTCAGATCAACAGCGCCGGCATGGCGCGGTGGAACTTCAACCTCACCTGGCCGATCCCGCCGCTCTACTTCCAGGGCCTGATGATCGACCTCTGCTCGCCGACGGGCTTCAAGTTCTCGCAGGCGATGGGCTTCCAGTAGGCCTGCGCGCTACCTGAGGTACTGCGCCGGGTCGGCCTCGGGCCTAGACTGCGTTCGTGCTCGAGGCCATCGCCCAAGTCCTCCGTCAGGAACCGAGGGTCGCATACGCGCTCCTGTTCGGTTCCAGGGCTCGGGGAGATGCGCGCCAAGACAGCGACCTGGACCTGGCAGTGGGCACGAGCGCCGGCCTGGATGCGCGCGAACTGGGAGATCTGATCGGACGCCTCGAGAGCGTGTCGGGCGCGACCGTCGATCTGATCCTCCTCGACGAGGCACCGCCTGCACTGGCCTACCGGGTCTTCCGCGACGGTGTGGTCGTGCTCGAGCGGGACCACCGCGCGTTGGTCGCGCGCAAGGCCAAGGCAGTGCTGGAGTACCTCGACTTCAAGCCGATCGAAGACCTGTGCGCGGCGGGCGCGTTGGCGGTGGCGCGGCGTGGTCGATAAGCCACTCCTCGCGAAGGGGCTCGCCGAGATTCGCGACGCCGTGTTGCGGATTCGCGACGTGCTGCCAGCCAGGTTCGAGGACTTCGCCAAGGACCGCACGGCGCGTGAGGTCGTCGTGCTCAACCTGTTCGTCGCGCTGCAACTGTGTCTGACGCTCGCCGCCCACTGGTTGGCGGATGAGGGGCGCAAGGTGCCGGCTGGCTACCGTGACCTGTTCCTCGCCCTGGCGGGCACGGGCGCGCTCGAAGCCGGACTCGCTTCGCGACTTGCCGCGGCGTCGGGTCTCCGCAACCTGATCGCGCATCGCTACGGCATCATCGACTGGGCGCGCATCCATGCGATCGCCGGGCGCGACCTCGACGACCTCCTGGCATTCTGCACACAGTTGGCACTGCGGGCCGACCAGGCACCACCTGGACCGTGAGCGCGGTCGAAGGCCCGCGCGCTACCTGAGGTACTCCGCCGGGATCGGCGCCGTCGCGCTCTCCTGCTGCCAGAACACGTTCAGGATCCACCAGCGGGTGCCGTCGAAGACGCACTGGATGCTGTTGATCCCGCGCATGAAGGGCTTCGCCTCCTCGCCGCGCCACGCCTCGTAGGTGCTGAACACCTGCGCGATGTTGCCGAAACGATCGACGCGGCGCGCGATCTCCTTCTCACGGAAGCCCATGCTCACCAGGCTGTCGCCGGAGCGCGCGATGTAGTCCTCGACGCTCACGAAGGTGTGGCCGTGACCGCCACCCGACCGCGGCCCGCTCGGGATCAAGCGGGCGTCGGGGGCGAAGAGCGAGCGCATGAGGTCGAAGTCGCGGGGCGCGCCGACCGGGCCGGAGATCGCCGCGTAGAGCCCCGCGATGATGCCGTCGAGCGTGGTCAGGTCCCCGCCGAGGGCGGCCTGCGCCGGCGTCATCGCCTTCTCGACCCAGTGCTCGTCCTTGTGGAAGGCAAACCGCGACGGGTCGTACGCGCCGACGAGCGCCGCGTCGGTGCCGGTCGCCGGGATCGCTTCGCCGAGCCCCGCGAGCCAGTACACCGCGTTCACCAGCATCCGCCGCGTGCCCTCGCGCACGAGGTCGGTGGACGCCCCCATCGTCGTCGCGAATGAGCGCCCCGGCTTCCCGCCGGGCAACGTGTAGGTCTTGGTCCACGCCACCGGCATCAACGGGTCGTTCTTCTTGCCCTCCACCGGCGCGTCGTCCGGCGACATCCCGGCCAGCACCTGCCCGAGCACGATCGGTTGGCTGTCGCCGGGCAATGGCAGGCGCACGCCGTACACATCGGTGGGCCCCCACACGTCGCGATCCTGCAGGCCGCGCGTCAGCACGTGCGTGCGCGCGCCGGGCGCGATCAGGCCGCCCGTGCTCTCCTGGCCGTGGTGGCCATGGTGGCTGATCCACATCTCGCCGAGCACCAGCCGTCCGAAGCCCCCCTTCCACTCGGCCGGCTCACCGCCGAACCCGTTGCCGTAGCGCGCGTACGGCTTGTCCTTCGGAATGTTGAACGCGTGCGTCGCGGTGCGCATGCCGAGCACCGGGCCGCCGCGCATGAGGTACGCGTCGATGTGCGCCATCTGCTCGTCGGGCAGGTCGCGGAAGCGCGTCTGGATCACCATCACATCCGCCGACGCGAGCGCCTCGAGGCCGGGGATGTTGTGCGTGTTGTTCGGCTGGATCTGGCCGGTTGCCGGATCGATCGCGAACAGCACCGTGCAACGGAAGCCGTGCCGCACGGCGAGGATCTTGCCCAGCGCGGGCAGCGCTTCCTCGCTGCGGTACTCCTCGTCGCCGGACACCAGCACGATGTGCTTGCCCTTGCCGGGGCCGTCCCCGCCTTCGTAGGTGGTCCACGGCTGCTGAGCCGCGGCGGGCGGGAGGAAGACGCAGAGCGCGAGGAGGGAAGTCTTCATGACGGGCATGGGTGGTCGGTTCACGGACGGACGTGCATCACGCCGCGCATGATGCGCCAGTGGCCGGGGAAGGTGCAGACGTACGGGTAGTCGCCGGGGGTCGAGGGCGCCGTGAACTCCAGGGTCGCGCTCTCGCCGGGGTTGAGCAGGCGGATCGAGTGCAGCACGCGCGGGTCCTGCGGCACGAAGTTCTTCGCGAAGCCGTCGGCCCCCATCACGTCGGCGAGCGCGCCGATCGCCTCGAGCGAGCCCGGTGCGAGGATCAGCAGGTTGTGCTGCATGGCGTCCGGATTCCGCAGGACGAGCCGCACCGGCCGACCCGCGGTGACCGCGAACTCCTCCTGGTCGTAGCGCATCTTCTCGGGCACCGTGCGCAGCTCGACGACCTGCGGGTTGATCGCGGTCAGCGAAGCGCGCACCGGTGTCGCCTCCGCTGCGGGCAAGGCACCCGCGAGCTGCTCCGTCAGCCGCACCACACGCTTCCACGCCTCCGCCTCACGCTCCGCCGGCGCCGCCGCCGTCGCGATCCGCAGCAGGTCGCGCACGAGCACCCGGGCGACGGGCGCCGGCATCTCCGCACACGGCATCTGCAGGAGCGCGTCGACCGCCGCGCCGCGCACCTGGTCGGCGCGTACGAGCTGCGCCAGATCTGCGAACTTCGCGTCGCGCTGCCCCGGCACCCGCACCGCGGCCGCAATCGCCGCGCGCCGCAACGCGAGGCTGCCGTCGACGCTCAGCGCGGCCGCGGGGATGTCCTGCTTGCCGAAGCCGGGCCCGCTCCACGCCAGGCGCAGATGATCGGCGCCGCCGGCGTCGTAGTAGGTGACGACGATGGGGTGCTGGCCGACCAGAAGGTCGATCGTGCCACGCTTCTCGACCACGCCGTGCGGGCCATCGTTGCTGACCACTTCGCGGTCGTCGACCCATAGGCGCGAGCCGTCGTCGGACGCGCAGAAGAACGTGTACTTCCCCGGCGCCGCCACGCTCAGCGTCGCCGACAGCACGAGCGCGTAGGGCTCGCTCGTGATCCCGGGGACCTCGTGCGTGAAGGTCTCGACCGTACCCATGGCCTTGGGCGTGAGCGCCGCCAGCGTCTCACGCCGCACGTCGGGGAAGCTCTGCTCCTCGTACAGCGAAAACGCGACGCCGGTGCTGCCCGGCGCGCCCGCCGCGAGGCTCTCCGGCACCCCGAACATCAGCGGCTGCACGCGCGCCCACGCGTCGCCCGCGGTCGCGGGCAACTCGCCGCCGAACGCAATCCCGCGCAACAGCTCGCTCAGGGCGGCGACGCTGGTGCTCGCGGTCTCCCACGCCGAAGCGACCCCGCCCGACGCCCGCACCCAGGCGCCGTAGGCGGCGGCGCGCACGTCGCTCCGCTTCGCCTCGCGCGCCAGCGCCTGCACCTCCGCCAGTCTGCCGGTCAGCTCCGCCGGCGGCCAGGCGACCAGCAGCGCACCGAGGTCCGTCGCCCCCGGCGCATCCGACGCCGCGCCGCGCAGGCTCGCCAGCAGTTCGACCAGCGCCGGCCGACCGCTCTTCTGCGCGAGCGCTTCGAGCGCGCTGCGGCGCTCGCTCGCGGCCACGCCGGCGCGGCCCAGCAAAGCCTTGCACACCGCGTCGGTGCGCGGCAGGCGCGCGAGGTCGGCGGCGTCGACCATGTCGAGCAGCCAGGCCAACCCCGCGTCGTGGCCCTTCGCGAACGACTCGCCGGCGCGGATCGCCTCCGTCCACTGCGGGCGCAGGGTCAGCATGGTCTCGCGCAGCATGTAGCGCAGGTAGCGGTCCAAGGGCTGGCTTGCGGCGCGCAGCGCGATCTCCGCCGCGCGGGCGCTGGCGAAGAAGCTGCACGCCCGCACCACCTCCGCGCGCACGCGCGCATCGGGATCGACGACCATCTCGCCGAGCACGTCGAGCGCATACGGCGCCGTGTGGCGGACCTCGCACAGCACGCGCGTGGCGGCCGCGCGCGCCCGCGCCTCCGGCGAGCGGAGCACGCGACGCAGGTGGTCGGCGTCGACGGCGTCGCACATCTGCTGCACCCACAGCGCCTCGAGCAGCAGGTGCTCGCGATCCGGTGCGTCGGCGGGCAGCGCCGCGAGCCACGCCTGCAGCGCGACGAGGACCTTCGCCGGCGGACGGCCCGAGAGTTCCCGCCGCGCCCGGTAGCGCACCGGGTCGTCGCGCTCCGCGAGCTGCGCCATGAGCGTCGCCTCGCTCGCTTCGTGGTTCGCCTTCGGCGTGAGCCTGCTCCGCTCCGGGTTGCTGATGCGATACACGCGGCCGTGCACGCGATCGCGGCTCGGATCGCGCAGGTTGTGCTGCATGTGCCCGATGATCGGGTTCTGCCAATCGACGAAGTACACCGCCCCGTCGCCGCCGATCTCGACGTCGACCGGCCGGAAGTTCGAGTCCGTCGACGACACCAACGGCTCGACCTCCGTGGCCTGGAAGCCCGCGCCGTCGTCCTCGAAGCGGTACTGCAGGATGCCGAGGAAACCGATGCAGTTGCTCACCAGCCAGTTGCCCTGCATCGCCTCGGGGAAGTGCGCGCTGGACAGGATCGCGGTGCCGCCGCACGGCCGCGTGCGCTGGCGGTACACGGTGGGCGCGCCGGCCACCTTGCGCGGGTGCTCCGTGTGCACGGAGATCGCCGCGCCCCAGTACGGCACGGCACCCGTGCCGTCGGTGACGAAGTCCTGGCCCCAGCGGTCGAACACGTGCCCGTGCGGGTTGGCGAAGCCGTACGCCGCATACACCTCGAAGCGATCGCTGCGCGGCTCGTAACGGAACACGCCGGCGTTGAAGCTCCGCACCGGCGGTCCCCACGGCGTCTCGACGCCGGTGTGGTGAAACGTGCCCTCCTGCATGTAGAGCGCGCCGCCGGGGCTGAACACGAAGCTGTTGATCGAGTGGTGCGTGTCGGCGGAATCGATGCCGGAGAGCACGCGCACGCGCACGTCGGCCAGGTCGTCGCCGTCGATGTCCTTGAGGAACCACAGGTCCGGCACCTGCGCCACGAGCACGCCGCCGTTCCAGAAGTCGAAGCCGGTGGGGTTGTGCAGGTCGGAGGCAAACTCGATGCAGCGGTCGGCGCGGCCGTCGCCATCGTCGTCCGGCAGGATCAGGAGCTTGTCGTTGCGCGGGGTCTTGGGCTGCCAGTGCGGGTAGGTGGGCCACGCCGTCACCCACAGCCGGCCGCGTGGGTCGACCGCGCACTGGTTGGGGTTCACCAGCGCGGGGAACTGCTCCTCCGACGCGAACAGGTTCACCTGCAGGCCCTCGGCCACGGTCATCCTCGCGATCGCCTCCTCGCCGCCGAGGAAGACGTGCGCGCCGCCGTCACCCTTGCCCTTGATGTTGGTCTCCACCGGGAGGAAGGGCGGCGTGTTCGTGTCGTCGACGGCGAAGTACTCGCCGCGCGCGCGCGCCCAGATGGCGCGGTCGCGGTTGGCGGTCATGGTGTCGAGCACCTCCAGCTCGCGGTTCATCACGTCGCGGTTGGTCTGCCCGGCGACGAACTGCAGGTCGCCACGATCGCCGTAGATCGAGTAGCCGTCGGTGGTGCGGTAGCGGTGGAACCACGCGTCGTTCTTGACGAGGACCGCGGCGCGGATCTTCGCTTCGTGCGCGGCGGCGGGGCGCGGACCGGAGAAGAGCGCGGCGTCGATGCTCTCCGCCACGCGCCGGTTGCCTTGCTTCGTCAGGCGGATGCCGTCTATGGTCCAGTCGTCACCGCCCGGCGCCCGCGTGAACAGGTCCACGAACGCCGCGCCGTGTTGCGCCGCCACGCGGCGCATCGTCTCCGTGTAGAGCTTCAGCCGCTCGTTGGTCGCGGTCACGTCGGCCTGCTGCGGAAACGGCCGCGCTTCCTGCTCGATCGGCGAGCACAACACCACGCGCGTCTCGCCCTTGCCGTAGCGGAGCTGCCGCACGTGGTGCACCCACGTGGCGAGATCGGCCTCGAACTTCGGCAGCCCGGCCTCGCCCTCGAACGACTCGTTGCGTCCGAAGAACGCGATCACCACGTCTGTCTTGCAGCGCTCCAGGTGCTGGTCGGGCGTGCCGAAGTTCTTCGAGCGCGGGCGCACGACGACCTCGTCGCCGGCGAAGCCGAGATCGCGGACCACGAGGTCGTGCTGCGGGAAGCGCGCGTGCAGGAAGGTCTCGAGCCAGCCGTCGTGCTGCATGCGCTCCGCCAGCCCGTCGCCGACGATGGCGATGTGATCGCCCGGGTTCAGGGTGAACGCCCCGGCCGCGGCGGACGCGGCGCTGCCGTGCGCGTGGTGCGCGTGCGCGCCGGCGCCGGACGCGCCCTGTGCGCTCGCACTCGCCGCCGTTGCCTCGCGGGGGCACCCGAGGACGCACGCAGCGGACAGGACGAGAATCAGCCGACTTGGGAGACGTGGCATGGGGACGCACAGCGTCCCGCCGCCGGGCGGTCAAGTCGAGGCCTTCAGCGCTGATAGATCTCGATGTCGGTCGGGCCGCCGCCCATCACCATCACCGTGCCGTCCGGCAGGTTGGCGGTGACCGGGAACAGCCGCGGCGCCGCCATGGATCCCGTCGGCGCAAGCGTGTTGGGCCCCTGCGAGAACACGTCGGCCGACGACGTGGCGGTCGCCTCGAAGGTCATGGTGCCGAGGTCGAAGGTCACCCGGAACCCGCCCGCGATGAGCGCCCGCCCGCCGGGCAGCGCCGCGATGGCCGCACCGGCGCGACCTTCCTGCATGCCGTTGACCGTCGTGAACGTGCCGAAGCCGAGGAAGCTCGACGTGTAGAGCTGACAGTCGGTGCGCGTGCCGACGATGATGTCGGCGATGTTGAGGGTCTGCAGGAACTGCGTGAGGTCGAGCGTCAGGCCACCCGCGAGCAGCACCCTCCCGTCGCTCAGCCCGACCGCGCTGTGCAGGAAGCGTGCGCCGTTCATGAACGCGGGCAGGCCGAAGCTGCCGCTCGTCGGGTTGAAGCGGTACGCCGTCGCCGACACGGTCGGCAGGTTGACGATCGGGATGAGCGTGAGTCCGCCGGTGATGAGCACCTGGCCGTTGCTGAGGCTGCTCGACGAGTGCAGCGCGCGCGCCTCGAGCATGTTGGGTCCCGGCGCGAACGTGTTCGTCGCGGGATCGAAGATCTCCGTCGACGCGCGGATGCCCGCGAACAACTGCAGGGGATCGGTGAGCGTCAGGACCTCGAAGCCACCGGTGATGAGCACGCGGCCGTTCCCCATGAGCGAGGCGCCGTGGCCGGCGCGCGCGATGCCCATCGCCAGCGTCGTCGTCTGCTGGGTGGCGGGGTCGTACACCGCCGCCGCCGCGGTCGGCTGGCCGTCGAGGCCCATGCCGCCGGTGAACAGCACGCGGCCATCGGCCAGCCCGGTGGTCTGCGACAGCAGGCCGACGCCGAACGTCACGCCGGAGAGCGTCCAGTCCTCCGTGCGCGACGCGAAGCGCTGCGCGACCGGACCGGAGCCGCCGACGAAGAGCAACTCGTTGTTCGCGCTGCGCGCCACGCCGCCGCCGAGGATCGGGACCGACGGCTGGTGCAGCGCCCGCTTGAAGGTGCCCGGCACCTGCGGCGTGATCCGCACGAGGTTCGACGTGACGAGGGGGTCACCGCCGATCGCCTGCAGCGAGAGCACGATGTTCTCGAGCGCCGGCAGGTCGGGCAGGACGAGGCTCGGTGCCGCCTGACCCGAGGCCGGGAACACGCCGAGGAACCCCGGCAGGGCGAGGCACGCGTCGACGAGTTCGAGCCCGACGTCGACGGTGATGCCGAGGCCGGGGACCGGCGTCCTGGTCTCGACGGTCGAGAGCAGGAGCAGGTACGGCCCCTGCGCGGGCCCGGTCATCGGGAAGGTCGACACCCCGGGGACGGCGCCGCCGGTCTTGTCGAGGGTGATCTGGGCGCTCAGCGGGAGCGTGAGCGCGAGAACGCAGGCGAGCTGGGATGGGCGCATGGGGGGACGGGCGCGTGGGCGGGCGGCGGAGGATCTTGCCACGGAAACCCGACCGTGTCCCAGCCCGGGCGGCGGATCCTCCGCAGGCGCGCGCAATGACCGATGGCACCGGCCTCCGGCAGCGCCATGTCGGCCCTGGAACGACTCGCTGCTACCCTGCCATGCATGGCCAAGTCCGCATGCCCTCTGTCGCAAGCCCAGTTCCTCGAACACGCCCAGCCGCTCGAGATCGTCATCAACGGTCAGACGATGCTCGCCGAGGTGAAGGCGTTCTCCACCGGTTCGTTCGGTTGGTACCTCAACGGCAAGACCATGATCGCCGTCGACGGCAAGCCGGTGTCGGTGCAGATCGGCATGAACCTCACCATCGTCGGCAGCAAGGAGGCCCCGCGCGGCGGGTGAGCCTTCGCGACGCAACCCCGAAGACGGATTCACACCATGAGCTTCGAGACCAACGAGATCAGCCTCGCGCAGCGCGCGTCCTGGAACAGGTTCTCCCCCGGCTGGAAGAAGTGGGACGCGCACACGATGGCGTTCCTCGCGCCGCACGGGGACGCGATCGTCGACTACCTCGCCCCCGGCGGCACACAGGTGATCCTCGACATCGCCGCGGGCACGGGCGAGCCGGGGCTGAGCATCGCGCGCCGGCTGCGCGGCGGACGCGTCGTGATCACCGACCTCGCCGACGGGATGCTCGCGGTCGCCAAGGAGAAGGCCGCGCGCGCCGGCGTGACGAACGTGGAGTTCCGCGAGGCCGACGCCTGCGCGCTGCCCTTCCCCGACAACACGTTCGACGCGGTGAGCTGCCGGCTCGGCTACATGTTCTTCCCCGACATGGCCATCGCGGCGCGTGAGATGGCGCGCGTGGTCAAGCCGGGCGGCAGGGTGGCGACCACCGTGTGGGGCGCGCCGGAGCGCAACTTCTGGGTGACCTGCATGGTGCAGAACATCGGCAAGCACATGGACGTGCCGCCGACGCCGCCCGGCGCGCCGGGCATGTTCCGCTGCGCGCAGCCGGGGCTGATCGCGGGCTTGTTCAAGACCGCGGGCCTCAGTGGCGTCGCCGAACGCGAGGTGCCCTGCACCGTCGGGCTCAGCGGGCCGGCGGAGTACTGGGAGATGGTGACGGAGATCTCCGCCCCGTTCGTGGGTCTGCTCAGCAAGGCCGACGCCGCGACCGTGGCGCGGATCAAGGCGGGCGTCCTCGCCGCCATGGGTGAGCGCCACCCCGACGGCAAGATCCCCGCGTGCGGCATCCTCATCACGGGCCGCAAGTGACCATTCGACGGATCCACGATCAGCGGATCTTGCCGAGCGCCGCCTGCGCGCGGCTGCGCACCTCGGGCGCGAGCGTCGGTTCACGCAGGAGCGCCTCGAGCACGGGGCGTGCGTCGGCGGCGCGCCCCTGCCCAACCAGGATCTCGCCGGCGTAGAGGCGAGCGCGGACGCCGGTGGCGTCGACCTGCTCCGCGGCGGGCAGCACGCCCAGAAGAACGAGCCAGCGCTGCGCGATCCCCGGCAGCTCCACCGGCGTGAGGCGTCCCGACTCGTGCGCGAACAGGCCGCGCCGCAGTTCGAAGCGTGGGTCCGTCGGGTAGCGACGCACCGCATCGTCGAGCATGCGGGTGTACGTCTCCGGCGCCACGCGGCCGAGCGTCAGGTCGAGGAGCGCGACGCGCGCGTAGTAGTGGTCGGGCAGGGCAGCGAGCGTCTCCTGGCACACGGTCACCGCCGCCTCGACCTTGCCGCGCTGTTGCAGGATGCGGATGAGGCCCTCCGCGAGGCGCGCTTGCGAGCCGGAATGCGCGACGTGCTTCGTCGCCAGCGCCCGGCGCAGGTTCGCCTCCGCGCCCTCGACGTCGCCCTGCGTGGCCAGCAGCGCCGCGAGGTTGCCGAAGCCGCCGGAGTGCTCCGGGTCTGCGGCGATGGCGCGCTCGAAGTAGGCCCGCGCCCGCGCCGGGTCGGTGCCGAGCAGCGTGTAGCCCGCCTTCACCTGCAGGTCGGCGCTCGCGGGCGTACGGTCGGCATCGGTGCAGAGCAGCGTCGTCGAGTCGCGCCACGCGCCGTTGCGCGCGAGGATCACCGCTGCGTGTGCGACGCCGAGCGCGAGCAGGGCGATCACGGCCGCGCGCCGCGCAGGCGAACCTTCGCGCAGCTTCGCCACCGCCCACGCTGCGAACAGGCACACGCCGAGGCTCGGCACGTAGTAGCCGCGCTCGCCGAAGATCGTGCCGACGGCGACGGGGATGTTCGAACCGATGAACGAGAAGCCGAGGAACACAGTGGCGCCGAGGAACAGGAGCGGCTGGCGCCGCCGCAACCGAAGCGCGAGCGCGAGCCACGCCCCGAGCACGCCGAGCGCCGCCAGGAAACCCGGCGCCAGCGGCGAAGTGAGTACTGGCAGGGCGCCAGGCCCGTAGATCGACGAGAGCCCGTACGGGACGACACACTTGAGCAGGCCGAAGCCCAGGAGCGCGACCGCGGTGAGGACGCGCGGACCGGCGCCGGTGTGGGCGAGCGGGTTGTGTTCGTACGCCGGCAGGTACGCAGCCATGTCGCCGACGACGACCTGGCGCAGCACGAAGAACAGGACGAGCGGCGGCCCGAGCGCGATGGCCAGCGCCTTGCCTCGCGTGCGCAGGAGCTGCGCGAGCGTCAGTGGCTCGCCGGCGAGCCAGGCCTTCGCCAGCAGATGGCAGACGAGGAACGGCGCCCACGCCAGCGCGCTCTCCTTGGCGCCGAAGGTCAGGAAGAAGACGAATGCCGCCGCGGCCACGCGCCCGCGATCGAACAGGCGCAGGGCCGACAACCCGAGCGCCATGCCCATCGGATCCGCGCGTCCCACGATCCCGGCGACGGACTCGCTGTGGATGCCGCAGACGGCGAACCCGCCCGCGGCGAGCAGCGCGACGAAGGCGCCCGCGCCGAGGTCGCGCAGCCAGCGCCACACCAGGAACACCGCGAGCACGTGCACCAGCACGTTGAACAGGTGCTGCGGCAACGCCTCGAGGTTCGCCGGCAGGAGCGGCGCCGCAATCAGGTTGTAGACGAGCGCGAAGCTCAGGATCGTCGTGGGCCGGTACTCGAACGACGCGGCGGCACTGCCGGCGGTGTACTTCTGGCCGAAGTACCACCAGGGTTCCTTCAGGCCGGCGATGACCTGGTGCGGCTTGCCGTCGGGCCCGACCGCCTGCGCGAACGACGCGTCGTCGAGCGCGAAGCCGTTGCCGAGCGAGGGCGCAAAGACCAGGAACGCAACGGCGAGGACGACCAGCAGGATCCGCTTCTCGAGAGGCTCGGGCAAGGCGCGGATCGTAGACGGCGCACGCGCACTAGCCGACGCAACCTTGACGACTTCGCGGCGCACCATCACCATGCGCCGGCGCCGGTGCCCACCTCGCGTCGGCGCCGACATCCCGTGCCGCCGACGAGCCCCGCGCCCGACTCCACTCCCGCCCTCGCCGGAGCGCCCCTCGCACTGGGGCGCTCCCGTTGGGAAGTCGCGGGCCTGTGGGTGTGGGGACTCCTGGCACTGGGCATCGCCATCCGCATCGGCCTGGTCGAAGCCGACCCGCGCCGCAACAACGTCTACCTCAAGGTGTTCGCCGAGGCGGGCGACGCGTTCGCGCAGGGTCGCAGTCTCTACTACCTGCCAGACGGCACGAGGACCGGCTTCCGCTACCCGCCGTTGACCGCCGCGGTCTTCACGCCGTTCGCGTTGTGCGGGCCGATCGTCGGCAGCCTGTTGTGGCGCGCGCTCAACTTCGGCGTGCTCCTGGCGGGCCTGCGCGCGTGCTTCCGCGCCGGCTTCCCGTGCCGGCTCGACAGCGCACCCCGCGGCGTGCTCCTCGTGCTGGTGGCGCTGGCGGGGATCACGAGCTTCAACAACGGGCAGACGAACCCGCTGGTGCTGGGCCTGTTCCTGCTCGCGACGACCGCCACGCTGGCGGGGCGCGCGCTCGGGCCAGCGGTGGCCACGGGGACCGGCGTCATCCTCAAGCTCTACCCCATCGCCTATGCCGGCGTCCTCGGGGCGCTGCGGCCGCGGCAGATCCTGTGGCTCGTGCCCGTGCTTGGCCTCGGCCTGCTGCTGCCGTTCGCGCTGCAGGACAGCCAGTACATCGCCGACCAGTACCGCGACCTGCAGACCCTCCTGCAGGCGGAGGACCGCAGCCAGGATGGCCTGTGGAACCGCTACCGCGACCTGCGGCTGGTCACCGAATCGCTGGGGTTTCTGCTGCCGGAGCGGGTGTTCCAGGTGCTGCAGGTCATCGGCGGCGGCGCCATCGTGGGCCTGTGCCTCTGGCTGCGGCGCGCCGGCGCGCAGCCGAAGCTGGTTCTGGACTACGCGTTCTCGCTGACGATGTGCTGGTTCATGCTGCTCGGCCCGGCGACCGAGAAGGCCACCTACATCCTCGTCGCCCCGAGCGTCGTCTGGCCCCTGCTCCAGGTCTGGCCCGACCGGCATCGCCGGCGAGGCACCTGCGCCGCGCTGGTGGTGGCGAACGCGTGCATGCTGACGTCGCTCTTCCCCATCGACCTCAGCCGCACCTCGGATCAGGTCTGGCGCTGGTGCTTCCTGCCGTACGCGGTCCTGATCCTGACGCTGGTCCTCGGCTGCCGCGCCGCCGACGATCTGCGCCAGCTCCGTCGCGGCGAACCATCGCGGCGGGCCGTCACCTGATCCGACCCCGACCCCCGCTCCCCGCCCCGTCTTGTCGCAAGCCCCGCGCCTCGCCCTGACGCTCGTCGTGCCCGTCTACAACGGCGCGTCGTTCCTGGCGAGCACGCTGCAGCAGGTGCAGCAGTGGCTGGCGGAGCGGACCCGGCCGTGCGAGGTCATCGTGGTCGACGACGGCAGCACCGACGGCACGGCGGCGATGCTCGCGGCGTTCGTGGCCGGGCGACCAGCGACCCCCGGCGCCGACGTCGTGGTCCTGCGCAACGCCACGAACCGGGGCAAGGGGTTCAGCGTGCGCCGCGCGTTCCTGCACGCGCGCGGCGAGCACGTCGTGTTCACCGACGCCGACCTGACCTACTCGCTCGACAACCTGGTGCCCATCGTCGGCGCTCTCGAAGGTGGCGCCGACATCGCCTACGGGAGCCGCATGCACCGCGAGAGCCGGTACATCGTCGCGCCCACGTTCTTCGGCAAGCTGTTCACGCGGCACCTCTCGGGGCGCTGCTTCAACCTGCTGGTGCGCATCCTCGTCCTGCCCGGCGTGCTCGACACCCAGGCCGGGCTGAAGGGCTTCCGGCGCGACGCGGCGCGCACCCTCGCCGGGCGGGTGCGGCTCGACCGCTTCTCGTTCGATGTCGAGCTGCTGTTCGCGGCACGGCGCCTGGGGATGACGCTGACCGGCTGTCCGGTGCTGTTCGTGTACCGCAAGGAGCCGACGACGGTGCGCTTCGCGCGCGACTCGCTCGCCATGTTGCGCGACATGCTCCGCGTGCGCTGGCGCGCGCTGCGCGGCGTCTACGCGCGCGAGGCGCCGGCCGAGGTCATCGAGGATCTGCGCTGCGGCGGGGCCGCGCGGTCGCCCGGCACGGCGGGCTGAGCCGATGGCGAGCGCAGCGCGCCGGATCGTCTTCGTCGCCGACGACCTCGGGATCTCGGATGGCGTGAACGAAGGCATCGCGCGCGCCGCGCGCGCCGGCCTCGTGTACGAGGCGTCGGCGTGCGTCACCGGCGACGCCCTGGCGGCGGGAATCGACATGGCCCGCGACGTCGGCATCGGCGTCGGCCTGCACCTGTCGTTCACGCTGGGCAGGTCGCTGACCGGCCCCATCGCCGGGCTCACCGACGCGACCGGCGCCTTCCGCGATCTCGCGCAGGTGCTGGTCGCGTGCCTGCGCCGGCGCGTCGACCTCGCCGCCGCCGCGCGCGAGACCGACGCCCAACTCGCGCGCCTGCGCGACGCGGGTGTCACGCCGACGCACCTCAACGGCCACCATCACGTGCACTGCATGCCGGGCCTCCGCGACGTGGCGCTCGCGGCCGCGGCGCGGCACGGCATCCGCTGGACACGCCTGCCGCTCGAACATCGCGCCGCGGGCGGCCGCCTGCGGCCGACGCGCTGGTTGCTCGCGCGCCTCGCGCGCGCGACGCGCCCCGTGGTCGTGCGACACGGTCTTTCGGCCTTGCCCTTCGTGGGGGTCACGCTCGAAGCGTGCCGTGGCTATGGCGCGCGCGTGCGCGCGCTGGCCAGCCGCCTTCCGCCCGGCGACTACGAGTGGATGGTGCATCCGCGCGTCGCCGACGACGCGTTCGCGCGCCTCGACCCGCGCAGCGTGCCGCGCACCGACGCGACGGCCGAGGAACTGGCCGCACTGACCGATCCGGCCCTCGTGCGCGATCTGGCCGCCACCGGCGTGACGACGGCGCGCTTTCCGCCGGCTACTCGGCCTTGATGTGTTTCGAGACGAGCTTCGTCATCTCGAACATCGTCACCTTCGCCTTGCCGCCGAACACCGCCTTCAGCTTCTCGTCGGCGTTGATGTTGGTGCGGACCTTGGCGTCCTGCAGCCCGTGCTTCTTGATGTAGTCCCACAGGCGCTTGGTGATCTGACCGCGGGGCGCCGGCTTGGGGCCGATCACGGCGGCGAGGACTTCGTCGGGCTGGACCGGCTTCATCAGCGCCGGATTGATCTTTCGCTTGGTGGCCATCGGCCGGAACGGTAGCAGGGCGCCCCGAAGGCGAGCATCCCGAGGCACAGAATCCGGCAGAAGCCGCGCGCGCGTCAGCCCGCGACGCGACCTGGGCAGTCGGGGGCCAGCGCGCAGCCGGCGCAGTCGGGACGCACCCGGCACACCGTCTGGCCGTGATGGCGGAGCCGGTGGAACGCGTCGACGCGCACCTCGGTGTCCTCGGGCAGCTCCGCGGCGGCCGCGCGCTGGGCCGAGCGATAGCTCGTCGCGTACGCCTTCGCCTCCTCGCCGTAGCCGAGGCGCAGCAGGACGCGCAGACCATTGCTGTCGAGGGCGACCGCGGGCACCACGCCCGCGAACAGCAGGAGGCGATCGGCCCCCGGCACGCCGATCCCGGGAAACCGGCGCACCCTCGCGCGCGAGGCCTTGGCATCGGCGGTGACGATCGCCGTCGGACCGCCCATCTCCTCGCACAGCATCGCGCACGAGCGCAGCTTGCGAACCTGCTGCGCCGCCATGCGACCCTCGCCACACGCCGCCGCGAGGACCGGATCGGGCGCCGTGGCGATGCGTGCGGCCCGCAGCCCCGTGTCGCGGCGCAACCGCGCCAGTGCCCGGCCCCGCGCCGCGTCGTCGGCAAGGTAGACCACGTTCTCCCACAGGATCTGCACCCACGGATCCCGGGGCAGAAGGGTCACGTCGTGCTGCACCCGGCGCAGGGCGCGCAGGAGGTTCATGAGGCGCGGAGGAGGCATCGGGAGACGCGGCGATGATAGTCCCCGCCACCGGGCGACGGCGCTACGCGTACACTCCAGCCCGATGACGTCCTCGCCGCCGTGATCGGCAACAAGCCGGCGCAGGGCACCGGGGCGATTGAACACCCAGGTCCCCTGCGGGTAGCGTGCCCCCGATGGCAAAGACCAACCCGCCGGACGACGACGCGGAGATAGCGAAGAAGCTGTTCTTCCAAGAGTTCCTGATCGACTTCCTGGGCGGTCTCGTTCCAGGGATCCTCTTCCTGGTAGCAGCGACGTTCGCTGCAGTCCCCCCGCTGTTGGCGCTGTTCACGGCGCTCAAGCCGCCGCCCCCGCCAGGTTCGCCAGACCCCGGGCCTGGACAAATGCTACTGGAGGCTCTGTCGAAGACGCAGAATACGCCGAGCGCGGTATGGATCAGCGCGTTCGTCATATTCGTACTCCTAGCCTATGTCATCGGCCACCTCTTCTACCGACACGACCTCAAGCGTGCCGATCGAGCAAGCTTCGCCAGACTAGCAAAGACAGAGGATAACAAGACGGATGAAGGCAAGAAACGCAACCTGGCCTGCTCGAACGTCTCCGAATGCGAGTTCCCCTATCCCTATTACCATTTGTACCTCCAGCAGCGCGGTCTGACCCATCTCGTCCCCCTAGCCGTCTGGCGCAAGAATCAATTCCACCGTAGCAAGACCTACATCAACACGCTCAAGATACGTCTCAAGCACTACTATCCCGACAAGTGCGGGACCATTATCAAAAACGAGGCCCACGTCCGCCTAGCGTCGTCTGCTTGGTATGTCTCACTACTCCTCATTGTCTTGGCTGTCGTGGCCATCGTCGTCGTCGGTGCAGCCCTGATCATCTCTTGGAGTAGGGGTCGGCTCGGTTCATGGAGCGATTACGCGCTCGCCCATCTGCCGGGTTTCGTAGCTCCAGCTATCGTTCTCGGCATGGCCGCTTTCTCTAGGAAGATCATCAACGGGTTCCTTCATTACCAACGGTTGCGCGAGGTCTTCTTTGTGCTGGAAACTGCGTTCACAGCCTTTCGCGACAACACCGACCGACTTGATCCGCCATTCCCCCAAGCGCCCGAAAATTGAGGCGGAGCTGAGTAAGACGCGGTTTCACAACCTGGTACATGGATGGCACTTGTACTTTTTCCCGGTCTGTGGCTTCGTCTGCGGGATGGCAAAGCGATTCTCACGAATCCTGAGCGACGAGCAATGGTCAGTCCTGCAGCCGCTGTTCCCCACGCCGAAGGTGCGCAAGGGCAGGAACAAGGGCGGGCGGCCATGGCGTGGCAACCGCGAGTGCCTCGAGGGGATCATCTGGATCTTGCGCTCGGGAGCGCGATGGCGGGATCTGCCGCCTCCGTTTCCGAGCGGCGTGACGTGCTGGCGCCGCTTGCGGGATTGGCAGAAGAAGAGAGTCTGGCGAGCGGCCTGGGAGGCGCTGCTCGGTGTTCTGGACGAACGGGGTCGACTCGACCTGCAAGAGGCGTACGTGGACGCGACCTTTCGGGCCGCCAGAAAGAGGCGACGGAATTGGCCTCACGAAGCGTGGGAAGGGCACGAAGGCCGAGTTCCTCGTGAGCCCAGAGGGCGTGCCGCTGGCCGCGGTCAGTGCCCCCGCTTCGGTCGGAGAAACCAAGCTTGTCGAGCCAGTGCTCGAGCAACTCAACGGCAGCGGCTGCCCGGACCTCTGGCCAGAGATCGTGATCGCGGACAAGGCGTACGACAGCGACGCCCTACGAGACGTCACCGCATCGGTCGGCATCCTCCTGCTTTCTCCCCATCGGCGGAACCGGCGGCCCGACAAGCGCACGAACGACGCATGAGATCGTCGTGACGTCGCCGGGCGAACATCGCCGTGGCCTGTCGAAGAGGATCTGCGAAGTGATGGGCGGAAGACGAACGGACGCCTCAAGGACCGATCGTGCCGTGACGTGCTGCAGAAGCTGGACGCAGCAGGCTTCCTGCACCTGCCCCCGAGGCGGCGGCCACCGACGTGCCGGCAACCGATCCAGATCACCGCCCACACAGATCCCCGACCAGCCCCTGCTGCCTTCGGCCCGCGCGACGTTGGCACCGAGTGCTTCCAGATCGTCTCGCGTGATGGACACTCCGCCGCGGCGAGGCTGTGGAACGAGTACGTCGAGCGGTACCACTACCTGTGCTACGGCATCCCCGTCGGACCGCACATCAAGTACTTCGTCCACGTGCATGACGAGCCCATCGCCCTCATAGCCTTCGGCGGAGCCGCATGGAAGACTGCACCTCGCGACCAGTGGATCGGTTGGTCCAGAGCGCAACGGGAAGCCAACCTGCATCTCGTCGTCAACAACACCCGCTTCCTGATCCTCCCTTGGATTCGCATCGACAACCTCGCCTCGCGCTTGCTGTCGATCGCCGCAAAGCGACTACCGGAAGACTGGAATCGCCTATGCCTACCGACCGCTTCTCCTTGAGACCTTCGTCCACGCCGAGCGCCATGCGGGAACGTGCTACCGAGCCGCGAACTGGATCTGCGTCGGCACCACCAAGGGCCGCGGTAAGACCAACCGCAGCAAGAAGGACCGCATCCCCAAGAAGCTCGTCTCTTTGCTTCCGCTCGTTCGCGATGCACGCGAAAGGCTCGCGGCTGCCGACGCAGGCAATGTCGACCCGTGAACGGTTACGCGGCCGTGCTGCGCGGGTTCTTCGACTATGCGACCGTGCTGGCCGGCGTCTTGATCTTCGCGGATCGGCCGGTCGAGCCCACCCAGACTCATTACGTGCGCCTCGCGGGGCTCACCTCGCTGCTGGCGTTCGTGCTGAACTACCATCCGGCCCGGTTCGGGAACCTGCTGAAGCGGGCGGGAGAGTTGGTGGGGAAGTAGGGTTCCGACCAACTGGGAGTGCCTCGCGCGTACACTCGCCCTCCTGCCCCCAGCGCGAGAAGACCGAACATGCGCACCCTCCTCCTCGCTGCCCTCGCGGCGTCCCCAGCCCTGCCCGCCCAACTCACCGTGCGCGAGTACCTCCTCCCGCGCGCCAACGCCTTCCCGCACGACCCTGCGGTCGGGCTCGACGGGATGGTGTGGTACACCGACCAGACCAACAGCCGCATCGGTCGCCTCGATCCCGACACGGGGGTGATCGTCGACTTCCCCACCCCCACGCCGAACTCGGGGCCGCACGGCATCACCGTCACGCCCGACGGGTTCATCTCGTACACCGCGCAGGACACCGGCAGGCTCGGGCGCGTCGATCCGGCGACGGGACGGATCACCGAGTACGTCCTGCCGGCCAACGCGTCGCGGCCGCACACGCCGATCGCGCACGCGGGCGCGGTGTGGTTCACGGCGCAGACCAACGACACGTTCGGGCGGTTCGATCCGACCAGCAATCAGACGCAGGTGTGGTCGGCGCCGAGCGGGTCACGACCGTATGGCATCGCGCCGGCGCCGGACGGATCGCTGTGGATCGCGCTGTTCGGCACGAACAAGCTCGGGCGCGTCGACACGGCGAACGGCGGGCTCACGCTGTTCGACCTGCCCAACGCAGCCGCGCGACCGCGCCGTCTCGTGGTGGCCAATGACGGGCGGGTGTACTACAGCGACTACGCGCGCGGCTACCTCGGCCGCCTCGACCCGACGACGCGGCAGGTCCGCGAGTGGCGCTCGCTCGGCACGAGCCCCCGGCCATACGGGATCTGGACGGGAACCGACAGCCGCATCTGGTTCAACACGTCGGGCGCCAACCTCATGGTGGCGTTCGACCCGCGCACGGAGCAGATGGAGGCCGTCCCCATCCCGACCAGTGGCAGCATCGTGCGACACATGGTGTGGGACACGCCCCGCGGTCGCCTGTGGCTGGCGCTGAGTGGAACGCAGCGCATCGGCGAGATCCGGCTCGACGTGCCGGTGACGCGGTACGGCAATGCTTGCCCGGGAAGCCTCGGCAACCCCTCGCTCACGACCGCGGGCCTGCCGCGCATCGGGGACACCTTCACCGTGGGCGTGAGCAACACGGCAGCACCGGCCGCGGCGCTGTTCCTCGGCGAGTCCGACGCGATGTGGAACAACGTGCCGCTACCGCTCGGGCTTGGCTTCCTCGGCGCGCCGGCCTGCGCCGTGCACCCGGCGTGGAGCCTGATCGTCTACAACGGCCACGCGGGCGCGGTGCCGATCCAGGTGCCGCTGGCGCTCGAGCTGGGCGGCGCGCGCCTGTTCTTCCAGTGGGCGCTCGCCGGCGAGCCGGGCTACGCGCTCACGACGACCGCGGCGGCGCGCGTGGTCGTGATCGGGACCTGACGCGCGGGGCCAACCAAGAGAAAAACCGGCTCAGGGTCGCGCCGACGCCGGGTTTCGCGACACTGAGCGGTGCCGCTCCACGCCGGACGGCCTCGTTCTCGCCAACGCAGCCCGCGGCTGGTTCTGCCTCGCGCCGCGCGCAAGAAGGATTGCCAGATGCATCGCAAGCTGCTCGGTCTCGTCGTCTCGTGTCTCGGGCTTGGAGGAGCTGGTTGCTCTTCGTTCGCCACACTCCAGAACGTGGGGCTGTCCGGCCAGTCGGTGGCCGCGTCCGACGCCAACTTCCTGGTCACCCGCGAGGGCAAGCCGGTCGCGACGGAGGCGGAGATGGGGCTCGACGCCGGCGATCAGATCCAGACGACGGCGAGCTACGGCGCCGCCATCGGCTTCGACTGCGGCGCCTCGCTCGTGATGGGACCGAACTCCAAGGTCGCGCTCGGCGAGACCGCGGTGGAGCAGTTCTCGGGCGAGGTGCTGTTCCGCCCTGCGGGTGCGGTGTCAGTGCTCAAGACGGGTCGCCTCACGATCGCGCCCATGAGCGCCGCGATCGTCCAGAGCGGGTCTCCAGGCGCAGCCACGGTCATGGCGCTCGGCGGGCCGGTGAACGTCACTCCAGAGGGAGGCTCGGCGGTGCGCATCGATCCACAGAGCACGTGGACCTCGACGGGCGACAGTCCCGCACCCCAGGCGATGGCGCGCGAGAAGGTCAACGCGATGGCCGTGTGGGCCAACGGCATCGACATCCCGGCGCGCCGGATCATCCCGCACGTGGCCGGCCTGAAGGACGCGGAGGCGAACAGCATCACCAAGTCCGCGTTCGTCAGCGCCAGCGTCAAGGCCATCCCGGTGCCGCCGGAACAGGTGGGCCTCGTCCTCAAGCAGAGCCCGGCGCAAGGGTCGACGGCACCCGAGATGAGCATGGACGTCGGCGCCGAGTCCGTGCTGGTGCCGGACGTCATGAACCAGACCCTCGACGCCGCGCAGCAGACGCTGCAGGGCGGCCAGACCACGACCGGCAGCATCGAGAAGCGCCTGAGCGTCCGGCGTGATGCGCCCACCGTCGTGGCGCAGAGCCCCGCGGCGGGAACGCGCGTGCTGAAGAACGCCACCGTGAACCTCACCGTCGAGTTCCCCGGTTCGATCGTGCCCGCCGTGGTCAAGAAGCCGCAAGCCGAGGCCCTGCTCGCGATCACGGAAGCCAAGCTGAACGGCAGCGTCGTCGACTCCGGCTACTACGCGAGCGTGCCGGAGGGTCACATCGTGATGGTCACGCCGGCTGCCGGCACGCTGATCGAGCGTGGCGCCGAAGTGCAGTTGAAGGTGTCGAAGGGCACGCTCCCCGCACCGCTGGCCGGGGGACCGGGGGCACAGGCCAAGGCGCAGACCGACGCCGTCGGCACCACCACCTTCGCGTGGTCCAACGTCCCCGATGCGTCGGAGTACCAGCTCAAGGTCATGCATCCGTCCGGCGGCCTGATCCTCGAGACCGTGGTCTCCTCCGGCGTCCTCTCGCATTCCTTCAAGCCGCGCTGGCAGCGCGACTGGACGGCGACGCCGTACACCTGGCAGGTGCGCGGCAAGGCCAACAACGAATGGGGCGACTGGTCGACGGAGCAGCCGTTCTTCTATGAGCCCCCGGACATCGAGGTCCCCGACCTCCGCAACCAGATGGCCGCGGCCGCGGGCGGCGGCCTCGCCAACCTGGCGGTGAGCCAGGTGCAGGAGTTCGCGAGCGAGGTTCCCACGGGGAACGTCATCCGCACGGAGCCGGCGGCGGGCACGAAGCTCAAGCCCGGCGACAAGGTGGTGGTCTACGTGTCGAAGGGTCAGGACCCCACGGAGGCCGGCGACTTCTATGGGAACATGACCAACCTCGGAAAGGGGTACCGCGTGTTCGCCAACGTCGGTCAGTCGATCATCACGGAGCCGGTCCTTCTCTTCGACAAGGCGAGCACCGACCAGCAGATCACGGTCGTCGACGAACGGGCGCAGACCCAGAACCACAAGACGGCGATCCCCAACAACCTGAACTACAACCAGCCGCAGGGCGCGACCTGGAGTTCGGACCACGAGGTCCACATGACCTCGACGAAGCTGCAGCAGAGCTTCAACAACAAGTCCGGCGTCGATGTGAAGTACAAGGGCTTCTCGGCGTCCGTCGCGGTGGAATACGGCGAGGCATCGGTGAGCGAGCGCCAGAGTGCGTTCGTATCGTACTCGGTGACCCTGCGCGCGGGCGACGTCAAGTTCAAGGAGGGTCAAACCCATCGCGTGACGCCGACCTTCGCGCAGGCTCTCGAAGACATCCACAAGAACCCCAACGCCAACCTCGACGCGTTCTTCGATCGGTTCGGCTCGCACTACATCGACCAGATCACGCTGGGTGCCGAGTGCAAGATGACGGCGCGCGTCAGCTACCGCTCGAACCTCGATGAGAAGGATCTGGGCGTGGCGGCCAAGGTCGGCTTCGAAGCGGCCAAGACCGGCGTGTCGGTCTCCAACGAGTACAAGCAGAAGCAATCGCGCTTCGAGAGCGAGTCCTCCGGATCGACCAAGTTCCGCGCCAAGGGCGGCTCGCCCGAGATCGTCGTCAGCTCCACCGGTACCACGCTCAACCGTGGCGCCTGGGAGCGCTGGGTCACGAGCACGCAGAGGCCGGGCGCGCTGCGCGACATCGACCAGAAGCTGCGGCCGATCACCGACCTGGTCGCCGACCAGGGGCTCCGCGCGCGCCTGCACAACGGCCTCGAGGCCTACGCGCGTGCCCGCGGCAAGGAGCTCACCAGCGACACCTTCCAGAAGGTTCCGGTCGAGTACGAGGTGACCATCAAGATCTTGAACTTCGAGGTCCAGGACGACGGCGACGCCGGGGCCGATCCGGGCGACATGTACTGGTCGTTCGAGCTGCAGACCTACTCCGCCGAGAAGCGGCAGTGGGCCAACCCGCAGTCGGTGTCGGTCCAGCAGACCGACGTCGAGATCGCGAGCGGGCGCACCCACACGCTGAACCAGGAGCGGATGGTCAGCATCAAGCCCGGCGATCAGGTGAAGTTCTTCGGACGCATCGATGAGAAGGACGGTGGCCTCAACGGTGACGACGACCACTTCGGCACCATGAGCGTGACGTTCCCCTCGCAGGTCATGAACCAGCGCAAGAGCCACCGCTTCCGTGCCGACGGCGGCGACGTGACCATGAACTACATGGTCAACATCCAGGCGGTTTATTGAGAGTAGGGAACCGCGAAATGACGGGTCCCGCACGCCTGCGTTGGAGCCGACGGCCGCCGGGGCGGCCGCGGCTCAACGGCGACGACGGGAGGCGACGAGTCTTGTCGACTCTTGTCCGTGCGTCGGGGACCGTGTCGTCACGGATGGAGGACTACTGACCGCGATCACGACGGCGGCGACTCGACCGCGTAGTCGTCGCCGTAGAACTTGGCCGTCGTCCGGGTGTGGAAGGTGATCACCCGGATCGGCGCGTACTTCGGCGCGCCGAGGCCGGGGAGCACTTCGAGCAGCTCCTGCGGTCGCAGGTAGGCCGCGAGCGGGAAGCTCACGCGCGTCCGGCGCAGGAGCGCCGGGTCGCGCGGCCGCCCCACGCGGTGGGTCGTCGAGGGCAGCACGTCGTTGCTGATGCGCTGCAGGTAGTCGCCCGCGTTGAGGATGATCGAGCCCGGCGGCGCCATCAGACGCACCCACTTGCCGCTGCGGTGCAGCACCTGCAGACCCTCGACCGTCGGCGCGGGCAGGAGCGTGAACAGGTCGACGTCCTCGTGTCCGAGCAGCCTTCCCGCTCCGCTCGCTGCGTCGGCACCGACGAGCGGCGGGTAGTAGTTGAGGCGCAGGCCGAAGTCGGGCTGGGCGAGGCGCGCATCGTAGAGATGCGGGTCGCACCCGAGTCCCTGCAGCAGGCTCTGCATGATCGGCACGAACAACGGCACCTCCGCTTCGACGAGGCGGCGGAAGCGCGGCTCGAACCCGGGCCGCGGCCACAGGCTCGCATCACCAGGCCCACCCTCCAACGCGAACGCGCGCCGCCCGAAGACCCAGCCCTCGACGAGGTCGGGGTGGATGTCGCTCGTCTCCTTGATGGGGAAGTAGCCCTCGCTCACCGCCCCGTGTCGCGCGGCCCGGAAGCGCAGCTTCGTCGCGAGTGGCGTGCCCTCGAAGAACTCCTCCACCCACGCCCCGGCGGCCACGAACAAGTCCGGGTCGACCCCGTGCCCCACGAGGATCGCGAACCCGATCTCGCGGATGGCGGCGGACAGCTCGCGCGAAAACGCCGCGCGGTCGCCGGCATCGCCGCGCAGGAAACGGCCGAGATCGCAGGTCGTGAAGGTGAACGACTCGTCGAACGCGCCCGCCGTGTCGCCCGCCTCGGCGAGATGGTAGGCGGGCTTTCCGACCTGATCGAAGCGGGCGAACGCTTCGCTCGACGCCTTGATGCCTCGCTCCTGGTTGTCGTCGCGCGGTTTCATCGCCGGATCATCCACCGACGCAGCACGAGGCCGACCCCCACCCACGCGGTGAGCAGCTCGAGACTCGTGAACTGCAACGTCTGCATCCGCGCGGCGAAGGGCACCGTCGTGATCGTGTCCAGGTCGCCGGCGAACTGGACGGCCACGATACCGCCGAGCGACACGATCGAGATCCAGCCCGCCGCGCGCTGCACGGCGCGAGGCACGCCGCTCGTGACCTGCGCCCAGAGCTCGGGGTTGCGCCGCGGCAGGAGGAGGAGTGCCGCGCTGTGCAGCGCGTACAGCAGCAGGAGTGCCACCACCGCGATGCCGAGCGCGAGGTCCATGCGCCCCGACAGGAGCAGCGTCGCCATCACGACGACGCTCGCCCACAGACTCGCGGACGGCGTCCGCCAGCGGGCGTGCGTGCGCGCGAGGACCGCCGGCAGATGCCCTTCGCGCGCGAGGTGCCACGCGAGGCGAGCGGGCACGAACATCGTCGCGTTCAACGACGTCGCCACCGCCATGATCGCGCCGACGGTCACCACCATGGCGCCGCCCCTCGGCAGATAGACCTCCGCCGCCACGGTCATCGGCACGCCGCTCGCACCCAGAGCCGCCGACGGCAGCACACCGAACGCCACGAGCGACATCGCCACGAAGATCACGGTGGTGAGCAGGATCCCGCGCACGAAGACCCGCGGCAGCACGGCACGACTGTCGCGCACCTCGCCCGCCGCCTGCGCCAGCGCTTCGAAGCCCGCGTAGGCGAAGAACAGCGGCGGCAACGCGGCGAGGAACCCACGCGCGCCGCCGGTGAAGAACGGGCGGTAGTTGACGAGGTCGATCGCGAACAGGCCCGGCACGATCAAGACGAGCAGCGCCAGCGCGAGCACGACACACATCCCCACCTGCAGTCGGCCGAACCACCGCACGCCACGCACATGCACCGCGAACACGGATGCGAGTCCTCCGAGCGCAACGGCCGAACGGACCCAGCCGACCGGCGTCGAGGCGCCCACGAGTTCGAGCAGGTTCAACGCCAGCGTGTCGGCGAGGTAGGCGCCGGCGCCGAGGTACGCGATCAGCTTCAGCCACGCCGCCACGAACGTCAGCCGCGCGCTGCGCAACGTGCGCCCGATGTGCAAGACCTCGCCACCCGGCTCCAGCCCGAGCGGCGTCGACAGGAACACCAGGTAGGCGACGGCGCTGGCGAGCACGATCGGAGCGAGCACGAGGTGCGCGACGATCACGCTCGGGCCCGTCGCGGCGGTCGCCTGCGACGTGACCCGGAACACGCCCGCCCCCACCAGGATCCCCACCATCATCGCGTAGGCCGAGAAGCGGCCGAGGTCGCGGCGCAGCGCAGGTGGAGTCGCTCGATCGGTCACGCCTCGCGCGCGCTCATCGCCGCGCCCTCCGCGCTTCCGGCACGCCGATTCCCGCGGCGATCGCGGCGCGGCGCCGCGCATGGATTCGCGCGCAGGCCGCGGCGTCGGCGGGCGCCACGAGGTCGAAGCCCACCGCCTGCCAGTCGGGATCGGCGGCCGACAACCCGAGCAGTTCGATCGCGGGCGCCTCCGCCACGAAGCACTGGGCGCGGAACGGCAGCAGGTAACCACCGTCGCGGTGCAGCGAGGCCTTCGCCTCCGCATGGTCGGCGAACCAGCGGTTGAGGTACACGCCCAGCGCCGGCGCGTAGTACTCCGGCACCTCGGCGGTGGCAGCGGCGGTGACGGCGACGCGACGGCCCAGCTCGAGCCACGACCCGGCGCCCGCCTCCTGCGCGATCACGGCGAGCGCGTGCTTGCGGCGCACGCGCGAAGGGTCGGCGACGAGCGCATCGACGGCGAGGCCTTCGAGCGAACGCAGGCGCACGAGGCGCGTGGCCGCGGCGCGCGCGCGCGCCGGGTCGCGGGCACGCAGGTCCTGATGAAGGCGCCGCGCGGCGGCGCGATGACGCGCGAGGGGATCACCCTCGCGCCCTGACGGAACGGGAGCAGACACGGAGACTCCTTGGTGTTCGCTGCGAGCCCGACGGTGCAGCTACCAGGAGGTCCGAATGGACCGGTCCGGAAGTCAGGAGGGTGAGCGGGGCTCTTTCTCGGGCGATGGCGCCCCTCGGCGCCGGGGCGGGATTAGCGCGCGCGGGCGGGTCGCTGTCAATCGCCTCGGGTCGGTTCCCCTCGGCCGCTACAACTCCGCCATGCTCGCTCGCGCCGCCGTCGTCCTCGGCCTGCTGCCCGCACTCGGCTCGCTCGCCGCGGCGCAGGCCGGCCCTCGCCTCCTTCTCACCGGCGCCACCGTCGTGCGCACCGACGGCTCGGCGCCGATCGACGACGCCGCCGTGCTGCTGCAAGGCGATCGCATCGTCGCAGTCGGACCGCGCGCCACCGTGGCCGCGCCGGCCGACGCCACGATCGTCGATGTCCGCGGCAAGTGGCTCGTGCCGGGCCTCGTCGACGCGCACGTCCACTTCTTCCAGTCGGCCGGCATCTACACGCGCCCCGACATCATCGAGCTGCGCACGGAGCGCAGCTACGAGGCCGAACAGCAGGACATCGACGCGCGCCTGCCCGACACGCTGGCGCGCTACGTGCGCTGCGGGATCACCACGGTGGTCGACGTGGGCGGGCCCGACCGCAACTTCGCGATCCGCGCGCGCGCGCGCGAGGCCACCCTCGCGCCGACGGTCTACTGCACGGGCCGTCTGCTCACCACGTGGCTGCCGCCCGCGTTCGCGAAACTCGCCGACCCGCCCTTTGCGCCGGTGCAGACCGCCGAGCAGTGCGCCGCGGAGGTCGAACGTCAAGCCGCGCTGGGCGCCGACCTCATCAAGGTGTGGTACATCGTGCGCCGGCCGCAGGACGTGCAGGCCAACCGGCCGCTCCTCGACGCGACCGTCGCGGCGGCGAGCAAGCGCGGTCTGCGCGTGGCGGTGCACGCGACCCAGCAGGCCGCGGCGCGCGAGGCGATCGCCGCCGGCGCGCGCATCCTCGTGCACAGCGTCGAGGACACGCCCGTCGACGCCGGGTTCGTCGCGGCGCTCGCGAACGCGGGCACGACCTACGTCCCGACCCTCATGGTGATCGAGGGCTACGCCGAGGTCCTCGGCCTGCAGCGCGACCTCATGCCGATCGAGTGGCAGCTCGGCCAGCCGGAGGTGATCGGCACGTGGCTCGATCTCGAACGCCTCGCCCGCGCCGACGCCGGCCTCGCCCGGCGCGCGCAGAGCTGGCGCGGGCGCCTGGCTGGGCGCGACGTGCTCTTCGCCAACCTGCGCGCGGTGCGCGACGGCAAGGGCAGGGTCGCCGCCGGCACCGACGCGGGCAACATCGGCACCCTGCACGGGCCGAGCCTGCACCGCGAGCTTGCGCTCATGGTCGAGGCCGGCATGACGCCGGCGGAGGTCCTCGTCGCCGCCACGCGCGGTGGTGCGGCGGCGCTCGGCAAGGAGGCCGAGTTCGGCGACATCGCGACGGGCATGCGCGCCGACCTGCTGGTGCTCGCGGCCGACCCGCGCCAGGACATCGCGGCGCTGCAGCAGGTGGAGCAGGTGGTCCTGCGCGGCAAGGCGCTGCCGATCGCCGACACGCTGCGCGAGACGCCGGCCCAGGTGGTGCAGCGTCAGCTCAACGCGTACAACGCGCGCGACCTCGAGCGCTTCGCGGCGTGCTACGCCGACGACGTGGTGGTGGGCAACCTCGGGCCGGATGGTCCCGCGGAGTGGATGCGCGGCAAGGACAAGCTGCGCGAGCGCTGGGGCGAGCGCTTCGCGACGTCGCCCGACCTGCATTGCCGGATCGAGAACCGCATCGCCAACGGCGAGGTCGTCATCGACCACGAGTTCGTGACCGGCGTGCCCGGCCGCGACGCCATCCATGCGGTGGCCGTCTATCGCGTGAAAGACGGCCGGATCGCGAGCGTCTGGTTCGTGCGCTGACTCTCCCTGCACTCTGCCCATGGACCTCGTCGCTCTCTTCTGGCTGATCCTCGGCCTCGTCGTGCTGACCGTCGGTGCCGAGGCCCTGATCCGCGGCGCCTCGCGCCTGGCCGCGACCGCGAAGATCCCGCCGCTCGTGATCGGCCTCACCGTCGTCGCGTTCGGGACATCGGCGCCCGAACTCGCGGTCAGCGTCAAGTCGGCGTTGTCGGGCCAGCCGGACATCGCGCTGGGCAACGTGGTCGGCAGCAACATCTGCAACGTGCTCCTGATCCTCGGCATGTCGGCGGCGGTCGCGCCGCTGATCGTGTCGGTGCAGCTCGTGCGCTTCGACGTGCCGCTCATGATCGGCGCGACCCTGCTGATGTACGGGATGGCGCTGGACGGGCAGATCGGTCAGGTCGATGGCCTCATCCTCGTCCTGTGTCTCCTCGCCTACACGGTCTTCACGATCCGCCAAGGGCGGCGGAAGGGGAAGGCCGCCGCCGCCGCCGAGGCGCCGACCCCCGCGAAGGGCACCGTGCTCGTCGACCTGTGCCTCCTGATCGCGGGCCTCGCCGGCCTCGTCGTCGGCGCGGGTTGGTTCGTGGATGCCGCGGTGTCGATGGCGCGCGCCTTCGGCGTGAGCGAGCTGGTCATCGGCCTCACCATCGTCGCCGTGGGCACGTCGCTGCCGGAGCTCGCCGCGTCGGTGGTGGCGAGCATGAAGGGCGAGCGCGACATCGCCGTCGGCAACGTCGTCGGCAGCAACCTGTTCAACATCCTGTGCGTGCTCGGGCTCACCGCCACCGCGGCGGCAGATGGCGTCCCGGTCGCCGACTCCGCGCTCGACTTCGACATCCCGGTGATGACGGCGGTGTCGATCGCGTGCCTGCCGATCTTTCTGGCCGGCCATCGCATCGCGCGCTGGGAGGGACTGGTCTTCCTCGCCTACTACGTCGCCTACACCGCCTACCTGGTGCTGGCCGCCACCGACCACGAGTCGGCCAACGCCTTCGCCACCGTGATGCGCTGGTTCGTGCTCCCCCTCACCGGCCTGACGCTCGCCATCACGACCACGCGGGCGTGGCGGGTGCGGCGGCGGCAGCGCTGACCCCGGGCATTGCGCCAAGTACGGCGCTGTCCGCGGGTCGCAGCGTCCGCACGCGGCCTGTCCCGGCCCGACCCGCCGCGGACAAGAGCCTCCGTCCCGGCCCCTCGCTACCCTATCCCCCCATGCTCCGCTCGCGCTCCTTGCTCTTCGTCACCCTCGCCCTGATCCTCGTCGGCCTGGGCGGCTGGATCCTCAGCGGCGGCGGCAGCCGGGACACCGGCATCGCGACCGGCCCCGACGCCGCGGCCGAGAACCCCGCCGCGACCTCTCTGCACAGCGAAGGCGGCCCGGACGCCGCCGCGGCACTCAATGTCTCGGACGCCCAGCGCAGCGAAGTGGCGGCGGGGGCGGCGGGCACGGCGGGTGTCGGCATCACCGGACAAGTGGTCGACGCGAGCGGCAAGCCGGTCGCGGCCGCGAAGGTCGTGTGCCAGGCTCGCCCGGACTTCGACTTCGACCCGGACACGTTCGATCCCGACGACCTCGACCTCGACAGCATCCGCGACCGCTTCCGCGGCGTGCGCAGCGAGTCGACGGAGACGCTCACCGATGCGCAAGGCAGGTTCCGGGTCGGCGCACCGGGCAGCAGCGCCAACATTCAGCTCCGCGTGGAGGCGCGCGCCTTCCTGGTGCTGAACCGCAGCGTGCCGCGCCCCACCGACCGCGACGTCGACCTCGGCGCCCTCACCGTGCAGACCGGCGCCATCGTGTCGGGGCGCGTGCTCGATCGCGGCGGCCGTCCGGTGGCCGAGGCGCGCGTGTCGCGGCGCGGCGAGCGCGCGCGCGGAGGCGACTTCGAGGGCATCGAGTTCCTCGCCGGCGACATCGCCGACCGCTTCGGCGGCGGCGACGGCGTCACCACCGACGCCGAAGGACGCTTCGAGCTGCTGCACGCGGCGCCCGGCAACTTCTCGCTCGTCGCGCGCCACGAGGAATTCCCCACGGCGCGGCGCGACGGCCTGTCGGTGTTGCCCGGCGGCACGTTGGCCGACGTGATCGTCACCGTCGAGCCGGGCACGACGATCGCCGGCAAGCTGCTCGACATCCCCAAGGGCACCGACCGCCTCCGCGTGCTGGCGAGCGTGCCGCGCGGCAACGGCGACGGCAACGCCAACAACGTGCTCGCCTTCCTCGGCGACACCGGCGAGATGCTCGGCAACTTCGGCGGCTCGGAGCGGTCGGCCGACGTCGGCAAGGACGGCAGCTTCCGGTTGCGCGGTCTCGCCACCGGCCAGACCTACAAGGTGTGGGCGGTGCAACGCGGGCGCGGCTTCACCGGCAACGCAACCTGCAGCCAGCGCCACGACGTGGTGTCCGGCGCGCAGGACGTCGAGTTGCGCTACGAGGCCGGGGTGACGGTGACCTTCACCGCGCTGGATGCCGCGACCGGCGCGCCGATCGAGAAGCTGTGGGTCTCCGATCGCCTCGTCGGCGCCAGCCGCGAGGGCTTCGACTTCATGAGCTTCGCGCCGAGCTTCGCCCGCGCGCGCACCTATCCCGAGGGCAAGGTGACCATCGCCAACCTGCGGCCGAAGGAGAAGCAGACGCTGACGCTGGCGGTCGAGGCGCTGGGCTTCGCCAAGCAGGAGCGCAAGGGGATCGAGATGCCGCTGGTCGGGCAGCTCGACCTCGGCGCGATCCGCTTCGAGCCGACGCCGATCGTCACCGTGCAGGTGACCAGCAACGTCGACGGCACGCCGGTGGCCGGCGCCACCGTGCAGCTCCGCGAGCGGCGGCAGGGCAACGGCAACAACCCGCTCGACTTCGCGATGCAGATCCAGATGCCGGGCATGACCACGCCGCAGTCGGGCAAGACCGACGCCGAGGGCAAGGTGATGCTCAACGGCAAGAAGGGCGGGACGGTCGCGGTGGCGGTGACGGGCAAGGAGTGGGCGCCGTACGAGAGCGCCGATCTCACCGTGAGCGAGCGCGGCGCCACGCACGACGTGCGCATGCTGCGCGGCGGCACGGTGGAGGTGACCGTGCTCGACGCCGACGGCAAGCCGGCGCCGGAGACCAACGTCGATCACAAGGGCCCGGGCGACGTGAGCGACAGCCGCCGCACCGATCAGGACGGGATCGCGCGCTTCGAGCACCTCACGCCGGGCGAGCATCGCTTCAAGCTGGGCGGTCGCGGCAACGCGATCGAGATGGCCCAGGGGATGTCGTTCCAGATGCGGATGGACGGCGCGCGCGCTTCGGCGACCGACGACTGGCAGAAGGTCGCCGTCGCCGACGAGACGAAGTCGACGGTGCAGCTCGCGAAGTCGGCGGTGGCGAGCCTGAGTGGCTTCGTGCGCGAGAACGGCCTGCCGCTGGCGGGCGCGCAGGTGAGCTTCGTCAAGGGCACGGGCGGAGGCGAGGAGGGCGCGGAGGCGCAGATCGGCCAGGCGATCGAGGCGACGTTGGGCGACCTCGGCGGCGGTGGGCGCAACCGCGGCACGACGCGCAACCGCACCGACGAGAGCGGCAGCTACGCGCTGTCGAACCTCCCCGTCGGCGAGCATCGCTTGCGCATCACACACAAGGAGCGCGCGATGCCCACGACCGTGCGCATCTCGCTGCGCGCGGGCAGCAACGCCTTCGACGTGGGCCTCGCCACCACGATCCTGCGCGGCACCGTGCGCGACCACGCCGGCAAGCCCGTGGCGGGCGCGAGCGTCAGCGTCGCCGCCGGCAACGCGGCGGCGGACGCGGTCGGCGTGGCGATGGACGTCTTCGGCAGCATGCCGGAGATGGCCCAGTTCGGTGGTCGGCGCGGCGGCGGGGTCACGACCGACGACCAGGGCCGATACGAGCTGCGCGGCGTGCAGGACGGCGTGCCGATCACGGTGCGGGCGCAGGCCAAGGGATGTGCGCCGGCCACGTCGAAGCCGGTGACCCCGGCCGCGGGCACGACCACCGACGACGTCGACGTACAACTCCTCGCCGCCGGCAGCGTGCGCGTGCGCTACACGACGCAGGCGCCGTTCGCCTCGGTGATGGCGACGTGCACGTCGGCGGAAGGCGTGCCCCCCGTCACCCGCATGCTGCGCCGCGGCGAGGTGACGCTCGACGGCCTGCAGCCCGGGACCTGGAAGCTGACGTTGATGCTGCCGGGCGGTACGGCGCCGGACCCCCGGACGGTCGAGGTCGTGCCCGGGCAGGTCGTCGACGTGGCGTACTGACCAAGAGCTTGACCAGCGCGTGAGCCGTCATCGGCCGCTCTCGCGGATCGCCACCAGTGCCCGCTGCGCGGCACGGGCGTTGGCACGGTTGAGCGTCTGGGCGGCGATGGGCGCCAACGCGCGCTCGACGTCGCGCGCCGCCGGGCCGAGGCGAGCGATCGCATCAGCGGCAGCGCGGACGAGGTCGTCGTCCTGGTGCTCGAGCGCGCCCGCGGCGAGGCGCGCGGCGTCGGCGGCGAAGGCCCGCGCGTCACCGAGCCGACGCAGCAGCGCCACGCGCGTGCCGACGTGCCACTCGTGGCGCAGCAGCCACGCATACGCCGCGATCGAGATCGGCCGGTTGCCGGCGTGTTCCACCAGCGTCCGTGCCGCGTCGCCGCACGGATCAGCGGCGTCGCGCGCGAGCAGGTCCGCCGCACCGCCCTCGAACATCACGACCTCGCGCGCGATCACTTCGACCAGGAGCTCCGCGAGCGCCTGATCCAGGCGGGCCGCGCCGCGCAACAGCCGGGCGGCGAGGGCGGCCTCCGCGACCGACCCCGTCTGCAGCGCCCGCCGCAGGCGCTCCTCCGACGCATCCGCGCGCAGTCGGACGAGCGCATCCAGGCGCGCCACCAGGCCCACGGCGGAGGCACGCGCGAGGCACGCGCGCACCGGCGCGTCGGTGCCGGTGTCGACCGCGAGGTCGACGAACATCGTGAGCCAGGTGTGCGTCGCCTCCGCGGACCGGCGCTCCGGCGAGGCGAGCAGGCCCGAGATCCGATCGGCGAGCGCTGCGCCCGCGGCCGGGCCGCAGCTCCGCACGATCTCCCGGCACACGCTACCGGCGTGGCGCGCGTTCGGGGTCGCGATGTGCGCGAGCAGGTGCTCGGCCGCGGGCGCCCCGAGCGCGCCGAGCTCCAGGGCGGCGGCCTTCCACCGATGCGCGTGGACGAGATCGGCGATGAGGTCCTCGACCTGCCCGGCGACGTCGGGCACCCGGCTGATCCGACGCCGGGCAATGCGGGCCAGGCGCTGCGTCTCCTTGTCCGCGGCGTGCTCGATGCGATCCTCGATCGCCGGCAGCGTCGATGCCGCCACTGCACCGAGTCGGGTGATCGCTTCGAGCGCGGCCCGACACACGGCGTCGTCGAAATGCAGGAGCGCGTCGACGAGGGCGGGGACCGCGTCGCGCGCGCGCGACCCCAACGCACCGATGGCGGTGATGACGGCGATCTTCTGGGGCGGCGCGCGATCGATGCGGAGCGCCTGCGCGTACGCTGCCCCGATGTCTTGATCCTCCGGCTGGATCGCGATCAGTGTTTCCGCCAGCAGGTCGAGCAGGCGAAGCCGCATGGGCTCCGCGTCGACCTCGAGGTTCACGCGCAGGTGGGCGCGTTCTCCCCAAAGCTCGCGGACGCGCGACGCGTGCTCGGCGCCGGCCGCGCCGCGGCGGGCGAGGATCTCGAGCGCGGCCTCGAGCGCGAAGACATCGTCGCCGGACAAGGCATGCACGAGCGCCGCGCACCCCGGGTCCGGTCCCAGCGCGAGCCGGACGCGCAGGCGATCGGACACGGGCAGACGCGCGACAGCAGCGGCGGTCGCGGGCACGGTGAGCGCCAGGGCTTCCACCAACTCCCGGGCGCGCCACTGCATCGCGCCGTCGATCCGATCGTTCGCCGCGACCTCGAGCGCCAGCTCGAGGGCGGGCTTCGCCTCTGCGCCCATGGCCTGCAGGACCGGCTGCCAGCAGCGGCTCGGCAGATAGCCCGAGTGCCGCGGCGGTGAAATGCACTGCTCCGCGATCGCGCGCGCCGCAAGCCGCCCCAGCGCCGCCAACTCGATCCGGGCGGCCGATGCGAGGAGCGGGTCTTCGAGGTCGAAGAGGAGGGCCTCGACGCGGGAGCCGAGATCGTCGTGCTGCGCGGCGATGGGCGCGAGCGCGCACGCAAGCATGCCAACCAGGGGCAGGAGAGCCGGGGACATCGAAGCTCCGGGTCGGGAAACGGGGCGCGCCGAGGGTAGCGCGCTCGACGAGCAGGCGGACCTACAATCCCGTCCCCATGCGCTGGCTCGCTCTGCTCTGTCTCGTCCCTTGCGTGCCGCTCGCCGCACAGCTTCGCGCCGAGAAGGTCATCGCCCCAGAGACTCCCCCCAACATCGTCGTGATCCTCGCCGACGACGCCGGGTGGGCGGACTTCGGCTTCCAGCCGGCGTGCATGGCGGACTGCAAGCGCCTCACGCCCCGCATCGACTCGATCGCGGCGGCGGGGGCGCGCTTCGACGCAGCGTACGTCACCGGCGTCGTGTGCTCGCCGTCGCGCGCCGGCTTCCTCACCGGCCGCTACCAGCAGCGCTTCGGGCACGAGACCAACCTGCCGCCCGGCTACATGCAAGGAGGCCTCGACCTCGGTGAGCGCCTGATCCCGGATCGACTCGCGGAGCTGGGCTACCCCACCGGGATGGTCGGCAAGTGGCACCTCGGCTACCCGCCGGAGTACCACCCCAACCGCCGCGGCTTTGCGTGGTTCCACGGCCTGCTGCAAGGCTCACGGCCGTACGGCGCCATCGCGCAGCCGAATGGCAACCGCGTGCTGCAGGAGAACGGCGTCGCGCAGCCGGAGGTCGGCTACGTCACCGATCGCTTCGGCGCCGCGGCCGCGCGCTACATCGGCGAGAACGCGGACGCGCCGTTCTTCCTGTACGTGGCGTTCACCGCGACACACGGGCCGCTGCAGCCGCTCGACGGGGACGTCGAGGCGCTGCCCGCGACGATCCCGCAACGGCGCCGCAACAACCTCGGCCTGCTGGTCGGGCTCGATCGCGCGGTCGGCGTGATCCTCGACGCGCTGGACCAGCACGGCCTCGCCGACCGCACGCTGCTCGTGTTCACCAACGACAACGGCGGCCAGACGCTGACCGGCGCCAAGAACGGGCCGCTGCGCGGCCACAAGGGTCAGGTGTGGGAAGGCGGCATCCGCGTGCCGATGGCGGTGCGCTGGCCCGGACGAGTGAAGCCCGGCCTCGTGATCGACGACGCGGTGATGCTCTTCGACCTGCTGCCGACGTTCGTCGTCGCCGGCGGCGGCCAGGTGTCCGAAGAGTGGAAGCTCGACGGCGTCGATCTCGGGCCGCGCCTGCGCAGTGAGCAGACGGCGCTCGCGCCGCGGCCGTTGTTCTGGCGCACGCAAGGATCGAAGGGACCCGTCGCGATGCGCGAGGGAACGTGGAAGCTCGCGTGGGAGCGCGGCACCGAAGGCGCACAGCCGCAGCTCTTCGATCTGGGCAAGGACATCGGCGAGAAGACCGACGTCGCCGCGGACCACACCGAGCAGATGGAGAAGATGCTCGCTGCGCTGAAGACGTGGGAGGCGCAGCTCATCGAGCCTCGCTGGGGCGGCAAGGACGACTGAGGCCCGGCCCGCGCGTCACGCGCCCTGCAGCACGCGCAGGTACTCGCGCCAGGGCCCGACCTGATCGCCCACGCGCTTGGCCATCACCCGCGCGATCTGGGTCACGTGCGTGAGGTCGTGTGCCACCCAGGTGGCGAGGAGCGCACGCATGGTGACGACGCCGAGCGCGGGGTGGAGGCCGCGGCGGTCGAGGTCGGCGGCGCCGAGGTCGAGGGCGCGCAGCGAGGCGAGGCTGGCGGCGCGCTTCTGCGCGAACTCGTCGAGCAGGCTCGGCAGGCTGCGGCCGGCGAAACGCTCCGCCTGGGCGAAGCGATCGAACGGCGGGAACGCCTTGCTCTCCCCGTGCGCGAGGATCCAGCGCGCGCGCGGGATCCAGTCGGTGTCCTCGCCGTGGATGAGGTGGCCGACCACGTCGATCGCCGACCAGGTGTCTTGCCCCTCGTTGCAGCGGGTCCAACCGTCTTCGAGATCGCGCAGCCACGCGTCGAGCAGCGCGGGGGTCCGGCGCAGCGACTGGCTGAAGGTGTCGACTTCGGGGTTCATGCCCTCACGATTACCCGGCAGCCGCGCCCCGTCGACGTGTTAGGAAGATCACCGTGCGGGTCGTCTCCCTCAACTGCTTGAACACCGAGATCGTGCACGCGCTCGGCTGCGCCGATCGCCTGGTCGCGGTCGACGCCGACTCCGACTGGCCGCAGGATGTCGTCGCGCCGTTGCCGCGGGTCGGCCGCGACCTCGACATCGACATCGCGCAGGTCAAAGCCCTGCGGCCGGACCTCGTGCTGGCGTCGAACACCGTGCCCGGGCACGAGCGCGTGATCGAGGGGCTGCGCGCCGCCGGCGTGCCCTTCTTCGCGCCCGAGACGCAGAGCCTCGCCGACACCTATGCCGACATCCGTGCGATCGCCGCCGCGCTCGGCGTGGTGGCGCGCGGCGAAACGCTCGTCGCCACGATGCGCGGGGTGCTCGAAGCACCGGCCGAACCCGCGCGGCGCCGGCCGAAGATCCTCGTGCAGTGGTGGCCCAAGCCGGTCATCGCGCCGGGTCGTCGCAGTTGGGTGCACGACATGCTCGTGGCCGCCGGCGCCGACAACCCGCTGGGCCATCGCGACATCAAGAGCGAGCCACTCGCCGATCCCGCCGTCGCCGACCTCGCGCCCGACTTCGTCGTGCTGTCGTGGTGCGGCGTGCGCCCGGAGAAGTACCGCCCCGACGTCGTCACCGGCAACCCCGCGTTCCGCGACCTGCCCGCTGTGCGGAACGACCGCGTGGTCTGCATCCCGGAGGCCTTCCTCGGTCGACCAGGTCCGCGCCTCGTCGAGGGCAGTCGCGCGCTGCGGGCACTCGTGCGCGCATTCGCGCCTGGATAGAGTGCCGCGCCGATGGTGCGCTTCCGTGTGAGTCTCGCCGTCAGCCTCGACGGCTGTATCGCCGACACCCAGGGTGGCGTGAAGTGGCTCGAGCCGTTCTTCACCAAGGAGATCGACTTCCCCGGCTTCCTCGCGACCATCGGCGCGGTGGTGATGGGGCGGACCACCTACGAGCAGACGCTCACCTTCGGCCAGGGCGGCGGGGCGGCAACCCCGTGCTTCGTGCTCACGCACCGGCCGCTCCCCGCAGACACACCCAAGCACGTCGAGGCGGTGAGCGGCGACCTCGGCAAGCTCGCCGCGCGCCTGCGCAAGACGATCAAGAAGGACGTGTGGCTGATGGGCGGCGGCGTGTCGCTCGAGAGCTGCCGGCAGGCCGGCATCATCGACCGCTGGGAGCTGTCGTTCATCCCGGTGCTGCTGGGCGCTGGCATCCCGTTGTTCCCCCCACGCGCCGCCGGCCTCGATGCACTGCGCCTCGTGCACACGCGCGCGCTCGGCAACGGCATCCTCGAGGCGCACTACGAGCCGAAGCGACGTTGAACGAGACCGCCGCCGCCCCCTCAACGTCGGCGAGCGTGGCGCGGAGTTCCGCTGGCGTGACGGTGCGCATGGCAACCGCTCGCGGACGATGCTCCTGCCCGGAATGGGGTTCGCGCTCGGCTTCCCGACGCACGTGCCGACGCGCGGATTGCCGCGGCTCCGGCACTACGGCTTGCTCGTCGACCGCAGCCAGGCGGGTTAGGCTGGTCTGCGTACTGGGGACGGCGCCGCCCCTTGCGCCAGGCGGAGCGGCGGGTGATGTTGGTGAGGGTCCCCGATAGGCGGGCGAGCCCGCCGGGTTCGGGGGGAGTACACCGAACAACCGAAGAACAGAGTTGGGGCGACCGGGAGCGCACTTGAACACAGGCGTCAAGATTGAAGTCATCTGGCTGGATGACGAACTCGTTGAGGTTCGGGTCGAGGCGAACAACGGGCGTTTCGCTGGCGCGGCGGACTGCTACTGCGGGCACGACACGATCTCGCGCCTGGCTGCTGCCGCCCGCGGCTTCCCCTCATCGTGGGAGGATCTACGCGAGATGGAGATCGGCACGTTCGATCCGGGTTTCGCGGGGGGCGGTGCCAAGCTCGTGTTTCGTTGCGTCGATCGAACCGGGCACGCCGTCGTGGATGTTGCCATGCGGGCTGACCCTCGAGGAGCGGCTGGACTGGCTGAGACTGCATCCTTCTGCTTGCCAGTTGAGCCTGCTGCGGTCGACCAGTTCGTCGCCGCTCTTGGTAGGATGCGCTTGGTCGTCGGAGCAGTGGCAAGTCTGCGGTCGGCGACCCAACCCGGCGCAGCAGCCGACGCGCCCCAAGCGGCGCGCGGCTGAGCGCCAGCGACGTTGGGTGGGGTGGCGCGCACCATGAAGTACAAGCGGATCAAGTCCGCCATCCACAACTTCGGCCACTCGTTCGTGAGCCTCATGAACTACGTCGACGGCGAGTACATCATCGACGTGCTTCCGCCGCTTCTCCGCGACCTCCCTGGCAACGCTCTCACGATTCGATTCCCCGCTGGCACGCTTGAGCCGGATCGCGAGTACCCCAGCACGTTGCGCAAGTCCGTCACCTACTGGGCGGCGTCGTATCCCGACCAACTGCGCAGCCAAGGCATCGATCCGGACGCGCTCGTAGAGTCGTGTCTCGTGCTCTCGCTCGGTCCCGGTCTTCGGTGCGAGGCGCGCGCCGTCGACGATCGCGGGAACGTTCACAGCGTCATCGTGCAGCCCGCCTGACAAGCCGCTGCCGCCGACGAGTGGCGGGCGCGCGAGGGGCCGATGCGGTTGCGTGCGCCGCTCGCGGCTGAGCGGCAGGTCGTTCGGGCAGCAACCCGCGTCGATCCGCCGCTTCGTCCGCGTCAGACCCTGTTCGTCAGCCAGCGAGCCAGCTCGGCGCAGGCTGCCGCCGCAACCGCGATCAGCGACCCGTGAAGGGCCGCAGCACCTCGACCAGCGCCTCGCCGACCAGGCGGTTGCCGAGCACCGTCCAGTGCGGATCCTCCCACAGGTAGACCGCCTCGCCCTTGTGCGCGCGCAACAGCGGCAGGGTGTCGAGCACCGTGAATCCGAGTTCGCGCGCGCGCGCAACCACCCGGATGTAGCCCGCCTGCTGCACGCCGAACGGGTCGGGCGACGGATCGACGGACGCGTATTCCTCGATGTAGACCTGCTCGCGGTACGGCGCGGCGACGAACACCGGCACGAAGCCGTGTGCATCGGCCAGCGCCCGGAAGCGCGCGAGCTGCTTCTCCATCGCCTGCATGCCGAGCGCGATGCGCTCGCGGCGCAGGTCGAGGTTGCGCCGCCAGAACACCGAGAACAGATGGCTGCGCTCGCCATCCCGCCACGCGACGTTGCCGGAGCTCAGCGGTTTGCCGGCGTAGCGGATCAGCTTGTAGGCGGCGCTGTAGCGGTTGAGCGCGTACTCGAGCCACGACTTGGGCACAAACCAGGGGTTGGTACCGTGCGGGTCCCAGTTCTCGAACCACGGCGCGTCGTCGAGGTCGTTGCCGTAGAAGAGCCACACGACGACCTTCGGCGCACAACCGAGCCCGAAGCGCTCGAGCGTGCCGAGCGCGTGCTGCGGACCGTAGCCGGACACGCCGAGGTCGTAGATCGGCTTGCCCAGCGCCCGCTCCGTCACCCGCACGAACACGTCCCCGTCGTCGACGCCCCAGCCCATCGCGAATGAGTCGCCGACCAGCACGCCCCACGCCGGCGTGACCGCGAAGCTGTCGCGGAAGCCGACGTGGGTCTCCTTCGACCACGGCGCCGGCCTGGTCGTGACATGGAAGATGCGGAAGTCGGACGTGGCGAGCGGATGCGCGTCGAAACCGGGGCGCATGACGTAGCCGAGCGTCGGGTCGGCCTGCGTGACGAAGCGCAGGTCGTGCAGGCTCACCGCGGCGCGGATGCCCGGCGCCAGCGACACGGGCAGCAGGCGCGCGACGATCTCGAGGCCGATCGGGGCGAGCAGGATGCCGATGGCGATGGCCAGGATGCGCCGGCGCCAGCGACGTCGAGGGCGGGGAACGGTCGTTGGCGCGGACAAGGCGACGGCATCCTACGCCGCAGCGCGGCCAGCGCGACGATCACATGCCGTGCGCCAGCAGCGTCGCACTCAGTGCCTCCGCCGCGGCGCGCGGATCGCGCGCCTCCGTGACGGCGCGCATCACCGCGATGCCCGCCGGCTTGAATGGCGCGATCGAGGCGACGTTGGTGAGGTCGATCCCGCCGAGCCACACGGCAAGCAACGAAGTCCCCGCCGCGAGCGCGGCGGTCGCCTCCGGCCCGAGCCCGGTGCCGCCGGGGTGGCTGCGCGTCTTGAAGACCGGCGAGACGAGGACGTAGTCGGCGCCACCCGCACCGCGCACCTCCGCCGCATCGTGCACGGAGATGCCGACGACCACGCCGTCGCGACAGGCATCGACCACGCGCCGCGTCGCACAGGGGGGCAGCGACCGCTGGCCGAGGTGCACGCCGTGCGCGTGCCCACTCGCCGCCAAGGCGACCCGATCGTTCACGAGCAGGAGCCCGTCGACTGCTTCGAGCCGCGGCCGCAACGCCTCGCACACCTCGATCAGCTCGCGCGGGGTGAGGCGCGGCTCGCGCACCTGCACGCAACGCACGCCGCCGTCGATGGCAGCGAGCGCCGTGCGCAGCAGCCGCGCGCGATTCCCCTCGCCGTCGGTGATCAGCATCAGCCGCAGGCAACGGCGAAGGTCGCGCACGGCATCACAGCCCCTCAGCCCATGTGGTCGACGATGGCGTCGCCGAACTCGGAGCACTTCACGAGACGCGCACCCTCCATCAACCGATGGAAGTCGTAGGTCACCGTCTTGGCGCCGATCGCGCCGTTCACGCCCGCGATGATCAGGTCGGCGACCTCCGTCCAACCGAGGTGGCGGAACATCATCTCGCCCGACAGGATCACCGACCCCGGGTTGACCTTGTCCTGGCCGGCGTACTTCGGCGCCGTACCGTGCGTCGCCTCGAAGATGGCGTGGCCGGTCACGTAGTTGATGTTGCCGCCCGGCGCGATCCCGATGCCGCCGACGCACGCTGCGAGCGCATCCGAGATGTAGTCGCCGTTGAGGTTCATCGTCGCGATCACCGAGTACTCGTCGGGCCGGGTGAGGATCTGCTGCAGGAACGCATCCGCGATCACGTCCTTGATCACGATCTTGCGCCCGCCGCGCTCGAGCACCTGCCACGGGCCGCCGTCGAGGTCCTTGGCGCCGAACTCCTTCTTGGCGAGCGCGTAGCCCCAGTCGCGGAAGCCGCCCTCCGTGAACTTCATGATGTTGCCCTTGTGCACGAGCGTCACGCTGTCGCGCTCGTTGGCGACCGCGTACTCGATCGCGGCTCGCACCAGGCGATCGGTACCCTCCTTCGACACCGGCTTGATGCCGAAGCCGCTGGTCGCCGGGAAGCGGACCTTCTTCCACTGCGCGGGGAAGGCCTCCGCGAAGATCGAGCGGAAGCGGGCCGCGTCCTCAGAGGTCGCCTCGAACTCGATGCCCGCGTAGATGTCCTCCGTGTTCTCCCGGAAGATCACCATGTCGGTCTTCTCCGGATGGCGCACGGGGCTCGGCACGCCGGTGAACCAGCGCACGGGGCGCAGGCAAACGTAGAGATCGAGGAGCTGGCGCAAGGCGACGTTCAGGCTGCGGATGCCGCCGCCCACCGGCGTGGTCAGCGGTCCCTTGATCCCCACGAGGTGCGTGCGGAACGCAGCGACGGTCTCGTCGGGGAGCCAGTTGCCGGTCTGGTGGAAGGCGGCCTCGCCGGCGAGCACCTTCTTCCACGCCACCTTGCGCGCGCCCTTGTAGGCCTTGCCGACCGCGGCGTCGAACACGCGCACGGAGGCGCGCCAGATGTCCGGCCCGGTGCCGTCGCCGTCGATGAACGGGATGATGGGTTCGTCGGGGACCTTCAGGCCCTTGGGGCCCATCGTGATCTTGTCAGCCATGGTGCGCGGGTCGGAGTCGCGGAAAAGGGCGCGGTAGGTTAGCGCGTGAACGCCGCGATGTCGAAGCCGTGCCCGTCAGCTCGGTCCACCGGGCGGCGTGCCCTTCCCCCGCGCATTCGCCTGGCGGAGCGCCACGAACGCCTCCCGCCGCGCGCGGGACACGACCGGGGCGTCGTCCCGCCGGGGTGACGCCACCGCCTGTCGATACACCGCCTCGACCCCACTGAGGTGTTCTCCCCATCCCACGCCGCGAAGGGGGATCTGCGCCGCGGCCGCTGCCAACGGCGCCGGATCTGCCGCCAGCGCCTGCAAGGTCTTCTGCCACGCCGCCACGTCGCCGGTGGGAACGCGGATCGCCGCTGCTCCGCCCCGGCTGGCCAGCGCGCCCCGGTCGCTCACGACCACCGGCAGGCCCAGCTCGAACGCCTCGTCAAGCACGAACGCGTGGGTCTCGAAGGCGAGGCTCGGGAACACGGCGCCGTGCAGAGGCGCAGCCGCCAGCGTGGCCGCGTCGTACGGGCCGTGCAGATGTACGGGCGCGCCCTCGCGGAGCCGCAGGAGTCGGGCCTCGAACTCCGGGGTCTCGGCGCGGCCGTACAGGTGCAGCTCGACCCGGCGGCGCAGGCCCGCGCGGTGCGCGCGCGAGAACGCATCCACCAGCATCGCCACGCCCTTGTGTCGTGCCAGCAGCCCGAAATACCCGAGGCGCAACGGTTCATCGGGGGCGGGCAAGCGATGCGGCCGCGTCATCCCCCCGAAGCGCGCCTCGTACGGCATCGGCACGACGGCGAAGCGGGCGCGCGGCACGTCGCGCTGCGCAGCGATGAAGTCCGCGGTCCCGGCGTCGGACACGACGAGCTGCCGCGCGCGCAGCAGCTCGCTGCGGGTCTGCGCGAAGAACAGGTCGATGCCTTCACGCAGCTCGCCTTCGCTCTCGTGCCCGTAGCGCGGCGCGCACGGCAGGCAGCTCGCCACCCCCGCGGGCCGCGCGCAGGCGTGCCCGTCGCGGTCGACGCGGAACGCGCGCGGGCAGGTGGTGTACACGTCGTGCAGGGTCACCACCGCCGGCACCCCCTGCGCTTCGGCGAGCTCGACGAGATCCGAGGTGAGCCGGATCCACTGGTGGACGTGGACGAGGTCGGGGCGATGCCGTGCGAGGGCCGCCACGAACAGCGTGCCGATGCCGGCGTGCCACGCCTTCACGTGGTGGTCGAAGAACTCATCGTCGCGGTGCGCGCGCTCGACGACGATGCCGCCCTGGTCCTGCGTCTCGATGCCGCACGCCGGCCAGGGCACCATGCTGCCGGTGAGCAGGCCGACGTCGAGGCCGCGCTCCCGCTGCCTCGCCAGGAGCCCCGCGACGTAGGTCTCGACGCCGCCGACGCTCTCCGGCGCGGCGCCGTGCGTGACATGGAGGATCTTCATCGGAGAAGGCGGCGGCGCGGAGCATAGCCGCGCGCCAGCCAGTCACGCCGGCGGCGGTGCGCCGATCGGGCCGCAACAGCCCTCGGCCGCGTGCGCCGGGTCGGCCGGATCGTGGCCGGGACCCGTGCCCGTCTCGTGCAGCACGCTGCGCCGCTGCGGATCGTTGCGCAGGTCGACGACCACGCGCTCGCTCGGCGCCAGCTCCGTCCCGTCTGCAGCCGCGCTCATCACCACGCGCGGTTGCTCCAGCTCGTTCGTCTGCTCGAGCACGAACGCGGTTTCGCCGCTGCTGAGGCGCACGTAGTTGCCGGTCGCGTGCACGCCGTTGTGGCGGATGAAGCGCGTGAGCATGCGGGGATCGAAGTGCCCCTGCATCGAGAGCATGATCCGGTACGCGCGCACCGCCGACATCGGCGGCTTGTACGGACGGGCCGCGGTGAGGGCCTCGTACACGTCGCAGATCTTGACGATGCGCGTCGCCACCGACTGCGCGTGTTCATGCCAGGTGGCCGGATAGCCCTGGCCCGTGAACTGGCGGTGGTGCCCGAAAGACGCGGCGATCGCCAGCTCATCGGAATCGTCGTGGCCGAGCAGGATCTCGGCACCCAGCTCCGGATGGCGGGCGACCACGCGGCGTTCCTCGTCGCTGAGTGCGCGCCGCGCGTGCAGGATCTCGAACGGCACCATCGCCTTGCCGATGTCGTGCATGAGGGCGGCGGCGCCGAGGCGGAGCATCTCCGGCGCGGAGAAGCCGAGGCTCCTGGCGAAGCTCATCGCCAGCACCGTCACGCGCATCGAATGGCCGAGAGTGAAGGCGTCGTACTCCTGGCTGTTGGCGAGCCCGGTGAGCGGGCCGGCCGAAGCGTTGATCTGCTGCACGAGGCGCTCGGCCTCCGCGTACACGGAGCCGAACTCGATCCGCCCGCCCTGGCAGACGGTCACCGTCAAGTCCTGCAGCAGGCGCAGCGCCTCCTGATAGCGGTGCGTGGGCACCAGCACGGGCTGGTCGGTGATCGGGTCGTGACCCAGCGTCTTCTCGCCGCGCGCGATCGGGTCGGCATCCACGCCGGCCTCGGCTGCGGTCGACCACGTGCCTTCCGGTACGGGGGCGAGCACGCGGATCCCGCGCACTCCGCGCTGCTGCAGCGCACGCCCCACCGCCACCTCGCCGAGGTTGGGCGCCGTCGTCGTGTTGAGGACGTCGACGAGCGCGCGGTAGGCCTCGAGGTCCGCGGTCGCGTCGATCTCCACACCGCCCAGACGCAGGCGGTCGAAGGTCTCGAGCAGGCGGCCGGCGGCGAGACTGGCGTTGATCACCGGCCGGTTCTGGAACACGACGTAGCCCCAGCCGAACTGCAGCGTGACGCGCGGCCGGCGGCTCGACCTGGCCAGCTCCGCCACCGCCGCCTGGAACTGCTCCAGCGACAGGGTCACGCGCGGATGGCCGCTGAAGTAGACGCGGGCGTTCATCAGCGCCGTGACGAAGCCGTCGACGATCTCACGGATGCTCACTCCCTCACGGGTGGCCGCGGGGGCAGGGCGGGACACGAACGTGGTCATCGCTTCCTCCAGGTCCGCAGCACGTCGCGCGCCGCGCGCCGCACTTGCTTCGACTCGCGACGCAGGAACACGGCGCGGCGCGCGCCCACGAGTTCGTGCAGGTAGGCGCGGAGCGCATCGCTCGGGAAGCCCTCCATCGCCTTGATGCACGCGACGCGGGTGGCTTCCTTCTGCGGTTGGGCAGTGAGTTCCTGGGCGGCCTGCCGCAGCGCCTCGCCCGTGGCGGCGAGCAGCTCGGGGGGAGGCGTTCCACCGTCGAGCAGGAACGCGGCGAGCCGGGCCAGGTAGTCGACCGACAGCCGGGTCGAGGGGTCGGCCACCACCAGGGGTGCAACGACCGCCGCGCTCCCGTTGAGGCCCCGCAGGTAGTCCGCGACGAAACCGCGGCAATCGTTCGGGGAGTGGCGCAGGGCGAGGATCGCCATCGGCAGGAGCGACCGGCCACCGAGGGGGAGCAGCTTCTCGACGCACTCGCCGGTGAGGACCGTGCGGTGCCGCGCGAACCAGCGGTCCGCGGCCAGGATCTTCTGCGGCGACAGACGCCGCGCCGTCTCGGCGAGCACCTGCGCGGCCTGCTCCGCCGAGCACACGTCGACGAGCAACGGCACGCGGCGGGGGAAGTCCGCGGCGACTCCTTCGGCGGCGAGGAACCCGCTGGTCTGCAACATGCCGCGCGCGTCCAGCGAGTGGACGAGTTCCTGCAGGCGGCCGGGCTTGCCGCCGCGCTCGTCGTCGTCGAGGGCGCGATCGACGTACGCGCAGATCGTCGCGTTGACGCCGGGACCGGCGATCAGGGCCTGCTTCAGCAGGCGCGCCCGCAGCGCATCGGTCGGCAGGCGGTCCGACCCGGCCAGCGTGTGCAGCACGATCCCGGCGACCTCGGCGGCGGTGCTGGTCTCCCCCGCAAGATCTGCGGCCGGGGTCGTCACCGGAGCAGCCCGCAGGCGAGCCACCGGACGGGTCTGTGCTTCCGCCTGGGTCAGCTCCGCGAGGAGTGCCCCAGGGTCATGGAGGATGTGCTCGTCGTTGTGGCCCCGCCCCGGCGCGGCCACCGTCGGCGCCGACGCAACGTCGATCCGCGGGAACAGCTTGCGCCCCAGCTCCATGAGCATCGGCGTGATGTCGTCGCGTCGCGGGCGCGCCTCGTCCTGCATGAAGGTGCGCCGCACCGACGACAGCACGCGCTCCGCAACCACCGCCGCATAGTCGGGATCACGCACGGCTTCCGTCGACAGGTTGCGCACCAGCTCGTCGAGCAGGTCGGTGACCTGCGCGGCGTTGGTGGTTCCTCCACGCGCGAGCAGGTTCTGCAGCGCCCGCAGCTCGCCGGCGACCCGCGCATTCGCAGCCAGCATGGACTTGAGCTGGTCGACGGCCACGGCCTCGGGGACGTCGGTCGTCGCAGCCGGGCCGTCCTCGGCGCCAGGTGAGGCCGTCGCCAGCATGAACTCACGCACCGTGATCCCGGGCAGGACCACGCCGCCCCAGGTCGCGGCGTAGGTCAGCGAACGATTGGCCTGAGCGCACTGCAGATGACGGATCCACGCCAGGACGGCGCCGTCGGCGACAGAGGTCTCGAACGCGACCATGCCGAGCCGGCTCGAAATCATCACGTCGCGGAACCACTCGGTGAGCGGTCCATCTGCCGCGATCGCGCACTCGTCGACCGAGAGACCGGTGTCGAGCACGCCCACGCGCACGATCGGCGCGCCCGCGGCGCACGCGCGCAGCGCGACCATCGCTTCGGCGAGGCTCGCCAGCACACGATGATTGCCGTCCGGGTAGACGAACGCGCTCTTGGCGAACACGGCGAGGCGCTCGACGAGCGTCGTCGCCTGGATCGCTTCGGAGCCGGTCGCGAAGCCTGTGTAGGCAGGTGGCATGGTCGTGGCGGGGTTCATCGACCACGGAGGGCACCCGGGTTGCGGGCTTTCGCCGCGTTGGCCGCGCGCGCGCCCAGCCGGGAATGCGACGCGGCAGACCGATGCCATCGGCGGTGTCGGATCCCGCCTCACCACTGTCGGTTTCCTGGTCGATCAAGACTCGGGGACTGCACGCGATGACGACACCGTTGCTCCTGGCCGGCCGCGATCTGCGGCGCGCCCTGGTCGACCGCCTCGGCTCGGTCGTCGCGCTCGAACCTGCGACCGCCGACAGCGTGGTCGTCGCGCTGCTGGCTGGAGGTCACGTGCTGATCGAAGGCCCGCCCGGCGTCGGCAAGACGCTGCTGGCCCGCACGCTGGCGCGCTGCGTCGGCCTCGGCTTCCGTCGGATCCAGTTCACCAACGACCTTCTGCCCGCCGACGTCGTCGGGTCGATGGTGTGGCGGCCGCGCCGCGAAGAGTTCGAGTTCGTGCCGGGCCCGATCTTCTCGAACATCGTGCTCGCTGACGAGATCAACCGCACGAGCCCGCGGACGTTGTCGTGCCTGCTCGAGGCGATGGAGTCGGGACACGTGTCGGTGGACACCACGACCCGCTCGCTGGGCGAGCCCTTCTTCGTCATGGCGACGCGCAATGGCCTCGAGTTCCACGGCACGTTCCCGATGCCGGAGGCGGCGCTCGACCGCTTCATGGTGAGCGCCCGCCTCGACTACCCGAGCGTCGATGCCGAGCTGGCCCTCTACCTGGGCGCCGATCCGGAGAGTCGGCTTGCGGCGCTGACGCCCGTGCTCGATGCAGCGCAGCTCCGCGAGGCCATGCACGCCGTGGCCAACGTCGAAGTGAGCGAAAGCGTCGCGCGCTACTGCCACCGCCTCGTGCAGGCAACGCGCACGCATGCGGCCGTCGCGTTGGGGGCGAGCCCGCGCGCCGCCCTGGCGTGGCTGCGCGCAGCGCGTGCCCACGCGTTCCTGCGCGGTCGGGACTACGTGCTGCCCGACGATCTGCAGGCACTCCTCTTGCCCTTGCTCTGGCACCGCACCGTGCTCGTCGACGGCGGCGACCCGGAGCCCGTCCTCGTCGAGATCCTGGCGCACACCCCAGTGGAGCTCTGAGCGTGCGGGTCACGGCGCTGGGCCTGCGCGCGCTGCTGTTCCTCGCCCTGCTGTGGGCCACGTTCTTCGCGATCCCGTACACGAACCTGTACTTCCTGGGGATCACGTTCCTCACGGTGTGGCTCGTTCTCGCGGCCACCTGGACCATCGCCAACCTGCGCGGTCTGGATGCGCGCGGACTGCGCGGGTCGACGGCGCGTGCGCCCGGGCAGCCCTTCGCCATCCCGGCGGGCTCGTCCTTCCGTCTGCAGTTCGACGTCTCGCCGCGCGGCAGGCCGCGCGCGGGCGTGGGCGTGGTCGTCGATCTGCCGGACGGGCCGGTCCGATCCATGGCGGTGCCCGTCGAAGGCTCCGCGTCGTCGGTGACCGTGGAGCTGTCGGGGCTGCCGCGCGGCGTGCACGCGGTGCGCAGGGCGTTCGTCATCTCGAGCGCACCGTTCGGTCTCTTCGCGCGGCGCGTGCCGCTGCCCGGTCTCGACGAGCTGGTCGTCTACCCGGCACCAGCCGCGGCGCCGGCGCTGACCGGACACGTCATGGCCGAGTCGACGCGCACCGTCCGGGCGGCCGGGCGACGGCCGCGAACGGACGAAGTCACGGGTCTGCGCGAGTACCGGGCCGGCGACGAGCCGCGGAGCGTGCACTGGCGGGCTTCGGCGCGGCGCGATGCGCTCGTGGTGCGGCAGATGGCCTCGCCCAACGCGGGCGGTCCGGAGCTGATTCTCGACCGTCGGGTCGAGCCCGCGGCCCTCGAAGCGAACCTGTCGGCGGCCGTCACCGTCGCGTTGCGTGCCCGCGACGAGCAGTCGCCGCTCACCATCCACACCCAGGGCATGCGTCGCGAGTTCACCTGCGTCGGTCGCGACTTCGACGCGCTCCTGCGCATCCTGGCGGAGCTGCGCACGACCGGCCTCGATGCCGGCCCGCCGGTCGCGCGCTCGCAACGGACAGCGGGAGCGCACCGGTGATCGTCGACGCGTTCCTCGCCGCGCTGGTGCTGCTCGACCTCCTGTTCATCCACGTCACTGGCATCGTCCCGGGCGCGTGGAGCGCCGGCTTCGCCGCGGTGATCGTCGCCGCACCGTGGGTCCGCCGTCTCGCCGAGCGGCTGGCGTGGCGGATCGCGTGGGATCTCGTCGTCATCGTGCTGTTCGCGAGCCTCGTCCTGCGCACCGTGCAGCACGGGGTGGAGCGCATGCTCGAGAGCGGCTTGATCCTGGCGATGTTCTGCCAGGTCCACCTGGTAAACAACCTCTCGCGTCGACAGCGACCCGACCTGCTGCTCTTCAACTCCTTCGTCATCGCGGTGATCACCGCGTTCTTCGCGCAGGAGGTGTCGTACTGCGCCGTGTTCGTGGCCTACGCCTACACGTTCACGATCACCTGGAAGCTGGTCGCGTGGCGCGACGCTCCCGACTCGCGCCTGGGGCCGCTCCTGCGCGCGAGCGTTCGGCAGGCGACCTGCGTGCTCGCGGTGACCGGAGCCGTGTTCCTGTTCTGGCCACGCGACTTCGAACGGGAAGGCCTCGTCACCACGAGTCTGTTGCGGGCACGCCAGGGGAGCGGCGATCTGGCGGACCACATCGGCATGCAACGCCAGGGCGGACTGCAGAGCGACCAGATCATCATGCGCATCCACGGCGAGGCGCCCGTGCCCGCCCACTGGCGGACCACGACCTTCCAGGTGTTCGACGCGGCCGGGTGGCACGCAGACCGCGCGCTGCAGGCCGATCGGCGCCGGGGTGAAGGACCGTTGTGGCGGGCGCAGGGTGCCGGCACGTGGCTGCGTCCGGGGTGCGAAGGCGACGCGTCGTTCGAAGTGGAATGCGCAGCGAGCGGCGGCCGCGTCCCCCTGCCCCTCGGCGCCAGTCTCGTCGCGCTGGATCCCGTGACCGGGGATGTGCCGCACATGCCGCTGGCCGATGGGACCATCGCGATGTTCGGCGTACCGTCGCCGCTGCGCTACACCGCCGAGTGCGGGCTCGCGGTGCAGAAGGCAGGTGGCCGGTTCGCTCGCGAGGAGCGCGCACGGCTCGCGCCGTGGCTCGGTCTGTGGCGCGGCCCGGCGCAGCGGACGGCGCAGGATCTGGCGATGGCGTTGCGTGCCGGTCTCCCCGAAGACGTCGATCAGGTGACGCTCGTCGAAGAGCTGCGCTCGCACCTCGAGACGGAGTTCACGTACGGGCTGCCTGGCAAGGCCGGGAGCGCGCGCACGCTCGACGAGTTCTTCAGGTCGCGGCGCGGACACTGCGAGTTCTTCGCGAGCGCGCTCGCCCTCATGCTCCGCAGCGTCGATGTCCCGTGTCGAGTGGTGGGCGGCTTCCTCGCGGTCGAGTCCGACGACAACGGCAGGGTCCTCGTCCGCGCGCGGCACGCGCACGCCTGGGTCGAAGTGCTCGACCCACGCGCCGGCTGGACGACCATCGATCCGACCCCGGCGGGGCTGGACGAGCGCAGCGCCGACGACGACGGCGGCCTCCTCGCCACCCTGCGCGCGGCGTGGCGCCGCGTCGCGGACTTCAGCGGGGCGGATCGCCGCTCGGCCCTCGCCTTCATCGCCGATCTGCCGGCGCGGGGTGTGCGCATGGCATCGACCCACCCCGTGGCCGGGCTCCTGCTGGCGGCGGCACTCGCGCTCGGGTTGGTCGTGCGTCGGCGCCCGCGCGCACCGCTCGCGGTGCGTGCCTACTGCCGGCTCGTGCGTCGGCTGCGCCTCCCGCGCCTGCCCGGCGAGACGCCGCGGCAGCGGCTGGCCCGGGCGCGCGCCCAAGGGCTCGACGCGCCGGCGCTCGCATCGCTCGAGAAGGCCACGCACGCGCACGAGTGCGCGCGCTACCGGCGTGAGCGCGCTGTGCCCAGCAAGTAGGCCAGGAGCGCCGCCCCCAGCGAGCACAGGAACGGGTGCGACTCGACCCACGGCAGGGCCTCGAGGTGCAGGTACTTCAGGCTCCAGGTGATCGCCCCGGCCGCCATCGCGAGCAGCGCGCTGCGGGCGTTGCCGACGCGGGTGAAGAGGCCGAAGACCACGCTCACCACGATCCCACTGCTGCCGAATCCGGACGACTCCTCGATCAGCTCGAACACGGTCTCCGCTTCGAGCGCGAGCAGCCACGCCACGAGACCGAGGCCGACGACCGAGAGGCGTGCCGTCCACACGCGCGTGCGCTCGCTCACGGTCCGCCCGGCGAGGATCAGGTTGCGCGACAGGAACGATGCCGCGACGAGCATCGCGCTGTCGATGGTGGAGAGGATCGCCGAGACCAGCGCACCGGCGAACACCACGAAACCGAACTGGGTCATGCGCGAGCGCGCCAGCTCCGGCAGGAATTGCTCCGGTTCGTCGACGCCGGGCAGCAGCGCCGGCCCCAGTAGTCCCAGCAGGACCGGGATCGCACCCACCGCCAGGTAGATTCCGCCGCCTACGAACATCGCGCGGCGCGCGACCCCGACGCTGCGCGCGGCGAGCGCCCGCGACAGGATCTCCGGCGCGAGCACGGAGCCGCAGATCGGCAAGGCCCACGCCTCGAACACGTCGAGCCACGGCGGCTGCTGGCCGCCGATGAGTTGCACACGGTCCGGGTCGAGCTTCGCGAACAGCTCGCCGACGCCGCCGATTTCGAGCGTGACGGCGCCGAACAGCCAGAGCAGCCCGACCACCAGCACGATGCCCTGGATGAGGTCGGTGATGATGTCGGCGAGCAGGCCGCCGAGCATCGTGTAGAGCACCGAGAGTACCGCGGCGATCGCGATGCCGGTGCCGAGGTCGAAGCCCGACACCGAGCCGAGCACATGCCCGAACGCGCGGATCTGCGCCGCTGCCCAGAACACGGAGGTCGGGATGATGAGCAGCGCGGCCAGACGCTCGACGCCAGGGCCGAACCGGGCACGCAGCCAGTCGGCCAGGGTCGTGACCCGCGTCCGCCACAGCGCGGCCGCGAACAGGAAGCCGGTGACCAGCAGGCATGCCCCGTACGCGAACGGTTCGACGCTGGTACGCGTGATGCCGTCGACGTACGTGCTCCCGGCCGCGCTGACGCAGGTCTCCGCCCCGAACCAGGTCGCGAACACCGACATCGAGCAGAGCAACAGCCCGATCCGCCGACCGGCGACCAGGTAGTCGTCTTCGGTGCGGATCCGACGCGCGACCAGGGCACCGATGACGAGCTGCAGCCCGACGTACGCCAGGAGGCCGAGCAGCGCGACGTTCATCGAAGGCGGCCCGTCACGGGAGCCACCGTGGCCGGCGCTTCTCCAGGAACGCACTCATGCCTTCGCGTGCCTCCGACGTCGCGCGCAACTCGGCGATCCAGCGTGACGTGGCCGGGATGGCGTCCTCGAGACTGAGTGCGCCGATCGCACGGATCAGCTCCTTGGCGCTCGCGACCGCCGCCGGCCCGGACGACAGGAGCTGATCGACGACCCCCTGCACGGCGACGTCGAGGTCGGCGGCAGGCACGGCGCGATGCACGAGACCGACGCGCTCGGCCTCCGTTCCGTCGAAGCGTTCGCCGGTGAGGAAGAGCGTGCGCGCGCGACCCACGCCGATCTTCTGCATGACGAAGGGCGAGATCACCGCCGGCACGATGCCGAGCTTCACCTCCGTGAGCCCGAAGACGGTGTCCTGCGTGCAGATGGCGATGTCTGAGGCCGCGGCGAGACCGGTGCCGCCGCCCAACGCGTGGCCGTGGATCCGGGCGACGACCGGTTTCGCGCAGCGCGCGATGGCGAGGAACATGCGCGCCATCGCTTCGGCACCGCGCGCGTTCGCTTCCGCGGACAGCGCCGCCTGCTCCTGCATCCACGCGAGATCGGCGCCGGCGCTGAAGCTGCGGCCGTTGCCGGACAGCACGACGACGCGGGTCTGGCTGTCGGCGCTGGCCGCCGCGAACGCCGCGCTCAGCTCCTCCACCACCGTGCCGTTGAATGCGTTGCGCACGTCGGGCCGGTTCAGGCGCACGTGCAGCACGGCGCCCGCGTGGGCGACGTCCAGAGTCCGATGGCTGGCGGCAGTCATGGGCTGCAAGGGTCGCGCATCGCCGCGGCGCGCGCAAACCTGGCGAGGTCACAATCTCGCCAATGCCGTGGCATTCGCCACGCCCGAGCGGCCCTGGAAGCCCCGACGCGGAGGGTTGCCGCCGCCGGCCGCGATGCGCGCATACAGAAGCGCCCGCCCCGAGAACATGAAAGGGGTCCGGACCAGCAAGGATCCGGACCCACGCCCTGCTCTCAGCCTCCCTGTTCCCGTCGACGGCGCGAGCGCGCGCCGGGCGACTCTTCGATCAGTCGATGGCGCCGGCCGTGGACTCGGCCTTCGCGAAGGCGACCTTGCGGATGCTCACCTCGATCGCACCAGAAGCCTCCCCGAGGTCGGCGCTGGCGCGCAGCGTCTCGAGGACGGTCAGGTGGCGCATGGCGGGGTCCGGCTCCATGAGTTCGTAGCGCAGCTCGATGCGATCAGCGGCGTCGATGCGGGCGGCGAGCCGCAAGGCGTAACCCGTGGTCGGAACGCGCACGGCGAGGTGCAGATGGATCTGCGGCGGCAGGCTGTCGGTGGCCGACAGCTCGGCCCGGACGTCGTACTCGCCCGACAACGCGTTGCTGACCTTCAGCTCCGGCGCGCGATCGGCCGGGCGCCGCAGTTCCTCGATCGGCGAGACGTCGACGCGCCCGTCGGGTCGGAGCTGGAGGGCGCGCAGGAGGATCGGCGCCGGCTGGCGCACGCCGTCGTCCGGCGGCAGGGGCAGCACCAGGCGGCCGGCGGCATCGAGCGCGCCGCCGCCGAAGAGCACGTCCACCGGCGCCATGTCCGCGTCGCCGATGATGGTGCGGGGGCGGAGGAACACGGCCACCATCGCGTGCGCCGTGCCGGTGACCGTGATCCGCTCGGCGTCGACGCGCAGCACGGGCGCCACCCAGGCGCCCCCATCGACACCGACGACATCGGCCTTGACGGGCGCACGGTCGGCATCGCCATCGGCCTGCGCGAACGCGGCCGGCACCAGCAGGAGGGGGATCAGGAACACTCGGGCTTCGATCTTCACTGGACTCTCCGGGGTTGTTGTCGCCGGCGATCGTGCCGGCACACACCTAGCGCGAGCGCCGCGCGCAACCGCAACCCGAAGTCGCAGATCAGAGCCCGGCCTGAAGCGCCAGTGCCGCGAACGCGGTGTCCGCCACCACGAGGTACGCCTGACCGAGGAAGTCGCAGAACGAACCGTCGGCGCGCTGGGTCTTGACGACGTGGGTGCGCAACCGGGCGCGCAAGCTCTCGCGCTCCGCCTCCGGCAGCAGCTCGATGGCGAGCGCCGCGTAGTAGTGGCCGAAGAAGTAGAAGTAGCCGGCGTTGGCGTAGTACGCCTCGTGCGGGATCGGACGCATCCGCGCGACGTCGAGGAAGCGGTGCTCGGTGAAGAAGGCCTCGAGGCCGGCCCGCACGGTAGCGAGGTCGAGACTCTTGTCGTCGGCGCGGATGCGGGCCCAGTTGCACACCTGGGTCCGGCCGAGGCTGCCCTTCACCCGGTTGATGTGCTCGCCGCCGGTGATGCGTGGCACCGGACTGAGGTCGTACTCGTACGCTCCGCCGGGGAGCGCGCAGCGCTGCACGTAGGCGAGCGCCCGCTCGACGGGAGCGCGGTCGGTGAGCCAGCCGAGCCGCTCGGCCGCGATGAGCGACGGCAGGACGGCGGCCGTGCAGAAGCTCGTCGACCACGTGGGGCGCCGCGAGAACGGCTTGAGGTCGTAGTAGGCGAAGCCGCCGGCAGGCGATTCGTTGTCCAGCAGGCGCGCGAGAAACTCCTTGCCGCGGGCCGCGAGGGCTTGCTGCTCCGGCTCCGTGAGGCGAGGGTGGTCGGCCGCGTGGGTGCAGACGATGGTGCCGTACAGGTAGGCCCAGACCGCGTCGTTGTCCCAGTCGCTGCCGCGCAGTGGCATGCGGGCCGCGATGAGCCACTGCACGGCCCGCCGCAGCGCCGCGTCGCGCTCCGGGGTCGACGGCACTTCGAGCAGCGCGAGCAGCGCGAGCTGGTGCGCACCGACCTGCCACGCGTAGAACGACTCGACCGCGTAGTGCGAGTCCAGCAGGCCCTCCGTCGACGCGCGCGCCCAGGTTCCGTCCTCGCGCTGCGTCTGCACCAGGAAAGCCACCGCGCGGTCGCGCGCGGCCGCCGCGGCGGCGGCGTCGACGGGCTCGGTCGCCGGCGCCGGCGGCGCGTCCTGCGGGAACGCGGACACGAGAAGGAGCGCGGTCAGCAGCACGGGGCGGTCACTCCTGTGCCTGGGCCTTGGCCAACGCGTTGGTCGCCGTGAGCACGTCACGCTCGCTCTTCAGCTTGGCCAGGGCCAGACCACGCTCGGCCTTGGCCAGAGCGCGGCGACGGTCGGCCACCTTGCCCTCGAGTTCCTTCACCTTCGCCACGTGTTCGATCTCCTGCTTCGCCGCGAGCGCGGCCTTGCTGAGGGCCAACCGTCGCTCCGCGACCTCGACCTGCCGCCGGCCGCGCTGGAGCACCAGCTCCTTGGTCATCGCGGCGAACTGGTCGGCCTTGTACATCGCCTCGAGCTCCGCGAGTTCGGCGCGCGCTTCCTCGGAGCGGTAGACCGCCTCGTCGTGCGAGAGGCGCGCGTTCTCCAGTTCGTGAGGCGCGGTCCGCTCGACGAACGCAGCGAGTTCACGCTCGGCATCGGCCAGCTCCGTCTGCGCCTTCGCGATCTCGGCCTGGGCGTCGACGAGCTGCTGCTCGCGCTCCGTCTCGGCGATGACGAGGGCGACCCGCGCTTCCGCGATCGACCGTTCCTTCTCGGCCGGAGCGGACTTGGGTGCGGGCGAGCCGTCGGTCGGCACCCCCGAACAGCCGAGGGCACCGAAGAGCAGGAGGGGGACGACGACGCGGTGCAGCGCGAGCATGGCGCGGCAATCTAGCGATGGCGCGCGACCATTGCCTGCTTCGGGAACGATCCCTGGCCGTTGCGTGCGCGGCGTGGCGGCTTCAGAAGATGTAGACGCCGGTCGACTGGCTCAGGTACACGCTGCCCGCACTCGGCACGACGATGGCCTGGAACGCGACCTCGAGCCCGCGCAGGCCCGGATCGTCCGGCACCGGGAACCGCAATGCGCCGTGGCCCTGCAGCATCGGCGCCGGCAACGCGCCGAGCGGCAGCATCGCGGCGGGGTCGAGTTCGAGTTCGCCGAGACCGGTGATCGGCGTCGGCACCGTGAGGATGCGCGTGCCGAGGAAGAAGAACCCCGTGCCCGGACCCGGCCCCTGCACCCGCACGTCGATGTCGCTACCGCCCACGAAGACCCGATGGAAGTCCGGATACTGCCAGAGCGTGAGCACGTCCGGGTCGGCGGAGAAGCCGTAGATCGCATTGGGAAGGTCGAGGCGGCCGCTCTCCGAGTTCGCCCGCCCGCCGATCGGCGCCTGCGGCAACGCCGTGCTCTCGATCCGCCCGTTGAAGGTGCCGAACCCCAGCGCGCGGGCGCCGGCCGTGTCGGTGACGGTCAACGTGGTGCGCCAGATCGCGATCTGTGGCACGCCGACGAGCGTCTCCGTCAACCAGCGCTCGCGGCGCGCGTCGTAGACGAAGAGCGTCGCGCCATCGACCGCGGCGAGGATGGCGCTCGAGGCGTTCACCTGGGTGGTGGCCCCCACCCCTGCGGCCACGCGCGTGATGCGGCCCGTGCGACCGCTGAAGGCAGCCAACCCGGTCTGCGTGCGGAACAGCGCCGAGGTCTCACACAGCTCCGGCAGCAGGGGCAACGCGTCGGCAGGACCGTCGAACCACCGGCCGAGCACCGCCGAGTACAGCTTGAACGCGCCACTCTGCGTCACCATCGACGCGACGGCGCGGGACACGGACGTGGTGCTGACCGCGCCGAGCACGGTCGCGGTGGCACCGGTGATCGCGCTGAACGCGTGCACGCGATCGGGGAGCGACAGCAACACCGACGCGGCCCCGACTTGCACGATCGGGTTCGTGGCGCTCGGCAGCGCGATCCATTGGGCACGCACCGCGGAGTACGCCCAGCTCTGGCCGGTTCCGTCCGCGAGGTAGACGACCGTCTCGCTGAGCTGCGTCGTGGCGGACGGCGATGCGACCTGCGACGCGAAGGTGGACCGCAGGCCGCTGAAGGCAACCCACGTGCCCGCATCGGCGGCGAGCGCAAGATCATCGCCGTACGACCAGCTCGGACTCGCGCCTGGAGCGGCGTGCGTCGCCCACGTGTTGCGCATCGCCGAGAAGCCGTGGATCGAGCTTCCAGCCAGCACGACGCCAGCGGTTCCCCCCGCGTGTACGTAGGTCCCGGCCGACGCGGCCTGCCGGGCAACCCAGTTGCCGTGGAAGGCCGACATCCCGAACAGGCTGGTACCGTCGACGACGAGCGCCGTGTGCCGTTCGACCTGCGCGATCGCATTGCCCCCGACCTGCAGCCGCGTCCACGCGCCCGCAAACGCGTTGAACGCCCAGATGTCGCCGCCATCGCGGATGAGCCAGATCGAGTCGTTCTTCTGGTTCGCGGGGTTGATCAACTGCGCACCGCCGCTCAAGGTCACCGACTGCCACTCCCCGGTGTACGCGGAGAACGCGTGGAACGTGGGCATCGCCGTGGCCAACACCGAGTCGTTGCTCACGCGCACCGTGGCGCCGACCACGGGTCGGCTCGCCCAGCGGCGGGCGAACCCGGAGTACGCGTGGACCTGCCCGCTCTCGACATACGAAATGACCTTGCCAAGGGACTGGATGTTGATGGTCTGCACGCCGCCGGGCACCGCGAGGGCTGTCCATGCGGGCTGGGTCTGCGCGCACGCGCCGGCGACCAGGAGCGTGGCGAGGAGACTGGGAATCGTGCGCATGGAATCGGCGACAGCGACGGTCGTGGCGAAGGGTGGCAGGGAAGTCTAGCGCGCGCGCGAGGCGCTGCGGCCCGCACCGGTGCACGGTGAACCGAACACAGAGCGCCCGGGCCCGCTCAGTACACACGCACGACGACGTCCGCGAGGTCGACACCTTCCACGACTTCCACCTCGGCCCAGCCCGCGACCTGCGTGGACTCTTCCACCGGCGCGGCCTGCGGCGAGCGTGGTCGCGGCCGCTGGGCGAACGCCTCGATCCGGACCAGGCCCGGTGGCACGAGATCCAGCTCGAACGCACCCTTGCTGTCGGTGTAGGCCCCCGCGTCGCCGCGCGGCCCGTGCGGGTGTTCGACGTAGGCCGAGACCACTGGTGCGTCGTTGTCGGCGCGCACCACGACCCCACGCACCCGCGCGCTGCGCGTCACGCGCAGCGTGACGGCCTGGTCGCCGGCGGTCACCAGGGTCGAACGGTGGGTGTATCCGGGCGGCAACCCGGCGACGAGGATGCGCGCGCGCGTCGGCGGCGCCGGCAGGTGGTCCAGATAGAAGACGCCGTCGTCGAGCGGTTTCGCATGCAGGCCCGGGACCCGGAACGCGCGAAGGAGCAAGCCCGTCGCGGCGATCGCGTCCGGCAGGACGAGCCGACCGGTGACGGGGCGCGTGGTGTGCAACTGGAGCACCACGTCGTGGTCGGCCACGACCTGCACGTCTTCCGTGCGCACGGCGAACCCCTCCGCCCACGCACGCAACGCGTAGAAGGTGTTCGACGACGAGAGGCCGTCGACCTCGAAGCCACCCCGCGCGTCGCACGTCGCCTCCGCCAGGAGCACTCCGTAGCGGTCGCTCAGGACGTGCACGTGGGCGCCCGCAATGCCCGTGTCGCCGGCGCGGAGGATGCGACCCGTCATCTTCATCGGCGTGCCGAACTCGAGCGACGCGCGGCCGCGCTCCGGGTCGAGGTGCGCCCACGCGATCCCGTGTGCGGGTGCGCGCGCGACGATCTGCCCCGGCCTACCGTCGAGGCGAGCCAGCGGCACGGCGACGTGGCCGTTGGCGTCGAACTCGACGCGCCCGAGCGAAGCCGGCGGGTACTCGCCCCCGCCCGACGCGTCGTAGGGGTACAGCTCGGCGACGAGTCCGGTCTGGTCGAGGGTCACGCCCGAGAACCCGACGGCCTCCACCGCGAGCACGGCGGGAAGGAGCGCACGCACGGCGAACACGGCCAGCGCGGCGGCGATCAGGGCCGGCACGCCGTAGCGCAGGGTGACCGGCATGTTGCGGAGCATCTGCGCGCGCGTCGGCCGAGGCAGCGGCCGCGGTCGGCGGCCGCGGTCGTTGGTGGGTGCAGGCACGGAGGAAGCGTAGCGAGACATCGGGGCGAAGCCCGCCCAACGCTCCCGATGGGATCGGGTTCAGGCGGCGGGATGGGTCCGGCTGCGTGCATACTGCGCGGGCGATGACCGACCCCTACGCAGTCGCCAAGCGCGCCGCCGGGCGCGCCGCCGCCGATCTCATCCGCAACGACACCGTCGTGGGGCTCGGCACGGGGTCGACGGTGGCCTTCGTGCTGGAACGACTGGGCGAGCGCGTCGCCGGCGGCCTCGCCGTGCACGGGGTGCCGACCAGCGAGGACACGGCCACCAAGGCGCGCAAGCTCGGTGTGCCGTTGACGACCCTCGACGAGGTCGACCGGCTCGACATCACCATCGACGGCGCCGACGAGATCGACGCCGCGCGCAACATGATCAAGGGCGGCGGGGGCGCGCTGCTGCGCGAGAAGATCGTGGCCGCGGCCTCCACGGAGATGATCGTGGTCGTCGGTCGCAACAAGGTGGTCGAGAAGCTCGGTGCCTTCCGCGTCCCGGTCGAGATCATGCCGTTCGGCAGCCGGCAGGTGATCGCCGCCGTGCGTCGTCTCGGCGGTGAAGCCACGCTGCGGCGGCGCGGCGACGCGCCGTTCGTCACCGACAACCAGCACTGGATCCTCGACTGCGACTTCGGCCTCATCGCCGATCCTGCGGCGCTCGACCGCCGCCTCGATGCCATTCCCGGCGTCGTCGAGACCGGGCTGTTCCTGGGCATGGCGGGGCGGGTGTTCGTCGGCGACCTCGACGGCGGGTTCGAGCTGCTGGCCTGAGCGTCGCGGGCCTGCGGAGTTTCCACGAACGTACGTGGCCGGCTGGTGCCGCGCGTGCGTAGGACGGCGCGGTCGGTGTCCTGGCGGTCTCGCTGTCTCCTCCTCGACTCTCCTCCTTCGCCAGGACACCGACCGCATCCCCCGCCACGCGTTCGCTGGAGTGACGTGCTCGCCAGGCCGGGCCCGCGCGTCTACCCTTCCGGGCGTGCTGGTCTACCTGCTCCGCCACGGGATCGCCGAGGACTCTGCCCTCGGCGGTGACGGTCTTCGCCGTCTGACGCGCGAGGGTCGCGACCGGCTCGCCCTCGCCGCCCCGACCTGGCGGCGATGCGTGCAGCAACTCGATCGCCTGTACTCGAGTCCATTGGTGCGCGCGGTCGAGACCGCGACCGAGCTCGGCGCCGCGGTCGATCACACTGCGCCGATCGTCGAACTGCCATGCCTCGAACCTGAGGCCGATCCACAGCTCGCGGTCGAGATCCTGCTCGCCGATGCGCGCGCCGGACACGAGGCGGTCGCGCTGGTCGGGCACGAGCCGCACCTGGGTTGCCTGCTCGGTCAGCTCGTGGGCGGCGCGGGCGCCATCCCCTTCAAGCGCGGCATGCTCGTGGGCGTCGACCTGCCGTCCGCGGGTTCGGCGTGGGGACGCCTCGTGCTCTGCCTGAGCAGCAAGCTCGCCGCGCGCGCCAACGGCGGCGGCTGAGTCGGCGCTTGGGCGAGCGGGCTCCGCGCCGCGCGGGGTCCGCTACGATACGGCCCATGCGCCGTGCCCTCCTCGCCCTCCTGTTCGCCGCTGCTCTCCCGGCCCAGCGCGTGTGGGTGGTCGCTCCCGTGGCCGGGACGGGCGTCGACTTCACCGCCATCCAGGATGCCGTGAACGCCGCCGTCGACGGCGACATGATCGTGGTGCGCGCCGGCTCGTATGCGTCGGTGTCGATCAGCCAGAAGGCGCTCACGCTCGTCGCCGATGGCGCGGTCTACGGGTTTGCGCTCGAGATCCGCGACGTGCTGGCGACGCAGAGTGTCGCGATCCATGGCCTGACGATGACGTCCTCGACCACCACGCCGCTGGTGATCCTCAACTGCCTGGGTCCGGTCACGCTGCGGCAGTGTTCCTTCTCGCTGTTCGCCCCGTTCTCGACCTTCTACGTCGGCGGATCGGTCGGCGGGTCGACCCAGGTCACGCTCGTCGACTGCACCTTCTCCAGCTTCGCCGGCTTCCGCGGGACGGTGCCTGGCCTGATGGGCTTCGCCTCGACGATGCACATGCACCGCTGCGTGGTCAGCGGTGGTTCGGCGACGGCCGGCCAGCAGTTCCCTGGCGCCGTCGGCATGCAGCTCGGCTCGACCTTCCTGCACGCGAGCCAGTGCACGTTTCGCGGCGGCAACGGTGCCGCCGGCATGAACCTCGGCGGCTTCTGCCTGCCGCCCACCGACGGCGGCCACGCGGTGTACTTCACCGACCTGAGTTCGTCGCTGTACCACCTCGGTTGCCAGTTCGTGCCCGGGCAGCCCGGGCCACCCGGCCAGGGTTGTCCGCCGGGCAACGCCGGCCAGCCGATCGCGGGCTCGGCCAACGTGGTCGCCATGTCGGGACCGGCGCGCTCGTTCGAGGCCGCCGCGCTGGTGCGTGCGGGTCAGTCGGTGCGCTTCGACTTCGCCGGGCCCGTCGGCGCCCTGGTGTGGCTCGGGCTCTCGGCCCGGCAATCGCCGTTCTTCCTGCCGGCGTGCGGCGGCACGTTCCACCTCGACCTCGCGACCATGACGCCGGTCCTGCTCGGCTCGATGCCGGCGTCCGGCCAGCTCACGGTGAACGTGCCGGCGCCGGCGCAGCTCGGCGTGCAAGGCATCGTGGTGTTCTCACAGGCGGTGTTCATCGATCTGTCGGGTGCCTGCCTGCTCGCGATGCCGGGCTTCACGCTCCTGATCGGCTGAGCCGACGACGGGGAGCTCCCGGGGCACGAACGCCCCGGTTACTCTCAGTCGCAGTCTTCGTCCGCCCGCCCGCGATCGCGTCGGCTGGCAGGCACGCGCCCAGGGCACCGTCGGCGATCTCGCAGTCCTGCTCGTCGGACCCCTGGCACCGCAGCCCACGATCTTCCCCGGGTTGGGAACGTTGTGCCTCGCCAACACTGCGCCCTGCCCTTGGTGCTGGACGTCGCCATCTACCGCCGCGACGCCCCCGAGCCCATCGGGACCGTGAACGCCGTGTTCGGCCCCTACGTCGGTCTCATCCGCGGTCCCGACCTGTACGCCCAGGTGTTGTCGGTGAAGCCCGGCCTGCGTTTGCCGTTGAGCACGGCCTGCCGCGTCGACCTGTTGCGGACGCGGCGGCGCGGCGCAGCCTCACCCCCCCGCCTTGCGGGGACGTGTCTCCGGCTTCTGCTCGACGAGCTTGGGCCGGATCTCGATCCCGGTGAGATCGCGATCGAGCACCTCGATCGGATCCTCGTGCCGCCACTCGCCCTCCAGGTTGCCGTGGACCTGGACGCGGTAGCGACCGGGCGGCAGCCCTTCGACCTTGAAGGTCCCGTCCTCGCCGACGCTGTCGCCCGACGACACCCACGACGACGCGTTGTGCGGCCCATCGCCGCTCTGCTCACGCGTGAAGCCGATCCACAGCCACGTGTTGTCGGGGTCCTTGGGCTTGGGCAGCAGGGTGCGATCCAGGCGGCCGGCCACCGAGTACACCCGCGCGAGCTGGATGCGCACGCTGTCGGTGCGCCCCGACGCCGCGACCGAGGCCTCGACGACTCCGCGCCCGATCGTCTTGTGGGTTGCCTCGATCGTGTACTTGCCCGCCGAAGCGCGCGCGATCTCGAAGCGCCCGCGCGCGTCTGTGGTCGCCGACAGGTTCGCCCCTTCGCCGTCCATGCGATGCCCGCGCACGCGCACGCCGCTGGCCGGCATGCCGTCGGGTTGCAGGACGACGCCCTCGAGCGAACCGGTGGTGACGGTCACCGGCAACTCGACGATCTCCCCTGCCTTCACTTCGACCATCTTGGTCCAGATCGACGACTCGAACGGAGAGGCGCCCGTCGCCACCTTCTCCCGCACTTCGAGATGGATGTGGCCCACCGGCACCTGGCCGAGATCGAACCGACCACCCGCGTCGACCTTCGCCGACATGTAGCGGTTGTGCCAGCCGCCGATCGTCGCACCCTCCGCGGCGACTCCGTCGATGAAGACGCTGCCCATGATCCGCCCGGTCGGACCCTCGATCTGCCGCTCCACATTGGTCTCGAGCGTCGCCTGCACGGTGGTCCCGGTGACGACGGTCACCTTCACCTCCGGCCGCTCCTCGAACATGCGCATGCCGACGAACATCGAGGTGATGTCGGTGAAGGAGCCCATCCCGTTGATCGAGTCGATCGCGGTCAGCTCCCAGGTCCCGGGCTGCAGGCCACGCAGCGCGAAGCGGCCCTCGGCGTCGGGCATCGCGAGCACCGGCATCTCCCCCGATGGCCCGCGCACGTGCTCCAGATCCCAGGGCCGGTTCGCGCTGACCATGTACTTCCCGGGTTCGGGCGGCTTGCCGGCGGTGGTCACGACACCCTCGATGGCACCCGGCTCGACCAGCGTCAGGATCACGAGTTCCGTGGTCGGCACGTCGACCCGCGTCGCGACCGCACCGTAGCGGGGATGCGTCGCCTCCAGCACCGCGTTGCCCTTCACCAGGCGCTTGACGACCAACCGACCGTCGCCGCCGGTCGTGCCGCAGTGCATGGGAAACTCGCGCACGTCGTTACCGCGCATGGTTGCGTAGATGGTCGCGTTGCGGATCGGCTGCTTCGCGGAATCGACGACGAGCACCGTCACGTCGACCTGCGGCGGCAGCCGCACGTCCATCACCTTGTCGGCGTCGATGGTGACGTCGACGGCCTCCCACGCGTGATCGGCCGCCGACGCGAACAGGGCATAGCGACCCGCGTCGACGTCGCGCAGCGCGATGCTGCCATCGTCGTTCCGGGTCTGCCGGCTGGCGAGGTCGACGCGCGTCGTGAGGCCGAACAAGCTCATCGGCGCCGCTGCCTCCGTGCCCATCGGCGCCGCGACGAGCTTGAGCACGGGATCCTGGATCGGCGTGCCCGCGGCGCTCGCGATCCGCACCGTGAGTGTGAAGCGCGCCGGCAACACCACGACGAAGTCGCGGTTGATCGACTGCGCCGGCGTCACCGTCCAGGGATCCGTGGGACCGCGCCGTACGGCGGCGAGCACCTCGCTCGCCGCGAAGCCGCGGCACTCGAACTGGCCACGCGCGTCGGTCGCACTCGCCGGGCGCGCGAACGCGACCGGGGCGACGGCCAACTTGGTGCCCACGATCACCTCCGCGCCGACGACGGGCTTGCTCGCGGTGTCGAGCACGCGTCCTGCCGCGGTCTCCCCCTCGCGCAGCGGGAACCTGCCGATGTCGCGCTCCTGACCCGCGTCGAGCTTCACGTTCGGCATCACGTGCGGCAGGCGACCGTCGATGGTTGCCGCGACGAGGTTCACGCCGGGCTGGATGCCGGTGAGGCGGAACCGCCCGTCGGGGCCCGACTGCGTGGTGGGAATCGGCAGCTCCTCGAACAGCTTCGCCACCCAGGGTGGCATCTGGATGACCACGGGCGCCGATCCCTCGCTGACGATGAGGAAGCCCTTGGGGTCGAACTGCTCGACCGGCACGGCCTGCGAGACCATCCCGGGGATGTCGAGGGCGCGGACCGTCGCGCCGGCGATGGGATCGCCACTCTCGTCGACCACGGTGCCGAGCGCGATCGCACCGTTCTTGAGGACGATGTCGCCGAGGTCGACGGTCTCGCCTGGGCCCGGCGTGCGCGCGGCGAAGTGCAGCGTCGTGTTCTCGCCGTCGGCGTCGGCCTTGATCATGTACATCGAGCGCGGCGGGACGCCGGCGAACTCGAAACGACCGTCGGCGCCGGTCCGCACCTCACCGACGATGAGGCTGCTGAGGTCCTGGGGCGGCTCGTGCTCGAGGCTCATCGTGGGCGTGAGCACGACCATGGGATCGACCCGGTAGGCGCGCACCAGCCGCTGCGGTGCCGGCTCCTTGTCGAAGGCGACCACGCGCCCGACCAGGCGCGCCATCGCCGCCGCGATCTCGGGGTCGTCGGCAGGGCGGGCGCCGGGCGTCGCCACTTCTGTGCGTGCGGCGCGCGGGGCGCCGACCGCCGGCTGGTCTTGCACGGGCGGCGCGTCGGTGCGCAGGGCGGTCACGGCGGGCGGCGCGCCCGCCACCGGCGGCGCAACCACTACGGGCGCCGAGCCGGACGAAAAGAAGAACCATCCACCCAGCGCCACGAGCGCGAGGATGACGAGGACGAGCAGGCTGCTGTGCTTCTCCATGAGCGGGGTCGGCGGGTCACCGGCGAGAGGGGGACTGGATTGTGGCCGGCGGCTGCGTCGCGTGTGTTGGAGAATTCAGCTTCGACGAAATGGGCCGCTCCCCGCAGGCGGTCGGGCGGCCTCGCGTTGGCGCGTGCGCTTGCCCTATCCTGTCACGCTCTCGGCTCCGCCGGTACCGAGCCTGCGCGGCGCTCGCCAATCCCTGATGCACGAACACGACGGCCCCGACGCTCCGCACCGCCGCCTCGCGGCTGCCCTCCTGTACTCCATCGAGAAACACGCCGCACAGCGTCGCCGTGACGGAAGTCCGTACATCGCCCATCCGATCCGGGTGGCGGAGAGCCTGCGCAGCATCGGGGGCATCGACGATCCCGACGTGATCATGGCCGGGCTCATGCACGACCTCATCGAGGACACCGACGTCGAGTACGACGACCTGGTGCGCCGCTTCGGCGCGCGCGTGGCCGACCTCGTCGCGATCCTCTCCGGCGACATGCGCCTGCCCAAGCCGGCGCGGCGCAGCGAGGTGCTCGAACGGATCCGCACTGCCTCTCCGGACGCCAAGGCCATCCGGCTCGCGGACCGCCTCGACAACCTCATGGACATGGCCGGCTTCTCCGACGCGCGCAAGCGCGAGTTCGTGGCCGGCTCGAAGCGCACGCTGGACGCCTGCCGTGGCGCCAACGCCGCGCTCGAGGCGGCGCTCGCGCGCGCGATCGCGCACCAGGAGTCGGCGCTCGCGTCGACGGCCTGACGACGGTCAGCGCCCCTGCGCCCAGAGCCGGTACAGGTACAGCCCGGAGAGCGCCAGGGCGTGATCCAGCTCGCCGCGCAGCGCCATCGCCTCCGCGGTCGGCAACGGCACGACGACGACCTCGAGGTCTTCGCCCGGATCCGGCTGCACGTCGCCGACGCGGGTGCAGCCGCGCGCCAGGAAGGTCGTGATCCGGTTCGTGAACAACGCCGGGTTGGGATTCACATCGCCGAGGCGCACCAGCTCACGCGCCGCGAACCCGGTCTCTTCACGCAGCTCGCGCGCCGCCGCGATCGCGACGTCCTCGCCGGGATCGATCGCGCCGCCGGGGATCTCGAGCGTCACCCGGTCGGGGCCGGGCCGGTACTGGCGCACGAGCACGAGTTCCTCCGCGTCGGTGAGCGCCACGATGTTCACCCAGTCGAGCGTGCGCACCTGGAAGAACCCGATCTCGAGGCCGGTGCGCGGCGAGCGCCGGTGCGTCTTGTGCACGTCGAAGACCTTGTAGCGGAGCAGACGCTCGTCCCGCACCAGGGGCCACGGCTGCAGCGTCATTTGCTCAGCACGTGCGTGTAGAGCACCTTGCCGTCGGCGGCGCGGAACGAGATCTCGAGCTTCTTGCCGTCGAAGCGGAACCACGTGAACCCGCCCCCGCCCCAGGCGAACACCGTCCCCGGCACGATGTCGGGCTCGACCCCCATCTCCGGACCACCGCCGCCGCCGGACTGGACGATGGGGATCCCGTCCTTGGGCGCCGACAGGCGCAGGGCACCCCCGCCGGCACAGATCACGAGGTCGACCTTGCCCTCGCGCAGGTGCATGGCGCAGCGCTGGTCCAGGGTCTGCTGGTCGGGCGTCTGCACGAACGCGCCGGTCGACACGAGCGGTTCGTGCGCGAACACGATCTTCCAATCGGCCGTGGACTGGCGCGTGCCCGCGACGAGGGCCCGCAGCGCCGCGCGCGTGGTGGGCTGTGCCACCGTCGCGGTGAGGGAGCCGACGTCAGCGCCGACGAAACCCACGCGCTTGCCGCGGCACTCGAGTTCGAACGAGAACACGGCGTCGGGGATCGCCCAGCGCGTGTCGATCGCGCCGCGCGACGCCTGCGCCGACGCGCTGCCGCGGTGGTCGGCCGGTCCGAGCACGGCGTAGAACGGCACGTCGAGCCGCCGCTTGTCGTACACCTCGACGAAGTCGCGCGCGAAGCGCGGGTCGGTCAACTCGGCGAGGCCCTTCGGCAGGAAGTTGTTGCCCAGCAAGAGGACGAAGTCGAGCGGCCCCGTGGCGGCGAGCTTCGCCATCGACTCGGCGACGAGGCGCTGGCCCGACAGCCCCGTGCCGGTGTTGCCCAGCGCGCAGAACACGAGGTCCCCGGAGTCGGGTCGGTCGGCGGGCGGCTTCGACTCCGGCGCCTTGCGCTCCTGCAGGACCGGCACGTGCATGCGCGGCGCCACGGACGCCTCGAGCCGATGCGTCTCCTCACCTTCCTTGACCACCTTCCACTCGAACGACAGCGTCACCTGCGACGGCGTGAAGGCCCGCACGGTCAGCTTGCCCGGCACAGGCGTGCTTCCGGGCTCCGCGTCGGTGCCGAGCACCGCGTGCACCTCCGTCGCGGCAAGCCCGTGTTCGCCGGGCGCCGGCCACTCGAGCCTCGGGAAGTGCAGCGTGAAGACGAAGCCAGGGCCGGTCTCCGGCCGACCGCTGAGGCGGAGCCAGCCGAGCGGGCTGATGACCGCGGCCGGAGAGGCCAAAGCCTTGCCGTCGAGGGTCACCCGGTCGGCGGGGATCGGCCCCTCGGCCTGGACCAAGGTCGCGGCGAGGGCGAGAGCGAGAGCAATCGACATCCGCACAGGGTAGCAGCCGGCGCCCCGCCGCCGCAGGTAGCGATCCCGATGCCTGCAACTCGCCCCATCGCAGAAGCCGGCGGCCGCAACCCACGGGGTTGCGTCGCTGCGCGACGCCAGAGAGGGCCGCCGGCGATGGCATTGTCTGGGGCTTCCAGGGCCGCTGGGCCGTGGCGAACAACACAGGCGTGCCAGATTCGCAGCCCTTGCAGCCCTGCCACGGCAGGTTCTGTGCACGATCGCTACAGCGGCGGGCCCGCTGTGCCGAAGAGAGACGCAGACCCCTCGGCGTGCCATGGCCGACATCCCCGTCACCATCGTCGTTCCCACCTGGCGCCGGCCAGACGAACTCGCCCGCTGCCTCACCGCGCTGCGGGCGGAGCTGCTGGCGCGCCGGCACGCCGAGGTGGTCACCCTCCACGCTCCCGGTGACGAGGTGGCGGAAGAGCGCGTCCGTCGCGACTACCCGGAGGTGACGGTGCTGCGCGCACCGGCCCGCAACCTCAGCCTGCAACGCAACCTCGCCGCGCGGCACGCCAAGGGCGACATCGTCGTCTACCTCGACGACGACGCCTGGCCGATCCCCGGCTGGCTCGATGCCCTGCTCGCGCCCTTTGCCGACCAGGAGGTGGCCGCCGTCGGCGGCCGCGTCCTGCGCGGCGATGGCTCGCTGCAGTACGGGGCGATGGCCGTCTCGACCGTCGGTCGGCCCTTCGTGCTCCGCGATGAAGAAGACCCACCGCGCGGCACGGCGCGCACGTTGCCGGGGGGCAACCTCGCCGTGCGGCGCGACGTGCTGTGCGCGCTGGGCGGCTTCGACGAGAACTTCGCGTACCACTTCGACGACGTCGACTTCTCGCTGCGGCTGTGGCGGTCGGGCTACAAGACCGTGTACCGCGCCGACGCGAGCATCCATCACGAGCCCGCGCCGGGACCGCACCGCCGCACGTTCTGGGATCGCGACTGGCACACGATCGCGCAGAACAGCATCTACCTGGCGTTCCGGCACGCGCCACCGGGCAAGCGCCGGTGGGCGGTGCTGCTGCAGGTCCCCAAGGCCGCGCGCTTCTGCTGGTGGGCCTGCACCGGGCGACTGACGCTGGGTGGCCTGTGGCGCGCGTTGCGCGGGCTGGCGACCGGCATCGTCGCCGGTTGGCGGAAGGGCAAGCACGTCCCCCCCGCGCTCCCCCTGCGCCGAGACGACTCGCCTCCACGCGAGTCGCGCAGCCTCGCGTGCGCGGGCGCGACGAACACGCCGTGAGCAGGCACGTCCGCGCCACGCTGTTCGCGCTCGCCACCGGCGTCGCCGCGCAGCGCGTGCTGGCTCTGCTGGTCACGCTGCTGATCGGCCGGCACGTCGGGCTCGCAGCGTTCGGCGAGTACGCATCAGGGGTGCAGATCGCGCTGCTCGTCGCGCTGCTCGCGGACGGCGGCATCCGCCTGCTCACCGCGCGCGAGATGGGCGCGCGCCCGGAGCGCGCGGTCGCCACCCTGCGCGCCTCGCTCGCGCTGCGCAGCCGCCTCGCGCTCGGCGCCACCGTCGCGTTCGCGGCCATCGCGGTCGTCGTCGCGGATGCGTGGCCGTTCCACCTCGCCTGCGCCGGTCTCGTGCTCGTCGCACCCTTCGACCAGAAGCAGCTCGCGGATGCGCTGGGGCGCGCCGGTACCGAGGTGCGCTGGGAAGCGGCTGCATCGCTGACCTACCTGGTGCTGGCCGCGGTGCTCGTCGGTCTCGACTGCCACGACCTCGGCGCCTTCGTCGGTGCCCTGCTGGTCAGCCGCCTGGTGTACGCCGCGCACACCGTCGTCTGGCTCCGCGGCCTGCCGCCAACGCCGGAGCGCGTGCCGATGCGCGACTTGCTGCGCACCGGCTCCGTGCTCGGCGTGACCCAGCTCGCCAACGAGCTGATCTTCGCCGCCGACATCGTGCTCCTGCGCGCGCTCGTCTCCCGCGAGGCAGCCGCGCTCTACGCCGCCGCGCAGCGCATCGTGCTCGCCGCCGACACGCCGGTGCGGGTGCTCGCCCGCCTCCTGCAGCCGCACCTCATGCACGCCGCAGTGCACGGCGACGCCGCCGGCACGCTCGCGCGTGGCCTGCGGGCGAGCGCCCATCTCGTGCTGCCGATCGCGGCTGGCGGCTGCGTCGTCGCCCCGGACCTGCTCGCGCTCGCGTTCGGCGCCGACTTCGCCGCTGCCGCGCCGACGCTGCGCTGGCTGCTCGGCGCGTCGGTCGTGCTCGGCGCCGCCTCGCTCTACGGCAACCTCCTGGTCGCGCACGGCGCAGTGCTGCCGTACCTCGCCTGCCTGTCCCTGGGCATGGTCGCCAACGTCGCGTTGACCTTGTGGTGGATCGGCCCGTTCGGCGCCGCCGGCTCGGCGGCGGCGAGCTTCGTCGCGATGACGCTGGCCTCGGGCCTCGCGCTGGTCCTGCTGAGGCGCCGGCTCACCTTCCCGCTCCTCTCGCCGTGGCTCCGTCCCGTGTTGCACGCCGCGCTCGTGATGGTCGCAGCATGGCTGCCCGGACGCTGCCTCACCCCGGGCGCCCCGAGCACGCTCGGCGCACAACTGCTCGCCGGCGGGCTCGCCCTCGTGCTGGGGCTGCAGGCCTTCGAGATGCGCGGCCGATGGCGCAGCTTCGGCGAGGGGCTGGAGCGCGCCAGCGGCTTCGGTCGGACGCCGGGGGAACTGCCGCGATGATCCTGCTCGCCCACGCGCTGGATGCCGTGCCCGCGCCGCCGCCGGCACCGCAGGCGACCGTCGCGTGCGTCATCGTCAACCACGGCAGCCACGACCTGGTGGTGCGTTGCGTTGCGAGCCTGCGTGCGACTGCGCCGCAGGTCGGGATCTGGGTGGTCGACAACAGCGAGCCGGGCGAGGCCTCGGCGTTGCGCGCCTCGCTCCCGACCTGCACGGTGCTCGTGGTACCCAACCGCGGCTTCGGCGCCGCGTGCAACGCCGCCATCGAGGCCGTCCTCGCCACGCGGGCGGACCTGACGCATGTCCTTCTCCTCAACCCCGACACCGAGGTGGAACCCGGGTGCCTCGACGCGATGCTCGCCACCTGGGCACGGCAGCCCGACGCGGGGATCGTCGGGGCACGCGTGTTGTCGATGGACGGCACGCGCGTGCTCTTCGAATGCGGGCGCGTGCGGCCCTGCACGCTGACGCGCAGCCATGTCCCAGCGCCAGCGGGCAACCCTGACATCGAGACCGGATTCGTGACCGGCGCCTGCATGCTGATCGGCGCCGACCTCCTGCGCAGTGGCCTTCGGTTCGACGAGGGTTACTTCCTGTACGTGGAGGACATGGACCTCTGCCGGGCAGTCGTGGCGCGCGGTCGCAGCCTTTGGGTGGCGCGCGGGGCTCGAGTCCGCCATCACGATGGCGGCACGCAGCGCGAACCCGCCGTGCTCGGCACGATGCGGGCACGGCAGCTCACCTGGCTGACGGCGGGCAAGGTGCGCTTCGCCCGCAAGTGGCTCACGCCCTGGCAGCGCGTGTGCTTCTTCGCGATGGCAGCGATCGCCAAGCCCCTCGTCGGCCTGCTGACCTCAGGCAGCACGGCGTTCGTGCGACCGTACTTCGCGGGACTCTTCCAGCGCGCAGACCGTCGTGTTCCGCAAGCTTCGTCTCCCTATGCTTCGCGTCGATGCTTGCCCCGCGTCTGCTCTCCGTCTGCATCGCGCTCGCCGGCGGACTCACCGCCCAACGCGGTCTCAACCTCCTCTTCTACGGCAACAGCTACACGATCGACAACTGGACGGTGACGCGCATCGTCGACGCGATCGCGCGCGACGCGAACTGGCCGCCACCGACGATCGTGCCGCGCTTGTTCGGTGGAACCAACCTCGCCTTCCACCGCAACGACCCGGGTCAGGTCGCGGCGATCGGCAACTCGCTGCCGGCGGGCCAGCAATGGGACTTCGTCGTCATCCAGGGCCACTCGCTCGAAGCGACGGTCAACCAGGGCGACCCGGCCGCGTTCCGCGCCAACGCAGTCGGCATCGTGCAGAACGTGCGCGCGCACAGCCCCGCCGCGCGCGCCGTGCTCTACCAGACCTGGGCGCGCGGACCGGGCCATCCGCTCTATCCGGCCGCGTTCCCCGACCCGTGGACGATGCACACCGAGGTGCGCCGCAACTACCAGCTCGCCGCGAACGACATCGACGCGGCGTTCGGACCTGGGACGGCACAGATCGCGCGCGTGGGCGATGCGGTCGCTCGCCTCGGGTTCGATCCGGTCTACTACAACCCCGACCTCAGTCACCCGAGCAAGGACGTGACCCTGCTCGCCGCGATGTCGATCTACGCGAGGATCTACGGTGGGTCCGTGTGCTCGTTCGTGCCTGACTTCACGGGGCAGTCGGCGCTGGCCGTGCACTTCGCGACGTACGCGTTCCAGCCGGCGTCGTGGCCCGCGATGCGCGGCTACGCCGACCTGATCGCCGACCGCGGGCAGCGCGCGTTCCCGGGATCCGACGAAGACCTCCTGCTGCGCAGCGGCGACACGCCGCTGGTGGAGCCGTGCCCGCGGATCGAGGCGCCGCGCGGTGGCACCCTGCACGCCTCGCTCACGACGCCGGTCGGCCGGTACGGCACCTCGCCGGCCGTGCTCTTTCTCGACGCCGTTCCCGGTGGTCCGCCGCCGCTCTTCCCGGAGCTGCACGTCGCACCCGGCTCGGCCCTGGTGATCGGAAGCACCGCGGCGCTCGGCACCGGTCTGCGGCTCGCGCTGCCCATCCCCGCAACGCTGCCGAGACTCTCGGTCCTGCTCCAGGGCGTGGGGCTGGGCCCGAGTGCGAACATGGTCAACCCGCTGTTCACCACGACCGACGGGCAGACCATCACGCTGCGCTGATCCGCGGCGCGGCGAGCCAGAGACCCGATCTCGGCAATCCGGGCGCGGCGACGTTGCGCAGGGAACGCGGGAGTCCAGACTGTCGGGCCTCGTGACCACCCCCTTGCTCGACCGCTCCCTCCTCGCCTTGCTTGCCACCCTGTCGGCAACTGCGCTCGCCCCGGCGCAGCAGGCGACGCCACCGTCCCCGCGGCTCGTCGTCTTGTGCAGCGTCGATCAGCTCGCCACCTGGGTCCTGCGACGCGGTCTTCCGCACCTTTGTGAGGACGGGATCCGGCGCGTCCTGCGCGAGGGTGTCGAGTTCACGCAGTGCGCGTACGAGCATGGCTGCACCGAGACCGGGCCGGGGCACGCCACGCTCGGCACCGGCGCACCCGCGCGCATCCACGGCATCGTCAAGAACGAGTGGCACGATCCGACCACGGGACAGGCCGTGTACTGCGTGTCGGAGGAGGGCGTGGACGCCTTGCCGGGGATGCCGGAGGGACGCAACCGTGGGCCACGCCGTCTGCTGGTGCCGACCTTCGGCGACAGCCTCAAGGCGCACCTCGGGCGCACGGCGAGGGTCGTGAGCGTGGCGTGGAAGGACCGCTCCGCGATCCTGATGGCGGGACGGTCCGCCGACGCGGTCGCGTGGTTCGAGATCAGCACCGGCCAGTTGGTCACCAACAAGCGATGGGGCGACGCCGCGCCGGCCTGGTTGATCGCGTTCAATCGCGCCAGGACTCTCGACTCCTACCACGGCTGGACGTGGGACCGGATCGGGCCGGCTTCGGCGTACGCCGATCTCATCGACGACCGGCCGTTCGAGCGGCCCCTGCCTGCGACCATCACGACGCGGACGCTGCCGGTCCGGGTCGATGGCGCGAGCGCCGGGCCGTGCGCGGCGTTCTGGGAACAGGCCTATCACTCGCCGATCGGCAACGAGGTGACGTATCGCGCGGTCGAGGCCGCGCTCGACGCCGAGCAGCTCGGCATCGACGACACGCCCGACCTGCTGTGCGTGAGCTTCTCCACGAACGACACCGTCGGTCACGTGTTCGGCGCCGACAGCGTGGAAGCGCGCGACGCGCTGTTGCGCGTCGACGCGCTGATCGCCCGCCTGCTTGCGCGGCTCGACGAGAAGGTCGGCCGCGGGCGGTGGATGTTCATGCTGTCCGCCGACCACGGCGTGAGCCCGACTCCTGAAGTGGCGATGCTGGCGCGCGTAGCCGCTGGCCGCGGGCTCCTGCAGGCGCGGGCGAGGGCCGCCGCGGAAGCGGCGCTCGCCGCCCGCTTCGGCGCGCGCACGGGCAAGGCGCCGTTCATCAGGATGGTGGCGGAGATGGGCCTGTTCTTCGATCGCGCCGTCCTCCAGGAAGTCGCCGGCCGCGAGCCCGTCGCCAATGTCGTCGCGACGGCGGCGGCCATCGCCGCCGACGCGGTCGGCCGCGCGCCTGGGATCTACACGGCGTACTCCGTACCGCAGCTCCTGCGCGATGGTCCGGGCCACGACCCGATCCAGCGCGCGATGTACTTCGGGCTGCACCCGGAGCGAGCCGGGGAGGTGCTGATGGTGATCGAGCCGTTCCACCTGGAGGGCGCCAACGCGGCGTCCCACGGCACGCCCTGGCCCTATGACCGGGAAGTGCCGCTCCTCGCGATGGGTGGCGGATTGCGCGCCGGGCTCCAATGTGCCGCGACCGTGTCACCTGGTCTGGGCGTGGTGCTGATGGCGCGCGCGCTGGGCCTGCCCAAGCCGCCGGCCGCCACCGAAGACGTGCCCACCGGCGTGTTCGCCGGGCAGTAGTTGTCCATCGGGTCGACCATCGTCCCCGACGTACGGAACGAGACGCCAAGACTGCCGTCGGGCGTGGCATGCGGCGGCCACATCGCGTATGGGTGTGCGTCAGGAACGGTCGCAACCCGGAAGATCCGATGTTCTTCCTCGACAGCACGGGCTTCTACGCACTCGTCGTCCTGATCATCCAGTGCGCGCTGGCCTGGGTGTTCGCCGCGTTCCTGGCGGCGCTGGCGGCCCGCGACCTCATCGCCGTGGGGCGGTGGCGATCGGCGTTCATCGCCTTGGCGATCGGACTGACCGCCGTGATGGTCCGCTTCCTCATGGCCCATCGCCACGTCGCGGACGTGGAGCTCGTGCGGGAGGGCGCGCCGCTGACACGGATGCTGTACGCGATCTACCTGGGTGGCAAGTGCGCGTACCTGTGGCTGCTGGCCCGCGGGTTCGCCGAGATGGCGCAGCGCCCGTGGCCGGGGCGGCGCATCTGGACCCCCGGCGTCATGCTGACCGCCGCGATCGTCGGCGCAGCACTGCCCACGGTCGAGAGCGTGCTCCTCGCGCAGGTTCCGCTCAACGCTGCGGCGTTCGGATACGTGTTCTGGTCGTCGCGCCCTGCGCCCGTGGGGAGCAAGAGCTTCGGCGCGCGGCTCGCCGGTCACATCGCCCTGCTCTGGGGGCTCGTCTGGTGCGGGCTCGGCCTCGCGATCCTCGAGGTCGGTCCGTTCCATCCGACCTACGGCTCGCTCGCCAACCGGGTCCTCGAGATGAACTCGGTGTTCGACCTGATCCTGCAGGTGGCACTGGCCGCGAGCCTCATCGTGGTGGCGATGCACGACGCCCAGAAGGTGACGATCCAGGCGCTCGAGGAACGCGACCAGTTGCGCGACCAGGTCGCGCGCGACGAACGGCTGCGTGCCCTGAGCACGCTGGTCAGCGGCGTGGCGCACGAGATCAACAACCCGCTGACCGCGATCCTCGGTTTCGCCGACGACCTGTCCAGCGACAGCAAGGAGCAGCGCGACCGCGCGGCGAGCATCGTCGCGGAGCAGGCCGACCGCTGCCGAGGGATCGTGCAACGGCTCTCGCTGCTCGGTTCCCAGCAGACCCCGAGCCTCGCGATCCTGGACCTGCAACAGCTCGTGCAACGCGTGGCGCGCGGCTTCGAGCCGCAGCTCCTGACAGCGGGCGTGACCCTCGTGGTGGATGCCTCCAGGTCGGCGTTCGTGCGCGGCGACGCGATCGCACTCGAGCAGGTGGTCACCAACCTGCTCTCCAACGCCCTGCAGGCATCGCCGCGGGGCTCCCCCATCAGGATCCGGGTCGGCACCGAGGCCCGCACCACGACCCTCCTGGTCGAGGACCGCGGACCCGGCGTCCCGCCCGCTGACCGGGCGCGGATCTTCGAGCCGTTCTGGACCACGAAGGATCCCGGCGTCGGCACCGGCCTCGGACTCGCCGTCGTGCACGCCCTCGTCGCGGCACATCGGGGGTCGATCACCGTCGAGGACCGCCCCGGCGGCGGCGCGCGCTTCCTGGTCCGACTCCCGGCGTGCAGCCCACCGGTGGCGGCCGCGACGGTGGATCCCGCGCCGACCGGCGCGGCCGGGTACTCGCAGCGCCTTCGGCTCCTGATCGTCGACGACGAACCCGTGGTCCGGCTGGCGGTCATCCGCCACGCCCGCGATCTCGGCTGGAGCACCGCGGAGGCAGGTTCGGCCGAAGTGGCGCTCCGCGTGCTCCTCGACGACCGCGAGGAATTCGATGCCGTGCTCTGCGACGTCCGCATGCCCGGCATCTCCGGCGTCGGCTTCCACGATCGCCTCGCCGTCCGGGCGCCGCACTTGCTGCGTCGCGTGTTGTTCGTCACCGGCGACCTCACTTCCCCCGAGGCCACGCGGTTCGCGGCCCGCTGTCGCGCGCCCATCGTCACGAAGCCCCTGCCGATCTCGCAGTTGCTCACGCGCCTCCAGGCGCTGGCGCAGCCGGCCTGACCGCGGCTACTTCTTCTGCGTCGCAGCGGCGCGATCCACCAGGAAGGCGCGGACGGCATCGGGTGCGCGCGGTTCGAGCGCAGCCGCGGCCGCGGCCCACAGCGGCGCCGCCTGCGCAGGAGAAGGCACCAGCTCCGCGAGTTCGGTCAGCGCCGCGACCCGCCGCGCCGCCGACGCAGGCCAGGCCTCGCCGATGGCGTCCTGGGCCGCGGCGATCGCCTCGGGGTCGGCGCCCCGCAGCGCGTGCGCGCGTGCGATCGCGGCGTACGCGCAAGCGGCGAAGGTCGGCGGCACGCACGGCGCGGGCTCCGGTGTCGTGTCGAGCCACGCGAGCGCGGCGTCGTGACGCCCCGCCCACACCAGTTGCCGCGCGAACACGGCGCGCTGCACGAGCGGCCAGGGTCCCGCGGGATCCTCGGGAAGCACCCCCGCTCCCCCGACGCGCTCGAGGGTCGCAGCAATCGCCTCCGGATCGGCCCACGGCAGCTTGTCGACGATGCTGCCGTCCCGACCGATGACGAACGCAGGGCTCGGCAGATCGCCGAACACGGCGCGCGACGCATCGTCCATCCCGTCGATCAGGATCGGCAGGGGGATCTCGAGTTCGTCGCGAATCCGCACCGCGAGGGCGCGGCGGGCCTCGAACGTCTCTGGCTGCTCGATGGTGGTGAACGCCATGCGCCCCGCGTGTGGCTCGCGCTGCTCGATCACCAGGAAGGCCACGTCGCGCGAGTCACGGTAGCGGCTCCAGAGCGACCGCAGACCTGCGGCCGCGCGCCGGAACGGCGGTCAGGTGAACCCGCCCTTGATGAGCACGACGATCCGACCCCGGTACGACGACAGCGCGTGCAGGCGGCCATCGAGGTCGGCGAGGACGATCTCGCTCGCCATGCTGCCGAGCGCGGGCGCCGCGGCCAGGAACGTGGCGCGGTCGTACAGCTCGCCGTCACGCTTCTCCATCTGCGCGGGAAGCATGACCGCGAGGGTGAGGGTGAAGGCAGGAACGAGTGCGTTCATCGGTGTGGCTCCAGATCGGCGGGTACGGCCTCGCGCACGACACGGAATCCGAAGTCGTCGGTGCGCACCTCGGGTCGCTGCCGCATGCGGAACGACGAGCGAAGATACATCCCGTCGAGCACGAACGAGCCCCCACGCAGCACCTGATCCGGGATCATCGCCCGACGACCCGGTGTCCCGTACGCATCGCCGGTCCACTCGAAGGCGTTGCCGGTCATGTCGAAGAGCCCGAAACCACTGGCCTTCCCCGACGCGGCTTCCCGCAGCGTGCCCGACTCCTGGTTGGCTGCATCGCGCCGGTAGACGTTGCCGTACGAGAACACGAACGACTCGGGCCCGCGCGCGGCCTTCTCCCACTCGATCTCCGTGGGGAGCCGGTGCGGAACGCCGGTCGCGCGCGATCGGAACCTGCAGTAGGCGAGCGCCCCGGCCAGGCTCACGGTGACCACCGGCTCGCGCGGGGCAGACGTCGACCATTGCCCGGTCGTCGCGTCGCGCTGCAGACGGCACTTGCGCGAGTCGAACGCGCACCAGGCCGGATCGACGTCGGGGTCCACGGCGGTCAGGAACTCGACGTACTGCGCGTTGGTCACCTCGCAGCGGCCCAACCAGAACGCCGCCACGTCGCGGATGCGCGCGGGACGCTCGTCTTCCTGGCCCACGCCCAGCGCGTCGCCGATGAGCGCAGGGCCGGCCGGGATCCAGGCGAACTCGGCGTCGTCGCGCGCGCGCGCGGGCGGCGCCTCGATGCGGACCCGCAGCGGTGTCGCCCCGACCGCTGCCTCGGCCAGCAAGGGAGCCGCGAGCGCCACGTCGCCACGCGCCGTCGCCGCGTACACCACGTAGGCTCCGGCGAAGAGCGTCAGGTCGACGACTTCCGAGCTTCCGGGGTGCGCGACCGGCACGCGGCGGTCGCCTGCGACCGCATCCACGTGCACGTCGAGCCGCTGCGGGTTCTCGATCCGCAGGCGCGCGGTCGCGCGCGGGACACCGAGCGGCGGGGTGCCGCAGCCCCAGAGGACCGCGCACACCCACGCGCAGCGCACGGCGCTCGGCACTACCGCCGCTCGCCGCAACCTTGCGCGCCGCTCACAGGAACGTGCTGCCCGCCATGTTGGTCAGGTTGCCGGGCAGCGTGAACGTCGGGCCGACGGTGATGGCCTGGAACGGCAGCAGCCGCCCGCGCATCGAGCGGTGCAGGACGACGCCCGGCGGGATCACCGGGATGATGCCCTCGCCGTTCGCGGCGGAGATCACGCCCGAGCCCACGGGGATGAGATTGGCGAAGTTGAGGAAGAGCGTGCCGGTGAACAGCGAACCGATCTGCAGGCCCGGGCACGACTGCGAGTCGCTCATGAAGAGCTGGAACACGCCGCCGCGGTTGGCGAGGTCGATCACGCGCGCACTGAGCCCGTCGTCGCGCGTGCCGAGCCCGTCGCCGTTCGACGCCGGGAACATGCCACCCGCGCCCCAGCTGCGCTTGCCGAGCCCGACGAGGCAGCTCGGCCCGACCATCGTCGGATCGACGTTGCCCATGTGCAGCGTGGGCGCGCGCGACCCCAGCTTGAAGCGCACGCTGCGCGCCGCGCCGGGCTGGCTGACCGAGTTGGTGTTGTAGTTGAAGTTCCACCCGAGGCTCGGCACCGGATCCGGCGGCGCCGCCGGGTTGTCCTCGAAGCTCGCGTTGTTGAGCAGATAGAACGAGCACATGTGCACGGAGAGCCCGTCGGTCTGCGGCCAGCCCGGCGCCGCGACCGTCTCGGCGCCGACGTAGAACGTCGCGCAGCTCGGCACTGCGGTCGACGCCGTGATCGTGTGGATCATGTCCCACGCCGCGATGACGTTGCCGATGTTCGGCTGCACGAAGGGTCCGACCCGAAGCAGCGGGGTGCCCGTCGCCGGCGCTCCGGAAGCATCGGCACGCAGCACCATGTAGTAGGGCTCCTGGGTCGCGGTGTTCTGGTCCTGGACGAGGAGGCGGAGTTCGGTCAGCACCGTCGCCGTGCCGCTGGCATCCTGGCACACGCCGGAGAAGTGGCTGGCCGGGATCTGCAGCAGGATCTCGCCCGGGTCGACGCCGAGCGACCCGCGCGACGTCCAGTAGGTGCAGGAGGGGTCGCCGTGGATTTCGAAGTAGTTCGACTGGGCCATCAGCTGGGAGCCGACGGCGAGGAGGGCCACGAGAGAGAGGACACGCATCGAGGATGCTCCGAAGGGAACGGTTGACGGCTGGGGCGAGCCGAGGGACTCTGCGACAGGCCGGAATGCTAACATCGCGCGCCGCCTTTGTCCGAGCGCCGGACCGACCTCGACGGCTGGTGCAGCGCGCGCACCCACGATGACCCCGCGAGCGACCACACTCGGCTTCTGCCTGATCGCCCTCCTCGCGGCCGGGACGATCGTGTGGCTGACGCGCGAGACGGCCCCGCATGACCCCGTCGCACCCTCCCCCGCCCCGCCGCCGACGGTTCCGGCGCCGCCACGCCCGGAAGCCCCGGTGCTGACGTACGGCGCCCCGAAGGCCGTGCGCGCGCCGACGACGCGCGACCGCCGCAACCTGCTGTCCTTGCCGAACGGTGACTTCGTCCCCACGCTCAACGGGGTGCTCGATGCCCCGCCGCTGAGCTGGCCGCCGGAGGTCCCGTTCTCGCCGATCGTCGGCACCGAGCGCGACACGCGCGGCCAGGAGTGGTACGTGCACGCCGACGGTGCGCGCTCGACGACGTCGATGGTGTTCCGTTCCGACGAAGGCCGCCTCGCGCCGGTCACGTCGCTCGCCCTTCCCAAGCCGGCCGGCGCCATCGAAGACGGGAGGTAGGCGGGCGTCAGTGCGCCGCCTTGCTGTCTGCGCTGCGCGTGTCGTTGGCGCCGTACGCGACCCCGGTCTTCGGATCGACGAGGATCGAATGCCCGTCGCCCTGACGGCCGCCTTGCGTCACCGCGTGACCCATCGCTCGCAGCTTGCCGAGTTCGACCTCCGACAGCGCACCTTCCTCCAGGTGCACGGAGTCGGGCATCCAGGCGTGGTGCATCCGCGCCGCGTCCACGGCCTGGCGTGCGTCCATGCCGTACGCGGTCACGTTCAGGACGATGTCGAGCACGGTGTTGATGATGGTGCGGCCGCCGGGTGAGCCCGTGATCAGCAGCACCCGGCCGTCCTTGCGCACGATCGTCGGCGTCATC
>CAYQMF010000002.1:0-1171 GCA_964418595.1 uncultured candidatus Brocadiaceae bacterium
GACCGACGGGCGACGGGGCAGGCAGGGGGACGGGGAGGGAGGAGGAACGTGGAGTCGCGCGGATGGGGGCGTGTCGTGTTGCGGTGGATGGGTGGGGGTCGGGCTGACGAAAGCGTGCGTGGAGCGTGCGGGGACGGAGCGGGGAGCGTGCGGGGGTCGAACTGCGTGACTGGCGCGTTGGTCGAGCGCGTCGGTCGAGCGCGTCGGTCGAGCGCGTCGGGGTGTTGGCGGTGGGATGCGGTGGCCTTCTTCGCGTGGGTCTTGACCTGGCTGCGTCGTCTTGCTAATATCTGCCGAATCATGATGGCGAGCGATGGATCGGAGCGGCGGGTGGGTGCGGGTGGGCGTGCGTCGGCGGGTGGGCGTGCGTCGGCGGGTGGGCGTGCGTCGGCGGGTGGGCGTGCGTCGGCGGGTGGGCGGAGCCGGGCGCGCTCGCGGGGGAAGGCGGGGAAGCTGCCTTTCACGCGGGTGGTGCGGGGGTGGGGTGGCGCGCGGGAGGGGGCGGGAAGGAAGCCGAAGGGAGAGCGGGCGGGGGTGACGCATGCGACGCGGGCGGCGTTGGCGTCGCGGTACCCGGCGCACGTGACGGTGGTGCTGAAGAAGGGGCTGCCGCGGCTGCGGCGGGCGCGCGAATACGCGGTGCTACGGGGCGCGTTTGCGGCGGGGTGCGAGCGGTTCGGGATGCGGTTGGTGCACTACGCGGTGCTGAACGACCACTTGCACTTGCTGGTGGAGGCGGGTGGGCGCGAGGCGTTGGTGCGGGGGATGCAGGGGTTGCTGATCCGGGTGGCGAAGGCGCTGAATCGGCTCTGGGGGCGGAAGGGGGGCGTGTTCGGGGATCGGTACCATGACCGCGTGTTGAAGACGCCGCGGGAGGTGCGGCTGGCGATCCGGTATGTGCTGACGAATGGGATGAAGCACCATGGGCAAGGGGTGAGCGAGCGGGTCGAGCAGGCCGTCGACATGTTCACGTCGGGGCCCTGGTTCGACGGGTGGCTGGAGGAGGTGCGTGTGCGCGGGATCGAGCAGGAGGCGCGGCCGGTGGCTTCGGCGCGGACGTGGCTGCTGGGCGTGGCGTGGCGGCGGTTGGGGCTGCTCAGCGTGAGCGAACGGGCGGGCTAGGCGAGCGCAGTTCGAGCTTGCTCGAACTGCGCAGGTGCCTTCGTGTCGT
>CAYQMF010000002.1:1271-32023 GCA_964418595.1 uncultured candidatus Brocadiaceae bacterium
CGGCTGCGACCGCCATGTCATCGCTGGCGGCTCGGGACGAGCCGCAGGCGACCGCATGGCGCTGCTCAAGCGAGCGCAGTTCGAGCTTGCTCGAACTGCGCAGGTGCCTTCGTGTCGTCGGCTGCGACCGCCATGTCATCGCTGGCGGCTCGGGACGAGCCGCAGGCGACCGCGTGGCGCTGCTCGAGCAGCGCGCGCGCCCCGGTGTCGTCGGCGGCGCGGCGGCCTCCCCCACCGCGCGCGGGCCAGGTCAGCGGCTGATGTTGCGGTAGATGCTGACGCGCTTGGTCTTGACGCTGGCAACCGCGAGGTCGGGGAGGCCGTCGCCGTTCATGTCGGCGAGGTCGGCGGCGCTCGCAAGATAGGTCGCCGGGAAGCGGGTCTGGGTGGGGAAGCCGCCGCGGCCGTCGCCGAGGAGGACGAAGACATCGGCGCCGACGAGGGACGCCACGAGGATGTCGGGGAAGCCGTCGCGGTTGAGGTCGCGGGTGAGCAGGGCGGTCGGCCGCTCGCCGACGCGGACGTCGAGGGCGGCGAAGTCGCCGACACGGGGCTGCGCGATGAGGATGGTGATGCTGTCGCTGAGGCCGTTGCTGACCACGAGGTCGTTGCGCCGGTCGGCGTTGAAGTCGGTCGTGCGGAGGTAGTTCGGCGCGGCCCCGACCGGGATCTCGGCGAGGACGGTCATGCCGCCGGCGCCGTCGTTGCGGTAGACGTTGACGTAGCCGTCCTGGTTGCGGCTCACGGCGATGTCGATGTCGCCGTCGCCGTCGAAGTCGGCGAGGGCGAGACCCAACGGCTTGCCGGGCACCGCGAGGACCTGCGGCGCAGCCTCGAACGCGAAGTTGGGACCGGTCGCGCGCAGGATGCAGACCTTGCCGTCGCTGATCGACGACACGACGAGATCGTCGAAGCCGTCACCGTTGAGGTCGCCGGCTGCGATCTCGAAGGGGCCGCCGTTCGCGAGCAGGAAGCCGTTGCCGGCCGGGATCGGGTCGAAGGCGATGTTGCCCACGGTCGAGCGGTTGGCCAGGAGCTTCACGCCGCCGTAGACCGCGACCGCGAGGTCGATCTTGCCATCGCGGTTGAAGTCGCCGCGCACGATGTTGGCGACGCGGCCCGGGACGGGCAGCACGGCCCGCGGGGCGAGGGCCCGGGTGCGGGTCAGCGGGTTGTCGACGAAGGCTGCGATCGAGACCGCGGACTGATCGAGGCCGGCGACCGCCAGCTCGGCGACGCCATCGCCATCGAAGTCCGCCGACGCGACTGCCTCCGCGCTGGCGACGCCGGCGTCGTAGTTGAAGCCCGAGGCGGGGTAGCCCGCCGTGCCGTAGAGGAGGCTCAGACGGTCCGAGAGCGCGCCGCTCACGACCAGATCGACGAAGCTGTCCTGCGCGGGGTTCACGTTCACGAGCAACGGCCGGAAGGGCAGGCCCGAGGTGCCGACCTGGATCTCGTCGGCCAGCGACCCGTCGGCGCGACCCTGGTGGATCGACAGGCTGGCGCGCGAGAAGACGCACACGACGAGGTCGGCGATCGCGTCGCCCGTCACGTCGCCGATGGCGAGCAGGCCTGGAGGCCCGTCGGTCGTCACGTCGTTGCCGGTGAAGTTGCGCCCGGTCGTGCGACGCAGAACCGTCACGCTCTCGGAGTTGAGATTCGACACGAGGATGTCGGGAACACCATCGTGCGTGATGTCAGCGATGGCGACCGCGACCGGACCCGCACCGGTCGGGAACCACACCGGGCCGCCGAACGATGCGCCTTCACTGCCGCCGAAGAACACGGCGACGCGGGAGTTGGCGAAGTCGGAGGCGACGACGTCACGGAACCCATCGCCGTCGACGTCGCCGGCGGCGATCCCCAGGGGCTGCGCGTAGCCGCCCAGGTCGAGAGTCGCGTTCGACTGGAAGGTTCCGTCGCCCGCTCCCCGCAACCAGGTCAGCGCCGTCGAATCGAGGCTCGAGGTCAGGATGTCGATCTTGCCGTCGCCGTCGAGATCGGCGACCACGAGTTCCTGCGGCCCCGCCCCCACCGGGTTGTCGGTGCCCGGGCTGAACGCGCCGGCGCTGTTGTTCAGGAACACGCTCGCCTGCGCGCGCTGGGAACGCACCGCGATGATGTCGATGTCGCCGTCGCCGTCGACGTCGCCCACCCCTACGAACGCCGGCGTACCCGCCACGTCGAGCGACTGCGCGATCCCGAACTGGCCGCCGCCCTTGCCGAGCAGGATCTGCACGCGGCCGAGGATCGAGGTCACCACGAGGTCCGGCAGACCGTCGGCATTGAAATCGGCGGTCGCGGCATCCGCGATGCTGCCGACCCCGGCGAGGATCTCGGACCGCGTCTCGAAGGCCACGACTTGCAGGCCCGCGGCGGGGCGGGCGAAGAAGCCGCTGTGGTCGGAACAGGCGGTCAGGGCCAGAAGGCACGCGGCCACGGGGAGATTGGTTGGGCTCTTCATCTTGGCGGTTCGGGGTCGGACTCGTTCGACCGCAAGAAGGTTAGCACACGGCCCACCCGCGCGCCTGTCGCTACCCCCACGATCCCCTGCGGCCCATCCCAACGGAGGGTGCATCGGGGATCGGAGTCAGTCGGCGCCAGCCGGCCTCAGGTACGACTCCGCCCGCGCCACGTAGTGCCGCGCGCGCCATCGGTTCTCCTCCATCTCGGCCTCCGTCACCTGCCGGCGGACCTTCCCCGGCACCCCGAGCACGAGCGAGCGCGGTGGGATCACCACGTTCTCCGCTACCAGGGCGCCTGCCCCGATGATCGAGTACTCACCGATCCGGCAGCCGCTGAGCAGGATCGCCCCCATCCCGATCAGCGCGTAGTCGCCGATCTCGACGCCGTGCAGGATCACGCCGTGGCCGATGGTCACGCCCTTGCCGATCCGCTGCGGGGCGTCGATGTCGACGTGCACGCACGTGTTGTCCTGCACGTTGGTCGCCTCGCCGATCTCGATGAAGGAGTCATCGCCACGGATGGTGACGCCGAACCAGATGTTGACGTCGCGCCCGAGGCGGACGTCGCCCATCACCGCGGCGTTGTCGGCGATCAGCGCACCGGCGCGGCGACGGAGTCGCCCGATCATGTCGGGATGCACCTTGAACTCGCGGCCAACGCTCACTGCATCACCGTGCGGAAGAGATCGGGCAGGCCGAGCGCCAGGCCAAGCGTGAGCGTGTTGTGCAGCGCGTGCACGAGCATGGCGACGAGGAGTCCGCCCGTGCGCTCGCGCAGCCAGCCGAACAGGAGCCCGAGCAGCGCGAGCGGTGCCGCGTACAGGAAGCCGTGCATGAGGCCGAACAGGATCGACGTGCCGACGAGGCCCGCCGCCGGCCCGAACAGCCCGCGCAGCAGGTCACGGATGTGGCCGCGGAAGGCAACTTCCTCCATGAGTGGGCTCACGATCACCGCGGTCGTCACCATGGCGATCGCCTGCCAGCGTCCGATGTCGGCGGTCTGGAAGTAGCCGAGGAGTTCCTGCGGCACGAAGTCCACGCCGAACACCCGCAGCAGCGCCGGGTACGCGAGCATCGCGAGCGGGACCCACGCCAGGAGGAAGGCGAGGTACGTGAGCACACCCCGGCCGAGGCCGCGCGCGGAAGTCGCGCGCGCGCTCGGCGGCATGAAGAAGCCGACGGCGAGGAATCCCACGCACCCCGCGCCGTGCAGGAGCGCCACCGGCTCGACGTCCTTCACGTCCGCGCCGACGTCCATCGCACGCCGCACGAGCATGAAGGTCGCCATGTATCCGAGCGTGCAGGCGACCAGGCGCACGAACGCTGCCAGGGTCTGATCGCGCGGGCTACTCACCGGCGAACTCGATGAGGCCTTCCTTGGGCGACGACGCGGACGCGTAGAGCCGCTTGCCCATCCGCCCGGCGAGGAACGCGTCGCGCCCGGCCTCGCATGCCGCCTTCATGGCCCGCGCCATGCGCACCGGGTCCTTCGCCAGCGCGATCCCCGTGTTGAGGAGCACACCGTGCGCGCCGAGCTCCATGGCGATCGCCACGTCGGACGCGGTGCCCACGCCCGCATCGACGATGATCGGCACGTTGGCGCGTGCGAGGATGATGCGGATGTTGTTGGGGTTGAGGATCCCCTGCCCGGACCCGATCGGCGCACCCGCCGGCATCACGGCCGCGACGCCGAGGTCTTCGAGCCGGCGCGCCAGCACCGGGTCGTCGCTCGTGTAGCACAACACCGTGAAGCCCTCGCGCACCAGCGTCCTGGCGGCCTCCAGCGTGCCCACGGGGTCGGGAAGGAGCGTGTCCGGGTCGCCGAGGACCTCGAGCTTCACGAGGTCGCTCATCCCAGCCTCGCGCCCGAGCCGCGCGGTGCGGATCGCGTCCTCGGCGGTGTAGCACCCGGCCGTGTTGGGCAGGAGCACGTAGCGCTCGCGCGGCAGGTAGTCGAGGAGCGACTTGCCCGCCGGCACGCCGAGTTGCAGCCGGCGCACCGCAACGGTCACGCACTGCGTACCCGACGCGGCGAGCGCGCGCTCCATCACCTCGAGGTCTGCGTACTTCCCCGTGCCCACGAACAGGCGCGAGGTGAAGGTGTGCTCGCCGACGCGCAGGGGGGCGTCGGCGCTGGAACCGGGGGTCATGCAAAGGGAATGTAGGGCGGGCGCCGGACGCGCGCGAGCGTGGCCTCAGCCGCCGAAGGCCAGGCACGCGCCCCCCCCCACCCGACCCCGCTTCGGGGATCCTGGTCGGCGGCACGACATCGACCGCGATTGGACGACTACTAGGAAGCTCTACGCCACGTCATGCCTCCGAACCTCGACGTCGCAGCCAAGATCGGTGAGTCGCTTGACGAGCCGATTGATGGTCTTGACCTGGTTGCGGCGGTCGAAATGCCGGGGGCCGAGGTCCCGGAACTCGACGCCATCGCGGAGCATGAAGTAGGCGGCGGTGAGCAAGGAAGCCGCCACGGCGACGACGGCTTTCTTGGCGCCCCGTCGGGCCCGGAGTCGATGGAAGAGGGCCTGGAGGTAGCTGCCCTTCTTTCGCGAGGCAGTCCACGCGGCGGTGACGAGCGTGGTTTTCAGCCAGTTGGCGCTCTCGCGCACCCGGGTGGATCGTCGCTTGCCGGCGCTCTCGTCGTTGCGCGGGCAGAGTCCGGCCCAGGAAACCAGGTGACCCGAGGTGGGGAAGATCGGCTCGAGCGCTTTTCCCACGGTTGCGTCGATCTTGCGAAGCGCGCCCTCCAGAGCCTCGATCAACTCGAGATGCAACTTGAGCAGAACGCGGTGATGCTCGGTGACGCGTCCGCGCAGCGCCTCGATCAGTTCCGCCTTCTTCTTGCGAGCGGTGCCGACGACCAAGCTGGCCAGCACCTCCGGGTCGTCTCGCCGGCGATGATCGCCGTCAACATCTTGCGGCCGCTGGTGCCGACCACGCTCGACAGGACGCTACCGACCTTGAGGTTGGCGTCCTCCAGCGTCTTTTGGATCCGCAGCGTGTGCTGCGAGACCTCGCGCACCAGTTGCTTGCGCGTTCGCATCAGATCCCGCAGCTCCTGGATGTCCGACGGCGGCACGACGCTGCTGCGGATCAGGCCGTGAGCCAGGAGATCGGCGATCCACATCGCATCGTTCACGTCGGTCTTGCGACCGGGCACGTTTCGGATGTGCTGCGCGTTGGCGAGAACGGGAGTGAAGCCGTCCTCCAGCATGTGCCAGACCGGCTTCCAGTAGACGCCGGTTGCCTCCATCGCAACGTGGGTCACGCCGTGCGACGCAAGCCACTCCGCCAACTCGATCAACTCCGCCGTCGTCGTGCCGAACGTGCGCACCTCGCGGTGCGCCGGTTCACTGACGCAGCGAACGCTGGCGACGACCGTGTCCTTGTGCACGTCGAGTCCCGCCAACCCGCTTCATCCCTCGGGGACCGTGTCCTCACGGATGGAGAACTACTGACCCAGCGTCAGGCGCACGCCGTTGCTGACCTCGTAGCCAAGCGGCGAGCGCGTGCCGGCGAAGATCGCCTGCGCGGTCAGCGTCACGCCGCTCAGGGACTGGACGAGGGGGATCGCCAGGCTCTGGCTCCAGGTCGGCACCGTGGCCTGGAACGGCCTCAGCGACACAGCGACCGCGAAGTCGACGTAGACCCGGCAACCCGCGCCCAGCGGCAACGGCGACGCCCGCGAACCGCCTACGAACACAGCACCGAACGCGCCCGGATCGGCGCCGGCACCCGCGATGGCCATGACCCCGCCGAGCCACGGGTCGGTGATCGACATCGTCGCGTGCCGACTCGCCGACCCGCAGCCCCAGCCGATCACCTGCGCCACGGCGCCGGCAGGAACGGCGTAGGGTTCCTGCCCGACGCCGTCGCGACTCACGATCGCGTCGAACACGAACCTGCCCCATGCGGCGCCGGCTGCGACGTTGAAGTTGTTGAACATCCGGCTGCCGCCGATTCCCGCCTCAGCGTCGCAGAAGAGCTGCGTGCCGACGGTCGAGCCGTCGGTGCGCCAGGGCTCGAGGCCATGAACGCCGTCGTCGGCGATGAAGTAGGTGTAGCGCGAGCCGACCCGCACCATCCGCTGTGCGCGCAGCCCGCTGCCAGCGCCGGGCTGGATGTCCCGGATCATCCAGGTGCCCGTCGCCGTGCCATCGGAGCGCCACAGCTCGCTGCCGGTAGCCGGGTTCATGCCCACGAACAGGAGCATGTCGTCCACGCCCAGCATCGGGCCGGCGAAGTCGACCGTGAACGACGGATTGGCAAAGACCTGACGCGCGGCGAAGCCGTCCGTGTACCACAGCGTGCCGCCCGCTCCACCCCCGCCGCCGATGAGGAAGAACAGCACGCGCGCTGCGACCGTGAAGCCGTACGGCCGGGTGCCGTTCGGTCCCGGCGTCAGATCGGCCAACAGCGTCGTTCCCACGGCCGTGCCGTCGCTCACCCACAGCTCCGCGCCGGCAACGCCGTCGTCGGCGACGAAGTAGCAGCGGCGCGCGATGCCGTTGGCGTAGACACAGGGGTTCGCAAGCGCCGAGCCGCCGATCCCAGGCCGGATGTCCTTCACCAACGACGTGCCGACGGCGGTGCCGTCGGTGCGCCACAGCTCGGGACCGTGCACGGTGTCATTGCCCTCGAACAGGATCTGACCGTCGACGACGGCGAAGGGCAGGAACGCGGAGGTGAGCGTGAGTTCGCCGAGGTCCACGGTGCCTGCAGCGGTGCCGTCGGTGCTCATCAGGCGCCACACACCCGTCGCCGACATGGCCCGGAACACGAGCCGGTCGCCCAGCGCCACGAGGCTGGTCGGGTTGCTGCCGATGCTGCCGGGCACGAGATCCCGGACCATCCGGGTCCCGGCGGGGGTGCCGTCGGTCGCGTACAGCTCGGCGCCGGTCGCGGGCGTGGTGGCCCGGAAGTACAGGAGTTCGCCGGCGCGGGTCAGTTCCTCACCGGCGGTGGAGTTGAGCGGCACGCTGAAGAAGAGCTGCGTCCCCGCCGGGGTTCCGTCGGTCACGTACAGGGAGCGCGTCGACGCCGCGCCCGTGCTGCTGGCCTGGAAGTACGTCCTGCCGTCGAACTCGGTGAACCCCCGTGGATCCGAGAAGCGGGTGCCCGGCGCGATGTCCGCCAGGAGTCGGGGGAAGGTCTGGGCCGGGGCGAAGGCGACACACAGGAAGAGCGGGAGCAGGTACCGGGTGGGGTCGGAGGTCATGGCGCCCACCCGAACGGATTCCGCCGCGGCCGACCGCCACTTTTGCTCCCCTGCTCGGACGAGCCCGCGGCGGCGGGCGGTCCGCGCCGGCGGACATCCCGGGGGTATGCTCCCCCGCGTCCGCGCCATGCACCGCGACCTCCCTGCCGCGACCAGCCGCCTGTTGGCCGCAATCCGCTCCGGCGAGCCCGGGGCCCAGGGGGAGATGTTGGCCATCGTCTACGACGAGTTGCGACGGTTGGCGGCGAGGATGCTGGGCAGGGACGGCATCGCCACGCTGCAGCCGACCGCCCTGGTGCACGAAGCGTGGCTGAAGCTCGGCACAGGGGCCGGCGGATACGAGGACCAGCAGCACTTCGTGCGCGTCGCCGCCAAGGCCATGCGCAGCGTGCTCATCGACCACTACCGCGGCCGCCGGGCCGACAAGCGGGGCGGCGCGGCGCGGCGCGTCACGTTCGGCGAACCGCCCGCCGACGACCGGGTCGAAGACCTGATCGGGATCGCCGAGAGCCTCGAACGCCTGGGGCAGGTCGACGCCGAACTCGCGCAGATCGTCGAGCTGCGCTTCTTCGGTGGGCTGTCGCCGCAGGAGGTCGCGACCAACCTCGGCCGATCGCTGCGCAGCATCGAGCGTGGTTGGCAACTGGCGCGCGCCTGGCTCGCGAGCGACCTGGATCGCGGCGATGGTTGAGAACTGGACCGAAGTGCGGGCGTGGTTCGAGCGCGCCCTGGACGTCGAGGCCGGCACCCGCGCGGCGCTGCTCACCGGCTGCCCGGATCCCGCCGTCCGCACCGAGGTGCTCCGGTTGCTGGCGGCGGCCCAGCGCCAGACGAGCCGCGCCGCCCTGCTCGACGAGGGTCTGCCGGCCGAGCTGGTGGCCGGCGTCGCCACCAGCGCCGCCGAGCGGCTCGTCGGGCAGGTGGTGGCCGGATATCGGATCCTCGCCGTACTCGGCGAGGGGGGCATGGGCACGGTCTATCGGGCCGAGCAGCCGAGTCTCCGCCGCGAGGTCGCGTTGAAACTCATGCAGGCCGGTCTGCAATCCGAGGCGGCCCGACGCCGTTTCGCGTACGAGGCGGAGACGCTGGCGCGGCTCGTCCACCCGGACATCGCCCAGGTGCACGCCGCCGGCGTGTGGGAGGGCCCGGGATGCGACGTGCCCTACTTCGCGATGGAACTCGTACGCGACGGCCTGCCGATCGACCGCTTCGCACAGCAGCGATCGCTGGATCGGCGGGCCATCGCAACCCTCATGCAGCAGGTCTGCCGCGCCGTGCAGTTCGGGCATCAGCGCGGCGTGCTGCACCGCGATCTCAAACCCGCCAACGTACTGGTCGATCCGGAGGGACGGCCGAAGGTGATCGACTTCGGCATCGCGTGCGCGGTCGGTGATCGGTCCAGCATGGAGTCCGGCCGCACGGCGCCGGGCGTGCTGCTGGGCACCTTGCAGTACATGAGCCCCGAGCAGTGCGTGGCCGGCGAGCGCGACGTCGACGTGCGCAGCGACGTGCACGCGCTCGGCCTGATCCTCTACGAGCTGCTGGCGCAACGACCGGCATACGCCGTCGCCGGCCTGTCCGCCGTCGACGCGATGAACCAATTGTGTGCGCACGAGCCAGCGCCTCCGTCCCGCGTCACAGGCGATCCGTCGTTGCGCGAGCTGGACTGGATCTGCGGGAAGGCGATGCAGAAGGAGCGCGAGCGCCGCTACGCGTCGGCGAGCGAGATGGCCGGCGATCTCGCGCGCTTCCTCGCCGGCGAACCCGTGCAGGCCGCGCCGCCCGGACCGCTCTACCGGCTGCGCAAGTTCGCGGGCCGCCACCGTGCCGGCGTCGCCGCCGCCGCCCTGGTCCTGCTGGCGATCCTCGGCGGTGGCGTGGCAGCGACCATCGGCTTCGTGCAGGCCACGGCGGCCCGGCGCGAGGCCCAGGCCGAGGCGGCCAGCCTGGCCGAACTCAACCGGTTCCTCGCCGACATGATCGGTTCGGTCCACCCCGAGCGCGACGGCCGCGAGGTACGCGTCGTCGAGATCCTCGACCGTGCGGCGAACCGCGCCGACGGACTCCGCGAGGCGAAGCCGGAGCTCGCCTTCCCGCTGCTCGGCACCCTCGGCATGGCCTACCACCGCCTCGGCCTCAGCGCGCGCGGCATGGACCTGCTCGAACAGGCGCGGGCGCTGGCCGAAGCTCACTTCGCCGAGGACGACCCGGCGCGGGCACTCGCGCACCACAACCTCGGCACGGTCGCCACGGCGCTCACCGATTACGCCGTGGGCGAGCAGCACCTGCGCGCGGCCCTGTCCTGGCGGGTAGCGCACCTCGGCGACGCGCACCGCGATGCGATCGCGACGCGGACGAGCCTGGGGCAGTGCCTGCTGCACCAGCAGCGCGCAGCGGAAGCGGTGACGGAGCTGCAGCGGGCGTGGCAGCACGCGGGACCCGACTCCGACCTCGCTGCCGAGGAGCGCGTGACGATCGGCGTGTCCCTCGCCGCGGCCGTCCGCCAGACCGCGGGCCAAGACCCGGCCCTGGCGCTGCTGGCCGAACTGGATGCGCTGGCGGCGGCCAACCTGCCGGACGAGCATCCGGTCGCGTTGAACACCGCGTCCGAACTGGCATTGCTGCAGCAGGCCAAGGGGAACGCGCAGGATGCCGCTGGCACGCTGGCCCGGGTGCTCGCCGCACAGGAGCGCGTGCTCGGCGAGGGGCATCCGACGACGACGATGACCCGGAGCAACCTCGCCGCCGTCCTGCATGGGCTCGGCCGCTTCGCCGACGCCGAGCCGCTGTTCCGGCGCAGCATCGCGCTGCACACCGGCCCCCCCCAGGGCGAGAACGGCATCCTGCTGCGCAGCAACCTCGCCTTCGCCTTGGCGCAGCAGGGCAAGGCCACCGAGGCCGTCGACGTGTTGCGCCCGGCGCTGCGCGACGCCGAGGTCGGACTCGGCGCAGCCCATTGGCTGACCGGCGTCGTGCACAAGAACCTCGGCGTCGCACTGCAGCGCCTGCGGCAGTTCGACGAAGCGGAGCAGGAGCTGCTGGCGGCACATGCCTGCCTCGCAAAGGCGCAGGGTGACCAGCACCCCCGCACCCAGGCCACGGCCCGCGCGCTCGCCGAGCTGTACTCCGCGATGGGTCGCACCGAAGCGGCCGAGCACTGGCGGGCGCGGTAGCTTCGGCCGGGCCGAGCTGCTCTCGTGGCTCGAACAGCGTGAGATGCACCGTCGACGCGAATTGAAGGCGGGCGCCGGATGCGCGCGAGCGTGGCCTCAGCCGCCGAAGGCCAGGCACATGCCCCCGACCAACCCAGCGGTCAGCGCAAGCCCGAGGAACAGACGACTGCGCTGTGCGCTCCGCGACAACCGGCGCACCAGGTCCACCAACGGTTCGCCCGCGAAGATCAACGACAGCGCGTCGTCCCGATCCGCGGTCATGCACAGCTCCCCGTCCCGGCGGCGGGCGCGGCCGACGACGAGGACGGGGTCGCCAGGAGCGAGGCACGTGCGCAAGAGCGCGACATCCTCCGGCACCGGCACCGGCGCGTCCTCCAGTGCCGCGTCGGCGTAGGCCTCGGCGGCGTCACCGCCCGGCGTCGCGGACGGCAGGAGGTGGTCTGTACCGCCCTCCGTCACGATGCGGATGCGCCCACTCCCGTCGGCGACGTAGAAGTCGCCGTGACTCGTCGTCTCCACGTTCGTCTCGCCGCGGTCGGTGACCGTCGTCTTGAAGTACACGACCGTGTCGCCCGTGACCGGCGCCGGTGTCGTACCCGCCTCACTCACTTCGACCCGCCCGAAGACCGCGAGCACGCGGTCGCGCTGGACATCGGCCACGCGCGTCGGCGCGGCGGCGGTGAGTCGGCGGAGCAGGTCGCGGCGCGAGAGCCCGCGCAGCGCGCACACGAATGCCGCGAGCAGAGCGACACCAGCCACGAGAAGCAGCAGTCCGCCGACCTGCGCCTGCAGCGATGGCAACTCGTCGTCCGTGAACGGCGGCGGCTCCTCCAGCGGGCCACGCGCGACGTACACGCCCAGCGCCCCGAACAGGCCCGCGCCGACCAGCGCGACGATGGCGAGGAAGAACGGAACGCCGAGCCCCGGCAGCCGGCGGTCGAGGACGGCGGACTCGGGGCGCGCGGGATCGAACCAGACCGTCACGTCCGTGCCCCGGCGATGCTGCGCCACGAGCCGGCGCAACTCGTCGAGCGCACCGCCGCCGGGCGCCAGCGACGACCCGAACTTGTGGCGCTTGCTCTCGTGCCGCTGCCCCGCGACTACGTACGCGAACCGGATCCGCGCGCCGAAACTCACCACGCGTCCGGTCCGATGCCGCGTGAGCGCCGACCGCAGGATGGTGCCGCGCGTCTGCGACCAGCTCCGGCTCCGCCATGCCGTGAGCCAGGTGCGCAGGTCGGCGACGATCGTGCGCACGCCGAATGCGAGCAGGAACACCCCGAACGCCAACAGGCCGAGGGCGAACAGCTCGACGATGGCGATCAGCGCCGCGCGGATCAGCACGCCAGAAGGCTACGCCGGCCTACCCACACGCGCCAACGCGAGGCGACATCGCTATCCTGCCGCTCCACATCCATGGAAGTACTGCTCGGCGGCCTGGCGGGTCTGATCACCGGCGTGCTCGGTTCGGTCGTCGCGGGCGTCTTCCAGACGCTCGGGCGCGCGCTGCGCGACCGCCGGCGCGCGCGCCGCAGCGAGCCGCCGGTGCGCGAGCCGAGGTTCACACCCTACTGGGTGCTGTTCGGCATGCTCGGCCTCATCGCCGGCGGGTCGTGGACCTGGCGCCTGCAGGGCACGTGGGTCACGGGCGCGGTCGCCGGCCTCGGCGTGCCGGCGCTGGCGACCGCGATCTTCGTGATCTGGGCGATCCGCCAGCTCCGGCAGTGACCCCTTGGGAGCCGGGACTGCTTCCGTCACTTGGTCCGATACACCTCGACGCCCCGCTGCTGCTTCTTCAGCACCTCGTCCTGCAGCCACTGCAGCTGCTTGCCACGGTTGTCGTTGTTGAGCGCGCGGTTGTTGCTGAACGCATCGAAGCCCTTGTACTGCTCGTTGCGGGTGGCGTCGGACGGCGCCATGGTCTGCGCCGGGGCCGGCCGGAACTGCGCGGGCTGGTGGATGCCGGTGCCGCGGTAGAAGGCGTACTGGTCGCCCTTCTTCACGATCACCGTGGCCTCTCCCACCAGCTCGTCGGCCACGAACACGCCGCGCAGGTCGCTCTCGCCGCTGCGGAAGCGCTGGTCGCCCGCGCCGATCACCTTCACGTGCGCGTCGGCGACGACCGCCTGGTCGGCCTTCACGTTGACGCGGATGCGCCCGACGTCGAGCGATTCCTGCGCCTCGATCTTGAGGTCCGAGCGCAGCACCATCCCCGACGCCAGCAGGTCGCCGCCGCTGAGCACCACGAGGTAGGCACCCGGCTCGTCGAGTCTCAGCTCCAGGGTCTTGGTCTGCATGCGGTAGTCGCGACCGTTGCCGAGTTCGAGGGTGAGCTCGGCGTACGGTCGGATGCCGTGCAGTTGCACGCCGCGGATGTCGTTGAGCGACTTCTCCAGCAAGTACAGCCGCATCAGGTCGACGCGGTAGACCTTCACCGTCGCGCGCTCGACGTTGCGGTAGCTGACCTCGACCGCAGGCTTGTCCTTGACCGCGAGCGTCGTGACTTCGGGCAGCGACAACCGCTTGCGCAGGAAGTAGTCGGTCGCCTCCGCGGCGTCCGAGAACAGGGTCTTCACCTTCTCGTACGCCGCGAGCGCTTCGGCCGGCTGCCCGAGCGCGTGGTGGATCTGCCCCTGCAGGTAGATCGCGTGGTCACGGTTCTCGCTCGGACCCTTGCTGCCATCGGGTCGCGGGAAGGTCTCCTCCGCCACGCGCCGCAGGATCGCGAACGCCGGCTCCGGCCGGCCCAGCGCGAAGTGCGCGTAGCCCGCCGTGTACAGGAACTCGTCGGTGAGCACGGAGCCCGGATAGCGCGCGAGCGCCGCCTCCGAGACCGCGAGTGCGGCGTCGAGATCGCGCCCTTCGATGTGGGTGTTGGCCCAGGCGAACGACACCTCCTCCGCCAGCGGATCGTCGGGGTAGTGCACGAGGAACTCACGCAGGCTCTGCAGGGCCGCCGCGCGCAGCGCCTTCGCCGAACCGACCTTGGGGTCGATCGGCGCGTCGCTCGCCATGCGCGCCGCGAGGTCGGCCTGCTTCTGCGCGACGCTGTAGAGGCTGCTGCGGATGAGGTTCAGATCGGGGTACGCTCCGATCAGCCGGTGCAGGAAGCGCGTGGCCGCGTCGATCTCGCCGAGCTGCTCGAGCGTGGTCGCCACCGCCGCGTCCTTCAGGAACGACGCCTCCGCCGCGGCGCGGAACACCATGAGCGCCCGCTCGAACTCGCCGAGGTCGATGTAGGCCTGGCCGATGGCGACGATCTTCTCGAACGGGATGACGAGGTCGGCATAGCGGTCCTTCAGGACCTCGAAGTGGCGCACCGTCGCCGCCGCGTCCTTGCGGGCGATGGCGACGAAGAGCAGCATGCGCGCGACCTCCTTGAAGGTCTGGTCGCGGAGCTGGACCTTGTCGGTGTGCCAGTCGGCGAAGAGGCGATCGAGGCGCACGCCGGCGCCCGGCAGATCCCCGGCGTCGAAGAGCGCCTTGCCGATGTGGAACAGCTCGTCGGGGGTCTCGCGGTACGGATCGTCCTCGCCCTGGCCGGGCGCGCGCACGGTGAGCTGGCCTGGCGCGCCGTGCACGAGCAGGTCTGGGCGCAGCGCGCCGTAGACGCGGGTCGGCAACACCCGGTACTCGCCGGGGAACCGTGCCAGCAGCTCGTACTCGACCGTGGACGACGTGTTGCCCTCGCGGAAGTAGAAGGTCAGCCGGTCGGGCTCGAGTTCCACGTGGTCGAAGCTGCCGCGCACCGAGTCACGGCTCACGGAGCAACCGGCCGGGATCGGCTCCTCGACGACCAGCGGCGTCATCACGCCGCGCAGCGCCTCGTCGCGCACCCAGAAGCTCGTCTGCACGCGCGCGGTCGCGCCCGCCGCCAGCGTCGTCACGCGGTTCTCGAAGCTCGAGTAGTCGCCGGTCACCACCGAGAAGCCGGCGGGCACCAGCTTGCCGTCGTGCCGCCGGGCCGGCGCGAGCACCTTGCGGTCGATGCGCACGGTCTCCCGGCCGCGCGGCTGCTCGGTGAACCCGGCCGCGAACCCGATCAGGGTCGCCTGGTAGTGCACCGTGCCGCGCCCGCGTACGACGATCGCGACCTCGTTCCTGGCGTCGGTGAGCCACGCTGCGGGCACCTCGAACGTCGAGCGGTCGGTGCGCGCCGAGGCGGGCACCTTCGCGAGTTCGCGGCCGTTCACGGACACCGCGACTTCCGCCTCGCTCGCGGTCGCGGCGCCCTTGCCGCCGGCCAGGGTCAGCGCCCAGAGCGCCGCTGCCGTCGCCTCCGGCGTGCCGAAGCTCACGCCGACGCGCTGCCCCTCGAGCCACGCCACCGTGCGCGCGGCGACCGTGTCCTTGGGATCGAGCACGAGCAGCGCAGCCGCCGCGAGCCCGACCGCTTCGAGCTGACCCGAGTCGGGCTTGCCGTCGAGCTCGACCTTGGCCTTGAGCAGCTCGCCGATCTCGCCGGCGAGCGTCGCGCGCTTGGCGTGATGCCACGCGAGCGCCAGACGCGCGAGCGCGTCGACGCCGAGGCTCGCACGTTCGCGGTGGAGCGCGTTGAGGTCCTCGAACTGCGCGCGCCCGGCGAGCGCCAGCGCCAACATCGGCCGCGCGCGGTCCTTGCTCCGCCGCATCTGCTGTAGGAGCCACTCGCTCGCCTTGTTGACGAGGTCGTCGGCGCCGGTGAGCCCGCGGCGCGCGGCGAGCGCCGCGAACGACACGACCTGGCTGGTGGTGCGGAGATCGCCTTCGCTCTGCTTGACCCACGCGTAGGAGCCGTCCTGCCGTTGCAGCGCCAGCAAGCGCGCGAGGCTCGCCTGCGCCTGCCCGCGCAGCCGCACGATGTCGGCGGGCGACGTGCCGCCGCTGCGCTCCAGCCAGTCGAGGACGAGGAGCGCGGAAAGGCCGCGGCTCGCCAGCGCGTAGTTCGTCGTGTCGACGCGGCGGCAGTTGAACGGCTCGAAGCCGAGGCCGAGCGCGGCGCCGACGAGGTCGCGGCCGAGGTCGGGACCGAGCGTCAGGGTGAGGCGCCGGTGCAGGTACTGCTCGCCCGCGGGCAGCGCGAGCGCGAAGCGCTCGGCTTCGCTCGTGCTGCCGGAACGGCCGGCGCGCAATTCGCGCCCGAAGGGCTGCACGAACAGGCGCTGCGCGACCTCGTCGCGAAGATCGACACCACCCGCCGCCGTCAGGCGCAGCTCCAGCTCCTCGACCTGCTCGGCGGTGAAGGGAAGATCCACCCCCGCCTCGCCGTGCGCCGGCAGCTCGAGGGTGCGCGGCGGGAAGGCCTTCGTCCCCGCGCTCGCCTCCAGGGTCACCTTGCGCGCATCGTCGCCCAGGTTGTGCACGCGCGCCGCGAGGGTCGTCTTGTCTCCCTGGGTGAGGACCGCGGGCCCGACCAGCGCCGCCTGCAGCGCCTTGCTCGTGCGGACCTCGGCGCTGCCCTCGCCCACGTCCGTGGCGGCGGTGACTGCGCGCGCGGTCAACTGCCAGGCGGTCGTGCTGTCCGGCAACGGCACCTCGACGCGCGCCTTGCCGTCATCGCCGGTGAGCACCGCCGACAGCCAGGCCCCGGTCTCCGAGAAGTCGGTGCGCGGCCGGTCCATCGCCAGCCCCGTGTCTGCGAAGAACCCGCTGCGGTCACCGCCCCACGCGTTCTTGGCGAAGTACGCGAGCTGTTCCTGGTACTCGACACTCCTCGTCTCCTCTCGCCGTGAGCCGCCCATGAAGAAGTCCTCCGCCCCCGTGGCGGTCTGGGCCTGCGCGACCTGGCCTAGCGCCGCGCGGAGCTGGTCACGGGTCTGGGCGCGGGCATTGCCCGAGAAACGGCCGCCCTGCTGGCGACCGGCGAAGCGTCCCCCGGAGCCGCCACCGGCGCCCGGCGCACTGTTCCACGCGTTGCTGTCGAAGGCGCTCTCCTTCTCCTCCTGCACTTCGCCCTCCACGAGCGCCGGCAGCCCGGCGTGCGCCTCGCGCTCCGCCCGCCGCTCTTCGGCGACCAGTTCGACGCTCATCCCGCGGGCCGCGCCGCGATAGATCCAGTCGCACGACGACGTCGTCTTGAACGCCGTCTCGCGCCGCCGCCCCCAGAACGCATCGCGCAGCTTCGCAGTGCCGTCCGGATGCACGGCCAGCAACGCCTGGTCGACTACCGCGAGCGCGATCTCCGCCGCAACCGGCTTGCCCTCGGCGTCGCGGGCCTCGAACTCGACCTGGACCTTGCTCCCCGGCCGCGCCGTCGCCGGCGATTTCACCGTCACGGACAGATCGCGCCCGACCTCGAACGCACGCTCCGCGGTGAACAGCTTCGTGCCGTCGATCATCGCCAACGCCAGCGCGAAGTTCGGCGCGTGCAGCGCCTGCAGCTCGAGGCGTTGGTCGGAGGTGCCCGCCGGCAGGACGTAGGTGCGGTACGCCAGCACGCCGTCACCCTGCACGGTCTCGAGCACGAGCCTCGGCCCGGCACGGTTGACCACGCGGAACGCGACCTCCTCGCCGACCTTGAAGGTGTCGCGGTCGGCGAGCAGGCGCAGCTTCACGGTGTCGTCGTCGCCGGAGATCACGACCCCGGTCTCGGTGGTCACGACCACCCCGAAGCGATCCTTGGCCTCGACCCGCAGCACGTGCTGGCCGCCCTTCGCCGCCGTGAAGCGCACGTCGGCGGCGCCGTCGCCGCCGCCGGTGGTGAACGCGACACGCGCGACTTCCACCTGCGCGCTGCGACCGCGCTCCTGCTGCACCCGCAGCAGGACCGCCTCGCCCTTGCGCTGCACGGGCTTGCCGGCCCGGTCGACGAGCTTGACCGTCGCCGCAAACGGCTCGCCCGCGAGGTACACGTCGCGCGCCAGCTTCAGCGTCGGCGCGAACTCCGTGGTCGCGATCGGCACGACGAGGCGCGTGCCCACGTTCTCCTCCGGCAGCGCCGCGGTGATGAGCGCCATCCCTTCCTCCGCGAACTCCTTGGTGTCGAACTCGAAGGGCACCTCGCCGCGCGCGTTGGTCTTGGCCTCGCGCTGTACCAGCACGCCATCGGGGAGCTGCAGCGCGTAGCGCACGAGCTTGTCCACCGCCGGCTCACCGAAGAAGTAGCGCAGGGTGAAGCGCCCCTTGATCGTCTCGCCGCGGTACACGACCGGCGCGTCGGCGTCGCCGCTGAGCATGAGGCGCGGCCGCTCGTAGCGCGCCACCGTGAACGAGCCGGGGAAGGCTTCGCCGCCGGTGCGCGTGACCGCCACCCGCCAGTCGCCGAGGTCGGCCTCCGGCGGCAGGTTGAGGTCGACCGCGAAGGTCCCGAACGGGCTGAACTCGACGTCGCGCTGCAGGACCAGCCGCCCGCCGGCGCTGAACACCTGCACGCGATAGTCCTTCTGTTCCGGCAGGCGATACAGCCCCTCGCGCACCTCGCGCACGATCCCCTTGATGTGCACGGGTTGCCCAGGCTGGTACGCCGGCCGGTCGGTGAACACGTAGCCCACCGGCTGCAGGCCCGTCGAGTACCCCATCCCGGAGAGGTCGAGCGACCCCGCCCCCGACCCCGACGCGGCCACCGCGAACAGGCGGAGCTGGTCCGTGTTCTTCAGGCAGTCGCCCCTGTAGCGCCACGCCCCGTCGGCGCCGGTCACGCCCTCCGCGACCACGCGCCCGCCATCGGACACGACCACCTTCACGCCGCCCTCGACGCGGTTCTCCTTCAGATTCTGGGTCAGCACGAACAGCTCGTGCCGCGACGTCTTGGCGATGAGCGCCAGGTCCGTGACCAGCACCATGGTCGTCGCCTCCAGTTCGCTGTCGTCGACCTTCACAACGTAGGCGCCGGCCTCCGCGAAGCCGATGTCGACGTCGCGCTCCGTCTCGCGGTACTGCTTGTAGTCGACGATTCCCGACTCGAAGGTCTTGTCCGCCTCGATCACCTCGATGTCGAGGCCCTCGATGGCGCCCGCGGCGTGCGTTGCGCGGAAGTAGGTCTCGAGGTCGAGCCGGAACACGCGCACGCGAAGCTTCTGGATGTTGCGCGACGTGACCTTGAACCGCGCCGGTTCCCCCGTGCGGTAGGTGCGCTCCGTGAGCAGCGCGAGGTGCTTGCGCTCGAGGCGCGCGATCCGCTGCTGCGCCTGCCCCTGGAACGAACTCCACGTCACCTTGCGGTACGCCTGCAGGGCGTCCAGGTAGTTGAAGAGGTCGGTCTCGAAGATCGTGCCGATCTGGAACTGCGCGCGCCCCGACTCCTCCTTGCCGGGGTACTTGCTCACGCAGCGCTCGAGCGCGGCGACGGCGTCGGTGAACTTCTTCTCGCGCAAGAGCATGTCGCCGAGCAGTCGCAGCGCGAGCGCGTTGCGTTCGTCCAGCGGGTAGGCGGCGAGGAAGGCATCGAAGCGCGTGCGCGCCTCGCCGAAGCCGTCGGCGTCGCCGTCGACGCCGCGCTGGTACGCCGTCGCCGCCATCCCCCACTCGGCGTCGACGATCGCGCGCTGCACGCGTTCCCAGTCCTGGTGCGCGGGGTGCGCCTTGAGGTACTCGCCCCACGCAGCCACCGCGTCCTGCAGCTTGCCCTGGCCGGCGAGCACGTCGCCGATGGTGGCGCGGGCGACGGCGACTTCACCGATCGGATCGCCGCTGCGCTGCGCCACGAACTTGCGGTACTCCACGAGCGCCGCGTCGCTGCGGCCCGCGTGCTGCAGGCACGCCGCCACCAGGTAGCCGGCGATCTTCGCCTTGGGGTGCGCGGGGTAGTCGGCGGCGAAGGCGCCGAGCGCCGCGATCGCGCGGTCGAGATCGTTGCCTTCGGGCGTCGGCACGCCGAAGGTGAGCGCGGTCTGGTACGACGCCTCCGCGGCCTCGTCGGTCGCCTTCGCCAGCGCGATCAAGTCGGCGAACACGGTGCGCGCGCCAGCGCGGTCGCCGGCCTGCGCGCGGGCGCGACCCAGGAGCAGCATCGCCCGCAGCTTGCCGGCGGCGACGTCGAGATCCTTCACCAGCGGTTCGAGGCGGGTGATCGCATCGCGCGGGTTGCCGTCCTCGAGGCGGGCTTCGCCCGCGAGCAGGCGGACGGAGCGCGCCTTCTCCGGCGTGAGCCCGAGGTCGAGCGCCAGGTCCAGGAGCGTGACCGCGCGCTTCCAGTCGGGCTTCTCCAGCTTCATCGCCTTCTCGGCGAGGCCGAGATAGGTCGCCGCCACGTCTTCCTTGCGCGCGTCCCCGATGAGGCGCTCCACCTCCTCGCGGTAGATCGTCGCCGCCTCCCCCTGCTCCCGGCTCGCCGCGAGCGCGTCGGCCAGCCGGAAGCGCCCCTTGGCGCGCAGGTCGGAGACCTGGTGCTCGCGCAGCAGGGTGCGGTAGGTCGCGATCGACCCCGCGGCGTCGCCGGCCAACCCGCGTGCACGGGCCAGCAGCAGCAGCACGCGCTCGCGCTCCTCCGGCTTCGCCTCCGCGAGCGCCGCGTCCAACGCGGTGACCGCCTCCGCGTAGCGGCGCTGGATCAGGGCGTCTTCGCCGCGGCGCAAGGCATCGCCGACGATGGTGGCGGCAGCGAGGGCGAGGCAGGCGAGGAGAACGATGACGACGCGGGCGCGGTTGAGCATGACGACTGGCTGGAAATCGCGGCGGAGCGGGAACCGGGAGCGGCGGGCCAGAACGGGCTGGCCCCCACATGGTTCCACTCTCGCGGAGATTTGCGAGTCACGACCCGGTCACGGGGGGCCGGGCCAAATGCCGTCAAGCTCCACGCCGTCCCTTGGGACCGCAGCGAGGTCCAGGCTTGAAGGACCGCCGTGGGCATGATCGTCCCGGTCGTCGCTCGTCGCGAGTTCTGGCGATGCGTTCGAGGAGTCGAGGCAGACAGTGGAGAGCTCGTTGAGGATCGTCGCGGCAGAGCCTGGCCAGGTACTCCGCGAGCGCGAGCACCGTGCTCTTGACGGAGATGGCATGGTAGGGCGCATCGACGTGCTCGGCTGCGGCGGCGAGCAGGAACCTGGCGACTGCCACATGGATGGCTTGGGCGAGGATCTCCTGTCGAACGCCGAGCGCCGACTTGGCGTGGAACTGACGCTGGTCGAAGTACGCGGACTTCTCGAGCTTGAAGAGCGCCTCGATCTGCCACCGCAACCGGTAGAGCTCAGCGATCGGAGCGCGACTGACGTGCGCGCGGCGCAGCGAGGTCAGGTGGAAGGACTCCTCGCCGCTTGGATGCGTCAACTTCACGGCCCGGAGTTCGACGGGATCGCAGCCACGTCGGACATCCGCCGCCGGGCCAAGGATCACTCGATAGTCATCGCCGTCTCGCTCGCGGAAGCCGTGGATCGCCTCGAAGGAGTGGGTCGCCGGGACCCTGACGACGAAGTCGACTCCGTGATCGAGCAGGATCCGCAGCATCTCGTGGCAGGGGGTAGCCACGATCGAGGATCAGGACGTCTCCGGCCCGGACGATGTCGAGGTGACCGAGCAGGATCTCGCGCTCGCTGGCACCATAGCGACCGATCACGACGTCGCTCGGGACCTGTGTCATCACGTTGGCGAGGCAACTGATGGTCGCCTGCGGGACGTGGCCACCTCCCTGATCCAGACGTGGCCCCTGGTCGGTCGCCGCCGGCGCCATCAAGGCGCGGTCGACGCGCTACCACCTCTACTACGTTTCGGTGAGTGAGTCTCGCCTGCTCGTACACGCCGTGTGGAGCGCCGTGCGAGGCCGCGGGCCACGGTTGCGCACGCCAGAGTAACGCGACCACCGCCCGGTCCGGACCGGCCCTCGTGAACCGTGTCGCGAGCGGATGGAGTCCCGCTCGTCGAGACCTACGATCGTCACCACGTTGGAACCGGCGCACGCGGACAACCAGAGACGCGAGAGGCAGCAGCCGCGCCCGCGCGCGGCGCAGGGCGGAGCGCCCGCCCGATCGAAGTCCGCCACCAGGAGACTGCCGCTGCACCTCGGCTGGACGCTCGGGCTGGCTCTCGCGTGCGCGGGCCTCGCGGTGTCCGACCTGCTGCTCCCCTGGGAGCGCGATGTCTACGACGTGCTCGCCCGCGCGGGCGTCTCGCACGACGAACGCAGCGCCGACGTCGGTCTGATCCTGCTGGACGAGGCCACCCTGGACTGGGGCCGCGACCGCTTCGAACGCGGCGGAGACGCGGGCGGCGGGCTGCCGCGCGAGGCGCTCCTCTTCCCGTGGAACCGCTCCGTCTACGACTTCCTCATCAACTACCTCGCAGGCTGCGGCGCGGAGGTGGTGGCGCTCGACATCGAGCTGTCCGGTCCGCATCCCGGCGGCGATCGCTCCGGCGACGAGGGCCTGGGTCTCACCAGCGCCACGCAGAACCAGGCCGGCGGACCCTTCGTGGTGCATGCGCTCAACTTCGAGAGCTCCGCGCAACGGCAGGCCGAGGTGGCGAGACTCGACGAGTTGCAGCGGAGCTGCCTGACGGGCGCCGCGGTGGAGGTCGCGGGCTGGCAAGCTGCTGGGGTTCCGTTCGATCGCTCGGACCTCGGTCCGTACAGCAATCCGGTTCTGCCCTACCGCAGCATCCTCGCGGCGTTCGCGGCGGCGCCCGAACGGTTGCGGCTCGGCGCGGTCACCGCGCAACCCGACCCGGATGGCGTGATCCGGCGCGCACGCCTGTTGGTCGCGTACGAAGGTCGCTGCTACCCGTCGTTGGGCCTCGCCGCCGCGCTCGCGCGCCTGCAGACCCGCGAGGGCAAGGTGACCGTCGCGGTGGACGATGGGTTCCTCGTGCTGGAGACCGCGGCTGCGTCGCGCCGGCTCCCGCTCACACCCGGCGGTGATCTCCTCGTACGCTGGCGCGACGATGGCCGCGAGGATCCCGCCGATCCCTCCGTCGGGCGGTACCCGACGTGGCCTGCCCACCGGGTGCTGCGCTCCGCGATGAAGACGCTGGGCATCCCGGGGTGGGAGACCCCCGCGGCGCCGGACGGCTATTTCCTCGAGCCCGGCGCCTTCGCCGGGCGCATCGTGTTCCTCGGCGCCAACGCCGCCGGTATGCGCGATCTCAAGGCCACCCCCATCGCCGAGGACTATCCCGGCGTGAAGGTCCACGCCGCCGTCGCCGAGGCCGCGCTCGCGAGCGACGCCGTGCGCCGCGCATCGCCGGGGCAGCGCGGCGCGTTGGTCGCGTTCGTCACACTGGTCAGCGCTCTCGTCACGCTGTTCTGTCGCTCGCAGGTCTGGCGCCTGGGCGTCGTCGCGCTCGTCGCGGTCGGCGTCGCCTTGGCGAGCGCCAACCTGTTCCTGGCGGCAGGCGTGTGGTTGGACGTCGTCGCCCCGCTCCTCGGCATCGCGGTCGCGTACAGCGCGGCCACCACCGTCAACTTCCTGGGCGAGGGTCGCCGCAGCCGCGCGATCACGGGCATGTTCCAGCACTTCGCCCCCGCGGAGGTCGTGCGACAGCTCGTCGCGCACCCCGAGGCACTCGCGCTGGAAGGCGACACCCGCGAGATCACGTCGTTCTTCTCGGACATCCGCGGCTTCACGAGCCTCTCGAACACACCCCGCATGCAGGCCGAGCCCGGGATCCTCACGGCGCACCTCAACGCGTATCTCACCGAGATGACGCGCGCGATCACGGACTGTGGCGGCACCGTCGACAAGTACATCGGCGACGCCGTCGTCGCGGTCTTCGGCGCGCCCCTGGCGCTGCCCGACCATGCGCAGGCCGCCTGCCGGGCGGCCCTGCTCTGCCAGCAGCGCATCGCCGACTTCAACGCGCGCGCGGAGGCCGACGGACTGCCGGCGCTGCCCACGCGCATCGGCCTCTACTCCGGCAAGGCGACGGTGGGGCTGGTCGGCAGTGAGCACCGGCTCAGCTACACGGCGATCGGCTCCACGGTGAACATCGCCTCCCGGATGGAGGGCGTGAACAAGTCCTATGGCACCTGGGTGCTGGCCGGGGGCACCACGATCGGGTTGGCCAAGGGCGGCGTGAAGACCCGACTGCTGGACCGCGTGCGCGTCCCGGGCGTCCGAGACGAAGACCCTCCGCTCGAGGTGTACGAGGTGCTGGCCGTCGGGAATCTGGCAGCCGGGGGCGAACCGCTCGCCGACGAGTTCCTTCGCGCGTTCGCGACTGCCCGCGACCTGTACGAAGCGCGACGCTTCGAAGCCGCGGCCGAGGCCTGTGAACGACTTCTGGTCCTTCGCGACGATCCACCGAGCCGCGTGCTGCTGGCTCGTTGTCGCGCCTGGACCTCCGCCCCACCGCCAAAGGACTGGGACGGGAGTTATCGTCTCGAAGGCAAGTGAACTCAGGATGCACCCATGAACGAGATCTCGCAGTCGATGTCACCGCGCCGCCGCTCCCGGCGGTACGCCACACCCCTCTCGGCAGCGTTGCTCTGCTCCCTGAGCGGACTCCTCTCGCGTGCGCACGCCCAGGAGACCGCGGCCCCGGAGCAGATGCAGGTGGGTGAAGGCGGCCTCGAGCTGTACCCGCGCTGGAACAAGCTGTTCCCGCCCCTGGCCACGCTGCAGGCCGGCGCGCGCCTGGAGGTCCTCGTGGCTCGCGGCAACTGGAAGCAGGTGAACGTGACGTCCACCTCGATGCAGGGCTGGGTGTTCTGCCAGGCGGCGCCGCCGCCGGCAGGTGCGTCGCAGGTGTCGCTCCCGCTGGCCGCCTCGCCCACGACCTCGGGCCTCGTGACCAAGGGTTGGCAGCCCGCGAAGAGTGCCGCGGCGCGCGACGATGTCGACTTCGCGCGCGTCGAGCAGTTGCTGCGTCGGACCCTCGAGCACGATGCCTACCTCGCCTTCCTCGCAGAGGACCCGCCGCCGCGCGGTGCGGACGATGCGCCGGCCGCTCAGAAGGCAGAACCGAAGCAGGACCCCGTCAAGCCCTGGGAGAGCGGCGCCGCCGCCGCCCACGACGCGCTCGACCGCGCCACGGGCAAGACGCCGAGCGAGACGGAGCGGCAGTTGCGCGAGAAGAGCGCCGCGCTCGGCCGGCAGCGCCTCGACATCCCGCTGGCGGAGTCGCTCGACGAAGCGGATGAGATCGCACTCGGCACGGCGGCGGCAGCGCGCATCCTCCACGACATCCCGCTCCTCGAGAACGAGGCCCTGACCACCTACGTGTCATGCGTGGGCCTGCGCCTCGTGGAACGCCTCCCCGCCGACCGCGCCGCGTGGCGCTTCGCAGTGCTCGACACCGATGCGGTGAACGCCTTCTCCCTTCCCGGCGGCCTCGTCTTCCTCACGCGCGGCGCGTTCCAAGCCTGCGCCAACGAGGCGCAGGTCGCCGCGGTGCTGGCGCACGAGGTCGCGCACGTCGTCCTGCGGCACGCCGTCACGTCGCTGGACAAGGATCTGCTCGAGGTCCTGCGCAACGCCGCGCGTCGCGAGCTGGACGCTCTCGTGCAGACCGACGAGGAGACCCGGAAGCTGATCGGCGAGCTGGAGCAGATGGGCGACGACCTGTACGCGATGACGCAGGCGCCCTTCCGCCAGGGCCTGGAGATCGAGGCGGATCGCGAGGCGGTGTTCGTGCTCATCGCCGCCGGCTACGACCCGCGCGAAGGGTTGGCGCTGCTCCAGCAGTTGGCCACGCACGAACAGAGCGCCTCGCTCCTCGGCAGCCACCCGCCGGCCAGCGAGCGCATGGCAGTTGTCGAGAAGGCGATCGAGAAGGCGATCGGCGAGGCTGCGGGTGGCGGGAGCGTCGGACTCGAACGCTTTCGCAGGGCGCGTGACGCCAAGCCGGCTGAGGTGAAGAAGGACGGCTGACGTAGTCTTCGCGTCGCGAGCGGCTCTCGACCCTTGGTCCCCAACCCCGCGAGTATTGGCGTGGCGCGCGAATTCGGCGGTGACACAAGCCTGCGGTTGCCCGCGAGGTTGGGGCCCGACTCCGCAAACGAACATCGCCGAGCACTGTTGGCTCCGCGCTACAGCGCCGTCGCCAGCAGGTAACCGAGCCACGGCGGCATCGCGCGCCAGTTGGTGTTCGTCACCAGCTCGACGAGACATCGTGACGGCGGCTGCCGCAGCATTCTCGCCAGCCCCGTGAGCGCAGCGGCACGCACCGCTGCGGGCCGCACCGCGTCGAAGGCCATCGCTTCCAGCGCCGCGAGCCCGATCGTCGAGGGGCGGCGGCCCATCGCCAGCGCGATGGCGGCAGCGGCCTCGACGTGCGTCTCCGCGCGCAGGAGTTCGCCGACCTGCGCGAGGTCGGAGTCGATCCCGATGGCACAGAGACCGTCGGCGAGGGCGGCGCGCACGATCGGACACGGCTCGCCCGCCAGACGCCGCTGCAGGCGATGCGCAGCACGGTCGCCGCCGAGGAGCGCGAGACCCTCCGCCGCCGCCATTCGAATCGATGGCGTGCCGTGCACGAGCTGCTCGTCGAGCAGCTCCAGTGCGTCTACGTCGCGCCCGAGCCCGAACGCGATCAGCCACGCGCCGTGGGCGCTGTGGTTGCGCTCCGCCTCGAACCCCTCGCGCAGCGCGGCCCGCACGCCGGCCGCGTCGTCTGCGTGCGCGCGCGCTGCGCGCGCCAGAGCCAGCGCCGCGAAGCAGCGCAGCGCCTTCGGCCCCGTGCGCAACTCCATCAGCAGGAAAGCGCGAGCCGAGGGCTCCGGACGTGCCCCCAACGCCAGCAGCAGCGCGGCGCGCGTCGTCTGCTCGCGCTCGAGGTCGTATGCGGTCTGCAGCGCCGGCAGCGCCAACGCGTGCGGCGAGCGGCCGAGCGCCGCCGCTGCCGAGCGACGCAGCTCGCGGTTCTCACCGGACGCGTTCCTGGTCAGCGCCGCGACCGCGGCGGTGGTCGGGATCCGACCAAGGGCCTCCGCCGCGCGGCAACACAGCGCGAGGTCAGGCGCGTCGAGACTCTCGAGAGCGAGGGTCTCGAGGCGAGCAGCGTCGGTCAGCTCCGCCTGCACCAACGCGGCGACGCGGACGTCGGTGTCTGTCGCTGCGTCGTCTCCAATGCCGACCGCTTCGAGCGGCACGCCTGCGACGCCGAGGCCCACGCGCAGCGCCGGCAGGAGCACCGCGACGCCATCGGGCTGCCGCTGCAGGAGGCCGGCAAGGGCCTCGGGGGAAGCCTTGTCGCGCAGCCTGGCAAGCGCGAGCGCCGCGTGCAAGCGCACTTCGTACTGAGGATCCGCCACTGCGGTGAGCAACTCTGGCGCCGACGCACCGACGGCCGCGAGCGCGTGCACGGCGGCGCGGCGCAGGCCTGCGTCGGCGTGCCCGAGCAGTCCCCGCAGGCGCGGAGCCAGTTCCATGCGCGCGCGCTGCAGCGTTGCCGGGGCGTCTTCCGACGGCGGAGAGATCTGCGTCCAGAACCCTGCCCGCGTCGCCTCCCACCACGCCTCCCACTCCGGCGGCTCCGCCTCCACCACCGGCGCACCGCGGGGACTCGGTCTGGCTCCGACGGACGCGACGGTGCCCGGGCCGGGGGTGCCCGGTCGCACCGCCCCCGGCGCGGGCGCACGCGGCACCGGTTGGTGCCGCGGGCGCACCCGTGCGTCCTCCGGCCCCGTCCACGGCGGCGGTGGAGGTGGCGGTGGCGGTGGCGGAGTGAAGCGACGGCTCGCGATGCCCGGACCCTGGATGCGTGCGGCTTCCACCGGCGTGAGACCCGTACGCGCGAGCCACGCCGCGAGGCGCGGTTCCGCCGTGAGCTCCACGAGCCAGGCGCCGTTGCGCGTGCGGGCCACCTCCTCGACCAGGGTGTTCTCGCCACAGCAATCCATGAGGAACGCGATCGCGCACCGGCGCCCACCGTCGTCCACGAACAGCGGCGCACGCGCGTCGACCCCGCTGGCATCGAGGCCGAAGCAGCCCGCCTGCCAGTACGCGCGCAGCGCGTCCAGGGCAGCGGCCCGCGCGTGGGCCTGCTCCGCCGTCAGACCATGGGGGACGATCTCGCGCAACTCGGTCTCGACGCGGCGATAGCGGGCGCGCCAGAGTTCGAGGTCGTCCTGCGCCGCGAGCACAGGCATGGGGAGACTGGACAAGACAAGGACGGTGGAAGCGATCAGACGAGAGCGATCGTGCATGCAGGGACTCCGGGTCGGAACGACGGGCGCCTCGGCAACTGCCGTTCCGCGGAGTCCGCGAGTCGCGCACGCTCGCCTCGCGGCGCGCTTGTTCCGCTCCCGGAACAACTGCCTCGGGCGTGGCGAGACCACGGCAGTGGCGAGACCGCGACCTCACCAGGTTTGCAGTTGCCAGCCCCTCCGCGCCCTCAGCGCAGCGAGATCGCCGCCGGAGGTGCGAGGCCGATCTCGCGGAAGCCGTCGGTCGCACTCACCCCGCTCGCCCACACGCGCGCCACCCGCTCCCAGCCGCAGACGCGGACCTTCGCGCCCTGGCTCGTGATGATGCCGAGCGCGTTGGCCGACGCTTCACCGGCCAGGCCCTGAAACCGCAAGTAGCTGCCGAGGAGCTGCGGGCGCGCTGGCAGACCGAACGTGAACGACGCCGACCCGGTGATGTCGGCCGTCCGGTACACGCTCGCCAGCACGTCGATGCTCAACCAGCAACCCGGTGCGCCCACGGGCGACAGCTCGAAGGGCAGCGTGAGGCCGCCCCACTGGCCTTGCTCGATCGAGCCGAGGAAGAGCCCGCTCAGAGCGAACGGCCGCGCGTCGCGCACCTGCAGGACGAGCGTTTCGCCCCACATCACCTGCCGCGTGGCGGCGACGGCGCTGAGCACGGGACCGCTCTGCGGACCGCAGCCCGGCGGACCATAGAACTCCGTGGGGCTGTCGCAGACATACGTGGCGTCGAGCGTGTAGGCGCCCGGCGGCTGGCCGTGCACCAGGAAGTCGAGGAGGAGCGGGCCGCGCGCGGGATCGAAGGGGAACGCCGCGTCGAACGGGATCGTGCAGTGGAACGGATTGGGGGTCGTGCCGCTGGTGAGCGCGGGGAGCGACACGATGCGACGCGCGAACACGGTCTGCACGTCGGCGCCGGTGTTCGTGGTGAAGCCGCCCTGGATCGAGAGCAGCGGGAAGGGCAGGGTCGACGCGCGCAGTTCGAGTTCCACCGGCTTCTGCGCGGCGGTGAGGCCGCCGTCGACGCGCAGGGCGATGGCATCGATGCCGCCCGCGCGCGGGAAGAGCACGCCGTCGTAGGCGATCTGGCAGCGCATCGCGGTCGAGCGGCCGAAGGGCACGTTGGTCGCCGTGCTGCCCTCGCTCGTGGTGTGTGACGCCGGCACCACCACCTGGGCACCGAGGGCGTGGACGGAGAGCAGGACGGCGAGCAGGGTGCGGAAGCTTGGTGCCATGGCATGAGGAAGATCGGCGCGGCAGGCCCCCGCCCTTGACGCTTCCGGCGTGTCTTGTCGATACAGGCGGGATGGACCCGCACACCCGCCGCCGGCCCGAGGTCCTGGTCCTCGGCCCGGCCCGACCCGCCCTGGCCGAAGTCGTGCGTGCGCTGCGGCACGCCGGCGCCCGCCCCCGGGCGGCGCTGGGCCTGGCCGACGCGCGCCGGCACCTGCTGCGGGCCGGGGCGATCGACCTGCTGGTGGTCGCCGCCGACACCCAGCCCGGCACGGCGCAACGCGTCGCGCACGCCCTGCGGTCGCTCGAGCCGGAGCTGCCGATCGTCGTGTTCGGGCGCGAGCTGCTGGCCAACGCGCGCCTCGCGAGCGTGCACCGGATCGGCGACCTGCACCTGCGCTCGCGCGCGGGGCTAGGCGCGCTCCGCAAGCAGGTGCTCGCGCTGCTGACTCCGGAATGACGGATCGCATGTAACCGAACGCCGCGCCCGGGCCACCGGAGACCCGCGTGCAGGACAAACCCGTGAGCATCGGCTCCGGCACCGTCGTCGGCGTCGACGCGGTGCCGGTCACCATCGAGGTCAAGCTGAAGACCAGCACCGGCGCCCCGCGCCTGCTCGGGCTCGTGGGCCCGACGGTGCGCGAGGCCTACCACCGCGTGCTCGACGCGTTCGTCGCGGCCGAGCTGCCGTCGCCACGCGGCGTGCCGATCGTGAACTTCCTGCCCGCCGGCCTGCGCAAGGACGGCGCCGGCTTCGACCTGCCGCTCGCGCTGGCGCTCGCCGGGGCGGCGGGGCAGTTCACGCGCGAGGCGAGCCACGGCCTCGCCGCGTTCGGCGAGGTGTCGCTGCGCGGCGCGGTGCTGGCGGTGCCCGGCGCGGTGCCGGTCGCGATCGCGGCGAGCGCGGCCGGATGTCGTGCGCTCCTCGTGCACCCCGCCGATGCGCCGGCCGCCGCGCTCGTCCCGGGCGTGCAGGTGTTCGGCGTGCGCACGCTGCGCGAGGCGGTGCTGTGGCTGCGCGGCGAACTCGCGCTGCCGGCGGCCACACCACTCCTCGCGAGCGAGGGCGATCCGTGCGCGGGGCTCGATCTCGCCGACATCCGCGGGCACGAGACACCCAAGCGCGCGCTCGCCGTGGCGGCCGCCGGGCGCCACAACCTGCTCTTCGTGGGGCCGCCGGGCTCCGGCAAGAGCGCGCTCGTGCAGCGGCTACCCTCGCTCCTGCCGCCGGTGAGCGAGGCCGAGGCGCTCGAGATCCTCAAGATCCACAGCGTGCACGGCGGCGGCGCGCCCGGGGCCAGCGCGCGGATGACCGGGCTGCGCGCGCACCGCCCGATGCGCGCGCCGCACCACACGAGCAGCACCGCGAGCCTCCTCGGCGGCGGCAGCACCATCCGCCCCGGCGAGGCGACCCTGGCGCAGCACGGCGCGCTCTTCCTCGACGAGCTGCCGGAGTTCCGGCGCGAAGCGCTCGAGGCGCTGCGCCAGCCGCTCGAGGACCGCACCATCACCATCGGGCGCGCCGAGATGGTCGTGACCCTGCCGGCCGACTTCGTCCTCGTCGCGGCGATGAACCCATGCCCGTGCGGCTACTTCGGTCACCCCCTGCGCGCCTGCACCTGCACCGTCGTCGCGCAGCGCCGCTACCTGGGTCGCATCTCTGGCCC
>CAYQMF010000002.1:32033-139334 GCA_964418595.1 uncultured candidatus Brocadiaceae bacterium
ACCGATGGAGAGCTCCATGATGCACCGGCGTGTGGCCCGCTCCTCGATCGGATCGACCTGCAGGTGCCGGTGCCGGCCCTCACCGCCGAGCACCTGCGCGCCGCCGCCGACCCGGCGTGGTCGAGCGCGCGCCTGCGGGCGCGCGTGCTGGCGGCGATCGACCGCCAGCGCCATCGCAACCGCGAGCGCGGCGGCTTCGTCGCCAACGGTCGCCTGTCGCCGCGCCTGCTGGCCAAGGTCGTGCGCGCGACCGACGCGGTCCTCGACGCGCTCGACACGGCGATGAACGCCTACCGCCTGTCGGGCCGGGCGCGGGCGCGGATCCTGCGGCTCGCCCGCACCCTCGCCGACCTCGACGAACGCGAGGCGGTCACCGCCGAGGACATCCTCGAAGCGGCAGGCCTGCGCCGGGCGGAGGCGCTGTTGCAGTGAGCAGTCTGTCTAGCGCGGCAGGACGCGCGGGCGCCGGCTCGACGCCTCCGCGGCCACCGCCTGCGGGTGCAGCTCCAGGCTCGCGAGGCAGCGCTCGAAGTCGCCGAGCAGTTCCTCGTGCACGGCGGAGGGCGCCGTGAAGCACGTGGCGACGTAGCCCTTGTCCGGCGCCTGGATCACGAACACGCTCACCTCGCTCCGCACCCGGCGCCCGTCGACGACCGACACGTACGTGCCTTCGATCCGCAGCGCGGGCTGCGTGCGCAGCTCCACGAGGTCGCGCCCACGGGCGCGGAACCCGGTGCAGACGAGGCGCAGCCAGCGCTCGACCGCGTCGGCCGCCGTGTCGAGGTGGGCATGCGCGCCCAACTGGTCGAGGGCGATGACGCTGAGCGTCGCCCCATACAGCGGCGCCGTGGCGGTGAGCTGCCCGACGGCCTGGTTCGCTTCGAGGCGCCAGATCGGATTGGGCAACCACAGCGAGAACCGGCCCTCGGCCTCGCGCATGACCGCGGGCGTGAACGCGCGCGCGCCGGAGCCCGCCATCGCGACGGCCACGTCCTTCGCCGCGCGCATCGCGACCAGCGCGGTGCCGTTGACCTCGCGGCGGACCGTGCGGCCGAGGGGATCGAGCCATTCGACGTTGGTGCGGTCGGCCACGGTCGCACTCAGCTCGCGCACGTCGGCGACGGCCCCGTCGAGTTCGACCCGACGCCGGCCGCCGGTCGCGATCGACCAGTGCTGCAGTTCCTCCGCCGCGGCGTCGTACACGAGGCGCGCGGCGCGGAACCCGTAGTCGCCGGGACGCTGGCGGAAGTGCGCCACGAACGCGAGCGGCAGGGTGAGGTCCTTGCCGGCCGGGTACTGCCGCGTCTCCGAGCCACGCGCATCGGTGCGCACGATCGTCAGCACGCCACCGGCGACCTCGCCGCGCACGACGCGCTCGTCGCGCGGGAGACGCTCGCCGGGACGATGGGTCCGCTCGTGGTAGAAGCAGCGCACCGGCGCACCGCCGTGGGCGATGACCTCGAGGCGCGTGATCTGGGTGTGCACGCCCGCGGTCGCGAAGTCCCACTCCTCGCCGACGCGCAGTTCGCGCTCGTCGCCGCGCACGAGGGTCGCGTGCAGGGTGCCGACGACGCGGCCTTCGGCATCGTGGAGCGCGTACCACTCGTCGCGCACGCCGAGGTCGAGTCCACCCTCCGTCGGCGCAGGCGTCGCAGGCACCGGGTCGGCCGCCGTGGGCACCGGCAGCCGCCGGATCTCGCGGACCTGGGCCTTCTGCAGGCCGATGACGGTGTCGCCACCGAGCCGCACTTCGAGGTAGGCGGAGGTCTCCGCGACGAGGGTGCCAGTGAGTTCCTCGCCCGACTGGAGCACGACCACCGCCGGGGGCTCGACCGCTGGCGCTTTGGCCGGGTCTTGCGGCGACAGGAAGGAGAGGAGCAGGCTTAGGGTGAGACTCATGGTGGGGAGGGGCCTCGCCCTCCCCTATCGGCCGGCAAGCCCCGTTGGCTTGGGCGTTTCCGGTGCCGTCTTTCGCCACGCCTGCCGCAGGCCCAACGCTGCCCCGAGCAGCCACGGCAACGCGAGCCAGGCCGGCCAATGGAACAGCGCTGCGCCGTAGCGCCACCACCAGTGCCGGATCGCGAGGTCTTCGATCTGCGACGGCCGGACGTGGTCGCCCGCCGGCGGTGGCACGCGCACGCCGAACATCGGCTCCGTGGTGTTGGCGGAACCACCCTCGGCCAGCCGCCCGCTGGCCGACAGCCACGCGTAGGTCCAGTGGCTGTGGACGGGGCTGAAGCGAGGCTCGAAGTCGTAGATGAGCGGCAGCAGGTCGCGGTTGGTCGCCGCCTGCTCCGGGTAGGCGGCGGCAGTCGCGGCGTCGGCGAGGTTGCGGTCGCCCCGATAGGGCGTGAGCACGCCCCCGAGCGACACGAGGGCGCCGAGCGTGAACACGACGGCAAGGGTCCTCGGCCGGCGCTCCCACGGCCGACCGAGGGCGAGGCCGACCGTCACGAAGAGCACGACCCCCGGCGTGAAGTAGCGCGCCGACCAGCACTGCCCGCCAGCCCAACCAGCGGTGTGACCCGAGACGATCACGGGCAGACCCAGCACGCAGAGCGCGATGAGCCATGGCCAACGCTCGGCCCACGTCGCCCGGCGGAAGACCTGCCCGAGCGCCGGCCAGAGCCCGAGCGAGAACCAGAGGATGCCCTTGCCCGGCGCCAGCAAGATCAGCGGGATCCCGAGCCACGGCGGGTAGCTCCACCACTCGGGCGTCGCCCCCGCGCTGTAGCCGGTCTCCGTGAGGCTGCCGAAACGGATCCAGTTCGCGGCGCACAGCGCGACGAGGGCGGGTGCTCCACCCAGCGCGAGGCAGGCGAGATCCTTCCACCGCTGGCGCCGCCAGGCGATGGCGAGCGCGCCGAGGGCCAGCACCAGCACGGGCAGCGCGTGCGGGTAGCGCACGAGTACCGCGAAGCCGCCGGCGACGCCGGCCCAGACCAGCGTGCGCGCACGCCCACGACCCGCCAGCACTGCGGCGCGCCATGCGAACACGCCGAGCGCGCAGGCCAGCAGGAAGAATGCGCCCGGCACGTCGGACATCGTCTCGCTGCTGCCCGGCCACAGGGCGGTGGTGAGCACGGCGAACGCTGTGGTGACGAGCGCGGCGCGCGCCGACGCGCCGAGGGTGCGCGCCAGGAGGAACACCACGACCACCGCGCCGGCGGCGAACGGGATCGGCAGCCAGCTCACGAAGAACCGGCACCAGAAGAAGCGGCCGAACAGATCGTCGCCGTGCTTCAGCTCGAGGAGGCGGACCTCGGTGGCAGGGAACGCACGCGCGCACGCTTCGCCGAGCGCGACCGCCGGCACCATGAGGGCCTGATGGCCGATGGGAAACCACACGTACGCGCGGCCGTTGCGGCCGACGAGGCCGAAGTCGAGGGGGCCAGGCTCGTGGATCTGCGTCGCGATCCACCGCTCCGCGGCGGAGGTGTCCGGCCCGTCGCGCAACAACCCGGGATCGCCGCGCAACCACCACGCGCGCGCCGCATGCATGGTGATCTCGGCGTCGGTGTTCTCCACGTAGCCGTGTGCGAACAGCCCGAGGAAACAGAACGCCCCGAGGAAGAGAGCGAGGAGCCCACGCCGCGGGGCCGGCGTCACTTCGCCCACGCCGGCACCTGACCGAAGACGATGCCGAGCACCGGGAACACGACGAGATAGCACCACGCCACCAGGCACACGCAACACAGCACGTCGAGCACGATGCCGGCGCGCACCATGTCGCGCAGCGAGACCTTGCCGGTGGCGAAGACCACCGCGTTGGGCGGCGTCGCGATCGGCATCGCGAAGCCGAACGACGAGCCGAGCACGGCGGGGAGCATGAGGGCGCGCGGGTCCAACCCCGCGGCCCCGGCGGTCGCGCGCAGGACCGGCATGAGGAGCGACGCGATCGCGGTGTTGCTCGCGATCTCGCTCAGCACCGTCGCGAAAACCGCCAGCACGGCGAGGGCCCAGAGCGGGTCGAGCCCGCGCATGACCGGGGCGAGGCTCTCCGACATCGCCCGCGACAGGCCGGTGCCGTCGAGGCTCTGCGCGATCGCGAACCCGCCGGCGAGCAGGAAGTACATGTCCCACGGGATGCTCGCGGCCGTGCGCCAGTCCATGAGTGTCGGCCGCGCCGGCTGGCCCGAGGGGATCACGAACGCGAGCAGCGCCATGCCGACCGCAACGGTGCCGTCGGTCACGTGGTTGCGCGGCAGACCGACGAGGCTCTCCCAGCCCGGGAGCCCGCCCATGTTGCCACGCGTGATCCAGAGCACGACCGTGGCGAGGAACAGGAGGAGGACCCGTGACTCGGCGCGACTCATCCGACCGAGCGCGCGCAGCTCGGCGCGGATCGCATCCGCGGCACCCGCGCTCGCGACGCTCGGCAGCGGGTACAGCCAGCGCGTGAGCATGAGCCAGAGGGCGACGGCGAGGACCGCGGCCAGCGGCGCGAAGATCAGGACCCAGGTCGCAAACGACAAGTCCGGCGCACCGGCCTTGACCATCGCGCCGTAGTTGCTCTCGGCGAAGAACACCAGGTTGGTCGGCGTCCCGATCGGCGAGGCGAGCCCGCCGATCGAACAGCCGTAGGCGATGCCGAGCATCACGCCCACGCTGAACCGGCGCGCGTGCTGCGGGTCGAGCACGCCCTCGCGCGAGAGGCGGTCGACCAGGGCGACGCCGATGGGCATCAGCATCAGCGCGGTGGCGGTGTTGCTGATCCACGCCGACAACGCCGTCGCAGCGGCGATGAAGCCGAGCACCAGGCGCCGCGGCCGCAACCCGACCGCGGTGATCACGTGCAGGGCCAGGCGCCGGTGCAGGTCGAAGCGCTCGATGGCGCGGGCGAGGACGAAGCCCCCGAAGAACATCCACAGGATCGGGTCCGCGTAGCTGTTCGCGACGGTCGACATCGGCGTGATCGCGAGCGCCGGGAACAGCACGAGCGGCAGGAGCGACGACGCCCCGAGCGGCATGGCGCCGGTGAGCCAGTAGCTCGCGACGAGCATGGTCACGGCGAGCCCACGCCGGGCGCGCAGCGGATCGACGTCGTCCGGATAGGTGAGCCAGGCGCCGGCGTAGTACGAGGCGATCGCGATCAGCAGGCCGACGACCAGCGCCCAGGGGCGCGACGGGACCTCGGCCTCGTCGTGCTGGAGCGTCATGGCGAGGCCGGCGGCGAGCTGCCGCACGCGGACACGACCCAGTCGAGGTAGGCCTGATGGCCGGCGCCGACCTCGAAGGCCAGGCACTCCGGCACCTCGTAGGAGTGCAGGTCGACCAGACGGGCGCGCAGCGCATCGACCTGCGCAACGCTGGTCTTCAGCACCAGCAGCGTCTCGCGGCTCTCCTCGATCCTGCCCTGCCAGACGTACCGCGATGTGACCGGACCCACGAGGTTCACGCAGGCGACGAGGCCGTCGGCGAGGAGGCGATCGGCAAGCGCGCGCGCCTCCGGCTCCGGCGCGGTCGACAGCACGACCCAGACCCCGGTCATTTGCCGCGCGCGAGCCGCTCGGCGAGTGCGGGGTGCAGGCGGGCGGCGAGGATCTTCGCCTGCGTGGGTCGGAAGTCGTACGAGACGCGGTGGATCTCGGCGACACCGTCGCTCACCACGGCAAACGAGGCGCGGGGATCGCCGTCGCGAGGTTGGCCGACGCTGCCGATGTTGACCACCATGGGCTCTGCGCCGAGCTTGAACTGGTGGTTCTCTTCGGTCGCCTGCACGAAGCGGTAGTCGCTGCGATGCACGCCCGGCCAGTGCGTGTGGCCGACGAAGCAGGGGCGGTCGATCCGACCGAAGATGTCCGCCATCTTCTCCGGCTCGAGAAAGCCATCGCTCTTCAGCACGTACTCCATGATCGGATCGCGCGGCGAGCCGTGGAAGAACAGGTAGCCGTGGTCGGCCATCTGGTCCGGCAGGCCGGCGAGGAAGTCCCACATCGCCTGGCGTCCGAAGCGCAGGAAGCCCGGCCGCAGCTTGCGGCGCGTGTAGAGCAGGGCCTCGCGCGCGTACGGATTGAAGTCGTCGAGTTCGTGGAACAGCCCCCAGTCGTGGTTCCCCTTCAGCGTCCACTTGCAGCGCGCCATGACCATGGCCACGCAGGGCGCCGGGTCTGCTCCGTACCCGACGACATCGCCAAGGCACATCACCTCCGCCACGCCCAGGGCATCGATGCGGCGGAACACCGCCTCGAGCGCCTCGATGTTGCTGTGGATGTCGGAGATGAGCGCGAACGCAGTCACGACGCGGGATCAGCCGCTGCGTCGGCGAGCGCCGACTCGACCTTCTTCTGGACCGAGAGGATCGCGTCGGCGAGCGGGAGTCGGATCTGGGCGCCGGACGCCTTCTTGTGGCCGCCGCCTCCGTACTGCGCGGCGATCGCCTGCACGTCGATGTCGTTGACCGCCCGCAGCGAGATCTTCACCAGCGACGATGCCAGCTCCTTGAACAGGCACACCACCTCCGTCCCGCGGACGCTGCGCAGCGGCTCCATGATCGCGTCGGTGTCGAAGCCAACCCGTTTGGCGTGCTCGACCGCGCCTCGCTCGAGCACCGAGTAGGCGTAGCGGCCCTCCAACAGGCGTTCGCTGCGGGTGAGTCCCTGGCCGAGCATCGCCACCGACTCTTGATGGTTGCGCCGGAACATGAGGTCGAACAGGCGGGCCGGTTCGACGCCGCAGGTGACCAGGTCGGCCGCGATCGAGAAGACCTCGGCAGTGGTGTTCGAGTAGCGGAACCACCCGGTGTCGGCGACCAGCGACAGGAACACGCCCTCGGCGGCCACCGGCGAGGGCCTTCGCCCGAGTTGCCCGTACAGCCGGTACACGAGCGCACCCGTCGACGGCGCATCCGGGTCGACATAGGCGACGGTGCCGTCGCCGTCCTCGCTCCCCACGTGGTGATCGATCACGGCGATCACGCGCGGGGGCGCGGCGCGCACGGCGGCCTCGAGGGCGCCCAGGCGTTGCAGCCAGGCGCAATCCATGAGGATCAGCACGTCGACGCGCGGCGGGGGGCGATCACCGCCGAGCGAGAAGAACGGCGTCTGGCTCAGCACGAAGTCGACCGCGGCCGCGGGCGGGTCGGGGTTGTAGATCACGACCTGCTTGCCGAGCGTGTTGAGCAGGTGGTACATGGCCACCTGCGCGCCGATGCAGTCGCCATCGGGGTTCTCGTGACCACAGAGCCAGAACGAGTGGTTGCGCTGGATGAGGTCGAGGAGTTCGTGCATCGAGGCCTGCGGCCGGATGGTAGGCCATGCCGGACGGCAGTGCACGCGTGCGGTGCCTCGCCTTGCCAGGCGCAGGTCAATGCGCGCCCTTGGCGGCGCGGCTACCCAGGTCGAGGCAGCGACCGGCGAGCCAGGTCGCCGCCAGCGGCAGGTCGCCCCGCACGAATCCCGCGAGCGCACTGGCCGGCGTCCATCGGCGAGGGAGTTCGACCGCGCACAGGTCGGCCCGGCCGCCGATGGCGATCCGACCGAGACCCGGTCGGCCGATGGCGCACGCAGCCTCGCGAGTCGCGAGCGTCAGGATCTGCTCCGCGGACAGGTCCGGCCACATCTTCGCCGCGAGCGCCATCTCCGTACGCATCGACAGGGCACCCGCGCGGCTCGCCGCCGAGTCCGTGCCCAGCGCGACCACGACGCCGGCGCGCCGCCAATGGCCGATGTCTGGCGGCGGCCGCCCGAAGAACCGGATCGTGCTCGGGCACACCGCGACCGGAGCACCGCGCGCGGCGACCGTCTCGATATCGCGGTCGGTGGCGTGCTGCGCATGCACGAGCAGACAGCGCCGCGACAGGATCCCGAGTGCGTCGAGCCAGGCGATGGGCGTGGCCCGCGGCGCCTGCGCGTGACGTGGCCACTTGCCGAGGTCTTCCAGGACGCGCCGCAGCGGACCCGTGCCCGCGCGGAGCAGTTCGATCTCCTCGACGCTCTCCGCCACGTGGATCGAGAGATGCGCCGCGGCCCGATCGGCAGCAGACACGAGGGCTGCGGAGACGGAGTACGGCGCGTGCGGCGAGAGACCAGCCCCGCAGGCGCGGCTGCCCGGCCGCGCCCGGCGGCGGACGAGCGCTCTCGCCTGCGATGCATCGAGGTCGAAGCCGAGGAGCTCCTGGTAACAGCGGCCCGCGACATCTCTCCGCGCAAGGATCGCCGGACTCGTACCGAGCGAGTCGATCTCCCCCACCGCCGTGCAACCCTCGGCCAGCAGCGCCGTCAGGGATGCCTCCGTCTGCGCTTCGGCTGCGACACGCACCGCGGACACGTCCGTGCCACGGGCGCCGATCACGGCGCGCAGCCAAGGTACGAACCGCCGGGGCGCCCTTGCGAGTTCACCGAGTTGCAGGTGCGCGTGCGCGTTGACCAGACCGGGGAAGATGGCTCGCGTCGGCGACGGTCGGCCGCTGTCCGCGCGGACGCCGATGATGCGACCGCCGCGGTCGATCTCGATCACGCCCGGGGCAAACCACCGTCCCGGCCCGGCCCAGACGAGAGCGGCGCGCAACCGGGCCGCACGCGAGCGGCCGTTGCCCGTTGCGGCGAACGTCGCGCTCAGGACCGGAAGCGGATCTTCACGCTGCGGATGACGACTCCGGAACCCTGGTTGAACAGGATCTGGAAGCGATAGCCCGTGTACGCGTCGGGGGTCAGACCCTGTTCGCCCTGGTGCGCGCCGACGGTGTTGCGCCACGGTCCGGGTTGCCCAGACAGCGTGCCGTCACGCGGGTTCACCGCGCCGGCCTGGAAGAGCGCCGAGATGGCCTCGCCTGCACCGAGCTTGGCGTACCGCGAACCGACGAGCGTGGGGTCGTCGCTGTAGATGACCGTCTGGCCGTTCACTTCCGCGTCGATCTCGTAGCGGACGTAGTTCGGCGGGAAGATCAACCGCGTGGTGTACCACTTGGTGATGAAGCCGCTCGTGGAGTCGGTGTCGGTCAGATCGCCGACCATCTGCGGTTCGACCTGCGGACGCACCTGGCGAAGGATCCCGAGCCCGGGGTTGTTCGGCATCTCGGCGCGCACGAAACCTGGCGCACCGGCGCCACCCTTCGCCTCGATGTCGAGCAACGGCTGTCCGGTCCCCGGTCGGATGTGGGCTCCCGGCCCACCGCTGATGTCGATCACACCGAGCCCCTGCACGATCGTCGCGGACTGCAGGAGCACCGTGCCACCCGAACCGCCGCCATTGGGGCCCGGGGGCCCCTGCGTCACGTTGTCGTACGGCTCGTACGACTTGCCACCGTTGGCGAGGATCTTGCCCTGTTCGCCGACCACGACGGCCCCTCCGGCACGGACGACGACCACGCCGCCACCGCCAGTGCCACCGGCGCCGGATCGCCAGATGAACGTGCGGCCGACGGTGTGCGAATAGATGTGGCTCGCGCCACCGCCGCCGCCGGAGCCACCGATCTGGAAGTGATCGATCGACCTCGTGTTCGCGGGGATGGGGAAGAGCTGGAACGCCCCGCCACCGGCGGTCGGCGAGGCCAGATCCCCCGGCGAAGGGCCGGGGTTGCGGAGCGCCACACCGGCCGTGCCGGCGCGGAAGTACCCGCCGCCGCTGCCGCCGGCCGGCACCTGGACACACACGACGCCACTGAACGTGTGCGTCACCGACGCGTTGTCGACCGGGAACTGGCGTGCGCCCAGGCCGCCGGTTCCGGTGATCCGATCGCGATAGCCGTGCGTCGCGGCCACCTGCACCATGTCTCCGGGCTGACCGTTCGAGACGTTGATCCCGTTGGACGCCGCGGCACCCGCGCCGCCGGTGCCGCCGCCGGGGCCGCCACGCGTTCCGGGCTGACCCGTGGTGAGGAAACCGAGCTGAATCAACTGGGTCACACCGGCCACGTCGATCGTGCCGTCGATGATCGCTTCGCCGCGCACGCGGATCTTGGGGATCTTCGAGCCGATGAAGCGGAGCGTCTTGCCCGCGCGCAGCTCGAACCGAGTGAACTCGAACGCGCCGTCGGACACGAACTCGTCCCGACCGCTCAGCGTGAGGCGCGCCGGGATCTTGAAGCCGCCGAAGGCATCGGTGTCCCACTCGTACACGCCGCCACCCGCGTCGCGACCGATCTCGACGTCGAAGTCGCCGTGCCGGCCACTGCCGCCGACGATGCCGGGCAACGCCGTCCCGTTCTGCCAGCGGGTCGAGGAGTACGCGGTGTCGAGGCGGCCGACCGAGTCGAACTCCTCGATCGCGACGAGGTCGTCCGTGGTCGATGCCTCGGTGACGAAGCGATAGGTGATCGGCACGGCAGGGCGACCGGACAGGTCGCGCACCCGGTTGGTCACCTTCACTTCGATGCATGCCTCGCCGGGCAGTTGCACACTCGGCCGGAACGAGACCGTCGCCTTGCCGCGGATGGGATCCAGCACCACCTGCGGTGTGCCGGGAAGCGGGACGCGCAGTGCCCCGTCGTCGCATTGGGGCACGCTGCCGACGCGCGCGGTGCGGCTGATGAAGTACTCCACCGGACCCCCCTCGCCGGTGCCGGCGAACGGCGCCGCGTCGATCAGCTCGCTGAACTCGAGAACGACGCTCGTGCCGAGCGAGACGTTGTCCTTCGCCGTCGGCGAGAGCAGGGTCGGGATCGGCGGCTGGTTGTCGATGTCGACGATGCCGAGGCTCACGGTGAGCTGGCAGGAGACCTGCGAACCCAACGCCTCGCCGGAGATGGCGCGCAACGTCTGCCCGCTGCCCGCAGGCAGCGCGAGGATGTAGGTCTCGTTGGCGCGGAAGCCGAAGAACGTCGATCCGCCGGAGATCTCGATCTTCGGCCGGAAGATGATGTTCGCGCCGTCGACGAGGAGGTCGCCGATCGGCGGCTCACCGTTGGCGGTGCGCAACAACACGCTCGCCGAGTTCACGGACGCGGGATCCACGGGCTGGCTGAAGCTCAGCGTGATGGGCTGGTTCTGCGCGATCTGCGAGACGCTGCAGCCGGTGCTCGAGCAACCGAGGCTGCACGAGACCAGGCAGAACTTCGACTCGGTCGTCGCACAGCGTCCGGCGCTGAAGGAAGCGCCCCCCGGCGTGCCACCGGTGCAACCGGGGAACACGAGGGCAAGGACGACGGCGAACGGCGCAAGGAGACGATCGATTCGTTGCGACATCGGTGGGAGCGGGGCGCAGGCCGGTCAGGTTCTCGTGGAATCAGTTCTCGTAGAAGATCGACACGCGCTTGATCTCGATGGTCGTCGCGCGGTCGTAGTTCAAGATGAGCTGGAATCGGACGGCGGTCGCCGAGTCCTGGTTCAGGTTGCCGGCGGCACCGCCGAATGGGCCGACGAACTCGCGCCACGGAGCGGTCGGCGGCAGCGGCGTGCCGTTGTCGTCGCGGGTGCCCTGCACGACGAATCCCACGGCCTGGACCATCGGAGTCGCGCGCGTACCGGAGCCGCGAGTCGGATCGTCGCTGTAGACGATGCGCTGGCTGTCGACGATGGCCTCGACCTCGTAGCCGACCCAGCGGGGCGGCACGACGTCCTGGAGCTGGTAGAAGAGCGACTGGAGACCGATCTGCTTGTCGCGATCGGTGAGGACACCGACGTTGCGCGGCCCGGCGGGCGGGAGGAGCTGACCGATGCGCGCCGGATCGGGCTGCGTCGGTGCCTCGACGCGCACGTACCCGACGGAGCCGTCACCGCCGTACACCCGGATGCGATCGTCGTACTGGCCGAGCCCGAGCAGGAACTCGAACCGGCCGCCGGTGCCACCCAGCGCGCGCGCGGAGCCCGCGAGCGACATGTCGAGCCCGGTCTGCATCAGGATCGTGCCACCCGAGCCGCCGCCGCCGGGGGTCGCGGGGCCCTCGCGGAGCGAACCGCCGGTCGCGCCGTTGCCGCCGCTCACGTCGATCACCGATTCCGAAGTGGTGATGAGATCGCGACCCACGCGGAGCGCGATGGCGCCACCGCCGCCGCCGCCCGAGCCGCCCGCGTTCCAGAGGAAGAAGTCCCCCAACACGCGATAGAAGGTGTGCGCGCCACCGCCACCACCGCCGGCGCCGCCGGCGAGGTAGTGGACCAGCGAACTCACCGCCGGAGCGAGTGCAGTGGCGTCGAACGCGCGGCTCGCGGCGGTCTCGCCCTGACGCAGCCCCACCGGCTGGCTGTCGTTGCGCCCCGCGCCGCCGGGCGTCGTCATGCCGCCGCCGCCGCCCGGCGACGGGGCCATGACCGACATCACGCCGAGGTAGGTGAAACGCACCTGGCTCAGCAGGCCCGAGTCCGGCCACTGCTTCGCGCCCCGTCCACCGGTGCCTTCCGTGTCTCTCCTGTACCCGTGCGTGCTCGCCACAGTGACGTCGCCGCCGTTGCCGCCGTCGAACAGCGGCTTGTTGGGGTTGCTCGGCAGGCCCATCGTCGCTTCGAGACTGCCACCGTCGCCGCCGCGCCCACCCCCCGCGCCGCCGGCGCTGCCAGGCTGGCCAGGGTAGTCGCGCGCGACTGCAGGCTTGGCCGGATAGCCAGGTGCGGACGAGACGCCCTTGAGATCCAACGTCCCGGCGATCTCGCAACGGCCGCGGACGAACAACTTCACGGGCACGGGACCGGTGAAACGGATCGTGCGACCGGCGGGAATCACCAGGCGCGAGAAGTGGAACTCGCCGTCGGTGACCAGCTCTTCGACGCCGCTCAGCGTCGCCGACGCGGGGATGACGAAACCGCGGACGCCGTTGCGCTCATCGCGCTGGAGATCCCACAAGAACACGTCGCCGCCCAGGTCCTGACCGAGCGCCGCGTCGAACTCACCGTGTCGGCCGGAGCCCCCGATCCGCGCCGGCGTGACCGCCCCGCCCGACCACTCCCCGGCCGAGCGCTCGGCATCGAGCTGCTGCTGGGACGTGAACGACTCGATCAGCTCACGGCGCTCGAGCACTGCGTTCTCGACCACGAACTGGAAGAGCTGCGGACGCGCCGCGGTGCCCGCAACGTCGCGCACGCGCGTGGTGATCTCGACCTGCACGCAACCCTCGGCGGGCAGCTTGCTACCCGGGATGAAGTTGACGATGGTGCGCTGGCGCGCGACATCCTGGACCAGGCGGAACGAGCCGCGTAGGGACAGTGCGGCCACCGTGGGATCGCACTCGCGCCCGCTCGCCCCGGCCCGGGTCGCCCGCACGCGGAACTGCACCGGCAGGCTTGCCAAGGGCGTCTGGAACGGAGCCGCGTCCAGGATCTCGCTGAACTCGACGACGATCGCCGTGTCGCGCGGCGCACCCTGGGTGACCGAAGGCGTCACCAGCGTGGCGCGGGGCGGTTGCTCATCGAGGTCGACGATGCCGCGCGAGACGCGCAGGTTGCACACCGTCTCGCGTGCGATGGAGTCGCCGGATGTCGAACGCACCGTCGCGTTGCCCGGTCCCGCCTGGCGCAACACCAATCGGTACGAGGCCCCGTTCTTGAACCCGAAGAAGCTGCTGCTGCCCACGACCTGCACCTCGGGGGCGAACGTCACCTGGTTCCCATTCACGAGGAACTGGCCGACGGGCTCCTCGCCGGTCTCGGTCTTGATCTGGATCGTCGTGAAGTTCGCGGACGCCGGATCGACCGGCTTGTTGAACACGAACGTGATGGGCTGGTTCTGGGCGATCTCGCTGATGGAGCACCCGGAGGCGCCACAGCCCAGGTTGCACGAAACGACGCAGAACGTCGCGGCCGGCGTCCCGCTGCCGTCGTCGCAGGACGGTGTGGTCAGCGAACTTGCGCCGCCGCCGGTGGAACAACCCGCCAGACCCAGGAACAAGGCGAGGGCAGAGACAGAGATCGTTCGGAGCTGCATTTGCTTCTCAGGGACGGCAAAACGGAGGGAACGGCGATACGGAGGGGAGCGGAGGAGGGCCTGTCCGCGCGAGCTCGGAGCACCTTGAAACCATACCCGGTGCCCTGGCCGAACGCGGACACTCCTTGGTGTCTGTCGGATGGGAGGAGGGGCCGGCACCATAAACCAAGAACCATGCCGTGGAACCGGGGAGATGCGGTTCGCGGTGCGGTCCGGCCGGGCCGGACGCCGGCGGCGAGCAACCGCCCAAGGCAAGGGGCGAGCGCGATTCGCCCGTTGGCACGGCACTGGCCATCCCGGGCGCTCGCCACGCGATGCGATGCCGGGCACTCGCCCCGCGTGCGAAAAGCCGCAGGTCGAGTGTTCGAGATCGCACCGCTCTGCGCTCGGGGTCGCGCCCGCAGGTGCAACCAGAGACCCCCGAGATAATGTCCCTCCCGATGACCGAGACCCGACCCTCCCACCGCAACGGCGCATCCCTCGTCGTTGGCCTCGCCCTGCTGGCCGGAGGCGGCGGCGCCTGGTGGGACATCCGTTCCCGCTTCGACGACCTCGCCTCCCGCGCTGCCGCACTCGAGGCCTCCCAGGCCCGCGTCGAGCGGGCCATGCAACTGTTCCGCTTCGAGCGCGGGAGCAAGGGACTCGGCGTCACCGCCCTCCTCGAACACCTCCGGCACTGGGCGCCCCTGCTGTCCCTGTCGACCACCCCGCAGCGTGAGATCGGGGCGATCCAGGAACGGGTCGACGACCTCACCAAGGCCTTCGAGGCGATCGGCGCAGACGCGTACGAACCCCTGGTCGCCGCGTTCAAGAACGCCGCCCCCACGGAGGACGATCTCCGCAAGTGGCTGATCACGACCCTGCCCCGTCTGGACCGGGCACGCGGCATCGCACTGCTCGAGGAGACCGTGCGCGGCGTCGACCGCTCGGTGTCGCCACGCATCCGGGTCCACGCGGCAAACGTCCTGCTCGAGACCGACAAGGAACGCCTCGGCCGCGTGCTCGGAGAGCTGCTGACGTACGAGTCCGCGGCGGGAATCGACCCCACTCGTCTCCCGGCGGGTCTGCGGGAGGCGTTCGGCGCGGCCCAACTGGTGCCGGAGCGCATGCCGATGTTCTTCAACTTCATCGACCTGTTCGTCGCCACGGGCGCGAGCGACGTCGAAGAGAAGCTGATCATGGTCGCCGGGCGCCAGGATCACGACCTCGCGACCGTGCAGGCCTGCGTGAAGCAGCTCGGCGACCTGCGGTCGGTGCGCGGCGTGAAGGTCATCAAGCGACTCTACGACCGACCGCCGGAGATGATGGTCAACCCGATCTTCCAGGGACACTGCCTGGACGCAATCGGCAGGATCGAGGGGGCCGGCGCCTGCGATTACTTCAAGGAAATGCTCCGGCGCGGCCCCGACGAACGCGTCCACGCCAAGCTGACGGAGCTCATCAAGACCCACTGCCGGTGATCAGCGGGCCGGGCCCGCGGCGCGCGTGCGCAGCAGTTCGATGATGCGCGGATCGAACGCACTCCCCTGAGCAGCCCGCGCGATGTCGCGCTCTGCCTCCGCATGGCGGCCGAGCTGGCGCAGGTAGCTGGCGCGATCGAAGAGCACGGAGCTGTGGTCGAGTCCGCTCGCGACGCTGCGGTCGAGCAGCGCGACGGCGAGATCGAGGCGCCCTTGCCGTGCCCGCGCCGACGCCGCGGTGCGGAACACGAGTCCCTTCGGCGGCGCGAACTCCAGACACGCCAGTGCCTGCGCCTCCGCTGCATCGAACCAGTGGGCCTCACCCGTCTCGCCGCCGACCGCGGCGAGGGCACGACTCGACAGCAGACGATCGAACGGATTGTGGGGTTCGGCTGCGACGAGGCGGTCGGTCGCCACGAGCGCCACCATCGCCCGGCCCGGCTCCGGCGACAGCAGGATGTGCAGCTCGGCGAGGTTGCGCAGCGCGGCGGCGTGATTCGGCCAGATCGCCACCGCGCGTTGGGTGAGCTGCAGCGCCGGTTGGAGTTCGTCGCACTCCATGTGGCAGAGAGCCAGGCCACACAGCGCTCGCACCGACCACGGCTGCGTCTGCACCATGCGCGTCCAGAGTGCCTTGGGGTCGCGGTACTCGACACTGCGCTGGGCCGCGAACGCCGCGAGCGTCAGCACCCCCACCGCGGCGACCAGCCGCGATGGCACGCTGACGAATCGGATGCCCGGCAGGGCCTGGGCTGCCACCAGCGCGAGCCCGGCGAGCGGCCCATACATCCGATGCTCCAGGTACGGGGAGTTCAGCGGCAGGATCACCCAGGGCAGCGCCGTGGCCCACGCCAGTGCGGTGCCGAAGGCGCGGGCGGAACCCGCGGCCGGGCGGCGCAGGCCCAGCCATGCCAACGTCGCGACGAACACGGTGCCCGCCAGCACGCCCGGATGCCAGGGGGTGCGCACGTAGGTCACGTCGGGGTCGAGGGTGAGACCGAAGGGCACGACGCACTGCGCGATGGCCCGCGGCAGGAGCGTGGCCATCGTGCAAAGCTGCGTGAGGAGATCCCGGCCGTGCCCCGCCGTCACGTCCACGCCACTCACCAGGGCGGGCATCGCGGCGGTGGCCATGCCGAACAACTCGCGGCGCACGACCAGGTAGGTCAAGGCCACGGCCAGCGGCAGACCCTGTGCGAAAAGCCAGCGCCCGACGCGACCCCGAGCTCGCCACGGCGGATCCAGCGCCAGTAGCAGCCCGGGCAACACGACGCCCGTCTCCTTGCTCCCGCAGGCGACGGCGACGCAGATCGCGGTCACCGCGGCCCACGCGAGGCGCTCCCGCGCGCGCAGATGCGCCAGCACGCCGCCGACGATGCCGAGCGTCAGCAGCAGCTCGCTACGACCCGACACCGTGTTGACGGCCTCCGACGCCAGCGGGTGCACGGCGAACAGGCACGCTGCGACCAGAGCCGCGCGCGAGCGAGCGCCGAGCCGCGTCGCGAGGGCGAACACGCCGCCTGCAACGGCGATGTGGATCGCGAGGTTCGTGAGCTTGAACATCCACACCCCACCCTGCCCGATCGCGTGGTCGATCGCGTACGACACCAGCAGCACCGGCCGGTACATCCGGTTGTCGATCGCGCTGAACGCGTCGAGGTCGTGGAAGAAGCGCGGGAGGTTCGCGAGCGAGCGGATGGCCTCGTTGTCGCGCACCGAGTGCAGATCGTCGTACACGAACGCGCCGGTGAGCGCGACGCCGTACGCGATCACGGCGCAGGCCACGATCCACGCCCACGGCCAACGCACCGGCGCGACGTCAGACACGCGCGGGCTCCCTGCGCAACGACCGGGACTCTGGCTTGAACCCGAGGCTCGCGAGGCTCGCGGCCAACCGACGCGCCAGGGCGACGGCCGAGAACTCGCGCTCGAATGCGGCACGCGCGTTGGCCGCGACTGCCGCGAGCGCAGCGCGGTTGACCGCGAGGCGCTGCAACTCGACGGCGAGCGCGTCTGCGTCACCCGCCGGCGCGACCAGGACTTCTTCCCCCGCACGCAGCATCGATCGGATGGCCGGAGTGTCGGCCGTCAGGACCGGGCGACCGGCGGCGAGCCCGTGCACCACCTTGAAGGGCACGACGAGTTGTGCCTTCCGCGAGCGGCCGAAGACGCCGGCAACGAGATCGCACGCGGCCATCCGCTTCTCCAGTTCGATCCGCGGCACGAACTCTTCGAGGAGGGTCACCTCCCCGCCGGGCGCAGCGGCGATCGTGCGACGATCGCGCTCGCTACCGCCGATCACCTGCAGGCTCACGCTGCCACGGCAGCGACGCACCGCGCGCACGAGAACGTCCAGCCCGTGCAGGGGCACGCCGGTGCCGAAGAACAGCACGCGCAACGGTCCCGACGCCGGCAGTTGGTATGGCGCCGCGGTCTCCAGCGCGTCGGGATCCCCCACCGGCTGCCAGGCAAACCGCGAGACGGGCAGGCCGGTCAGCTCGGCGACCCGGAGCGCGTGATGCCTGGTGTCGAGCAGCACGAGGTTCGCATCGGTGCACGCACGCCGGTCGAACGCTCGCAGCAGGCGTGCGGCGAGCCCGCGTTGCCGCACCAACCTGCGGTCCTCGACCACGGTGTCGTGGGCCGAGAGGAAGAGATCGAGGAGGACCGGACCGACGAAGACGGAACGGGCGGTGCGCACCCAGGTGTGTCCGGGGTACGGAACGAACACGAGATCGGGGCGCACCCGCTCGATCTCGCGCCGCAGTTCGCGACGGGCCGCGCGCTGTTCGCGAAGCGTGGCCAGCCCGACCAGCGGCCAGCACCAGGGCCGGCGGGCGAGCGCCGCCTTGCGACGACCCAGCAGAAGGGACGGGCGACGACACTCGGCGACTTCCCAGCCGAGCGACCGGAAGGACGCGAGGATCGAGGGGGTACGCGGGTAGCCCGGCCCGTCATCCCAGGCGCCGAACACGAGAACGCGCGGGCTCATCGCGCAGCGTCATGCTCGCCGGAACGATCCAGGCGGAGGGCGGCGATCTGCTCGGACACCAACCCCAGGCCGAAGATCATGGTCGCCTGGACCATCAGCATCACCGCCATGTTGGTGAATCGGCCGTAGGCGAAGTAGGTGAACGCGTACCACGCGACGCCCAACGTGAAGACCAGCGCCGCCACCGGACCGAACACGCGCAGCGGCGCGAAGAACGTCGCGATGCGCAGGATGATCATGACGAACCGGCTGCCGTCCTGCAGAAGCCGGATGTGGCTCTTGCCGCGCCGCGAACGCACCGCGATCGGGTGGAACGCCACCGAGTAGCCGGCGCGCAGCATCGCCAGCGTGATCGTCGTCGGATAGCTGAACGTGTTGGGCAGCAAGTACACGAACGACTTGAGCACGTCGGCACGCACCAGCCGGAACCCGCTCGTGAGGTCCGGGATCCGGCGACCGGTGACGTACGACGCCAGACCGTTGTAGATGCGGTTCGCGAGGTTGCGGTGCCACGCCCCGCCGCGTCCATCACGGGAGCCCACCACCATGTCGTAGCGCTCCGCCAGCGCGAGCATCGCCGGGATCGCGGCGGGAGGATGCTGGCCGTCGCCATCCATGAGCAGCACCCAGTCGCGCGTCGCGGTCCGGATTCCGCGCTTCACCGCCGCGCCGTTGCCGAGCGAGTCGGCATGCGAGAAGACCGTGGCGCCGTGCGCGGCGGCGATCGCAGGCGTGGCGTCGGTCGAGCCGTCGTCGACGACCACGATCTGCACGTCGAGCCCCTGCGCCTGGATCGGCGCCAGCACGCGGTGCAGTTCGACGAGCAGCGAGCCCAGGTTGGCTTCCTCGTTCCGGGCCGGCACGGCGATCGTCACCGAAGTCACCCGGCGGACCGGCGGTGTCATCGGCGCCGCGGGCGCGGTGACCGGACCCGAGGCCATGAGCCCGCCGAGCGTCGGGGTCGCCTGGCTCACGTCCGGACCGGGCGGAGCGACGTCGCGAACGGTGGAGTTCATGCCGCCCGTGCTATCGACAAAACCGGGCAGCGAGTTGAGGCTTCGGGCGGGGGCGACGGCCGCGGTCGCCAGAAACGAAGCGAGGGGGCACGGCTCGCGCCGCGCCCCCTCGCGAATCGTCTGATCGGTCGATCAGTTGACCACGGTCCAGCGCTGAGCGTCCTGGCCGGTGGTGTTGGAGGCGACGGTCGACGCCATCGTCGTGCCCGCGAAGGCGGCGTTGGGGTTCGGCCCGCGCGTCGTGCCCGTGTACAGGGTACCGGCGACGACGTTCGGGGCGGCCAGCACGTCGCCCGACTGGTTGACGAAGAAGGCGCGCTTGCCCGAGTTGCCGCGCGAGGCCGGCCACGCGTAGCAGCACCACAGCACCTCGGCCTGCGAGGCGTTGGGGTTGTTGGTCGCGCTCGCGCCACCCGTGGTCGCCTCCGGCATGAAGCCGGACGTGGCCGTGGGCAGGAACATCGCGAAGTAGTAGCCGGAGCGCAGGACGGCGCCACCGGTCGTGGTCGTGCCGCCCGCGAACGTGACCGACGAGGTCGTGCCGAACGCGCCCGAGAGCACGGCCGGGGTGACGCGCGCGGTGGTCGACTGCGCACCGGTGCTCAGGCGGATACCGCGGGTGCCCGCCATCTCGCCGAAGTAGCCGTACTCGCCGGCGCCGTTGCCGTTGACGTCGATGGCGCCCGAGGCCTGCACCTGGGCCTGCGACGACGAGATGTTCTTCATCGTCGCGATAGCCGCCGACTCGTTCGCGTTGAGGCGAGCGCTCAGCAGATTGGGAATCGCGATGGACGCGATGATGGCGATGATCGCCACGACGATCATCAATTCGATGAGGGTGAAGCCCTGTTGCTTCTTCACGTTGACTCTCCTTGTCAGCCTAGCGGAACCAGATTAGCGAGGAAACGCACGCCCCAGGTCAACGACCCGGCTCAGCGTGCGCTGCCCCTTCGAACAGATCCATGAAGCGCCCGGTCGTGGCCATGCTCCGCCAAATGTCGGCGTCGCGGTCCACGAGCCGGCGAACCTCGGGCCCCATGCCCTCGATCGCTCGCTCCAACATCTCAGTGGCGATATCGAACTCGCCGGCCTTGGCCTTGAGTCGCGCCGCCCGGTAGTTGCCCAACGGTTGGGTCGGCCGCACGCGTTCGTACGTCGAAGCTGCGGTGGCATCGTCGCCAAGCTCTTCCAGCAGATCGCCGGCGTCGATCCAGGCGCGATCCGTCGGTTGCGCGTGGCCGGCGGCTGCGCGCGCGGCAACCAGCGCCTCAGCGGACCGATCGGCGCGGCGCAGGATCCGTGCCGTTTCGACCTCGGCAGCGGCGCGCGCCGTACCGAGCACGCCGCCCCCGGCCTGCAGGACCGACAGCGCCGCGGCATCATCGCCGGCCAAGGACAGCATCCTGGCCTCGTTCACGCGCAGTTCGCCCTTCGCGTCCTGCGCGTCGGCGGTGAGGAGGCCCTCTGCCCGGCGATACGACGCCGCGGCCGCCCGGGCGTCGCCGCGCAGGAAGTGGATGTAGCCGCGGTACTCCACCGCGAGCGGCGAGTCCTTGCGCAACGCCTCGGCCTGGGTGAGGTACGCCTCGGCGTCGCGGATGAGGGCTTCACGTACGGGAACCGGCGCACCGTTGGCATCGGTCGGTGCGAGCTGGGTCGCGTAGCGGAGCTTGATCTCCGCCTGCAGGAGGAAGTGGTCCGGGCCAGGGGGGATCGACGCCGTGGCGCCGACGAAGACGAGTGCCGCAGCGACGCCCGCACCGAGTCCGTACCCGACCACACGCCGAATCGTGTTCCGTTGCATGGTTCGCACGCCCAGGCCTCAGCCGCCCGACAGCTTCTCCTGCAGCTTGAAGATCGGCAGGAACACGGCGAGCACGATGCCGCCGACGATCACGCCCATGACCGCGATCATGATCGGTTCGATCATGGAGGTGAGACCCTTGACGTCGGCCTCGACTTGCTGGTCGTAGAACTCGGAGATCTTCTCGAGCAACGCGTCCAGTGCGCCGGACCGCTCGCCGATGCCGATCATCTTCGTCACCATCGGTGGGAAGACGTCGCTCTGACCCAGGGGCTCGGACAGCGATTCGCCGGCGCTGACGTTGGCCTTCGCCGCGTCGATCACCTTCGAGATGACGAGGTTGCCGGAGGTCTCCGACACGATCTCCATCGCTGCCAGGATCGGCACACCGCTCTTGATCAGCGTCGAGAAGGTGCGGGCGAACCGCGACAGGGCAACCTTCCGGAACAGCGGGCCGAACACCGGAAGCTTGAGGATCATCGCGTCCCACAGGTAGGCGCCCTTCGGCGTCTTCTTCCAGGCCCGCACCCCGAAGATCATGGCCGGGAACGAGAGCGCCATCAGCCACCACGAGTCGCGCATGAAGAACGCGAGGTCCATGATCGCGACCGTCAGCCCGGGGAGTTCCACCTCCAGCGAGTCGAAGACCGGCTTGAACGAGGGGACGATGCCCATCATCAGGAACATCGCGATACCGATGACCAGCACGAGCGAGATGACCGGGTAGGTCATCGCCGACTTGATCTCGGAGCGCAGATGTGCCGCGGCCTCCAGGTACTCGGAGAGCCGCGTCAGGATGACGTCGAGCTGACCCGACACCTCGCCGGCGCGGATCATGCTCACGTAGATGTCCGAGAAGACCTTGGGATGGACCTCCATCGACCTGGAGAGGTCGGCGCCCCCGCGGATGTCCTCCACCACCCTGGCCAGGCAGAAGCGGAAACCCGGGCTCTCCGCCTGATCCGCGAGGATGTCCAGGGCCTCCAGCATCGGGATGCCCGCGGACAGCATCGTGGAGAGCTGGCGGGTGAAGGTCTCGAGTTCGCCCTTCTTGACCGACGCCCTCTTGGCGACAGGGCGGGGCTTCGGTCCCTTGCGGAAGAGGGAACCCTTGGATTCGTCGACCTGGAGCGGCGTCAGCCGGCGACGGCGCAGATCCGCCATCGCTTCGCTCTGCGTCGCCGCCTGAATGGTGCCGCTGACGGTGTTGCCAGTGGCGTCTTTCGCACGGTACTTGAACGTCGTCGTCATCGTGTTCTCCCCTTCAGTCCGGCATGGTGACGCGCTCGACCTCTTCGATCGTGGTCACGCCCCGCATCACGTTTAGCAACCCGCAGCGGCGCAGCGTGAGCATGCCCTCCGCGAGCGCCGCCTGTTTCAACTCCGCCGCCGCACGTCGTTCGACCACCATGCGCTTGATGGTCTCGGACATGCGCATGGTCTCGAGCACCGCGAACCGGCCCTTGTAGCCGGTGCCACACCGCGGGCAGCCGACGGCCTTGTGCACCTGGAAGTCGGGCTTCGCCAGATCCTCCTCGGAGAACCCCAGCCGCAGGTACACCTCGCGCGGATAAGTCGTCTCGACCTTGCACGATGCGCACAGCTTGCGCGCCAGTCGCTGCGCGCAGATCAAGGTCGTGGCGCTCGCGATGTTGAACGGATCCATCCCCATGTCCACCATGCGGACGATGGTGCCCACCGCGTCGTTGGTGTGCAGGGTGCTCAGCACCAGGTGTCCGGTGAGTGCGGCCTTCACCGCGATCTCGAGCGTCTCCTGGTCGCGGATCTCGCCGAGCAGGATGACGTCGGGATCCTGACGCAGGATCGAGCGCAGGGCGCCGGCAAAGGTCAGGCCGCGCTTGGGGTTCACCGGCACCTGATTGATCCCCTCGATCGTGTACTCGACGGGATCCTCGACGGTGACCAGGTTGATCTCGGGATCCGCGATGTGCCGCACCGCCGAGTAGAGCGTCGTCGACTTCCCTGACCCCGTCGGTCCGGTGACGAGGATCATCCCGTAGGGACGCTCCACCGCCCACTTGTAGTCCTCCATGCTCCGGGCCTCGAACCCGAGCGCGGCGATGTCGACCGCGAGGTTCGACGAGTCGAGGATCCGGAAGACGGTCTTCTCGCCCCACACCACCGGCAGAATCGACACGCGGAAGTCGATCGCCTTGTTGCCGAGCCGCATCTGGAACTTGCCGTCCTGCGGCCGCTGCTTCTCGGCGATGTCCAGCTTGGACATGATCTTGATGCGCGACGTGACGGTGTTCTGCATCCGCTTGGGCAGCGTCATCGCCTCGATCAGGCAGCCGTCACGGCGGTAGCGCACGATCATGCGCTTCTCGAAGGGCTCGAAGTGGATGTCGCTGGCGCCCTGCGAAACGCCGTCGGCGATGATCTTGTTCACCATCTTCACCACCGGCGACGATTCGTCGCTGATGGCATTGAGGTCCATGGCGTCGTCCTCGGCCGACTCCTCGCGAAGTTCGAGGTCGGAGTCGTCGAAGGCACCGAGGATGTCGCCTACGGCCTCTTCGTCGGATTTGTAGGCGACGCCCAGGGCCTGATCGATGGCCTCCTCCGTCGTGATCACGAGGCGGAGCTGACAGCCCGTGATGACACGGATGTCATCGAGTTGCAGCACGTCGAACGGATCGACGACCGCCAGCGTGAGCATGTTGCCGATCCGATCGATCGGGAAGATCCGGCGCTCCTTCACCACGTCCGCTCCGACGACCTGCAGCACCTCCGGGTTGAACTTCACGCGCTGCAGGTTGATCGGTGGCACGTTCGCGACACGGGCGAGCAGCGCGAGGATCTCGTCGGCCGAACACAGGCCCTTCTTGGCGACCACGCTCGTGAGCGATGACTTGGACTGCTGCGCCTCCTGCAGGAGGGCTGCGCCCGCGTCCGGCGCGATCTTCCCCGACTTCTCGAGGATGACGCGCAGCTTCTTGTCGAGCTGCAGGGTCATCGCTTCTTGCCGACCAGAGCCGATGTCGCGTTCGGACGCTGCGCCAGCCGCTCGAGATCCGAGAGGTCGGTGGAGTGGTTGATGGCATCCTCCCAGGTGATGTGGCCGCCCCGGAACAGGTCGTAGAGCGACTGGTTCATCGTCCGCATTCCGAACTGGCCACCGGTCTGCACGATCGATGCGATCTGGTGCGCCTTGTTCTCGCGGACGAGCGCGCGCACGGCCGGCGTACAGATCAGGATCTCCGATGCCAAAGCCCGGCCGCGACCATGCGCGCGCGGCACGAGTTGCTGGCAGATCACCGCCTGTAGGGCGAACGACATCATCGTGCGGATCTGCTGCTGCTGATGTGCCGGGAAGACGTCGACGACGCGGTTGACGGTCTGCACGACATCCGAGGTGTGCAGCGTGCCGAACGTCAGGTGACCGGTCTCGGCAAGGGTCAGCGCCGCCTCGATCGTCTCGAGGTCACGCATCTCGCCCACCAGGACGACGTCGGGGTCCTGGCGGACGACCGAGCGCAGCGCAGCGCCGAACCCGTGTGTATCCGAGCCGACCTCGCGCTGGTTGATGAGGCAGCTCTTGTTGCCGTGCAGGAACTCGATCGGGTCCTCGATGGTGACGATGTGGCCCTGCTGCGACTGGTTGATGTGGTCGACCAGTGCCGCCAGGGTCGTGGACTTGCCGGAGCCCGTCGCGCCGGTGCACAGCACGAGACCGCGGTTCAGGGCGCAGATGTCCTCGCAGACCTTCCGGGGCAGACCCACCTGCTCGAAGTTGAAGACTTCGACGGGGATGATGCGAAGCACCGCGGCGATCGTGCCGCGCTGGATGAACGCGTTGGTCCGGAAGCGACCGAGGTTGGCGACGCCGAACGAGAAGTCCAGCTCCCAGTGCTTCTCGAACTTCGCGATCTGGTCGGTCGACATCACCGAGTAGATCAGCTTCTTGCTGACCTCCGGGGTGAGCGGCGGATAGTCGGTGTCGATCAGCCTGCCATCGACGCGCACCTTGGCAGGGCCGCCGACCGAGAGATGAAGGTCAGAGCCCCCCTGCTGCACCAGCAGGTTGAGCAGTTCTTCCATCGAAACCATGAGCTGCCTCGCATCTGGGGTCTCGCGCCGGACGGAAGTCGCGCGGCGTCGAACCCGATCCGCCTATCGGCAGGCGAGGCTGCTGCAATTGAGGGCCACTGCGGCATTACCGCGGTCGCAAGGGCACGTGCCTGCGGTACGCCCGGCGGGGGAGGAGCGGACGACAGCCTTGCCGCGGCCGCTGCCTTGGCGGTCGCAGCCGACAACGGCCAAGCACCTGCGCTGGCGGGGCAAGCTCGGCCAGCGCTCCAAAGGCAGCGCTCGCCTAGTGCTTGGCGGCTTCGACCTCGCGGTGGTGCGCCGCGACGATCTCCTGCTGGATGTTGCCCGGTACCATCTCGAGGTGGGACGGGCGCATGGTGAAGGACCCCTCACCTGCGGTGATCGACCGCAGATGTGTCGCGTAGTCCTGCATCTCCTTGAGCGGCACCTCGGCCCGGATGATCTGGATGCCCTCCTGCGTCTCCATGCCCGACATGCGGCCACGGCTCGTGGACAGGTTGCCTGCCACCTCGCCCGTGAAGCGCTCGGGGATCGAGATCTCGACCGTCATGTACGGCTCGAGCAGGATGGGGCGCGCCTTGGTGAAGGCGTCCGCGATCGCGCGTTCGCCGGCGATCTGGAACGAGATCTGGTCCGAGTCGACGTCGTGGAACTTGCCGTCGTAGACCTCGACCTGCAGGTCCTGCACGACGCAGCCCGCGAGCGGCCCGTGCGCGAGGAACTTGCGAACGCCCTTCTCGATCTCCGGGATGAACTGCTTGGGGATGGAGCCGCCGACGACGGCGTTGACGAACTCGAATCCGGCGCCCCGCTCGAGCGGCGCAATCCGGAGGTAGACCTCGCCGAACTGGCCGCGCCCGCCACTTTGCTTCTTGTGCCTGTGGTGCCCGTCGGCCTTGGCCGTGATCGTCTCCTTGTAGGCGATCCGCGGCGCGTGCGTGGTGGTGCCGATGCCATAACGACGTTTGAGCCGAGCCAGATGCACGTCCAGATGCAGCGGGCTCATGCCTGCGATCACCAACTCGCCGGTCAGTTCGTCGCGACGGATGTGGAGGGTCGGATCCTCGGTGTGGAGCTTCTCGATGCCCTGCCCGATCTTCTGCTCGTCCCCGCGCGACGCCGGTTGCACCGCGAGCGAATACACCGGCGGCGGGAAGCTCGGCGTCGGAAAGCGGAGGGGAGCTCCGTCCGCGGTGACCGTGTCGCCGTGGTTGAGCGATTCGATCTTCCCCACGCAGAAGAGATCGCCGACGCTCACCTCGTCCGCCGGCTTGGGTTCGTGGCCCTTCATCACGAGCAGCCCGCCCACCTTCTCGTGCTTCTCGGTGCGGACGTTGAGGAAACCGGCGTCCGCCTTCACATGCCCGCGCAGACAGCGCAGGTAGCTCATCCGCCCGACGTACGGGTCGACCACGACACGGTAGACGAAGGCCGCGAATGGCCCCTCGTAGGTGGGCTCGACCAGCTGATCGAAAACGTCGGTGCCCGGCTTCGCCGCGCCGCGCGGACCGAACGACAGGGGCGATGGCAGCACGCCCCCGATCACATCCAGGAACTCGGCGACGCCGAGGAGCTTGGGCGGTGAGACGACGAACAGGGGCACGATCCGCCCCTTGGCGACCGCACCCGGCAGCTTCGCGCGAACCACCTGGGGATCGAGTGTGCCCGACTCGAGGAACGCCTCCAGCAGGACGTCGTCCGACTCGGCAACGCGCTCGGTGATCCGCTCCGCGTAGCCCGCTGCCGCCGGCCCCTGCCCGTCGAGCACCTTGTGCACCGCCGAAAACGATGCGCCGGAGTGGTCGGGGTACGTGAACGGCACGACGATGTCGCCGAACACACCCTGCAGTTCGGCCAGCGTGGCCTCGAAGTTCGCCGTCTCGGCCTCCATGTGCGTGACCACGATGGCCCGCCCGACGCCTGCGGTCGTCGCCTCCTGCCACAGCCTGCGCGCGTGAAACGAGAGACCCGCGGCCGCGTTGACGCACAGGATGCCTGTCTCTACGACGCGCAGCGCGGAGATCGCATCGCCCAGGAAGTCCTGGTGTCCGGGCGTGTCGACCATGTTCAGGTTGATGCCGCCGACCGGGAAGCCAAAGAGGTGGGAGCACAACGTGTGCTTCCGCTCCTTCTCCTCCGCCTCCTGGTTGCCGAAGCTGGTTCCCGCGGCAGAGTCCCCGTGCCGCGACGCGACCTTCGTCGCGAACGCGATCGCATCGATGAGGGCCGTCTTGCCTGAATACGAGTGTCCGAAGAGAGCGACGTTACGAAGCGTTTCCGAACGGGCGGTCATGCAAGTCCTTTCCACTCAGGTGGGCGGCGCAGCCTACCGTAGAGGTTCAGCCCTCGCACCCGTTTCCTCTGCCCGCTCGGCAAGTAGAAAGCGGTCCCATCCTGGTGACCCGGCCAGGTGATCCAGCCAGGTGATCCCGCCAGGTGATGGCGATCGGAGACCCTACGGACGCCCTCGCGCCGATCAGCGCGGCTCGCCGACGACGATTTCGACGCGGCGATTCTTGGACTTGGCCGCGTCGCTGTTGCCGGAGAGCTTCGGGTCGTAGGGTCCGAAGCCCACGACGATGACCTGGTCCGCGGGCATCCCGCACTTGTCGACCAGGTAGCCCGCGACGACATCGGCGCGCTCCGCCGAGAGGTGGCGGTTGCTCCGAAATCGCCCCTTCGTCTTGTTGATCGGATCCGTGTCGGTGTGGCCCTCCACGTAGATCCGGCGGTCGGGGTAACGGCGCTTCAGCACCGCGGCGACGCGCTCGAGGACGGAGCCGGCAGCCGGCTTGAGGTCTATGCTTCCCGAGGCGAAGGTCACCTCGTTCTCGATCCCGATCGAGACGTTGCCGCGGCGGTAGCCGACGTCGAGATCCTTGAGTTCGTCCTGCACCTGCTGGATCTCGTCCTTCTTGGTGCCGGCGGCCTCCGTGGTCCCCCCGGCGAGGCGGTCGCGAAGGGCTTGCGCCTCGTCCCGCGCCGCCTTCTCACGACGCTCGGCGTCCTTCGACGCGGCGCGCAGTTGCGCATTGGAGTTCTCGAGCTGGCTGATCTTGAGATCGCGCTCGTGCAGCATCTGCTGGTAGGTGGTGGTGCAGCCCGCGAACGCGAGCAGGCAGGGAGCCGCGAGGCGGCACAGCGTGGATCGAAGCGACATGTGTCCTCCCAGGTGTGTGTGTTATGGGCTGGCTAGGGGCTGCGCCCCCGCTTCACGATGACGACGAGCAAGAGAACTGCGACGATGGCCAGCACGAGCAGCAGGAGCGGACTCGCCGGGTTGGCGCGCTGCCAGGTTGGCCAGGTGACGAACAAGAACTCCTGGACGAACTCGCCGACGAACATCGACAGGAGTGCGCCGGCGACCAGGAACGGACCGAAACAGATGAACAGATCGCCCGTCACGAGACGGTGAGCGACGCCGACGATCGCGCCGAGCGCGCAGGCGAGGAAGAACGTCAGCAGGACGTCCTGCCAGCCGACGAATGCGCCGATCGCAGCCATCAGCTTCACATCGCCGAAGCCCATGGCTTCTTGACGGAACAGCCACGACGACACGGCTCGCACCGTCCAGGTGAGCGCCGCACCGGCGCTCATCCCAGCCAGACTGAAGAGCAGTGCGCGCGCCTCCGACGAGACACCGCGGATCCCGAGATCCCCGTAGGCTGCCGGGATCACCAGCGACCCCAGCACGCCGAGGACCATGGCCGGGATCGTCAGGCGATCGGGTAGCAACCGATGATCGATGTCGATGAACGTGCACGCGATCAGCGCACTGACGAAGATGGCGTGCAGGACGAAGGCTCCGGTCCCCGGCCACGCGGGGGGCCAGGCCGCGAGACCCGATGGCGAGAAGACCGCGAGCAGCCAGAAGACCAACGCCGTGATCGCCTCGACAAGCGGATAGCGCCAGGCGATGCGACCGCCGCAGCACGCGGCCTTGCCCCGCAGGACGACCCAACTCACGACGGGGATGTTCCAGCGGGCCGGGATCGGCGCACGGCAGTGCGGGCAATGCGAGCGTCGACCACCGCTCGTGAACGTGCCGTGCGGCAAGCGCCAGATGACGACGTTCAGGAAGGAGCCGATGCAAGCGCCAAGCGCCGCGGCGATCGCCTGCCCAGCCAAGTCTGTCATACCCGCCCGCCAAGATTCCGTACCTCTGCGCCAACGATCGCCCGACACCCGCAGGTCGAGACCCCGCGCGGCCCTGGTCCTGACCGACCATTCGAGCCACCCGTGGTTTGGCGCGACGCGTGGAAGTTAGCGCGCGGGCGCCGGGTGTAAAGGCCGCGCGCCGGGCGGAGGCTGCTTTCTCGCGCCCTACCGCACGACGAGCGCGATCGCCGCGACCGACGGCAACTCGTCGAGATCCCGCGCGACATCGGCGCGCAGCACGAATCGGACGAACCCGCCCGCGGGGATCTCGGACACGGACTCGGCAGGTTGCGCCGGGGACCAGGCCTCGCGACGGTCGTCGATCCGGGTCGGATCGATCGGATGCGCAGGTGCGGTCTGGACCAGGACCTGGATCGCTCCGCGCGCCCCCTTCACTTCGACGCCGAAGGGGCCTCGGTGCCACGGCGGCACGCGCTGCCATTCGGTGACGGCCTCCGCACGGGCCGGCTCCTTGCCCGCCCACCCGGTCGTCATCCGGACCTGGACCGGGGTCCCGCGCTGGATCGCACCTTTCAGCTCGTGCTCCCCAGCTACGACCGTCCGGGGGGGCACCCGGCCGTCGAGGTGGATTCCGCCCCCTGCGACCAAGGCCAGCGCCGGCCCAAGGCTCGGGTCACCCTCATGCACGTGAGCTACTCGACCCCCGATACGGATGTCGCCCCCGGCGATCAGCGTGCAACCGGCGACGCCGGCCAGTTCGGTCTCCACGAGCCAACTTCCGAGGGTGGGGTCCCACGGCGGCCCCATCGCCGTCTCCAGAAGCAGCTCGCCGTCGATGCGGATGGCGCCCGAGACCAACAGGCGCAGCGGGCCAGGCACGCCGGCGATCGTCAGCCGGACACCCTCGGGGATCTCGAGCGAGGCAAGGCTCACTACGGCCCCCTGTGCGTCGAACCGCGCGGGTGGGCTCCACCGGACCGAGGCGGTGGGGCGCAACGGACCGAGTTCTCCTTCGCCGGCCGCAAGCCGAACCAGCGGCGTGATGCGGTTTCCGTCGCGAACCTCGAAGCCAGGGCGCGCCGGGTCGACCGGTGTGAGGACCGGCTGGTCCGTGGCCGCGACCTCGAACACACGCGCGTGCGAGCCGGGCTGAACGTGGACCTGCAACCGCTGCCCGCCAAAGCGGGCCGCCGATCGGATCGGACGGCCGCGGTAGTCGACCAGGGCGTGCGGGCCTTCCTGGGCGATCAAGAGGTCGACGTTGTCATCGGCCTGCAGCGGCGGATCGGCGCTCAATTGCAGCGAGACGGTGCTCCCGAAGAACCGATCCGAAGCGTCCGGCACGATGGTGGCGCTGCGCACCGATACGCGCCGCAACGCCTGCGCCACGCCATCCCACGCATGCACGACGAACGCCGCGGGGGTCACGGACGGTGGCGATGGCGGCAGCGTGAAGTGCAACCGGAGTTCGCCGGTCTCCATCAGCGCGTCGAGCCGACGCGCTGGGTCGAGGGTGAATGGCTCGTCCCCCATGCCCACCGGCAGGAGCGGATGCGCGTAGTCGTCGCGGCCGGAGAGCCCGACGGTCCGGAACGGCCGTCGCACGGCGTGCTCGAGAACCCGCCCGTCTCGGCTCCGCACCGCGTTCGTCTGGGGGTACCCGGCGATCTCCAGCGTGTAGTCCGAGTCCGGTCGCAGCGTCCCGTCGCTCAGGCTCGGGGTGATCGGAGGACGGGGACGAACGGACAGGGACTGGGAACCGACGTCGATCCCGGCCGGCGCGACAGCATGACCCTGGGAGTCGACAACGCGTACGGTGTCCGGGGTCACCGAAAGAGGCTCGATCGGCTTCGAGAAGTAGACGGTGATCTCCTGGTTCAGGATGACTCGTTCGCCGTCGGGCTTGATCCGCACCGCGGTGAACCCCATGGCGCCTGACGATCGGCGCTCCTCGCACCCGGCGAAGACGGCCACGGTGACCGCAATGGGGATTCGTAGGTGCCAGGACACGGGCGAGTGGACGGTAACGTCCAGCAGGAGCCGCCGCTCCCTGGCCTTTCTGGCTGGCACTGGCGGCGGCCAGCTCATGAGCCGGAACGCTCTCGCGGGAGCGCTCCGGCCGCGGCGTGCACCGGCTTACTGCGGCGCGCGGACCCGATACACGAGCGCCAGACTCCGGAGGCTGGGGCGCTTCGGCGAGTTCGCGGCGATGTCGTTCTCCATGATCAACCGGAAGTTCAGGAACTGCGGCAGGAGCCCGTTCAACGGGTTGCGCAGCGTGCTGATCTGCTCGAGGTCGACGTACGGAGTCATCCCCTCCACGGGCACCCGGGGGTCGCTGCTCGCGCCGGGATTCGCCATCGCGTAGCGGAACGCTTCACACGCATAGAACGGGTTCAGCAGGTTCTGCCGGTTCATCGAGCGGTTCTCGGTCAGACGGTTCCAGACGCCGGGACGGGTGATCGTCTCCACGCCCCGCACCTCGAGGGCGATCGACGTTCCCACCGGCTGGCTCTCGAGCGGCGGATCCATGACCGACACGACGTCGACGGCGCGGCGCGTGGACACACCGGAGAAGTCAGGCACGCCGGCCCGGTCGTTGAGGCCCGTCCAGGGTACCGAGATGCTCGCGGGGTCGAGATCGTGCTGGTTCGGCTTCTGCGTATCGAAGAACCCGAAGGTCACCATGGACACGCGGCGTACGAAGTCGGCCTGCGCCCAGTACAGGTGGTCGTTGTATCCAGGCACCGTCGTCAAGCCGTAGATGATGTCGGTGGAGCCGGCGTCCAGGATGATCGTCCCGCGCGCCACGGGCTCACGCACCGGATCGATGAGAACCTGGCTGCCGACGCTGTTCACGGACCCGGCGCTCATCACGGTGAAGCTCGGGTAGTCGAACCCGGCGCACGACAGCGCGGGCCCGGCCAGGTTGTACTGGCGCGCCCAGTGTGGCACTGGCGATGCCGGCGGCGGCGGGACCTTGCCCAGGTTGAAGTAACCCCAGTACGGAGACTGGTGCCCGTTGATACCGACGTAGGCGATGTGCATGCGGTTGACGCCGCGCGCCGCGCCGTTCGCCGGATCGTCCGGCCACAGGTTGAACTCCATCAGGAGCGGCAACGCGATCGGATCCATGTCGCGCTGCCGGTCGCCGTTGAAGTCGCCGACGTCAGCGACGTGGATGCCTGACGCGGTGACAAAGGTCTGGCCGTTGACCACCGGGAACACGTTCTCCTCCCACGGCGATGACACGCTGGTCGTGTTGTCCTTGGGCGGGAACGTACTCTGGGTCGGATCTTGCGCGCCGCCGAGGCCGGTCGCGATCTGCAACTGGGTGTCCCAGGACGCCAGCCGTTGGTCGCGCCAGGTGAAGGTGCGCGTGAACTTGGGATACGGCGTGTAGGTGTTCTCGGTCGACGAGCGGAACGCGTCGCCAGGGTTCACCGTGTACGCCTTGTCCTTCACGACCTCGACCATCACCCCGTTGAGCGGGTTGGCGGTGAACGTCGTGGACAGGCCCGAGAGCAGGCTCGAGCAGTCGACGCGACAGTTCGGCGCGCCTGGGCCGGCCGGGTAGGTGAGGTTCGCACGGAGATCAGGCCGCTTGGCAGCGTGCCCCATCCGCAGCGTGTAGCGGTCGAACTGATCGAAGAGGACGGCGCGGTTGTTCCACGGCGCCCAGTACATCTGCTCGACGTCGATCATCATGGTGTCCGCGTCGTGGTACCCGAGGCCGAAGTCGTCCTCACGGTACGTGACCATCTCGCGCACACCGCGCGGGTTGTGCGGACCACCGATGCCACCGTAGTCCAGGGGCACTGCCGGAGGTTGGAACGGGTTCGGCGGCGGCGCCGGCGCCGTCGACTGCGTCATGGATGGAGTCGTGTACAGCGGTCCCCAGATGAGGTGGCTCGGCGGGCGAGGCGGCATGGCCGCCGCGTCGCCTGGGTCGAAACAATCGCCCTTGTCACCGCGCGTGATGCTGGGCAGCGTCCGCGCATCGGCGATCTTGCTGAACCGGCTGACGGGCGCACTCCACAGCCGCCCCTCGCGGAGCTCGAACTGCCCGAAGAAGTCCGGCGACCCTGGCTTGGTGCCATCCTCGTCCGTGGCCTCGAATCGGATGACCCGCTGCCCGACCAGGTTCTCCGGCGAGGCGGGGTCGAGCGTATAGCCGATGGAGAAGCTCTGGCGCTGCTCGGTCCCGACGCGGCGGTCGAAGATGTCGAGGCCGTTGCCGGAGAGATCACGTGGGCTGAGCGCATCGCCCATCACGTGCAGCCAGTACTGCTCGGTCTGACTCGCGACGTGGTTGTGGCCCATCGGCAGGTTCAGCCGCAGCGTGGTACCGTCCTGGCTCACGTCCTCGAGGTTGGTAGCGATCATCGACAGCCCTGCAACCTTGGGCTCGCGCAGCATGGTGGTCAGCGCGGCATCGGGGAGATAGCGGTTGCCGATCAGCACGTTGCCCGACCGGTCGACCGTGCTCATGTCCAGCGGCTCGCTGAACTTCACGGCGACGGAAGCGATCGGGTTGATGCGCGTTCCGGGCGCGATCGGCAGCCGGGTCTGTGGATCGATGCGCGGCGTCGCCGGCTCGAACTGCACGAACTCGTACCGACGCGTCGAGTCCGACACGGCGAAGGAGCCGTTCGTGTAGGGCAGGTTCTCGTAGTAGTGCACGCGAACCGAGCAGTCCGCGCCGAGCGGGAGCGAACTCGCCTGGAACGCGGCGATCGCGCCGGATGCCCCGACCACCTGCAGGTGCGTGACCCTCACGCGAACCGTGTCCGCGTTGCCGCCGTCGGTGCCGTCCGCGGCCTTGCCGAGGTTGGGGTTGTTGGCGAGCGTGCCGCTGTTCGACACGTCCATGTTCATCAGGATCTCGGCGCGGATGCGGACCGGACCTGCCGCCGTCTGGACCGTCTGCGACAGGAAATCACCGGAGCGCAGGCGCGCGACGGTCGGAACTTCGCCGGGTCCGAGCGGCAGACCCTCCGTGACGCCCAGCGGGCCATCCACGAAAGGCACGCGGCCGCGGAGGGCGACCTTCGCCCCGCGCTTGTTCAGCGTGACCTCGCGGTTCGCCACGTCGATGCTCTGGATGCCCATCGGCACGTCCGCCACGATGGAGGGAGGATCGATGTCGAGCAGCGAACCCACCCGACCGTCCTGGGCGTTCCCGGTCCGGAAGTCCCGGATGACCGAGGGCAGGCCGGTGCGATCCCGGCCATTGAGTTGCGGCACGGAGTCGGCCTTGACCCCGAGGCTCTCGCCGCTGATCTGCACCGGAATGGCGACGCGGATGTTCGCCACCACGTTGGTCGCGCTGATGGGCAGGCCGGAGCTCGGGCGCACGCCGGAAGCCTCGCCGCCGATGATCGTGGGATCGACGACGATCGAGTCGCCCTGCACCACGACGCGGTACGGCAGTGCCCGGAAGGCCTGCTGTGGGCTCACGGTCGCCGGGTCGTCGACGATCTCGAGGACCTGCAAGGCGGTCGGATTCGCGGCGAAGAAGCTGCGGTCGACCGACAGCGTGCGTGTGAACTTGAGTTTCATCGCGGCATTGCGCGGAACCACGGGAATCGGCTGAGCCGTGGTGTTCTGACCGCTGAACGCCGCCGCGACCGGCACGAGACTGCCGGTCGCCCGGCTCAGTGCCGCGTCGAAGCGTGCCTTCTCGTCCGCGTTCTGGTCGTCCCACAGGATGACGAGTTCCTCGTGCCCGACGTTGACGTCGAAGGCGCGGAACAGGAAGTCCGCATTCGGGTTCTCTTCGCCCAGCGCGTCGAACAACGACTGGGACTCGACCCGCGGGTCGATCACGACATCCGTCGCAACCCGCACGGGCACGCGATTGGTCACATCACGTCGCTGGCCGTTGCGTGCGTCGACGCGTCGGTACGCGTAGAGGTCGACCAGGCGCCCGAACTCGACCGACGAGAGCCGAAGTTCCGAAGAGGTCCCGCCGGGCCCATCGTTCCGGGTACGGCCATCGCAGGCCGCGACCAGCGCGGCGGCGGCAAAGCAGCCCAACAGCGTTCGCGTTGGTTTACGCATAGGATTCATCACGCGTCTTTCCATGAGTGTGGGTCCGGGATCAGAACTGGAACGGCAACGCCAGTTCGCGGAGCGCCGGGCGTGGGGTGGATGGGGTCAGGGTGCGGGTGGTGTCGATGTTCCCCGTCGAGTTGTCTTCGGTGAACAGCATGTTGAAGACCACGTCGTACTGCACATAGCGGTAGCGACCGTCGCGGATCTGGCGCAGCAGCTCCGGGCGATCCAGGCTCAGGCCGTACTCGAAGCCGGTCGCGGGGTAACGCGTCGCCGGGTCACGCGGGTCGCGGTAGAACGCGAAGCCGATCTGGGTGTTGCCACGAGGCACACGCCGACCGTTCCGCGAGATGGTGGGCCCGAGTCCGGGCACGCCATCGGTCTCGACCTGGAAGAACTTGGCGGCGAGCCGGATCGTGCTCACGGTCGCGGCAGGCAGTGCCCCGGCCCGCGCGTCGAGATGGATGTTGCGGTCGTCGTGACCCAGCACCCGGTACTCGGCGACCTGCGTCGTGCCGCTCAGCAGCTGCGCCATGTAGCCCGTGTAGCGCCCAGGGATCTGCCCCAGCAACGCCGACGCTTGGGCCAACGTCACGCGGAAGGACGGCCGCCCGTTGAAGGTCGCCGCGGTGTCGATCTGCGCGACCGGCGACTCGCTGCCCGCTACCGCAGGGAAAGTCGCGACGCCGTTGTCGTCGTACGCGACGTAGCCCTTGGTCGGACTCGCATCATCGGACGAGGTCCCGGCGAACAGATAGGTCGGACCGCGCATCAGGTTCGTGAACGGGTCACCACCCTGGTTGCCCCGCTCCGTGATCGCGCGCACGCCCTGGGGCACGTTCGTGGGCTCGCGGTCCACGCGGCCCATGTCGATCAGGCGCGAGCGCACACGGGTCTTCGGGCCGTACGGCAACGGCAACAGGATCGGCGGAGGCTTGATGTCCCCCATCCCGAACCCGTTGTTCGGAACGTTGATCACCACGCCACGATCGTTGATGCGGGCACCCGCGTCATCGCGGTAGCCGCGCCAACCGAGGTAGCGCACCTTGTCGGCGACCGGCGCGGGGTTGCCCGCGTCCAGATCCCCGTTCGTGTTGTAGAAGTAGATGTTGTCGTCGAAGAACGAGCCCGTGCTGTCGGCATCGTTGGATGAAGGCGTGAGCAGTTGGACGACGCCGTTACCGCCGAAGCCGCCGACCGGCTGGTCGCCGATGTCGTTGTGCCACGAACCCGGCGTCTCCGGCCGGTCCGCGGTCTGGTAGGCCGTCGGGTACTTGCCGCGGATGGGCATCAACGCGTACGGGGTCCGCAGGCCGACGTTGCCGTCGGCGGTGATCGCGAAGCTGTAGGCGCCGTTGCTGCGCTGGGAGACGCTGGCACCGCCGTAGGTTTCGCCGTGCTTCACCACGTCGATGCGCGGCGCCATGATGATGACCGTGCCACCGGAGCCGGCGCCGCCACCGCCGCCCGCCGGCGAACTCGTGCTCGCGCCGGACGCACCGTTGGGCGCGCCACCGCCGCCTGCGCCACCGTTGGCGCTGATCGAACCCGCGGCGCGAATCCGCACCTTGCCAAGGCACTTGATGATCAGGATGCCGGCGCCACCGCCACCGCCACCGCCCTTGGCGTCGGTGCGCCACTGGCTGACGCTGCTGCAGTCGGTTGCACCGTCACCGCCACCACCGCCGCCGGAACCGCCACGCGCGGCGGCCAGTTCGCCCGAGGTCCGGAAGCCAGGCACGCCGTTCGTGAACCGCAGAGAGGTGCCGACGAAGTTGTTGTTCTCGTCGGGATCGACGAAGCCGATCGGCCCCGCCGCACCGGGGATGACGCCGGGCTGGTTCGCGTTCTTGTTCTGACAGCCGACGCGACCGTCGCCGCCGCGCATGGCGACATCGGGCGGGTTGACCGCCAGGAACCGCGTGTAGAAGTCGGGGTCGCCCTTGCTGGCGTACGAGCCGCCGCCACCACCGCTGCCGATGCGACAGATGTTGCCCGTGGTGCCCTGGCAGGAGTGACGGCCGCCTTCCCCACCGCCGCCGACCGTGTTCCCCGGACCGAAGCCGGACTCGGCGACCTCTGTCCTTCCGGTCGTGTTGACGCTGCCGCGTCCGCCATTGCCACCGTTGCACTGACCCACGCCACCCGCCGCGGGCGCGTCCGCGTTGGTGGTCCGCACGACCTCGCCGTCGCCGCCGTTCACGGTCAGCGAGCCCTCGACATCGAGGTTGCCGGTGATCAACCAGACCATCGGCTTCGTGCCTTCGCCGATGACCTGGTAGCCCGCCGGGATCGTGACGTTCTTGAACTCGAAGACGCCGCCCGCGACGTTGACGACGCGCCCGGAGCGCATCCGGACCTGGGTGTAGTCCGTGTTGAGGACCGTGCGCAGGTCGGCGGGATCGAAGTCGAGACTCGTGTCGGACCCTTCGAACGCCAGGCTGGCGCGGACATAGCCTTCGCTCACGTCCGCGAAGGGCTCGGTGAACGGGGCCGTGAAGTCGACCTCACCAGCCGCCGTGAAGCGTTCGACGAGAGCATCGAACTGGGGCTCGTGACGCGGCTGCACGCGGAACGAGCCGAACAACGTCGAGTAGGCCTGGTCGGCGACGTTGGACTCGCCCGACATGTCCTCCATCGAGTTCGTGACGATGACGCGGACGAGGGCGTTGTTCGGCAGCGAGCCGCGCGGACGCAACACCACCATCGCCCCGTCGAGCGAGTTGGACTCGAGGTCGACGTCGGCCGGGATCCACGTCTCTGCACCGCCGACGGACGGATCGTCGTATTCCAGATAGACCCGCCCGCGCTTGGCCTTGTCGCGAAGCACCGGGTTGAGCTCGATGCCGCTCGGGACGTTCACGCGCTGCGGGTTGAGCGGCTGGTCGAAACCGAGGCGCACCTCGAGCGCCGAGTTGTTCACGAAGCTGGGGTCGACGATCAGCTCGCGCGTCACCGGATCGACCGTCGATGGCCGCACCTCGAAGCTGGTCCGGCGCGGGCCACCGAGCTTCGTGTTCCGGAACAGCTCCGCGGGCGAGCTGCCGTCCACCGTCGAGAAGTTGAACGAAACAGGGACGGTGAGCGACCGGCCGGTCGTGTCGCGCAGGACCGCGCCGTTGCGCGGATCGCCACCCACCAACTGCACGAGGTAGCGCCGGCCGGGCTTGAACCCGCCGTTCGTGAACAGATCGTCCGAGGGCAACAGCGGCACGAACTCGAGCCGGCGACCGACCTGCGCATCACCAGGAGTCCGCGTCACGCGGAAGACGCCGCGCGGTTGCTCCCCGAGGGGGCGCCCGGTCAGGTCGAAGACGGAGAACGAAATCGCGTTGAGGTCCGCGGTCGACGGCTCGACGGCGGTGCTGAAGTCGAACTGGATCGAGTCGTTCAGGAACAGCTTCGCGTTGTCAGGCGGTGTCACGCGCAGCAGCACGAAGTCGCCGCCAGTCCCGCTCAGGCCCGCCGGGGACGAACCCCCGCCACAGCCGACCAGGGACAGGGCGAGCGCGGCCACGGCGAGAGCAATCCGGTTCGTCTTCGGGTTCATCGTCGGAAAGCAGGGTCGTCGGAAAGCAGGGTGACGCTGGGCACGGACCCGCGCGGTCAGCTCCGCCTCGGAGCTTGGGGCACGCGTCGGCCGGGCCAAACGCCAGGGTTGGAAGTCAGCTTGGGGTCGCGAGATAGGCCCCACCGGAGGCTTCTTTCGTCGCACCAGGGGGGAGAGCTTGCTCAGAAGTCTACCGTCCTCCCGAACACGGTCATCGGCGAAGTTCGGAAGGCACGGCGTTGCGGTCGACCCGGCGGGGGCAACCACGGGTCAGGGCGCTTTCTTCAAGTCGCGTGCCGCGCCGAGACCGCACGCGACCCAGTCGTAACCGCCTTTCCTAGCTAAGGATACGGCGAGAGATGGGCAGCGGGTCGCGCACCGGACGCACTTGCCCGTGCGATCCCGCACGCCGCGAAGCGCGGCGACGCGCGGGTCGTCACCCCGGCTCCGCCGACGCCGAGCGGTACGCGGCGGTCGTCGCCTGCTCCTCCGAGACGAAGTACACCCGCGCTTCCATCTTGACGCGCTTCGCGGCGGGCGACCCGACGGCGTGGAAGACGCGGGTCGCGCGATCCCCGAGGACGGCGGCGCGCACCTCCTTGTCGCAGAACCCGCAGGTCAGGAGCCCGGTCTGCTCGTCCAGGATGCGGAAGTCGCGCACCACGTGCGCGGCGGCCGAGCCGTTGCTGATGCAGCGTTCATTGCGGCAGCGCAAGCCACCTTCACCATCGAACGTGATCCCCGGCGCGGCGGCAAACTGCGCCGGCGGCGCGGCGTCGAGTTCGATCTTGCCCAGCAGGAAGGCGAGCAACGCCATCCGGATCGGCACCCCGAGTTCCGCCTGGCGGAAGTAGACGGCACGGGGATCGTCGTCGAGGTCGTAGCTGATCTCGTCGAGCCGCGGCAGCGGATGCATCACGCGCACATCCTTGAACATCGCACCCGCGAGGCTCGCCCCGGAGAGCCGCGGGTACGGGGAGTCGACCTGGGCCATCTCCCCCACTCCGTGTCGTTCGCGCTGCGCGCGAGTCATGTAGATCGCGTCGATGTGCTGCACCTGCTCGGTGGTCGGCTGCGTGAAGAGTGCCAACTGATGCGGGCGACTCGCGGTCAGGTAGGCCGCGGAGTTTGCCTTGCCGGCGATGCCCGGCAGGTCACCCATCGACGCCGCCGAGGCGTGCACGCCGAACTGCCGCCGCAGCCGGTCGAGCACGTACTGCGGCATCTCGAAGCCGGGGTACGGGATCGTCACGATGTTGGCTCGGAAGCGTGCCAACGCGTAGGCGAACGAGTGGACGGTGCGCGAGTAGCGCAGGTCGCCGCAAAGGACCACGTCCAGTCCCTCGAGCCGTCCCTTCTCCTTCCACAGCGTGTACAGATCGCAGAGCGTCTGCGTCGGGTGCTCGTGCGACCCATCGCCGCCATTGATCACCGGTACGCGCGCGTAGCGGGCGGCCACCCGCGCTGCGCCGTCTTCGGGGTGGCGCACGACGAGGATGTCCGCGTAGGCACCGCCGACGACGCGCACCGTGTCCGCGAGCGACTCACCCTTGGTGTGGCTGCTGGATGCGGCCTCGGCAACGGAGACGACACCGCCGCCGAGACGCAGCATCGCCGACTCGAAGCTCAGGCGCGTTCGCGTGCTGGGCTCCAGGAACAGGGTCGCCATGATCACGCCACGACAGAGCGGCGACCACGCGCTCAGGTCGGCGCCGAACTCCTCGGCGTGCCGGAACAACGCGAGGATCTCGGCGGTTGAGAGATCCTCGATGGAGACCAGACTACGCGGCGGCATTGCCGGCAGAGGATAGCGCCCACCGCGCGCGGAGCCATCGACCGGTGGATCTGCCTACGCCATTCGCCCCGGTAGGTCGGCCATCACCGCCCGCAGCGCCTCGACCTCGGCAAGGGTCGTCGGCGCAACTCCACCAGCCGGCCCGGCCGCGGGAAGTGCGCGGCGCCGGCGCAGCGTGGCCCCGATGCTGGCCCGCACGGCGACGGCGCTGCGAGGATCGAGACACGCGACCCGCACGTCGGGAAGGGCGACGTCGACCGGCCAGGGCGCGGGTGGCAGGTCCGACTTGCTCCCCACCACGATGCAGCGTTCACCCTCGGCGACGAGCTGCCGCTCCACGTCGCCCACCTGCTGGGAGAGATCCGCCACGATCAGGCGCCAGGCCACGGCGCGCACGGCGCGTCCGAGTTGCATGGCACGCGCATCGAGAGCATCCAGCGGCGAGCCCTCTCCCGCCGTGTCCACGAGTTCGTACGGGTAGCCGTCGAGCATGACGACCTCCCCGATCGGATCGCGGGTCAGTCCCGGCTCCGCCCCGGTGAGGACCCGCTCCTTCAGGAGCAGGCGGTTCATCAGCGTGGACTTCCCTGCGTTCTTGCGGCCACGGATCGCGACGCGACACGGATGCAGCAGCGCCAGCGCCGGCTCACTGCGCGCCAGCGCTGCCGCCAGCGCCGCGGCATCGCGCGCGTGCGCGGTCAGCCACGACGAAAAGCCACCTGCAAGACCCGAGAGCAGCGCCTGTTGTTCCAGCAGGAACGCCAACTGCGCTTCACCGCGTGCTGCGGCCAGCGCGGCCGCCAGGGGTGCGTGCGGAGGCGGCGCGAGGACTCCGAGTTCCACCTCGAGGCTGCGGAGCACGGCCTCGGACGCGTGCAGGTGCACCTCGATGCTCCCGACCTCGGGTCGCTCGAACGCGACGACCTGATCGATGGCCTTCCCGTGGATCCAGATCCACCGCACCCGAGGCACGACGTCGACGTCGCTGCCAGGCCCGCGCGCGTCACCCAGGATCGAACGCGCGAGTTCCCGCTGGTCGGATCCGGTCAGCGAGAGGACGGCCACTCCACCGGCCGCCCGCGGCGTCAGGAGGCCGACGCGCCAGTCGGTTCGGCGAGCCATCGCAGCCCCCGATGCAGGAGATCTGGCACGAGCTTCGCCTGCAGCCGTCCGTGCCGCAGGCACACTTCGGCGTCGCCGCCGGTGATCAACACCGGCGGCGCGCCCCCCAGAACCGGCGCGATCTCCGCGACGAGGCGCTCGACGGCGCCGGCAAACGCGAGCATCACGCCCGCGTCGACCGCTGCCGACGAACTCGTCGCCGGCACGCTGATCTGGCGGCGCCGGTCGAAGGCGGGAAGTGCCGGCGCGGCGGTCGCGAGACCGAGGGCCATCGCGGCGAGGCCCGGCGCAATCGCGCCCCCGAGGAACGTGCCGTCCGCAGCGACGGCATCGACAGTGACGGCGGTCCCGCAGTCGACGACGACGGCGGCACGCAGCTCACGATGCGCCGCCAGCGCGGTGACCCAGCGATCGACGCCCAGCGTCCCCGGCTCGGCGTACCGCGTCGGCAACGGGCACGGCAGATCGACACCCGCGAGTTCCAGTCGGACGCCGATTCCTGCCAGCAGCCGCGCCAGGGGATCGAGCCCGCCCCGCACTACCGTGGCACCTACCGCCCGCCTCGGCCGCGGCATCGCGGCCAGCGCGCCCTCCAGACGAGCTGGTTCCGTGGCGGGCAAACGGACCCGCACGGGCGGATCGGTATGCAGGAGCAGGTCGAGCGTGGTGTTGCCGCGATCGACGGTGAGCAAGGCTAGCGAGCCAGCGGTGGCGCCCACGCCCGCCGCCTACTTCTTGTCGGGGAGCGTGATGGTGCGCGTTTCGAGTCCGCTGCGGGCACTGAGGATCTCGGCCACGAAGCGCCGCGTGCCGGACTCGTACTGTCGCCGCCCGACGCTGTAGGCCTGCGCCTTGCTCTTCACGGCTTCGCCGTTGATCGAGAGGATGACGTCTCCGGGCTGGACACCGAACGATGCCAGCTGCCCGGAGACCCGATCGACGCGAAGCCCTTCGTAGTTGCCGACCCGCGCGCGGTACGAACTCACGGCGACGTCCTCGTTGAAGATCCGATCGGACTCCGTCCCGAAGCGATCGAAGTCCTTGCGGCTGACGTGCACGTTGCGCGGCGTGACCTCGCGCGTCTCCTCGACGTCCTGCCAGTCCGAGACCTTCGCCACCGGCTCGTCGACCGGCTTGGTCTCGCCGCCGGCCCGCTCCCGGCGCTGCTCGGTCCGCAGTGCCTTGACGACGTTGGCATCCAGCTCGAGTTCGTTCTTGAAGACCTCCTCCACCTTCCAGAGAGCGCGCTCCTTCTTGGGATCCTCGCGCGTGAAGAAAGCCGACTGTGCATCCTCGGAGACCCGATCGAGGCGCACGTTGTTGTACGGCGGCCAGAGAGTCTCCTCGAGGCGCACGAAGTGACGGAGGTCGGTTTGCGGACCGGAAACCAGCGGCATGGCTCCGACGGGAGGCTGAGCCCCACGCGTCCCATCGCCAGGCGCCCAGGCCCGGGTTGTCGGCGCCGTCGCGCTCGCCAAGAACTCCGGGGGCGGCTGGACGTTGGCCTCGGGCTTGTACCTCAGGACCACGTGCGTGCTCCGGTTGGTCTTGCCGACCTCACACATCAGGGACTCGATGACGAAGATGTCTTCGAGCTTCACGCCGGTGTCCTCGGGCGCCTTGGTCTCGGGTTCCACCGGGACGTCGTCCACCTTGGGAGCCTCCACCTTGCCGATGATGTTGACCTTGGCGAACTGTTTCCACCACTCGGTGTCGTTGGGGCCGTACCGCCACTGCTTCTTCTCCGGCTGCAGCTCCCGGCCGGCCTTGAGCAGCCTCTCCATGTCCTCGACGACCGGCGACTGGCGCTTGGGGTCCGGTTGCGTGAACCGCGCCGCGGCCTGCTTCTGGCTGTTGGTCGTCTCGTAGAACGTCAAGCCGATGCCGGCGAACAGGGCGGTCGCGCCGCCATAGAGCGTGTAGAGGAGGAGCTTCACCGGGACCTTGGCCATCCGTGCCGTCGAGTGTAGCGCCGAGGATCGGTCGACAGAACGCTGACCTGAAGTCGACGCCGGGCCGCTTCGACGGAGTTGGCCGAGCGTTCTTCCCGCCGAGGCAACACCGGCACCCCGCGCCTCGGCGACGGGGTATGCCCGCGCCACGAGCTGCGGGCCGGCATGGCGTTCGCCCCGAACGTCGAAGGAGACGACCGGGACGGGGCGGGCGAGCCCGGCCAGCGCCCGGTCAGGTCGAGGCTGGCAGGGGGCGGTCGGCGCTCGCGCTCTGACCGCCGCGAGTGATCCCGCGCATGTGGAGCTTGAGCTCGTCCGGGCTGTCCGACGCCTCCAGGGCCTCGTCGAAGCTGATGTTGCCCGCGTTGTAGAGTCGGATCAGCGACTGGTTGAATGTCATCGTGCCGTAGTAGGCCCCCTCCGCCAGGGCCTTGGGCAGCGACCTGGTCTCTCCCCGCTCCAGGTGGTCGCGCACCGTTGGGGTGTTGATCAGCAGTTCGACCGCCGGCATCTGGCTCCGCCCTTCCTTGGTGTTGATGAGCCGGAGCGAGATCACGCCCTGGAGGTTGAGCGCGAGTTGCAGGCGAATCAGCTCGTGCTGGTGGGGCGGGAAGAAGGAGATGATGCGCTCGACGGTCTGCACCGCGTTCACGGTGTGCAGCGTCGAGAAGACGAGGTGACCGGTCTCCGCTGCGTTGATCGCGGCTTCCATGGTCTCGCGATCGCGCATTTCGCCGATCAGGATGACGTCGGGAGACTGCCGGACCGCGTGCCGCAGCGCTTCTGCGAACGTCGGAGCATCCGAGCCGATCTCGCGCTGGTTCACGATGCTCCGCCGATCCTCGAACATGAACTCGATCGGATCTTCGATCGTGATGATGTGCTTGGCGTGCGTGCGGTTGACGTGCTCGACCATCGCCGCCAGCGTCGTCGACTTGCCGGAGCCCGCGATCCCGGTCGCGAGGACGAGTCCGCGCGGCAGCCCCGCGAGCCGGCGGAGCTGATCCACCGGCAGATTGAGGTCCTTGAAGGACGGGATCGACTCCTTGATCGCGCGGAACACGAAGCCGATCTGCCCGCCGACGACGAACGCGTTGCAGCGGAAGCGGCCGATGCCGGGCTTGTTCACCGCCACGTCCGCCGCGCCGTGCGCAAGGAAGTGCTGGCGCTCCGCCTGCGGCACGATGTCCCCCAGGAAGCGCTTGAGCTGCTGCGCGTCCATCGGCAGGTCACCCAGGAAGCGGATCTGTCCCGCGACGCGCATCGCGGGGCAGCCGCCGGTCTTGAGGATGAGGTCGGAGGCCCTCTCCTTCACCATGATCTGCAGCAGGTCGTCCAGGCTGGGCTGACTCATCCTCGTAGGCGTCTCCTCGGAATCCCTATCGGCGATCCCGGGATGCCGGGTGTAGGCGGACCCGTACGGGTCGGCCCGGCGCGCGCACGGAGCCCCGGTCTCACGATGAGACGGACCCGACGCCGGCCCGTGCTACGTGGCCTGCGGCCAGATCATGCGCGCGAGCGCCGCCTGGAGATCGGCGACTCCGGCGCGGGTGGCAGCGGAGATTGCCAGCACCGGTTCCCCCAGTCCCGCTTGCAGCGCTGCGACGCGGGCGCGGGCGGCGTCGTCTTCGACCTTGGTTGCGACGATCAAAGCCGGCCGCCGCGCCAGTTCGTCCGAGTAGCCCCTCAGCTCGCCACGGATGACCGAGACCGCGGTCGCCGGATCGTCGAGCGCGCTCGACGAGCAGTCGACGAGGTGCAGCAGCACCCGCGTCCGTTCGACGTGCTTGAGGAAACGGTCGCCGAGACCCTTGCCCAGGTGCGCGCCCTCGATCAAGCCCGGGATGTCCGCCATGACGAAGGACCGATCCGCGGCGAGCGGCACGATCCCGAGGTGCGGCTCCAGCGTCGTGAACGGGTAGTCCGCGATCTTCGGCCGCGCTCGCGACAGGGTGGCGAGCAGCGTCGACTTCCCGGCGTTGGGCAACCCGATCAAGCCAACGTCGGCGATGAGCTTGAGGCTGAGCCGGATCTGGCGCTCCTCGCCCGGGCGTCCCCGCTCGAACTGCCGCGGCGCGCGGTTCGTCGCCGTCGCGAAGCGGGCGTTGCCGCGCCCGCCCTTGCCGCCGAGAGCGACCGTGAACGGTTCGTCCGCGACGCTGAGATCCTTGATGACGTTGCCGCGGTCGGCGTCGAGCACGACCGTGCCGAGCGGCACGCGCAGCACCGTGTCCTCCGCCTTCTTGCCGGAGCAATCGCGCGCACCGCCGGGCTGGCCGTCCCGCGCGTCGTACGACGCACGCCCGACCAGGTGGTACAGCGTGTTCTCGTGCACGCTGGGGAGAAGCACGACCGCACCACCGTCGCCACCATCCCCGCCGTCGGGTCCCCCACGTTGCACGAACTTCTCGCGGAGGAAGGACAGCGCGCCGTCGCCTCCGCGCCCGCCTCGCACCGTGAACGCGATCTCATCGACGAACATCGTGTTCCAGCTCGCGGCGCCGGGGTCTGGCCGCGGGATCGCGGCCGCGGATTGCCGTCAGTTGGTGGACGGCGCGGCCAGCGGATCCACGTGCACCTTGCGGTTGCTCTGGAACCGCACCGTGCCCGGGATGAGGGCGAACAGCGTGTCGTCGCAGGCGCGCTTCACGTTGTGGCCAGGCAGCCACTTCGTGCCGCACTGGCGGATGATGATCGTGCCGGCGGTGACGAGCTCGCCACCGTGACGCTTGACGCCGCGGTGCTTGGGGTTGCTGTCGCGACCGTTCGACGTCGACCCTTGACCCTTCTTGTGTGCCATGTCGGTATGCCTCGCTCTGCTGGGACGTCAGACTGGTCCGGGGGTCAGCCCTGGATCGCCTGGATCTCGACTTCGGTGAACCTGGCCCGGAAACCCGTCCGCCGCCGACTGTTCTTGCGCCGGCGGAACTTCTGCACGACGAGCTTGTCACCCTTGACCTCGCCGACGACTTTGGCCGTGACGGTCGCACCCGCGACGTAGGGCGCGCCGACGCGCGGGGTCTCGCCGCCGACGACGCAGACGTTCGCGAACGTCACGGTCGACTCGGGCTGCCAGTCGCGATGGAAGGCGAGGCAGACACGGTCGCCGGGGGCGGCCCGGTACTGCAGCGTGCGATCCTCGAAGATGGCGTAGGTGGAGGCCATGGCTCTCGTGCGTGGGAAAAGGGGCGTGGCAGGGTAGCGAGCACGGAAACGGTTTCAAGGGCGTCGAGCGGACACAGGCCCGCCCCGCGGGTCCGCGCGGCCGGCCCGCGCGGCAGGCGCGAGCGACCGGGGCCGGGTCGGCCTGGCTACAGGCGCACGCCCAAGCCCGGGGGCACCGCGACCTTGGCCTCCTGGCGGTCGCCGGTCAGGAACCGGTAGTGGACGGCGTCGACCGGGTAGCTGGGCTCGGCGCGGAACACGACGTGCTTCCCCACCACCTCCTCCATGTCCAGGATCGAGCGGCGCTTGTAGTTCACCAGGAAGTCGTTCACCGGCGGCGCCACGTACACGTGCAGGATGGAGAACCCCTTGAGGGACATGAGGGCGCGCACGTCGCGGAGCACGGCCAGCGCCTTGCTCTGCACGGTACGGACGAGGCCGGTGCTGCTGCAGTGCGTACAGGTCGTGAACACGGTCCGCTTCAGGCCCGGACCGACCCGCTGGCGGGTCATCTCCATCAGGCCGAAGCGCGAGATCCGCCCCACCTTGATCCGCGCGCGGTCGCCGCGGAGCGACTCGATCAGCTTGCGCTCGACGCCGCGCCGGTGCTTCTCGGCGTCCATGTCGATGAAGTCGATGATGATGAGGCCACCCAGATCGCGCAGCCGGAGCTGACGCACGACCTCCGGGATCGCCTGGATGTTCGTGCGATAGGCGGTCTCACCGAGGTCGCTGCCGGGCTTGAACTTCCCCGAGTTGACGTCGATCGACACCAGCGCCTCCGTCTGCTCGACGACGATGTAGGCACCGTTGCCGATGTCGACGCGAGGCTGGTACAGCTTCTCGACTTCGGATTCGACGCCGAACGAGTGGAAGAGCGGCGTGTGCCCCTCGTGCAGCCGGATGCGGCCGGAGAGGTAGGGCATCAGCTTGTCGGCGAACTCCTTGATCCGCATGTGCACGTCGCGGGAGTCGACGACCACCTCCTCGACGTCGGGGGTGAACAGGTCCCGCATCGCCTTCAAGACCAGGTCCGACTCCTGGTAGAGCAACGACGGGGCGCGTGTCAGGCGCGCGCGCTGCCCGACGATGTCCCAGATCCGCTGCAGGTAGTCGCGATCCCGCTCGAGGTCGTCCTTGGTCTTCTCCGTACCGGCAGTGCGCACGATGAAGCCGATGCCGCCCTTGCCGGTCATGTCGAGTTCATCGACGATTCGCTTGAGGCGACGACGCTCCTTCTGCCCTTCGATCTTCCGCGACACCCCGCACTTCGGCAGGCTGGGCATGAGGACGAGGCAGCGGCCGGGCAAGGACACGTACGTGGTGAGCGTGGGGCCCTTGTTGCCGATCCCTTCCTTCGTGATCTGGACGATCACCTCCTGCCCCTTGCGCAGCAGCTGGTCGATGGGAACCCGCGGGCGCCGCTCCCGCCGGGGAGCCTGCCGGCGGCGGCCACTGCGGGCCTGGGTCTTGGCTGCGGTTGCCGCGACGGGGGCTTGATCCGATGCGGACGCGACGGCTTCGACGGCAGAACCTCCGTCCGGATGCGCGCCCTCGGCATCGCGATCGGAGAGGGTCTCGTCGCCCGCCGCGTCTTCGCCGCCGGCTTCGTCCGGCTCCAGGCCATCGTCCGCGCCGGAGTCGGCACGGTCGTCGTCCTCGGCGTCATCCGCAGCCAGGATCGCGGCCTCACCGAGTGCCTCGCCGTCCGGGTCGCCCGTTTCGTCGAGATCGCTGAGGCAACCCCCCTCGTCGTCGTCCTCGACGCCATCGCCGTTCGGGTCCTCTGCGTCCCGCTCCGCATCGGCCTCGGCCTGCGGTGGTCCGGGATCGCGAGGCTCGCCCTCGCCGTCATCGGTGTCCTCGAGCACCGCGCGCACGACATCGGGCCCGTCGTCACCCGTCGCATGGGCGCGACCCTCGAGCACCTCCGTGAGCGAGAAGTCGTCGCGGGCGTAGTCGGGCAGGACGTCGGACGCGTGCAGGAACCCGTTGGTGGTCCCCCCGAAGTTCACGAACGCCGCGCCGATGCTCGGCTCGACGTTGACGACGCGGCCCTTGTAGATGTTGCCGAGGTAGGCCTCGCGGTTAGCAAGTTCGACGTGCAGTTCCTGCAGGACGCCATCGCGAACCGTCGCGATCCGACTCTCCTCCGAGTCGATGGCGTTGATGAGCATGCGCTTCAAGACTGGAATCCTCGCTGGGGATGCGCATGGCCGAGCCGGCGTGGGGTTGCGGCGCGCGAACGGAGTTCCGGTTCGGGCCTGCCATGCTGGCGCCGGAGACGAAGCTGGCGGCCGTCACGGCCACCGCGGTCTCGGTCCAACAGGCCGGTCGCCCGACCGATCGCGTTCGCGCACGAACGGGGCGCGGACCATGCGACGACCGGGGCGCCGGACTACGGCCCACGCAGCGAGCGAGTCTCTCCGTTCGCCTGGGGTGGGTCATCGCTCGCAACGCCGCGGCCGCTGAATAGGGGCTGACGCTTCACCGTGAAGCGTGATCTGGGCGGGGACCATACGGGCGACCCCGCGGGGTCTCAAGCGTGCCCGCGCCGAGATCCTCGATCCGGCGCTGGCGGACCCGATCCGCCGGACGACGGCGGCCTCGGGCGGTGCCGAAGGCACCGCCAGGGTCACCTCCTACTTCTTGGCGCCCTCGCGCCCGAAGATCGCGTCGTGGAGCGACTGCATCCGCATCCGCTTCTCCTCCAGGACCTGGCGGAGGTGGACGTCCTGATCCTCGGGCGTGCGGACGATGGTGGGCGTCACGAAGACGATCAGGCTGCTCTTCGTCTTGTTGGTGCTGCGGTGCTTGAACAGCCAGCCGAGCACCGGGATGTCGCCGAGCAGCGGCAGCGCCGTCTCGGTCTCCGAGTTGGCCTCCGTGGTGAGCCCACCGAGGACCGCGGTCTGCTCCGAGCGGAGCAGGACCTTCGTCCCGATCGTGCTCGACGCGATGCGCGGCAGTGCGATCGAGCCCTCGCCCTCGCCCGAGCCGACCGTGAACACGTCGAACCCGGGGGGCGCGAACGCCGTGCTACCGGTGCCGGACAGCGCCGTCGACTGCGGGATGATGTCCATGATCACCTTGTCGCTGCCCGGCACGATGTGCGGGATGACGAGGAGCTGGAAGCCGGTCTGGACCGGCGAGTTGGGCGCTTCCTCCACGACCAGACGCAGACCGCCGGCCTGGCCTTGCTCGGCGCGAGCCTGCGCGTAGCGCACCGTCTCGCCGACGAAGATGGTGGCCTCCTGGTGATCGAGGACGATCAGCTTCGGCGCCTGCACGATCTCCGAGTTCACGTCGCGGCGCAGGAGCTTGAGGGCCGCCTGGACCTGGGTGAAGTTGAGCGCGCCGAAGATCACGTCCGGCACGACGGTGCGGCCGGTCGGGTTGATGTTGCTGTCCGCGAACGGGCCGGTCCCGGTGTCGTTGGCGATGAGGTTGTCGTCCCAGCCGCCGGGGCCCAGGTCGAAGGGCAGCCGCGTCGGGATCTGGCCGAGCCCGATGGCCGCCGACCAGCCCTCACCGCCGACGTCGACCCCGTAGCTCAGGAGGTCCTGGTTCGACGTGGTCACGAACTTCACGTCGACGAACACCTGGCTCGGCTCGACGTCGATCTTCTCGATGATCCGCTCGATCTGGTCGACGACCGGCTTGGTGTCCCGGACGACGATCACGTTGTTGCCGTCGAAGTACTCGAGGCTGCCCGTGTCCGGCGTCAGCGCGCGACGCAGTGCGTCGAGCAACGTGAAGTTGATCCCGGCGCCCGTCGCCGCCGCCGGCGCGGTGTAGTTGACATAGGGCGTGTTGATGAAGGGCACGTACGCCGACCGGGGCCGCACGTAGCGGAGCTGGAACTCCTTGGTGACGAGGTCCTGCTTCATGTTCGCCGGAGTCACCACGCGCAGGATGCCGCGCTCTTCCTCGACGACCACGTAGCCCAGTGTCTTCACCGCCGCGTCGAGCGCATCCCGCCACGGGATGTTCTTGAGACGCAGCGTGATCGGCCCCTGCACGTCGGGCGACATCACGATGTTCGCGCCGGAGATCTTGGCGATCGTGTCCACCACCTTCTGGATGTCCGCGTTCTCGAACGCGAAGTACACCCGCGGCGGCTTCTCGATGCGCAGGACGTTGCCCGCCACTTCGACGACCACGCAGTTGGCCGCTTCGGCGACGAGGTCGAGGGCCTGACGCCACTCGACGTTCTCGAGGTCGATCGTGACGCTCTCCTCGATCGCCTGGTCCATGACGATGTTGACGTTCGCCTTCCGCCGGATGCTCTGCACCACTTCGCGAAGGAGACGGTCCTTGAGCTTCAGCGTGAGGCGGACCGAACGGTCGCCCCCCGTGCTCTCCATCGTGGACTGGGTGTCATCTTGCGGCTTGCCGCCCTGGGCAGTGCTGGTACCGGCCAGGGAGCAAAGCACCGCGATCGCGGTGAACGATGTCCAGATATGTGCCTGCATGTGGTTGTTTCCGTGGGTCGCCGACTTCGCGCCGCGGCGTGCACCACCCGAGGGTAGAGCACGCGGCACCGCGCCTTCCCTTGTCGGCAGCCGGCGCCCAGAACTTGACCCTGGCAGCGCAGGATCCGCGCCAGGCTGGGAGATGTGGTCGGCGGAGAGCGGCAACACCGGCTGCGGCCGGGCCGCGCGGCGCCACAAGGGGCGAACGAACGCCCCGTCGGGCATGCACGCGAACAGGCGCCGCGGCGCCGTTCAGCGGGTCTTGATCAGCGTGAAGCCGCGGTAGACGAACTCGATCTGCTCCCGCCCGACCGCCTTGACCAGGAGATCCTCGTTGACCTGGTCTCCCTCCTGGTAGACGACACCGTTGAGCACGAGGCCCGAGCGCCCCTGCTCGTTGACGACCACGCCCGAGATGTCGAGTCGTTGGCCGCTGAACTCGACAGCGACCGTCGTCCGCAGGTAGCGGTCCTGGACCTTCAGCACCGCGGCGTATCGCTCGTCGGTCTCCGGAACGGCCAGCTTGTCCTTCACCGCCTCGTAGCGATCCTTGGCGAGCTGCAGGTCACCGGCGGCCATGTCCTTCTCCATGGCGACGAGCAGGGCCTCGATGTCCTGTGCCGTGAGGAACCGATCGGCCGCCGCCGCGCCGGCGCTCGCCAGACCGCGTTGGATCTTGTCCGCGACCTGGACGACGTTCTTGATCCACTGGTACTTGAGCGGCTGGTACGAGATCAGCTTCTGCTGCTCGATGTCACCGATCTTCCTGGTGACCTCGGCGAGTCCGAGCTTCAGGTCGTGCTCGAGGCCGTAGCGCTCGAAGATCGTGATGCCTTCCTCACGGCTCTTCGTGTGGATTGCCTGGATGCGAGCGAGCTCGGACACGAACTCGTCGATGATCTTCTTCTGCTGCTGATGTGGCAGGCCACCGTTCTCCCGGTCGCCGTAGTTGAACTCCCGCGGATCGACGAAGATGTCGCGTCGACCGCGCGAGTCGCGGAAGTCGTAGCGATGCAGCCGGATCGCCTGCACGTTGCGGGTGATCTCCTCGGCCAGTGCCTGACGCTTGGCCTCGTAGTTCGGGATCATCACCGGCGTGCTCGTCGCGGCACCGGTGTAGACGTAGGTCTCGACGACCATGGTCACCTTGTGCTTGACGTCACCGCCGACATCCGTCTCGGTGCCTTGCGCCGTGTCCGTCGAACCAGCGGTCAGCGACAGGCTCTTGATCTTGACGAACCGCTCGTAGTTCTCGAAGAAGTTCGTGAACTTGAGGGTCTGCCAGAGCGAAGCGCTGAAGTCGAAGCCGTAGCTCCAGTCCTCGAAATCCCCGGGGCGTTTGGCGCTGCGGCCCGGCACCGGCGCGATCCGATCCATGCGGACGCCCGACTGGGCGCTGAACTGGTGGACCGCGCGCACGAACGTGATGAGGTCCTCCCGCTCCGGCAGGATCTTCACGTACTCCTTCACCGTTTCGCGCAACGTGATCACCTGGCTCTCGAGATCGGGCACGCGCCGGATCTTGCCCTCGGCCTCGGCGATCTGCTGGCGGGCCTGCTGCATCTGGTCACGAAGCACTTCGGCCTCGCCCTTGGCCCAGTAGATGCCGCCGCCGGCGCCACCGCACAACACGACGGTGGCCACGGCGATCAACAGGAGGCGCTGCTTGTCGTTGGCTCGTTTCACGTTCGTCCTCCCTCTCTCACTTCACCGGGCTCGGGTTGGTGTTCCGCTGCCACTCCTGGGCCGGCTTGAAGCCGAGCTGCAGGGTGAACGCGAAGGACTCGACAGGCTCACGCTTGGGGGTCATCTTGAGCTCGCCCCCGGGCGCGCTCTTCGACACCAGGTCGCGCGCGAACGCCGAGTTCTCGATGTCTTCGTAGAAGTCGGCCACGCGCTTGATCGCGTCGCCCTGGACCTGCGCGGGCAGGCTGACGGTGGGTCCGGCGCGCTCCGTGCCGTCCGCGACCTGGATCCCGCTGAACCAGGCCAGGTGGCGCTGCGAGTTGCCGTCGTTGTTCACGACGTCGAGCAGCTGATCCATGAACTCGGTCCAGAGCATGCGCGACGCGCCGATCTGGCGGATCGTCTTGGCGCGCTGCTCGTACGCCTCGCGTTCGACGGCCAGGGCATCGTGGTAGCTCGCGAACTCGAGCTTGGCGGCCAGCGTGTCGCTGAGGCCCTTCGATTCCACTTCGAGCCTGCCCAGCTCGCCGAAGTAGATGGTGGCGAACCAGCCGAGGCTGCAGCACACGAGCAGGATGCCGCCGAGCGCCGCAGCGAAGACCTTGGGCGACGTGCGCTCGGCGCGACGCAGCTCATGGGGGAGGAGGTTGATGTGAATCATGCTGGTTCCACCTCAGATGCCGGATGCGAGTCCGACGGCAACGGCGAGTTGTGGCGCGGCGGCGTTCAGCGCGATCACGTCCACGTTGTCCGCCTTCACCTTGAGCCCGTCGATGGGGTTCCACACGCGGGTCTTCTTCTCGAACGCCTTCTCCATCGTCTCTTCGAGGAACGGCAGGAACACCGAGCCGCCGGACAGGAAGACTTCCTGCACCTGGCCATCGAACTGGTTCTCGAAGAAGTCGAACGACAGGTTGATCTCGTTGCCGAGGTCATCGATCACCTGCGTCAGCGCGTCCTGCACGTCCCCGACACGATCCTGGGGGTCACGCTTGAGCGCCTCCGCCTCGAACTGCTCGAGGCCGAAGCGGCGGGTGATCGCGGTCGTCAGATCCTGACCGCCGACCGGGACCTCACGCGCGAACTGCGTCACGTTGTCGCGCAGGATGTTGATGCAGGTCTTGCAGGCGCCGATGTCGACCAGCGCCACGACCCGGCCGGGCTGCTGCAGGCCCGGGTTCACGGAGTCGTTCAGCTCGAAGGCGTTGCCCACCGCGAAGCTGTCCACGCCGATCGACGATGGCTGGAGGCCGAGGTTGATCAGCATCTGCGCCTGGTCCATGACCACCATCTTCTTGGCGGCCACGAGGAGCACCTTGAGCATGCCGTTCTCCCCCCCGGCGCCCGGCTCGGAGAGCCGCTGCATGTCGATCTGCACGTTGTCGACCTCGAAGGGGATGTACTTCTCGGCCTCGAGGCGGACGGCGTCGTGCATCTGCTCGTCGCTCATCTCCGCCATGTCGATGTAGCGGAACACGACCGACTTGCCGCTCACCGCGGTGGCGACCCGCTTGGTGCGGAAGCCGCCGGCCTTGAACAGGTCGGCGATGGCGTCCTCACGCGCCGCCTCGTTGGGCACGTCCACTTTCGCGAACGCCGTGATGATGTGGTCGTACTTGTCCTGGGTGAGTTCGATCGCCTTGATCGAATGGCTCCCGATGTCCAGGCCCACGACGCTTCTGCGTTGTTTCAGCATTGCATTCCTCGGCTGTCCGCGTGCTGGACAACTATCGGAATGCCGGATGCCACGGGTTTAGCCGACCCGCGCATCGGGGCGGTCGGCCCCCCCCCTACGCTGCAAGGGCCGCAAGTGCTCGCGCGGTGCGCAAGCTTCACCACGAAGCTCCCTTGCCGTGGGCTCTTCCACTGCGAGGTCCGAGCGGCCCTGGAAGCCCCAGACGATGCCATCGCCGGCGGCCCCATCCGGTCGTCGCGCCAGCGACGACATCAACCCCTTGGGTTGCGGCCGCCGGCAGCGATGCGCGGTCACTGGTCCTCGCCGAAACGGGCTTCGATCAGGCCGCACACGGCGCGGATCTGCTCCTCGCAGTCGGGACCCTCCGACTCGAGTTCCAGGATGGCGCCGGCCTCCGCTGCGAGCATCATCACCGACATGATCGACTTGCCGTCGACGACGACACCGTCGCGTCCGACCTTGAGACTGGACACGTAGGCGTTGGCGGTCTGCACCAGCATGTGCGCGGGCCGCGCGTGCAGTCCGTTCTGGTTGAGGAGGGTGACGGTCGCCCGACAGACGTCGGATCCGCTCATCGCGACGGCGACATCTCGATCAGGAGTTCCCTGATCTCGCCCGCGGTCTTCGCCGCCCGGAAGAAGCGCCGGAAGTCGCCGTTGCGGGCGAGGCCGGAGATCCAACGCAGCGCGGCGAGGTGCTGCTGGGCCTGGGCCGTGGGCGCCAGCAGCAGGAAGACCGTGTGCACCGGCTTGCCGTCGATCGCCTGGTAGTCGATGCCGTCGACCGACCGCGCCACGACCATGCCGAGAGTCTTGATCTCGTCGCTCTTGACGTGCGGGATCGCCACGCCGTTGCCGATGCCCGTGCTACCGATCGCCTCGCGGGCCTTCAGTCGCTCCCCCAGGTCGGCGACCTGCTTCTTGGTCACGAACTTCTCGCGCACCGCGATGCCGAGGACCTCCTCCAGGGCGGCGGGCTTCTCGATGGCGGAGAGGGCTTCGACGATGGCAGCGCGGGCGATGAGATCGGCGTTCATGGCGGCGGGCAGGGAGCGTGGAAGCCGAGGAAGGCTAGCGCGCGCATCCGCGCAGAGGAAGGCCGCCGCGGACGCGGCCGGGTGGACACGGGCTGCGGCGGCGTCGGCGCCGGAAGGCCGGCACCGTGGGAGGTTCTGACACACTCGGCCCGTCGGCCCACGGCGACCGATCGGGGAAGGCGCGAGGGTTGCTGGCCTCCTCTACGTTCCCAGGTCCCGACGCACGACATCGTCGTACGTCTCCTCCGGCTCGTCGCGGCGTTCCCCCGCCGGGCCAACCCCGCGTCCGCCGTCGACCTTGTGGTCCTTGAGACGCTCCTTGTCCTTCTTGATCTGCCGCTCCATCTTCTCGACGAGGAGATCGACGGCCTCGTGCAGCCCCGACGTCCGCTCCTTGGCGACGAAGGTCGCCCCGCCGTCGACGTGGACGATCATCTCGACCTCGCGGTCACCCTTGGGATCGTCGGTCAACACCTGGATGCGCGTGATCCGGTCGTTGAACCGGAGCAGCTTGCTCGCCTTCTTGGTCACGTAGTCGCGGCTGTGGTCGGAGAGATGGCCGTGGCGCGCGGTGACATCGACACGGAACTCGTTCGGCTGGTGGTGCTTCGCCATCGTGTTGGTCAAGTGTGCCGCCGCCGTCGGCGGCAGCGGTGGAGTCTATCCATCGGCCGTGCCCGCCTCCGTGCTTTCTGCACCGCGGACGAGAAGGTCTCGCGGGTAGATCACGCGCAGCAGGTAGAGTCCGCCGGCCTCCAGCGTCGCCGGCGCGTGCCGCCGGTCCCGCGCCGCCAGCACGCGTGCGACGTGGTCCGGCGGATGCCTGCCGAGGCCGACCTCCCGGAGCGTGCCCGCGATCGTGCGGACCATGTTGTAGAGGAAGCCGTTCCCCTGCACGACCAGGTCGATGCCGTGGCGGCGGCGGAACAGGTGGATCCTGTCGATGCGCCGGACACAGCCCCGGCGCCGGACGTACCCGGGGTTCGTGGCGAACGACGAGAAGTCGTGTTCGCCGACCAGGTGCGCCGCACCGGCACGCATCAGGCCGACATCGAGCGGCCGACGCACCCAGTGGTAGTAGCCGTGCGCGACGGCCGGGCGCTGCGCGCCCAGCAGGAACCGGTAGCCGTATCGCTTGCCGATCGCGTGGAACCGGGCGTGCACGCCGGGATCGATCTCGCGGGCCCCCCGGATCGCGATCGCGCGCGGGAGCCTGCCGTTCAGCGCCCGGACCAGGGCGTCGAGGGGAAAGCGCCGCGGCAGGTCGGCATGCGCCATCTGCGCGAACGCGTGCACGCCAGCGTCGGTGCGGCCCGCACCCTCGACGTGCACCGCCTGCCCGAAGATCACGTGCAGCGTGGCCTCGATGTGTTCCTGCACGCTGGGCAGGCCGGGTCGCTGGCGTTGCCAGCCGTGCAGGCCGGTGCCGTCGTAGGCCACGGTCATGAGGACACGCACGGGGTCGCTGTATAGCCGCGGCCACCTCGCCGGCAACCGTCCGTCCCGGATGCGGAGGCGATCCCGACGGCCGGTCCGATCAGTGGGCGCGCCGGCGCGATCGCGATGGCAGCCCCGACTCGGCGCGTTGCTTCGCGACGGTGCGCCGAGCGATCGCGATGCCCTCGCTGGCGAGCAGGGTCGCGAGCTCGTCGTCGGACAGCGGGCGGCGCGGGTCTTCCCCTGCGATCAACGCGGCGATGCGCGCCCGCACGGCGCGCTGGCCCATCACCGCCGCGTCGTCCGTGCTCGCGCCACCCGTGTCGAAGAACCCGCGCAGCGCGCACGTTCCCTGCGGCGTGATCACCCATTTGCCGGCAACCGCGCGGCTCACCGTCGATGCGTGCACGCCGATGGCCTCGCCGACATCCTGCATCCGCAGGGGCAGCAGGCGACGTGCTCCCTCCAGGAGGAACCCGGTCTGCCTGCGCATGACCGCGGTCGTCACCGCAAGCAGCGTGTGGCGCCGGAGGTCCACGGCGCGGATCAGGTCACGGGCCGCGGCGAGCTTGGGTCGCAGGTACGCGCGCAACTCGGCGTCGCCGTCCTCGGCGAGCGCAGCGCAGCGCGAACTGACCCGCAGCGCCGGCAGGTGCGCATCCAGGAGCCGGACGACCACGTCGCCATCCACGAGTTCGACGCTCAGCTCTGGGCGGACCCACAACGGGGTCTCGCGCGCGAAGGTCTCGGCCGGCCGCGGGTTGAGCTCGCGGATGCGGGCGACGAGACGGTGCAGTTCCGGCAGGTCGACGCCGATGGCGCGCGCCACCTGCGGCAGGCGGTTGCGCGCCAGGTCGTCGAGGTGTCCGCGCAGCAGCGCCTCGATCGCACCGCGGTCCGCGTCGCCGCGATCGAGCTGCATCAGCATGGCCTCGGCGCCGCACGTCGCGCCGATCCCTCTCGGTTCGAGAGTGCGCAGGAGCGCCAGGGCCGCAGCAACATCGGCGTCCACGAGCTCCTCCGCCAGGTCACGCTCGTCCATGGTCAGCAGGCCGCGCTCGTCCAGGTGGCCGGCGACGGCCAGCACGGCTTCGACCATGGCCGGTGTGCATTCGAGCCAGGCGAGCTGCGCGCGCAGATGCTCGTCCAGGCCCGGGCCTTGGGCTGGGGCGAGATCGACGGCCGAGACCTCGCCGCCGTGGGCGTCGACTCTTGCGGATCGCGGCGGGCGGTCCAACTCCAGCGCCTCGTTGCGTTCGAACTCCTCGACGATCAGGGCCTCGAGATCGGCAGCAGCGAGTTGCAGGATCTGCAACGACTGCAGCATCTCCGGCATCAGCGCGAGTCGTTGTTCCTGACGTTGGTCGAGACGGGCTTGCACGGCGACAGGGGCTCCGCTCCCCCATCGACATCGCCGCGCGTGCCACCGGCCCGCAACGGATCGATCCGTCCCGCCGTGAGACCCCGCGGAACGCGTCACCCGTCATCCGTGCAGCGGATCCTCCGGCCAGGCATGGCGAGGGTAACGACGACGCAGTTCGCTGCGGACCTTGGGGTAGATGTTGGCCCAGAAGCTCGCCAGGTCGCGGGTCACCTGCACCGGCCGGTGGTTCGGCGCCAACAGTTGCAGGCAGACCGGCACGCGACCCTGCGCGATGCGCGGCGTGTCGGCCAGACCGAAGAAGTCCTGCAGGCGCGACGCAACCGTCGGCCCCTGTTCCCGGTCGTACTGCACGCTCGCCGTCCGACCCGACGGCAGGCGCAGCCGCGCCGGCGCGAGTTCGTTCACACGTCCTCGCAGACCACCGGGCAATCCGGCCACCAACACGGCCAGCACGTCAGCCTCCTTCAGGTCCCGAACCGCGCGCAGCCCGGCGCACAAGCTTGCCGCCGCATCCGCCACCACCCTGTCGTCCAGTTCGGGTACGCCGAGGTCGGGCACGGCCTCGCGCAGCCAACGCATGCGCGCCAGGAAGCCCCGCAGCTCCTTGGCTTCGCCCAGGTGCGCCCACACGTCGGAACGTACGCGCTCCGCGAGCAGGTCGGAGAGCTGTCCGCGATCCGGCTCGATGCGAACCTCCGCGAGGACCAGGTCGAGATAGCGCGTCTGCCGCGTGGCCTGCGCACGGCCCTGCGCGTCGAGCGCGACGGTCTCCACCTCGTCGACGCCGAGCGCGTCGAGCCACGCACGGTCCACGGCACAGAACGCGGTGACGTGGGCGCGCGCGCCCCGCTTCTCGAGCACCCGCAGCGCGACGAACAACTCCGCCTCGGATGCCTGCGCGGATGCCGGCAACGACAGCCCTCGTCCGCCCACCATCACCGCCTCCGTGCTCACGTCACTCGCGCGTCGCGCCACGCGATCGGGAAAGCCGGCGAGCACGGCCTGGCGGAGGCGGGTCTCCTCGGCATCGTCGGGCTCACGACGCGCTCGGCGACCGACCTGATCGGCGGCGCGGGCGATCGCGCGCGCCGCCTCGGCATCGACGCCGAGTGCCCGGCACAGGTCCGGCCGGAAGCGGGCCGTTTCGACCTCCGCGAACAACGCGCGCTGGGCCAGTACGTCGCTCGGTGGTTCCTGCAGCCCATCGCCGGCACGCCGGCGCAGCAGCTCGCGCTCCGCGAGCAAGGCGACGACCTCTGCCGCCACATCGACACACCCCGCCGCACGCGCGGCAACCATGACCCTCGCCAGGCGCGGGTGCAGTGGCAGCAGGAGCATCGCCCGCCCCGTGGGCGTGATCCGTCCGCCACGATCGACCGCACCGAGCAAGGCCAGCAGCTCCTCGGCGCGCGCCAACGCCGGCGCGTCCGGCGCCTCGAGCCAGTCGAACTCGCCAGCGCTCCGACCGGCGAACGCCCGGATCTCGAGGGCAGGCCCCGCCAGATCCACGCGCCGCACCTCCGGCGCCGTGAACGGGGCCATCGCCTGCTCCTCGGCGCGACTCCACAGCCGGTAGCAGCGCCCCGGCGCCGTGCGTCCGGCGCGTCCGCGCCGCTGGTCTGCGGAGGCGAGGCTGATGCGCTCGACGAACAACGTGTCGAGGCCGCGCCCCACGTCGTGCCTCAGCACGCGCGCGAACCCGCTGTCGACCACGGCGGTCACGCCGTCGATGGTGAGCGAGGTCTCGGCGACGTTGGTCGCCAGCACGATCTTGCGCCGGGTCGTGCGCGCCAGGGCCCGGTCCTGCGCATCGCCCTCCAACTGGCCGTGCAGGGGAATCAGTTCGCACCGCCGTCCCGCTCCATCGGCCAGAAGGTCCATCGCCGCCTCGATCTCGCCGACGCCCGGAAGGAACACGAGCACGTCCCCCGCCGTGTCCTCGAGCGCAGCACGGACGCCCTCGCGAACGCGGTCGGCGAGATCGCGCGCACCCGCAAACGCGCCGCCGCCGAGCCACGCCGTCTCGACCGGGTGCACGATCGCATCGACCGCGTGCTCCGCGCACGGCGCCAGGTACCCGCGCAACGGGCCGACCTCGAGCGTCGCCGACATCACGACCAGCCGCAGGTCGGGTCGCACCGTCGCCCGCACTTCCTTCAACATCGCGAGCGCGAGGTCGCCTTCGACGTGGCGCTCGTGGAACTCGTCCAGCACGACGCAGCCGACCCCCGGCAGGGTCGGGTCGTCGACCAGTTGGCGCACGAGGATCCCCTCGGTGACGAACCGGATCCGCGTGCGTGCAGACAGCCGGCGTTCGTGGCGCACCTGGTAGCCGACCTCGTCGCCGACCGTCCCGCCGCGCAGGAAGGCCACCCGTCGCGCTGCCTCCCGCGCCGCGAGACGGCGCGGCTCGAGCACCACGACCTCGCCGTCCAGGCCCGCGTCGAGGAGCGCGCCCGGCACGAGCGTGGTCTTGCCGGTGCCCGGCGGTGCGGCCAGCAACAAGACGGAGGCGTCCTGCACCTTGCGCGCGATCGCGGCCAGATGCGCGGCAACGGGAAGCGCCGCGGTCATCGCCGGGCCGCCCTGCGGCGGCTCACAAGCGCCGCCGCCCCTCCACGGCATCCATCAGCACGCTCTTCGCGACGTGCTGGATCGTCGCCCCCGCCGGCAGCCCACGCGCCAACCGGGTCACGGCCACGTCGAGCGGAGCCAGCCGCTCCGCGAGCAAGCGCGCGGTCGCCTCACCCTCGAGATCGGGGTTGGTCGCGAGGCACACTTCCGTCGGCCGGGTCTCGCGCACGCGCGCGAGCAGTGGGCCGAGCGTGAGGTCCTCGACATCGATCCCTTCCGTGCCCGACACGCGTCCCTGCAGCACGTGGAACAGGCCGCGATAGCCGGCGAGGTCGAACGCGGCGATGTCGCGCGGATCCTCGACCACCATCACGATGCTGCGGTCGCGACCCGGATCGGAGCAGATCGAACACGGGTCGGCCTCGTCGAGGTTGAAGCACGCGCGGCAGACCCGGGTCGCCGCGCGGGCATCGGTGATCGCTCGCGCCAGCATCGCCGCCTCCTCCGCCGGCGCACCGAGCAGGTGGTAGGTCAGCCGCTCGGAGGTCTTGACGCCGATCCCCGGCAGGCGCGCGAGGCACTGCATCAGATGCTCCACCGTGCGCGGGCGGTTCATCGATGGCTGGCGGCGCTGCGCACGCGCCTCCGTCAGAAGCCCATGCCGGGCAGGCTCATGCCGCCGGTGATCTTGGCCATCTCCTTCTCCTTGAGCTGCCGCGCCGCGGTCAGTGCCTGGCGCACGGCTCCCTCCACCAGCGCCTCGAGGCCTTCGACATCGTCGGGATCCACCGCTTCCCTGGCGATCGAGATGCCCTTCACCTCCAGCTTGCCGCTGATGAAGACCTTGACGGCACCGCCACCGGCCGTGCCTTCGACGACCCGCTCCCCGAGCTCGCGCTCGACGTCGGCCATCCGCTTCTGCATCAACTGCGCCTGCTTCAGCAGGCTGCCCATGTCGCCCATTCCGCCGCCAGCCATCGTGGTGTTCCTGTGGATCGAGTCGTTGCCGGGTTGCTAGGGGTTGGCAGGATCCTCGGAGTCGAGGATCCGACCGTCAAACCTTTTGGCCACGCGACGCACGGACTCAGGGACCTCCGCGGCAGGCGCGGTCGGACTCGGGGGCGCCACGGTCGACGTCGGCGCCGCGGACGAGGCAAGTGCCGCGGCGTCGACCACCGCCACGCGAACGTCCCGGCCGAGGATCTCCGCGAGGCCTTGCCGGAACACTTGCTGCACAGCGTCGCTCATCAGCCGATCGCGGTGGAGTTTCTTGTCGGTGACGAATCGGATGCGCACCACCTTGCCGCCATCGAGTTCCTCGAGCTGGCAGAAGGCGAGCGTCATGACGAGCTTGGGGTCGCGTCGCTCCATCCACGCCCGCAGCCGGGAGAGCAGGTCACCACCACCCGTCGGCGGCAGCCCCGCTCCGACCGCGACCGGCGCGCCGGCACCGATCCCCGACCCCTGCGGCACTCCCGCCGGCGCCAGCCGCATGGCCGGCAGCGGCGTCCCCGCGGCGATGGCGTTGGCGAGGTCGGCCAGCAGCGGCAGCCGCCCGGCCTGCGCCATCCGCACCAGCGACACTTCGAGGACGAGGCGGCGATCCTCGAGGTCGCGCATGCGCTCACGGCCGATCAGACCGGCCTGGATCATCGCGTCGAGGCGCTCGAGGCCGGCGTCCTTCGCCGCTGCGAGCAGACCGGCACGATCGCCGTCGTACGAGACCAGGACGGAGTCGACGCCGTCGACGAGGAGCAGGAGTTGCGCACGCAGGACGTCGAGCACCTCGCCCAACACCTCGCGCTCGTCTCCGCCCTGGGCGGCGACGTCCGCGGCAAACGCCAGCGCCGGTCCCGCTTCGCCGACGCAGAGCCGCAGGACGACTTCCCGCGCGCGTTCGAATCCCACCCGGTGGAAGAGCTGCCGGAAGGCGTCGATCCCGAACGCCTCCGTCTGATCGCGCGCCACGGCGAGCACGCGCTCGAGCGCGGTCTCGGCATCACGCATGCCGCCGCGACTCGCGCGCGCGATCTCGGCGAGTACGTCGGCGTCGACTCGCACGCCGTCGGCAGCGCAGATGCGCGCGAGGCGTTCGACCATGTCCGGTTCCCCCACCTGCGCGAAGCGCAGGACCTGGCAACGCGAACGGATCGTGTCGGGGACCTTGTTCAGCTCCGTCGTGGCCATCACGAACACGACGTTCGGCGGCGGCTCCTCCAGCGTCTTCAGGAACGCGTTGAACGCGCCCCTGGAGAGCATGTGCACCTCGTCGAAGAGGAACACCTTGTAGCGGGAGCCCATGGTCGCGATGCCCACGTGCTCGCGCAACTCGCGGATGTTGTCGACGCCGTTGTGCGACGCGGCGTCGATCTCGACGAAATCGGCGTTGCGATCCTCGAGGATGCTGCGGCACGGATCGCAGGTCCCGCAGGGATCGGCGGTGGGCCCCTTGGCGCAGTTGAGGCAGCGCGCGAGGATGCGCGCGAGCGTGGTCTTGCCCACGCCGCGGCCGCCGGCGAAGAGGAACGCGTGCGGGATGCGGCCCGACGTCAGCGCCTTGCGGAGCGAACCGAGGATCTCGCCCTGGCCGACGACCTCGGCGAAGGACTTCGGCCGGAAACGCCGGGCGATCACCTGGTACGGCGTGCGGCTCGGCTCAGCCATGGCGGCCTCGCAGAAGGCGCGACGGTGCTGCTGGCGCGCGGCGTCGGGACGACGCGCGCGACGGTGAAAGGTGAGGGCCTGCAGGCACCCCGCGCACAAGAGGCTGCATGCTTATGGCTGCTCCGTTCCCGGCCTGACCAGGTTCACATCGCCCCCTTGCACGGGACCCGCAGGCCCCCACCTTCCACCGCCGCGACGCCGGCCTCGGGGACCACGCCGTCCTCGTCGGAGCGGACGCGGGCCGAGGCGATCTCGAGAATGGCGGAGAGGGGGGGATTCGAACCCCCGGTGAGCTTTTGGCCCACACCCGCTTTCCAAGCGAGCTCCTTAAGCCACTCGGGCACCTCTCCACGGGGATGATCACGGCAAAGAGCAAAGTAGGGCCGCCGTCGGACGGCGGCAACAAGATGGCGGAGAGGGGGGGATTCGAACCCCCGATCAGGTTGCCCTGATACTGGTTTTCGAAACCAGGCCATTCAGCCGCTCTGGCACCTCTCCGCGCAGAGGGGAACTTGGGAGGGCGGCATTCTGCAAAGCTCCGTCGGGTTGTCAACGCAGTCGCTTGAAGAACGTGACGAGCAGCCCCGAGCACGCAGCCGCGAACAAGCCCTCGTCGACGTCGCAGCGGTGGTTGAGCCGACGGTCGGTCGGCAGGTGGTAGAGCGAGCCGCAGGCACCGAACTTGGGGTCGCGGGCGCCGAACACGATCCGCCGCACGCGCGCGTGCAGCGCCGCGCCGGTGCACATGAGACAGGGCTCGAGCGTGCAGAACAGCTCCGCGTCGGGCAGCCGCCCGGCGCCGACCCGATCGAACGCCGCGGCCAGGGCCTCCATCTCGGCATGCGCCAGGGGGGAACCCCGCTCTTCGCACCGGTTGCCCGATGCCCCCACGATCTCGTCGCCCAGCACGACGACCGCGCCGACCGGGACCTCGCCGCGCGCGGCGGCGGCGCTCGCCAGGTCGAGGCACGCGCGCATGAAGCGTTCATCCTGTTGCCTTTTTTCGGCCATGCCGTTCTTCTAGCCGCTTTCCGCAGCGGCGGTGAGCGGATGAGCAAGCGAGACCTACTGTCAGCCCACGACCTCGGGCCGCACGAACTGGAGGACCTCCTCGAACTGGCGGGCCGGATGAAGCGGCGCGGCCCGGGCCAGCTCCTGGCCGGCCGCACCCTCGGCCTCCTCTTCTTCGACCGTAGCCTGCGCACGCGGGTGTCCTTCGACGTCGCGATGACGCAGCTCGGCGGCCACTGCATCAACATCTACGCGGACCGGGACATCTACGACCTGGAAGCGCAGGATGCGGCGGTCATGTCCGGGCTCGCCGAGGAGCACGTCAAGGACGCCGCGCGCACTCTCTCGCGCTACGTCTCGGCCCTGGGTGTGCGGCACCTGCCACGCGCGAGTACCTGGGAGGAGGCGCGCAAGGATGCGCTCCTGCGTGCGTACGCCCGGCACGCGTCGGTGCCCGTCATCAACCTGGAGAGCGGGCGCTCGCATCCGTGCCAGGCCATCGCCGACATGCTCACGATCCGTGAGCACCTGGTGACCACGCGCAACCGCAAGCTCACGCTCACCTGGTCGTACGACCCCGAGCCGAAGAGCCTGGGAGCGAGCCACTCCGTGCTCACCTGCGCCGCCGCGATGGGACTCGACGTCACCCTCGCGCATCCGCTCGGGTTCGACCTCGATCCCGAGGTGGTCGACGTCGCGCGGCGCTCCGCGAGCGAGAGCGGCGGCAGCGTCCGCATCGTCAACGACATGGAGGAAGGCGTGCGCGGCGCGCACGTGCTCTACGCCCGCTCCTGGGGCTCCCTCAAGTACTGGGGCGACGAGGAGCGCGAGGCGATGGTGAAGCGATCGCTGGAGTCCTGGCGCGTCGATGCGCGCCTGATGAGCCTCACCAGCGACGCGATCTTCATGCACCCGCTGCCCGTGCGCCGCAATGTGGTCGCGACCGACGACGTCCTCGACGGCCGTCGCTCGGTGATCTACGACCAGGCCGAGAATCGCCTGCACGTGGCGAAGGCCCTGCTGGTACACCTGCTCGGCGGCTGACGGTCATCCATCCCGATCCGTCACGCCTGATCGCCGCGGGCGAGGCCGGCCATCCCGGTCTGCAGATCGATTCGCGCGCGAAACCCCAGCGCCCGCGCGGCAGGCTCGGGATCGCCCACCCACCCCGGGGCGGCGATCTCCCTGACCTTGTCCGGGTTGAAGAACGTGGGGCGTCGCGTGAGCCGAGCCCACGCCTGCATCAGCACCGCCGCGGCGCGGGCGAGGCCGATCGGCACCGGCATCAGACGCGCTCGACGCCCGTGCGCAGCGGCGATGGCTCGCAGGAGCGTGTGCGTATCCGTCGGCTCGGGCCCCACCACCGGCAGGCACAAGGCGTTCTCCGTCGGATTGCGCACGGCGGCGATGATCGCGGCGCAGACGTCGTCGACGTGCACGGCGGAAAGCGGGCGCGGCGCGCTGGGAGCCGCCGTCAGCCAGGCGCACGCCTGCGCGGTCAGAACCCGGGTCGCGGCGTCGCCCGGCCCGTAGACGACCCCTGGACGCAGCACGATCCATGCACGGCTGGTCCTCGCCGCGTCGGCGAGCACCGCGAGTTCCGCCTGCCGCTTGGACTCGCCATACCGCGAGACGGGGCGGCACTGCGCCGGCAGGAGGTCGGTCCCCTCTCCGTCGCAACTCGGCCCCGCCGCAGCGAGCGAGGACACCATGACGATGCGCGCAGCCGGATCCGTGGATGCGAGCAGGAGCCGGGTGCCGCCGGCATTGGCCTCGAACAGGTCTGCATCGCATAGGGCGCGCGTCAGCGCGGCCAGGTGCACGATGACGTCGGCACCCGCCGCCGCGCGTCCGAGCGCCTCGCCGTCGGCGAGGTCGCCGCTCACCAGCGTGTGTTCCGGCAGCCCCGTGGCCAGGGCGCGGCTCCGATCGCGGACGAGACACGCGAGATCACCGATGCCGGCCGCCAGGCACGCCTGCACGAGGCGGCGGCCGATGAATCCGGTGGCGCCCGTGATCATCACCCGCAATGGGCAGCCACCTCCTCCACCTGCCTGGCCTCGTGCTTGTCCCGTGCGAGCCCCTTCCTAGAATCCGTGGCGCGAGCGCCACTCCACCGACGGACTGGACAACCTGCCGTACTCGATCGTTCCGTGGACCTGTTCCAGAAGTGCACTGGCTTCACGCGAGCTCGTGAGGTCGAAGCCAAGGGCTTCTACCCCTACTTCATCCCCATCGGCAAGAACCTGGGGACCGAAGTCGAGGTCGACGGCCGACGGCTGATCATGGCGGGGAGCAACAACTACCTCGGCCTCACCCACCACCCCCACGTCCTCGCGGCGGCGCACGACGCCATCGACCGGTTCGGGTCGTCGTGCAGCGGTTCGCGGTTCCTCAACGGCACCCTGGAGCTGCACGTCGAGCTGGAACGGCGGCTGGCGCGCTTCCTCGGCCGCGACGCCGCGCTCTGCTTCTCGACCGGCTTCCAGACCAACCTGGGGGTCCTGTCCTGCGTCGCGGGCAAGGGCGACGTGGTGTTCACCGATCGGGAGAACCACGCGTCGATCCTCGACGGCTGCCGGCTCGGCTTCGCCGACGTGCGTAAGTTCCGGCACAACGACCTCGAGGATCTCGAACAGCAGCTGCAGGCGGCGGCGCGCGACGCCACCCGCGGCCTCCTGGTCGCCGTCGACGGCGTGTACTCGATGATGGGCGACGTGGCCGACCTGCGGGCGATCTGCGCCCTCGCCCGACGCTACGGCGCGCGAGTCCTGGTCGACGAGGCCCACGCCGTGGGTGTGCTCGGCGCCAACGGGCGCGGCACGGCCGAGGAGCTCGGCGTGGAAGGCGACGTCGATCTGATCGTGGGAACGTTCAGCAAGAGCTTCGCGAGCCTCGGTGGCTTCGTCGCCGGCGACGAACACGTGATCCACTTCATCAAGCACCACGCGCGCCCGCTGATCTTCTCGGCAGCGATCCACCCGGCCGCGGCGGCCGCCGCGCTCGCCGCGCTGGACGTGATGGAGCGCGAACCCGCCCTGCGCCGGAAGGTCCACGAGAACGCCGACCACGTGCGCGTCGCCCTGCAGCGCCTCGGCTTCGAGGTCGGCAGCGCGCGCACGCCGATCGTGCCGATCCTGGTGCGGAATCAGGATCGGATGTTCCAGTTCTGGAAGGAGCTGTTCGACGCCGGCATCTTCACGAATCCGGTCACGACCCCAGGGGTGCCCCCGGGGATGGAGCTGATCCGGACGTCGTACATGGCGACCCACACGCGCGCCCACCTCGACACCGCGATCGAGGTGTTCCGTACCTGCGGCCGGAACGTCGGCCTGATCCCCGCGGCGTCCCGCGCGGAGATGGCACGCGGCGAGGCCGGTCTCGGCTAGCGGCGACACGCGCGTGTCGACCCCTCCGCAAGACGTCGCGGCCGCCGAGTCCAAACGAGCGGATGATCCGGCGACCGACGACACGCGCATCGACTTTGCACACCTCCGCCTGCACACGCAGTACAGCCTGCTGACCGCGCCGCTGACGATCGACGCCGCCGTCGGGGCGGCGGCCGCCGACGGCCAGCGCGCGCTGGCGATCACCGACGACGGCAATCTGTACGGGGCCATCGAGTTCTACAAGGCGTGCAAGAAGGCCAAGATCAAACCGATCCTCGGCATGAGCGCGTTCGTCGCCGGGCGCAGCCACCGCGAACCGACCAGCGCCGAGAACCAGACCTTCCAGCTCACGCTGCTCGCGGAGAACGCCACCGGATGGGCCAATCTGCGCCGGCTGTCGTCGCGCGCGTTCGTGGACGGCTTCCACTACCGGCCACGCATCGACCAGGAGCTGCTCGCGGCCCATCGCGAGGGCCTGATCGTCCTGTCCGGTGGACTCACCGGGGTCATCGCCCAGCACCTCCTCGCGATGCGCAACGCCGAGGCACTGCGGGTGGCGGGTGAGCTGCGCGAGATCTGCGGCCCCGACCACTTCTTCCTCGAGGTGATGCACACGGGGTACGAACCGCAGGAGCGGGTCAACGCGGGCACGGCGCAGATCGGTGCGCGCCTGGGTGTCGGCCTGGTCGCCACCCACGACATCCACTACCTCACGCGCGACGACTGGGTGACCCAGGACGTCGTCCTCTGCATCCGCAACGGCAGCGTGCTCGCGAATCCCGAGCGGTTCCGCATGGGGTCGCGCGAGCTCTACCTCAAGACGCGCGCCGAGATGACCGCGGCCTTCGCCGGCCAGTCCGACGCGCTCCGCGCCGCGGCGACGATCGCGACCCGTTGCGATGTGCCGATCGACTTCAACGTCTACCACCTGCCGGTGTTCGACGCCGGACCGGACACGACGCCGAGCGAGCTCTTCCGCCGCGAATGCCATGCGGGCGCGCGGCGCCGCTACGGCGAGCTGACTCCCCAGGTCACGGAGCGTCTCGAGTACGAGATCGGCGTCATCGAGAAGCTGGGGTTCGTCAGCTACTTCCTCGTCGTGCAGGATTTCATCCGGCACGCGCGTGCCCAGGGCATCGCCGTCGGTCCCGGTCGCGGATCGGCCGCGGGCTCGATCGTCGCGTACTGCCTGTCGATCACGGAGCTGGACCCGCTTCGCTACAACCTGCTCTTCGAGCGGTTCCTCAACGCGGCACGCGTGAGCATGCCGGACATCGACATCGACTTCTGCGGCGAACGCCGCGACGAGGTCATCGACTACGTGCGCCGTCGCTACGGCGACGCCAACGTCTCGCAGATCATCACGTTCGGCACGATGGCGAGCCGCGGCGTGCTGCGCGACGTGGGACGCGTGCTCGACGTGCCGTTGGCCGACATCGACAAGATCGCCAAGAAGGTCCCGCAGGGACCGGGCGCGTCCCTGGAGACCGCACTGACCACGGACAAGGAACTGGTCGAGCTGCGCGGCGCGAGCGAGGCCAACCGACGTCTCTTCGACCTGGGTCTCAAGCTGGAGGGGATGGTGCGGCACTCCTCGATCCACGCGGCAGGCGTGGTGATCGCCGACCGGCCGCTGATCGAGTACGTGCCGCTGTCGCGCAACGGCGACGACATCACCACGCAGTGGCAGATGGGGGAACTGGAGGAGTGCGGGCTCCTCAAGATGGACTTCCTCGGACTCAAGACCCTGACCATCCTGCAGGAGGCCGCACGCCTCATCCAGGAGACGCACGGGACGACCGTCGATCTCGACGCCCTCCCCCTCGACGACCGTCCCACCTACGAGCTGATGACGGCCGGCGACACCCTGGGCGTGTTCCAGCTCGAATCCGAGGGCATGCGCGAGCTGCTGGCGAAACTCCGCCCCGACACCTTTGGTGACGTGATCGCCGTGCTCGCCCTGTACCGGCCGGGGCCACTGGGTTCGGGCATGGTCGACATGTTCGTACGCCGCAAGCACGGCGAGGAACCGGTCGCGTACCCGCACGCGAGCCTGCAGCCGATCCTCGAGGAGAGCTACGGAGTCATCGTCTACCAGGAGCAGGTCATGCGCATCGCCAACGTCCTGGCGGGCTTCTCGCTGAACGACGCCGACAACCTGCGCAAGGCGATGGGCAAGAAGAAGCCCGAGGTGATGGCGAAGTTCAAGGAGCAGTTCATCGACGGGGCTGCGGCCAACGGCCACGGCCGGGCCTTCGCCAAGGAGCTGTTCGAGACCATCGAGTACTTCGCCGGGTACGGCTTCAACAAGTCGCACTCCGCCGCCTACGCGCTGCTCACCTACCAGACCGCGTGGCTGAAGGCCCACTACCCGGTCGAGTTCTACGCGGCCAACCTCACGGTCGAGTCTGGCAACTCGGACAAGGTCAAGGAGTTCGTCGAGGCGGCGCGCCGACAGGGACTCGAAGTGCGGCCCCCGGACGCCAACAAGAGCCGGCGCCGCTTCAGCGTCGAGGAGGGCACGGTCCGCTTCGGACTCGGTGCGATCAAGGGCATGGGCACCCGCGCTGCCGACCAGATCGCCGCCGAGCGGGAGGCGTCGGGTCCGTATCGCTCCTTCGACGACCTCTGCGAGCGGCACGACTCGACGATCCTCAACAAGACGGGACTCGAAGCGATGGCGCGCGCTGGGGCGTTCGACGCGTTCGGCGTGCCACGGCGCGCGCTGTGCGAGGGCGCCGATGCCGCGATCCGCTCGGCTGCCCGCGCCCGCGACGACAAGCGCCGCGGCCAGAAGCTCCTGTTCGGCATCGGCCAGCCGACGATGGCGGTGCCATCCGGGCCCGACGCCGCGACCCAGGGCGGCGTGACCCAGCCGACCGAGTGGTCCGAGCACGAGCGGCTCGCCCAGGAGAAGGAAGCCCTGGGGTTCTACTTCTCCGGACACCCTTTCGAGCGGCGCGGCCGCTTCCTGCAGCGCCTCGCCGGGGCGACATCCGCCGACCTCGCGACGCTGCGCAGCGCGGGGCGGGACTCCGTGCGCCTCGCCGGGATGATCAGCTCGGTCCGCGTGCTGCAGATCCGCTCCGGCCGCAATGCCGGCCAGAAGATGGCGCGCTTCGTGCTCGAGGATCTGGAGGGCCGCGTGCCGGTGACCTGCTTCGCGCGGGCCTACCAGGAGCAGAAGGACGCCATCGTCGAGGACGCCATCGTGTTCGTCACCGGACGCCTGGACGGCCAGAGCGAGGACGTCGCGCTGCTGGCGGAGTCGATCGCGCCGAGCCAGGAGATCGTCGACAGCGAGGTGGACGCGGTGGTGCTGCGACTCACGGAGGCATGGCAGACCTCTGCCCGCTGCCTGGATCGGATCGCGGCCACGGTGGCCCGACATCCGGGCCGGCAGCGGATGCAGCTCGAGGTCACGCAGGGCGACGCGGTCTACCGCGTGCGCGCCGACCAGATGTTCTCGGTGCGCGTCACGGAGGAACTGCTCGACGACCTCGCGGAGGTCGTCGGCCCGGCCAACCTGTCGTTCACGCGCCGCTGACGACGGGGCGACGACGTGCGCGCCATGGCGCCCTCGCTTCCGGCGCCCCAGCGGTCGGCCTTTCCGCCAGGCCGTGATCTCCGCCTGAGACCTCGTGGCGCCGCCGGAACAGGCGCCGGCGCGGCGATGACGAAACCCTCCCCGAGCCAGAGCGGCTCGATCCACCGAGCGAGGCAACATGGGGACCGGTCTTCGTCATTCTTCTCTCCCGCCCACCACGCTCGCGCACGATGCGCGCGAGCGTCTCGGCCATCGTCTGGGGCAACGGCTCGTCAGCCTGGGCATCACGGTGCTCCTCGCGGCGTGCGGAGCATCGGGCGGAGTGACGGGTGGCTCCGGCGGTGACGGGGGCGGCGGCGGCGGGAGTGGCGGACCTGGCGGCGGCGGCGGTGGTGGAGGCGGTGGAGGTGGCGGTGGAGGTGGTGGTGGCAACGGCGGCGGCGGCGGGTTGACCGCACCGAACGCGACCTCGCCGCTCGGGATCAACCTCGCGGTGATGGAGTACTGGTCGCGTGAGGTCGCGTTCGTCGACCTGTTCAAGCAGTCGGGCGCGTGGATCTCCCAGGACGTGCCGCACAACCGCTGGGACAACGGTCAGGCGCTCGACGTCGACGCCGAGGGCTGGATCCGACGCCTTCTTCCTGGTCAGGCCGCCGCGACCCTCCTCTGCTGGAACGCCGGTGGCCAGTATCCGGGCGGTGACTACACCTGCTTGTTCGATGGCGACGGCGATCTCGAGTTCCAGCTCGACGCGCAGGTGATCGAGCGCGACGTCGGCCGGCTGGTCGTACGCGTGACTCCCGGCCGCAGCGACGGCATCTGGATGCGGCTGACGCGGACCGCGGTCCAGAACCCGCTGCGCAACATCCGCCTGATCATGCCCGGCTTCGAGAGCACCTATCAGGAGCAGCCCTTCCATCCGGACTTCCTCGCGCGCTGGTCGAAGTTCAAGGTCCTCCGCTTCATGGACTGGCAGCGCACCAACAACTCGACGATCGTCCGGTGGTCCGAGCGCACCACGCCCAACAGCGTCAACCAGACGGGCCGGGGTGGCGTGGCGCTGGAGCACATCATCCAGCTCTGCAACACGCTCGACGCGGATCCTTGGCTGTGCATTCCGCTCCATGCCGACACCGGGTACGTCCAGCAGTTCGCGGCGCTGCTGCAGCGTGACCTGGAGCCCGAGCGCAAGGTCTACCTCGAGCACAGCAACGAGGTCTGGAACGGTGTCTTCCGGCAGAACCGCGATGCAGCCGCGCTGGGGCGGGCGCGCAACCTCGCGTCGACCGACCATGAGGCGGCGATGTACTACCACGGGCTGCGCACCGTCGAGGTCGGCGCCGCGGTCGAGGCCACGCTCGGCGGCGACCGCGTCGTCCGTACCCTGGGAATGCAGGCCGCCACGCCGTGGTGGGTCAACAACCTGCTGACCTACAACAACGTCTGGCAGGGTGTCGACGCGGTCGCGGTCGCTCCTTATGTGGGCAACGATCTCGGGGATCCCTCCACGCAGGCCACCGTCGCGCAGATGTCGGTCGAGGCGGTGATCGGGTTCCTGCTGCAGGACACGCAGCGCATGATGAACAACGTCCGTCAGTCGGTGGGGTACTGCACGAACTTCAGCCTCGAGCTGATCGCGTACGAGGGCGGCCAACATCTGGTCGGATATGCGGGCGCCGAGAACAACCAGGCGCTGACCAACCTCTTCGTGCGCGTGAACGGCGACCCTGCGATGGAGACCGTCTATCAGGCCTACCTCGACGCGTGGAAGCAGACCGGCGCGCACATGTGCGTGCTCTACAGCTCGCTCGAGGGCTGGAGCAAGTGGGGCTCCTGGGGCATGGTCCGCAGCCATGGCGCCGACCTCACCCGCGAGTGGAAGTACAAGGCCGCGGTCGACTTCATCGCGGCGAGTCCTCGGTGGTGGTGACGCGCGAGCCGGTCACCGGTCGCGCCGTCATCGGGAGCGCCGTCATCGGTAGCGCCGTCATCGGTAGCGCCGTCATCGGTAGCGATTGCGGAGCGTGAAGTCCAAGACGCCGATGTACTTCGGCGACGAGGCCAGGGACTGGTTGCTGTTCTCGAACAGCCCCCAGCTCCCGGACAAGCCATACGTGCTCGTCGAGTTGTAGAGGCAGCAGAGCCCACCCCCCACCCGCAGCCACTCGGTGAGGAAGTAGTCGTACAGCTGCCGCATCTCCGGCAACCGGTTCGCGGCGACGAGCTTGTCGGACAGGCGCCAGTTCCCGGCAGCGCTCCCGAACCCGACCATGTGCTGCCCGGCCTCGAACGCGACCATCGTGTTCACGCCCCGCTGTTGCGCGGCGGCGCGCTGTTGCGCACTGAACGCCAGCGCCGGCGCGACATCGAGGCCTGCTTCCGCGAGGATCGCCAGCGGCTCCATGTTCTGCACCCGGATCTGGTTGACCGGGTCACCCAGCGCGTGCCCGAAGTAGGCATTCACCGCCCACACGTCGGTCTCGCGGCCGGCGTTGCGCCAGTCGAGGATGACGCCGGTCGCCCACGTGTTGACGTTCTGGCCGGCGAGCACCTTGACCAGGCGATGGCGAGGAAGCTCCTGCGCGCAGATCCGATGCAGCTCGACGGCACGCTGCGAGTAGTAGCGCAGCTGGGCCTCGTACGGATCCGTCGAGAGATTGGCGGCGACGCCCATCTCACGGCAGTAGCGCGCCTGCACGAAGGTGCCGTTCCAGCACTCGTTGCTGTACTCGACGTAGACCCTCAGGTGTGGCAGCAGCCGCCGCTGGACGAGGCGGGCGAACTGGCGCGCGTAGTCGTCCGTCGCGAGGTGCGGCAGGCAGAACCATGCGTCCGCGGAGACCGCGTTGCACAGGTCGATCATGTGCTCGAACGCCACGCCGTCCACGCCCTGCTGGGTGTACCAGTCCGGCCGCGCACGATCGGTCCACGCCGACTGGTAGGTGCTGTTGGTTCGCTGCCAGTCCATGAAGCGGATCGCCTTGCACACCGACCAGCGCTCCAGGATCGAGGGGTGGAAGGGCTGCCGCGCGTACGTGGTTTCGAAGCCGGGGAGGATGAACCGCACGTTGCGGATCGGATTCGCCGGGTTGGTGCGGATGATGCGGAGCAGGATCCCCTGGGCGGGGGTCACATCGACCTCGATGCGACCCGGGGTCCGCGCGCCGGCGACCGCGTCCCAGCGGAATTCGAGATCGCCATCACCCTCGAAGAGGCACGCGTAGCGTCCCCCTGGATACTGCGACCCCATGCCGGTCGCGAGCAGCGTGGCCACCGCCTGATCGCTGGCCAGCGATGCCGGATACCCGTCCGGTCGCCTGGGGAACTGCTCACCCGTGTTCCACGCGCCGCCGACGATCTTCTGTGGGATCCAGTCAGCGCACGATCGGAACAGGTCGACGAAGACCAACTGCGGGCCCCAGTACGCGAGCTCGGCCATGTTGATGCCGATGCGAGAACCAAAGTTGACCGGCTCCTCGATCTCGTAGATCGGCGCGAGCTGCGCCTGCGCGGAAGCGAGACCGACGCTGGTGGCACCGACGACGAACAGACGGACGAAGCTTGCGTGCATGGCAGATGGCAAAGCGGGCGCGCGGGACGCGGATGCGACTCCGGATCTACCCTACGGCACCGCAGGCTCTGACGGCTCACGTTTCTGCGCAGGCCTGCCTCGGCAGCCTCGCTAGGATCCCAGCCCCATGGTCCTGACGGTCCTGAGCCTTGCGCTCGCGCTCCTGCTCACGCCCGTCGTCGGCTATCTCTTCCTCCTGACGCTCTGCTCGGCCGCACCGCGACGCTCCCCGACGGGCATGTTCGACTTGCGGTTCGCCGTGGTGGTCCCCGCCCACGACGAGGAGCGGATGATCGGCGACACGATCGCCAGCCTGCGCGCGCTCGACTACCCACAAGACCGGTTCGAGGTCATCGTCGTCGCCGACAACTGCACCGACGCCACCGCCGAGATTGCGCGGGCCGCGGGCGCCCACGTCCTCGAGCGCGAGAACCGGATCGAGCGAGGCAAGGGGTTCGCCCTCGATCTCGCGTTCGAGACCATCCTGGCCGAGGGTCGGGTCGACGCAGTGGTCGTGGTGGATGCCGACACGAGCGTCTCGACCTCGCTGCTTGCGGCGTTTGCCGCGCGCCTCGCGTCCGGTGCCCGTGTCGTGCAGGGGCGCTACGGCGTGCGCAACGTGCACTCCTCGTGGCGGACGCGGCTCATGGCCGTCGCGCTGGGGATGTTCCACGACCTCCGGTCGCTGGCCCGCGAGCGGCTCCGCTTGTCCTGCGGCCTGCGCGGCAACGGCATGTGCTTCCGTAGCGATGTGCTGCGCGCCCATCCCCACCGGGCCCACGGCCTCGTCGAGGACGTGGAGCACGGCGTCGAACTCGGCCTCGCGGGCATCCGCGTCGCCTACGCGCATGAAGCCGAGGTGCGCGGTGAGATGGCGGCGGGGCGACGCGCCGCGACCACGCAACGCGAACGCTGGGAAGGCGGGCGCGCATCCCTCGCGCGCGCCAGGGTCGGCCCCTTGCTGCGGCGAGCGATCGCCCTCAGGGACCGCGTCGCCCTCGACCTCGCTCTCGACCTCATGACGCCCCCGCTGAGTCGGATCGGCCTCGCGATGGCCGCCGGCCTGGCGGTCGAAGCAATCGCGTGGTGGAGCACCGGTGGCGGCACCGCGATCGCCCCGGCCTGGCTGATCCTCGCGACGTGCCTCTCGGCCTACGTCCTGCGCGGCGTGGCGCTGAGTGGTCTCGGCGTGCGAGGCCTCTGGGTCCTCGCGATGGCGCCGGCCTACGTGGCCTGGAAGGTCATCGCGGTGCGGCGCCGGGCGCCACGAGAGTGGCAGCGGACCGAGCGCCCTTCGGCGTGATGCGCCAGCGGGTCAGGCTCCGGCGGGAGCGGCAGCGCCCTCGGCCACCTCGGCCGCCTTGGCCATCGCCTTCTCCAGCACGTCGTTGTCGACGAGTTCGAACATGGCGGTGTCGACGCCGTCGCCGATGCGGTGGCCGGGCATGCGCACGACGCGCGTGTAGCCGCCCTTGCGACCCGCGTAGCGCGGACCGAGCACCTCGAACAGTTTGTGCACCGCCTCGTGATCCTGCAGCGCCGAGAGTGCGCGGCGGAACCGGGCCAGGTCCTTGCGCTTGCCCAGCGTGATCATCTTGTCCACGTTGCGGCGCATGGCCTTGGCCTTCGCCAGGGTGGTGATCACGCGCTCGTGCCTGATCACGGAGACGATGAAGTTGCGCTCCATCGCCAGACGGTGGGTGGTCGTACGTCCGAGCTTCTTACCAGCGACGCGGTGTCTCATGGCGGAGAGTCCAGTGTGAGCAGCAGGGTGGGTTTCGGTTCAGGCGTCGCCGGCATCCATACCCAGCGAGAGTCCCAGCGCGAGGAGCTTGCTCTTGACCTCCTTGAGGGAGGTCTTGCCGAAGTTGCGGACCTTGAGCAGGTCCGCCTCGTTCATGATGACGAGCTCGCGGATGGTCAGGATCGCCTCCGAGTCGAGGCAGTTCTTGGCGCGCACCGACAGATCCAGCATGTCGACCGACTTGGAGAGCAGGTCGGCCATCTCGCGCCGCTTGCCGGTCTCGTCACCTTCCGGCACCAGCACGGTGCTGTCGGCGACCATGTCCTGCTTCATCTCGAAGTACTGGACGAACGGGTTGAGGTGCTTGCGATAGATCTTGCTGGCCTCGACCAGGGCCATCTCCGGCGAGACGGTACCGTCGGTCCAGATGTCGAGCACCAGCCGATCGTAGTTCGTCAGCTTGCCGACGCGGGTGTTCTCGATCGCGTACTTGACGCGGTAGACGGGGCTGAAGATCGAGTCGACCGGGATGGTGCCGATCTCCATGTCCTCCGTCGCGTTGTCGTCGGCCGTGACGTAGCCACGCCCGCGCCGCGCCTGGATCTCGCAGTAGAAGCGGGCGCTCTCCGTGATCGTGCAGATGTGCAGGTCCGGATTCATGACCTCCACGTTGTGGTCGACCTGGATGTCGGCGCCGGTCACGACACCCGGACGCTGCGCGTCGATGCGCAGGGTGACCGGGGCGTCGGTGTGCATCTTGACGCGGAGCTTCTTGATGTTGAGGACGATGAGCGTCACGTCCTCGAGCACACCCGGAATGGTGGAGAACTCGTGCACCACGCCGTCGATCTTCACGGAGTACACGGCAGCGCCCTCGATCGACGACAGCAGCACGCGGCGCAAGCCGTTGCCGATGGTCGTTCCGAAGCCGCGCTCGAAGGGCTCGACCGTGAAGCGACCGAACGTCGGCGTCGCCGACGCGGGGTCGAGAGTCACCTGTGACGGCAACTCGAAGTTACGCCAACGAATACGCATGCTCATGGGGGGTTCAGGGTGCGGGAGCCAGTAATGCGGAATCAGACGCGGCGGCGCCTGCGCGGCCGGCAGCCGTTGTGCGGCAGCGGAGTGATGTCCTCGATGGACTTCACCTCGATACCGGAGGACGCCAGCGCGCGCACGGCGGACTCACGGCCCGAACCCGGCCCGTTCACGCGCACTTCGACTTCCGTCACTCCCATCTTGCGCACCTTCTCGGCGGCCTTCTCGGCGGCGCGCTGGGCGGCGAAGGGTGTGCTCTTGCGGCTGCCCTTGTAACCGATCGTGCCGGCGGAGTCCCACGCGATGACGTGGCCACCGACGTCGGTGATCGTCACGATGGTGTTGTTGAAGCTCGCCTTGACGTGCACCACGGCCTTGCCGATGTGACGACGCTGCTTCTTCTTCTTGGTGGGCGCTGGGCCGCCCGGCGTGTTGGTTTCGGCCATGGCTTACTCGGGGCTCACTTGCGGGCGATCTTCTTGTTGGCGACGGTCTTGACCGGACCCTTGCGGGTGCGGGCGTTGCAGCGGGTGCGCTGCCCACGCACGGGGAGTCCGCGGCGGTGCCGCAGGCCCCGGTAGCAACCGATCTCCTTGAGTCGGTTGATGTTCTGGATGGTCTGGCGACGCAGCGTGCCCTCCGCGGCGTACTGCTTCTCGATGTGACTCGCGAGCCGGGCGATGTCGTCGTCCGCGAGGTCCTTGGCGCGCGTGTCCGGGCGAATGCCGAGCTCGGCCACGATCTTCTTCGCGAGCGCCGGTCCGATTCCGTACAGGTACGTGAGGGCGACCTCGATCTTCTTCTCGTTCGGGATGTCTACGCCGATGATACGGGGCATCGCTCTCCTCCTACCTGCCCTGCCGCTGCTTGTGGCGGGGGTCGGACTTGCAGATGACGCGGACGATGCCGCGCCTGCGGATGATCTTGCAGCCTTCGCACATCTTGCGGACGCTGGCTCGGACTTTCATGGATGATTACCTCGCGGCACGCCCGTGAGGGCTCGCTTCAGTTCTTCGAAGACTTGTTGGGGCGACCGGGCCGCGTCGATCTCGACGAGGACCTTCTGGTCACGGTAGTAGGAGAGCAGCGGCTCGGTCTGCTGGGCGAAGACCGCCAGACGCTTGGTCACCGCCTCGAGTCGATCGTCGGAACGCTGCGCGAGCTCGCCGCCGCACAGGTCGCACTTCCCGTCGACCTTCGTCGGCTTGAACTGCACGTGCCAGATCGCACCGCACTTGCTGCAGGTGCGACGGCCCGTCGTGCGCGCGACGAGGGCGTCGGTGGGAACCGCGAACCAGATGACGTGGGAGAGCCGGGCGCCGCGCCCGGCAAGGGCGGAGTCGAGTGCCTGGGCCTGCGGGAGTGTACGGGGAAAGCCGTCGAGGATCCACGAGCCGCTCACCTTCCCCGCGTCGGAGCGGTCGGGGGGGGTGCCGATCCGGGCCTCCACCATGCCGAGGATGACGTCGTCGGGGACGAGCCGTCCCTCGTCCATGAACGACTTGGCGCGCGCTCCCAGCGCGGTCCCCTTGGCCACGTGCTCGCGAAGCATGTCGCCCGTGGAGATGTGTGTGGCCCCACCCTCGACTGCCATGCGTTGGGCCTGCGTCCCCTTGCCCGCGCCGGGTGCCCCCAGGAAGACGGCATGGATGGGCCGCTTCCCACTGGGACCACTCGCCACGGGCTGCGGCGCCTTCTTCGACGGACCAGACATGGTCACCGAGCCGGTCGCCCCCACCCGGAAGCGCTGGCGCCGCCTTCCTTCATGAAGCCGTCGTAGTTCTTCATGACGAGCATGGCGTTGATCTTCTCGACCGTATCGAGGGCAACGCCGACGACGATCAGGATGGAAGTCCCGCTCATGAAGAAGACCAGGGTCGGGCTGAGACCCTGGAACTGGCCACCAACCAGGTTGGGAAACACCGCAATGACGGCGAGGAACGACGCCCCCGCGAGCGTGATCCGCGCCATGGTCGACTCGAGGAACTCGGCCGTGCTCTTGCCGGGTCGGATGCCGGGAATGAACGCGCCGTGCTCCTTGAGGTTGTTGGCCAGCTCGCTGGGTTGATACATCAGCGAGGCCCAGAAGAACGAGAAGAAGAAGATGAGCGCCGAGTACGCGGCGACGTACCAGAAGCCGCGGCCGTACTGGAAGGCGTCGCGAAGGCCGTTCCACCCGATCGCGCCACCGACGAAGGTCGGCACGACCAGCAGGGCCGACGCGAAGATGATGGGCATCACGCCGGCGAAGTTCAGCTTGATGGGGAGGAAGTGGCGCTGGCCGCCGTACACCCGCCGTCCCCGGGTCTGCTTGGCCTGCTGGAGAGGAATGCGGCGCGTGGCCTTGGTGATGAACACCACGGCGAGGACCGCGGCCAGCCATGCGCCGAGGAAGAGGAGCAAGGTCTGGTAGGTCTCCGTCCCCGTGCCGCCCCGCATGCCGCTCTGGATCGACGGCCAGATCGCGCTCGGGAGATCGGACACGATCCCGGCCATGATGATGATCGAGATCCCGTTGCCGATGCCGTGCTCCTGGATCTGTTCACCGAGCCACATGATGAACATCGTCCCCGCCGTGAGGGCGACGACCACCACCACCACGTACAGGCCCCACCAGTTCTCGACCCCGGGATGGAGCAGCGATTGCCCGCCGGCCTTGCCGGAGAGCACGCCGAACACGATGAAGAACGACTGCAGGATGCAGATCGGGATGGTCGCGAGGCGCGTGTACTGGTTGATCTTCCGTTGTCCCGCGCCGCCCTCCTTGGCGATCTTCTCGAGCGCCGGCACCACCTTCGCCAGGAGCGAGAAGATGATGCTCGCCGAGATGTACGGCATGACGCCGAGCGAGAACACGGTCGCCTGGGTCAGCTGGGCGCCCGTGAGCATGCTCATCAGGTTGAACAGGCCGGCGAACCCGCCACCGACATCCTGTTGCTGCGTGGCTGCGTGGAAGTCCACACCCGGCAGGGGCACGGCGAAGCCCACGCGGTAGCAGAACAGCAGCCCGAGCGTGATCAGGATCCGCTTGCGGATCTCTTCGTCGCGCCACACGTTCAGGATCGATGCGTTCATGTTCGCCTGGCTATCTCTCGAGCTGGCTGATCACCGGACCCGCAACCTGGAATCAACGACCCCGCCGCAGGGGCCGGACCGGCTCGGTCGTGCCCTTGCGCACGAACTTCGGCCTGTGCTCGACCGCGGTGAGGACCTCGACCACGCCACCGGCCGCTTCGATCTTCGCGCGGGCGGTGTCCGAGATCGCGTTCACCTTCAGCGCGAGCTTCTTCGTGACCTCGCCGTTGCCGAGCACCTTGAACAGATCAGAGTGCTTCTCCTGCGACGTGAGACCACGCTCGATCACGGCCGCCAGGTCGATCGTCGCCCCGGCATCGAACGCTGCGTTCAACTCGCCGACGTTGATGATCGTGAACACCTTGCGGAAGTTCTTGTTGTTGAAGCCGCGCTTGGGGATGCGGCGGAACAGCGGCATCTGACCGCCTTCCCAGCCGATGCGGCTCGACCAGCCCGAGCGCGCCTTGGCGCCCTTGTGGCCGCGGCCGGACGTCTTGCCGCTGCCGCTACCGGGGCCGCGACCGACGCGCTTGCGGGTCTTGTAGGCGAGACCTTGGGCTTTTGCTTGATCGAGGTTCATTCGACACTCACTCCGCGCAGGGCCTCGATGGCCTTGAGATCGCGCAACTGGGCCAGGGCGTCCAGGGTCGCCTTGACCACGTTCATGGGATTGGTCGACCCGTAGGTCTTGGTCAGCACATCCTTGATGCCGGCGAGTTCGACGACCTTGCGGACGGCGCGACCCGCGATGATCCCGGTGCCGGGCGCTGCTGGAACGAGGCGCACGCGCGACGCGCAGAAGCGTCCCTCGACCAGATGCGGGATCGTGCTCTCACGCCGCGTCACGCGCATCAGCCGCTTCTTGCCCTCCTTCACCGACTTCTCGACGGCGTTGGGGACTTCCTTGGCCTTCGCGTAGCCGACGCCGACCAGCCCGTTGCGGTTGCCGACGACGGTGAGGGCGTTGAAGGAGAATCGACGGCCGCCCTTCACGACGGCCACGGTGCGGCTGATGTTGATGACGTCGTCATCACAATCGGCCGTGAGGGCCTCGTCGATGGGGACGACGGGGTACTTGCGTTTCGCCATCTCAGAACTCCAAACCGCCGCTGCGCGCGGCCTCCGCGAGGGCCTTCACGCGCCCGTGATACTGGTAGTGACCACGGTCGAAGCAGACGCGCTTCACGCCGTGCTGCTTGGCTCGGTCGGCGATCAGCCCACCGACCTTGGCCGCGATCTCGGCCTTCTTCAGCCCCTGCAGTGCCGCCCGCAGGGTCTTGTCCTGCGAGGACGCCGCGGCCAGCGTCCGACCCGACTGGTCGTCGATGACCTGGCAGTAGATGTTCGCGTGGCTGCGGAAGACCGACAACCGGGGCCGCTCGGCGGTCCCGCGCACGCGCTTGCGGATCCGCAGCGCCTTGCGCCGGCGGTCTTGAACTCGTCTGGATTGAACGTCACCCATGGCAGCAGATTCTCGGCAGCAGATTCTCGGCAGCGGACTTCGGCAGCGGGCTCCGGCGTCAGAGTGGCAGCGTCACGCGGACCCGAAGGCCTTGCCGGCCTTCCGCCGGATGACCTCGTTGTCGTACTTGAAGCCCTTGCCCTTGTAGGGCTCGGGCGGACGCAGCTTGCGGATGCGCGCGGCGAACATGCCGACCTGTTGCGCGTCCGCGCCCCGCACGACGAGTGCGGTCTGGCTGGAGACCTCGACGGTGAGCGTCGCCGGCACGGCGAGCTTCACGGGCAGGGAGAAGCCCAGCGTGAACGCCAGGTTCTTGCCCTCCTGCTTGATCGTGTAGCCGACGCCGTTGAGCTCGAGCTTGCGCTCATAGCCCTTGGTCACGCCGTCCACCATGTTCTGGATGAGCGCGCGGGTCATGCCGTGGTAGGCGCGGGCCGCCTTCTCGCGTGGTGAGCGCTTGTTGCTCACCGTCACCTTGCCGTCGGCGACGGTGACGTCGACCTCCGGGCGATGCTTGTACTTCAACTCACCCTTCGGACCCTTCACGGTGACGAGCCGACTCGCAGTCGACACGGTCACGCCGGCCGGGATGGTCACTGGTTGTCTACCTACGCGGGACATGGCTCACTCCACCGTGCAGAGGACTTCGCCCCCAACCCGCTTGGCGCGGCACTCCCGGTCGGAGAGCACACCCTGGTTGGTGGACACGACTGCGATTCCCAGCCCGCCTCGTACGCGCGGCAGGTCGTCGACCCCGCGGTATCGGCGGCAACCGGGCGTGCTGTAGCGCCGGATCGCGGTGATCACGTGTTCACCTTCCGGTCCGTAGCGCAGGCTCACGTTGATGAGGCTGAGCGGACCCGAGGCTTGCACCTCGTAGCCGCCGATGTAGCCCTCGCGCTTGAGGACGTCGAGAACACGCACCTTGAGCTTGCTGCCGGGGACCGTGCAGCTAGCCGAATGATTGCGCAGCGCGTTGCGGACCCGGGTCAGCAGGTCAGCGATCGGATCGGTCATCATGGCGCTACTTCCTGAACGGGATTCCCAGCTTCGACAACAGGGCCATGCCCTGCTCGTCGTTCTTGGCGGTGGTCACGAACGTGATGTTCATGCCCTGAACGAACTCGACCTTGTCCAGATTGATCTCCGGGAACACGCTCTGTTCGGAGAGACCCATGGTGTAACTGCCGCGTCCGTCGAACTTGGTGGGCAGGCCGCGGAAGTCGCGGATGCGGGGGATCGCGATCGAGATGAGTCGATCCAGGAACTCCCACATGCGCGGCCCGCGCAGGGTCACGGAGCAGCCGATCGGCATGCCCTCGCGCAGCTTGAAGCCGGCGACGGCTTGCTTGGCCTTGGTGATCACCGGCTTCTGACCGGCAATCGTCGTGAGTTCCTTGGCGCCGGACTCTACCCGCGCCTTGTTCTCGACTGCCTTGCCGATGCCCATGTTGAGCACGATCTTGCTGAGGCGAGGCACCTCCATCGGGTTGCCCAGCTTCAGCTCGGTGCGCAACGACGGTGCGACCTCGGTCTGGTACTTGGTGCGCAGGCGTGGCGGAACTGCCGCCGCAGCCTTGCCGGCTGGTGGGGTCCCAGCGGGCGATCCAGCGGGCGATCCAGCGGACGATTTGGGGTTGTCTTTGCTCACGGCCGCTCCTGTCAGCTCACATCGAACCGTGTTCCGCACGTGCCGACGCGCACGCGCTTGCCATCAACGAGCTGCGAACGGACGCGCACGCCCTTCTTCGCCTTCTCGCTCCACAACAGGACGTTGCTGGCGTCGATTGGGAATTCCTTCTGCACGCGTTCCCCTTTGGGGTTCTGCTGCGACTTCTTGGTGTGCTTCCAGCGGAGGTTCACGCCCTGCACGGTCACGCGCCCACGCTCGGCATCGACGAGCATGACCTCGCGAGGCTCGTTGGACTTCCACTGGCCGTTGGTCACGACGACCTTGTCGCCCTTCTTGACGTGCATCCGCTTGCGGATGCCGGTCTTCTTGCGGCTGACGACCATCAGACGACCTCCTCCGCCAGCGACACGATCTTCATGAAGTTCCGGTCGCGCAACTCGCGGGCAACCGCGCCGAAGATGCGGGTGCCGCGCGGATTGTCGTCCTTGTCGATGATGACCAGGGCGTTGCCGTCGAACCGGATGTAGCTGCCATCGTTCCGGCGCACGTTCGACCGTGTGCGGACGACGACGGCGCGCACGACGTCGCCGGCCTTGACTTCGCCCTGCGGCAGGGCGCGCTTGACCGACGCGATGATCACGTCGCCCAGCGACGCATAGCGGCGCCGGCTGCCGCCGAGCACCTTGATACACATCGCCTGCTTCGCGCCGGTGTTGTCGGCAACGTCCAGGATGGTTTGTTCTTGGATCACGGGATCGACTCCTGGATGTCAGACTGCCTGCGCGCGCGTGACGACACGGATGAGGCGCCAGCGCTTGAGCTTCGAGATCGGCCGCGTGTACATCACTTCGACGGTGTCGCCCACGCGCGCCTCGCTGTTCTGGTCGTGCGCGTACAGCTTGGTGCGGCGGCGCAGGAACTTGTTGTAGCGCGCGTGCCGGACCAGCCGCTCGATCTCGACCACGATGGTCTGCTTCATCTTGTTCGAGACCACGCGCCCGACCTGGGTCTTGCGCGGGCCACGCTCGGCGTCGGCTGCCCCGATTTGGGACGCGCCGGTTTGGGGCGCGCCCGCCCGCTGTGGGGCTGCCTGGGAAGCCTTGGTGTCAGCACTCATGCCTTGCTCTCCTGCGGCGCGGAATCGCGCTCGCTGATGACGGTGAGGATCCGCGCGCGATCGCGGCGGATCTGCTTGAAGCGGGAGGTCAGGGCCACCTGCTCGCTGGCGCTCTTGAACTTCAGGTCGAAGTACTCCTTCACCAGGTCCTGGAGCTGAAGACGCAGCTCGCGGGTGTCCTTGCCGCGGATCTCGGCGACGTCCATGTCAGACGTGCCTCCGCTGCACGAGCCGGCACTTCACCGGCAGCTTGTGGGCGATCCGCGACAGGGCCACCTTCGCGGTCGCAGCATCGACGTTGCCGATCTCGTAGAGGATCGTGCCTGGCTTGACGACGGCGCACCAGTACTCGATGTCGCCCTTGCCCGTGCCCTGCCGGGTCTCGGCGGGCTTGCCGCTCACGGAGTGATGCGGGAACACGCGGATCCACATGCGCCCTTCAGGGGCGGCGCGCGAACCGGCGACGCGGCCGGCCTCGATCGTCCGGGCCGGGAGCCAGCCGGGCTCGAGGGTCTGTAGACCCCACTCACCGAACGCGACAGTGTTGCCGCGCGTGGCGACGCCGCGGATCACGCCGCGCATCTTCTTCCGGTACTTGACTCGCTTGGGCATCAACATGGCGTGTCTCCTTGGATCACCTGCTGCTCAGAACACCTTGTCCGCTGTCGAACGCACCGGCAGCAGGCCGCCAGTAGTCTCGTCCGGACCCAGCTCGCCCTTGAAGATCCAGACCTTGATCCCGATCGTGCCGTACGTCGTCTTCGCCACGCTCGTGCCGAACTCGACCTGCGCGCGGAGCGTCGTGCACGGCACGCGCCCCTTGCGCACGTCGCCGACGCGCGACATCTCCGCGCCGCCGAGACGGCCGGAGATCAGGATCTTGATGCCCTTGGCCCCCGCAGCCATGGACGCATCGGCGGCCTTCTTGAGGGCGCGGCGGTAGTTGATGCGCTTGAGGATCTGCTCGGCCACCGCATCGGCGACGAGGGTGGGATCCAGCTCGGGACGGTGGATCTCGATGATCTTCATGCGCACCGGTTTGCCGGTGAGCCGCTCGAGGTCCTCGCGCAGCTTGTCGACCTTGGCGCCCTTCTTGCCGATGAGGATCGCGGGGCGGGCCGAATGCAGGAACACCGTGACCATGTCGCCGGTGCGCTCGATCTCGATCCGCGGAATCTGCGCGAACGCCCAGTTGTTGGTGATGTATCGCCGGATCTTCGCGTCCTCGATCACGAGCCGCGGGAAGTCCTTGCTCGGCGCGTACCAGCGCGAACGCCACGGCTCCGTGATCCCGATGCGGAAGCCGATCGGATGCGTCTTTTGACCCATGTCAGTTGTTCTCCCCGGTCATCCTGACGGCGACCTCAGGATCGGCGACGTGGATGTGGATGTGGCAGGTGCGCTTGCGGATGGGCATGGCGCGCCCCATCGGGCCCGAACGCCAGCGCAACCGCCCCTGCAGGAGCGGCCCGCCGTGGACCCAGGCCTTCGACACCACGAGACGGTTCGGACGCACGCCCTCGTTCTGCAGCGCGTTCGACACGGCCGAGGCCAGAACCCTGCGCACGTCGGTCGACGCCCGATGCTTGTCGTGCGCGAGCAGGTCCAGCGCCTGGTTCACCGGCAGCCCACGGATCATGTCGATGACCTTGCGGGCCTTGTATTCGCCCATGCGGGCGTGGCGGTGCACCGCACGGAAGTGCGCGGCGGCCTCGAGCTTGGCCCGCTGTTGCGGATTCTTCTTCATGGGATCACGCCTCCTCCGTGGCACGACCGCCGTGCCCACGGAAGGTCCGCGTCGGCGCGAACTCGCCGAGCCGGTGCCCGACCATGTCCTCGGTCACGTAGCACTTCAGGAAGGCGCGACCGTTGTGCACCATGAACGTGTGCCCGACGAACTCGGGCACGATCGTGCAGGCGCGCGCCCAGGTCTTGATGGCATCGCGCTTCTTGGTGGCATTCATGGAGTCGACCTTCTTCATCAACTTGGCGTCGATGTAGGGGCCCTTCTTGACGCTGCGACTCATCGCGACCTCACGTGTTCTGGTGCTTGCCGCGCTTGCGGCGCCGGATGATGAACTGGTTCGACGCGGACTTGCGGCGACGCGTCTTGCCACCCTTGCTGAGCAGCCCGGTGGGCGAGCACGGATGGCGACCACCGCCGGTGCGCCCCTCGCCGCCACCCATCGGGTGTGACACGGGGTTCATCGAGGTGCCACGGTTGTGCGAGCGACGCCCCTTGTGGCGCAGTCGCCCGGCCTTGCCCCAGCGCACGCGCTGGTAGTCCCCGTTGCCGACCTCGCCGATCGTGGCACGGCACGAGATCAACACGCGCCGCGTCTCGGTCGAGGGCAGGATGAGCACCGCGTAGTCGCCGTCGCGCGCCAGCAGCTGGCAGGCCATCCCCGCCGAACGCGCGAGCTGACCGCCCTTGCCAGGCTGCAGCTCCACGTTGTGGATGCGCAGGCCGAGCGGGATGTTGGCCAGCGCCATGCAGTTGCCCACATCGGGCTCCACGCGCTCACCGGACAGGATCGGGGTTCCCACGACCATGCCCTGCGCCGCCAGCACGTAGCGCTTCTCGCCGTCGGCGTAGTGCACGAGCGCGATGTCCGCGTTGCGGTTGGGGTCGTACTCGAGCGCCGCGACCTTGCCGGGCACGCCGTCCTTGTCGCGCAGGAAGTCGACCTTGCGGTAGAGCTTGCGCGCACCACCGCCACGGAACCGGGCCGTCGTGTGGCCGTGCGCGTTGCGCCCGCCGCTGCGCGCGATGCGCTCGACGAGAGACTTCTCCGGGCGCTTCTTCGCGAGGTGCGAGAAGTCCAGCACGGACGAGTTGCGGCGTCCGGCGGAGGTCGGTTTGTAGATGCGGATACCCATCGGTTCGGTTCCTGTGGTCCAGCAGTCGCTCAGGCCAGATCGATCGAGTTGCCTTGCGCCAGGGTGACGATCGCCTTCTTCCAGGGCCGCGAGCGCCCCGGCCGACCGAGGATGCGCCGCTCCTTGCCTGGATGCTTGACGATGTTGACGCCGGTGACCTTCACCTTGAACAGCGTCTCGATCGCGCGCCGGATGTCGGGCTTGGTGGCATCGACGTCGACGCGGAAGGAGTACTGGTTGTGCCGAGCGTGCAGATACGTCGACTTCTCGGTCATCAACGGCTTCTTGACGACGCCGTAGACCAGACTGCTGACGGGCTTGCTCGACTCGTTCACGACTCACCCCCCGCGCGCTCACCGCGCGCAGCACGGTGCGCAGTGGCCCTGGCCGTCATCACCGCCAACGCCTCCGGCGTCACCACCATGTTCTTGCGCACTAGGACATCGCGCGCGTTCAGCTCGGCGACCGGACGAACGGTGACGCCGGGCACGTTGCGCAGCGACAACCACACGTTCCGGTCGACCCCGTTGGTCACGACGGTGACGCTCTTGGCCATGCCGAGCGCGGCGAGCACGCCAACGGCAGCCTTGGTGCTCGGCTTGTCCTTCGGGAAGCCCTCGGCCACCGCCAGTTCGCCATCGCGCACCTTGCTGAAGATCGCGCTGTAGAGCGCGACCCGGCGCGCCTTCTTGGGCATGTGGTAGCTGTAGTCGCGCGGCACGGGCGGGAAGACGATGCCACCGCCCGTCCAGAGCGGCGACTTGGTCGAACCCATGCGGGCGCGTCCGGTGTGCTTCTGCTTCCAGAGCTTCTTGTTGCCGCCGGCCACCTGGCCGCGAGTCTTGGCCTTGTGCGTCCCCTGCCGGGCGTTCGCCTCGTACATGAGGACCGCTTCCTTCATCGTGCGCGCGAGCACGCGCTCGCCGAAGGCGCCGACATCGACGTCCTGGGCACCCACCTTGCCACCACGGTATGACTTGACTTGCACCATCGTTCTCGGGCCTCCGTACTAGAGCCTCATGCCCGCATCAGTTGGTCTTGATCCGGATGTCGACGCCCGCCGCCATGTTGAGCTTGCTGAGCGCGTCCACGGTCTTCGAGGTGGGCTCCTCGATGTAGATCACCCGCTTGTGGGTACGGATCTCGAACTGCTCGCGGCTCTTCTTGTCCACGTGCGGCGAGCGAAGCACGGTGTACCGCTCGATCCGCGTCGGCAGCGGCACCGGTCCCACCACCTTCGCCCCCGTCCGCTTCGACGTCTCCACGATGTCGAGGGCCGCCTGATCGAGCGCGTCATGGTCGTACGCTTCCATGCGAATGCGGATCTTCTCTTGCATGACGTGGCGCTCGGTCGGCGGTGTGGGGTGGTGGGTTCGCGTCGGGCTTCCGGCCGCTGCGGTCTGCGGGTTTTGGCGCTAAACCCTTGTCGTTTCGAGGGTTAGCGCCAGATCGCACCTGCGTCGGCGAAAGGGAAGGAGGACGTTAGCGACGCGACCGTGGCCAGTCAAGCAAGGAAACGCCAAAGCTCCGGCGATCCCTGCCCCTGGCCAGAGCCCCGCTCAGGCGTCGCCGCCCGCCGGCTGCAGGCCCGCCGGGCGGAGGAAGAAGGCCCCTAGCCCGCGAGTGAGGCTGCGCAAGCGCGTGCTGTAACCGAGCATCCTGCGTAGCGACACCACGGCGCGAGCGCGTGCCCGACCATGCTCGACCTCGACTTCCTTCAGGCTCGTCGCCTTGCCGCGCAGGTCGCCGAGGACAGCGGACAGCCACTCGGCGGGGCATTCGACCTCGACCTCGACGACCGGCTCCAGTTGCACCACCGTGGCCTGCGCGAACAGTCGCCGGGCCGCGATCCGGGCGGCGTCCACCGCCAGCGTCGCCGGGTCGACACCGTCGGGCGCCTCCACGTGCAGCGCGTCGAGGTGGAGTTCTGCGTCGATCAGCGGCCAGCGGGTCCAGAGTCCGGCGGCCAGGCCTTCGGTCAGGGCGGCGGCAACCTCGGCCGCGGCGCGCGCCGACACGCTCTCGTCCCGTCTCACCCGGGCCGGCCCGAGCCCGGGCACCGCCTCGATCCGAAGCACCACGCGCGCTGCGGCTCCGACCTCCGGCACCCGCCACTCGGCTTCGGCGCTGGCTGGCGCGGCGACCGTGGTCCGCCCGGCCACCTCCGGGCGGCCGGTCCGGAAGCAGTCGCCGACCAACGCGAGCAGCCGTTCGGTGGCGACTTCGACGTGCAGCTCCCCCATCCCGGCGAGCAGCAGCACATCCCGCTCCGCGTCGAGCCTGGCCTCGAGGGTCGGGTCTCCGCCAGCCAGGGCGAGCACCGCCGCCTCGATCCGCGCGCGATCGTCGGGATGGCGCGGCTCGATCGCCACCGTGACCACGGGGGAGCCGAAACGAGCTGGCTCGAGTCGGATCGGCGCCTCCGGCGCGTGCAGGGTCGCGCCGCCGGGCACCCCGCCCAGACCCACCAGGGCCACGATGTCGCCCGCCTCCCCGGCTGGGAGCGGTTCGCGGTCGTCCGCGAGCACGCGTGCGACCTCGGCGACCACCCGATCGCCTCCGGCACCCGCAACGGCGACGACATCGCCGGCGCGCACGGTCCCGGAGTAGACGCGCACGATCGCAACGCCGTCGCCTGCCTCCTCCAGCGTGCGGAAGACCAGGCCGCAGAAGGGAGCCGCCGCGCTCGGAGGCCTCGTCGCGCCATCGGCACCGACGATGCCACCCGCGTCGATCGGTCCGGGGAGGAACGCGCGAACGCCGTCGAGAAGGAAGTCGACGCCGCGATCGCACAGGGCCGAGCCGGCGTACGCGAGGACGACGCGCTGCTCGCACACCGCGCGGCGCAGCGCGGCGATCAGCACCTCGTCGGACACAGGCCGGTCGAGCACGAATGCCTCGAGCACCGCGGGGTCCGTCTCCGCCGCCGCCTCGACGAGTTGCGCGCGGGCCTCGGCCACGGCGGCCTGCGGCTGCCCACCGGCGCGCCACTCGATCCGGCGCCCGGAGATCGCGTCGACCAGCCCCGCGATGCCTTCCGCGTCGACGAGCGGTACGACCGCCGCGAGCACGCGCAACTGCAGCCGGTCGCGCAGCGACTGCAGGCTGCGGGCCCAATCCGCGGTCGGGCGATCGAGCTTGTTCACGAACACCAGCGCAGCGAGGCGGCGCCGCTGCGCCTGCCGCCAGACCATCTCCGTCTGCGACTCCACGCCCCGCACGCCGTCGACCAACACGACTGCGCCGTCGACCACGCGCAAGGTGCGCTCGACCTCTGCGGCGAAGTCGACGTGGCCGGGGGTGTCGACGAGGTTCAGCAGGCAGCCCCGCCACTCCACGCTCGCGAGCGCGGCGCTGATCGAGATGCCACGGCGCTGCTCCTCCGGCAGGAAGTCCATCGCCGCCGTACCCTCCTCGACCGCCCCCATGAAGCCGCGACGGCCGGTGTCGAACAGGATCCGCTCCGTCAGCGTCGTCTTGCCCGCGTTGATGTGGGCAAGGATCGCGAGGTTGCGGATCCGGTCCGGCGCGGCAATCACGCACGCATCTTCACGCACGGAACCGACAGGTCAAACCCGCCGAGCGGTGATCGAGCGGTACGCACCAACGGCGCGCTGGCATGCCTCCGCGGGAAGTGAGGCCGCAACGCGCCGTCTCGGGGTGGATCGCGGCGACGCTGGCGCTACCAGGCGAAGTGGCTGTAAGCGCTGTTCGCCTCGGCCATCTTGTGCACGTTCTCGCGCTTCGTCACCGCCGCGCCCTGGTTGTTGTAGGCGTCGAAGATCTCGTCGGCGAGGCGCTTGCTCATCGGCTTGCCGCGCTTCGTGCGCGCCATCTCCACCAACCAGCGGATGGCGAGGCTCTGCTGCCGGCGGCGGCTGACCTCCATCGGCACCTGGTAGGTCGCGCCACCCACGCGCTTGCTGCGCACCTCGAGGTGCGGCTTCACGTTCTCGATCGCCTTGACGAAGATCTCGCCGGGGTCGACCTCGACCTTCTTCGCCACGATGTCCATCGCGTCGTAGAAGATCCGCTGGGCGACCGACTTCTTGCCGCCCCACATGAGCTTGTTGATCAGCTTGCTGGCCAGCTTCGACTGGAAGCGCGGGTCCGGCTTGAGGTAGATCTCGGTCGACTTGAAGGACTTCGAGGCACCCTCGACCTTCTTCGGCTTGATGTTGCGGCGACGCATGGGGGTTACTTCGGGAGCCTCACTTCTTGGGGCGCACTACTTCTTGGGGCGCACTACTTCTTGGGGCGCACTACTTCTTGGGGCGCTTGGTGCCGTACTTGGACCGGCTGCGCCGGCGATCCTCGACGCCGGACGCGTCCAGGCACCCGCGCAGCACGTGGTAGCGGACACCGGGGAGGTCGCGCACGCGACCGCCGCGGATCAGCACGATGGAGTGCTCCTGCAGGTTGTGGCCCTCACCCGGGATGTAGACCGTCACTTCCTTGCCGTTGCTCAGCCGCACGCGTGCGATCTTGCGCAGCGCCGAGTTCGGCTTCTTCGGGGTCATGGTCTTGACCTGCAGGCACACGCCCCGCTTCTGCGGGCAGGCGTCCAGCACGGGGGCCTTGCTCTTCCAGGCGAGCTTCTGGCGTCCCTTGCGAACGAGCTGATTGATCGTCGGCATTCGGAGGTTCGGCTAGGAAAGGGGCGGGAATCCTAGGGACGACCTACCCAAAAGCAAGCGGCCAACGAGCCCGATTTGCCGGTCCCCGGCACGCGGGCTCCCGGCAGGACGCGCCTTCGGCTCGTGCGCAGCATCGGCCGCGGCCCTAAACAGCACGGATGCTCCAGCCCCTCGCGGTGGGCGCGACCGTCCTCGCCGTCGGCACCCTCCTCCCCGCCCAAGCCGTGTTCCCGTACCCGTTCCAGATCGACGACTTCGAGAACGGCCTGCGGCTCGTCACCGTGCCGACCGGGCATCCCGACATCGTCACGCTCTACATCGTGGTCGCCACAGGTTCGCGCAACGAGGTCGAGCCCGGCAAGTCCGGTTTCGCCCACTTCTTCGAGCACATGATGTTCCGCGGCTCGGAGCACTTCTCGAGCGCGAGGCGCACGGAGCTCCTGAAGGGCATCGGCGCCGACGGCAACGCGTACACGACCAACGACTACACCGCCTACCACCTCACGTTCGGCAAGACCGACCTCGATCTCGTCCTCGAACTCGAGGCCGACCGGTTCCAACGCCTGAAGTACGAGCCGCCGGCCTTCCGCACCGAAGCGATGGCGGTGTTCGGCGAGTACAACAAGAACAGCAGCTCGCCCACCGAGAAGCTGTTCGAGGTGCTGCAGGACACGGCGTTCGATCGCCACACCTACAAGCACACGACCATGGGGTTCCTGCGCGACATCGTGCAGATGCCGAGGCAGTTCGAGTACAGCCGCGAGTTCTACGCGCGCTGGTACCGGCCCGAGTACACCACCATCGTCCTGGTCGGCGACGTCGACCCGAAGGCGAGCCGCGCCCTCGTGCAGGAGCACTTCGGCGCGTGGCCGCGCGGCAGCCACCGCGTCGAGATCCCGCGCGAGCCGGCGCAGACCGCACCGCGCCAGGTGCACATCCCCTGGCCCACACCGACGCAACCGTGGGTCGCCGTCGCCTTCAAGGGGCCGGCGTTCTCCACGGCCGACCGCGAGATGGCGACGCTCGACGTGATCTCGACCCTGGCGTTCGGCGAGGACAGCGAGCTCTACAAGCAGCTCGTGGTGCGCGAGCAGAAGGTCACCTCGCTCCTGGCGCACTTCCCCGACAGCACCGACCCGTATCTCCTGACGATCCTGGCCCGCCTGCAGGACGGCGCCGACGCGGCGTACGTGCGCGACGCGATCCTGGCCACCTGCGAGGCGCTCGCCACAGCACCCGTCGACCCCGCGGACCTGGCTCGCGTCAAACGTCACCAGCGCTACGCGTTCGCGGCCGGCCTCGACAGCGCGGAGTCCATCGCCGGCGCGATCGCCGGTTACATCGCCCGCACCCGGACGCCCAGCAGCATCGACGAACTCTTCGCGCGCTACGCCGAGGTGACGCCGGCCGACGTGCAGCGCGTCGCGGGCACGTACTTCGTCACGAACGGCCGCACCATCGCCACGCTTGCGGCGGGCCAGACAGCGCTGCTGCCGGCGCCCACGGTCAAGGCGCCCTGCGACGCGGTGACCCTGCGCACCGAGTCGCCCCTGGTCGACTTCCGCCTCGTGTTCCGCACCGGCGCCGCCGACGACCCGCCGGGGAGGAAGGGGCTCGCCCACGTCACCGCGCGCATGCTCGCCGCGGGTGGCACGCAGTCTCGCTCGTACGAAGAGATCGTGGCCACGCTCTTCCCGATCGCGGCCAGCATCGAGTCGCAGACGGACAAGCAGATGACGACGCTGCACGGCACCGTGCATCGCGACAACCTCGAAGCGTTCTGGACCATCCTGCGCGACGCGATCACGAAGCCCGGCTTCCGCCCACAAGACCTCGCGCGCATCAAGCTCGAGACGCGCAGCTTCCTCGAGGTCGAGCTGCGCGGGGACAACGACGAGGAGCTGGGCAAGGAGGTCCTCTACGCGGAGCTGTACCGCGACCATCCCTTCGGCCATCACAACGCCGGCGCCCTCGCGGATCTCGAGGCGATCACGCTCGACGACGTTCGCGCGTTCCACCGTGACCACTTCACCGCCGACCGGCTCTGGGTCGGCCTCGCCGGCGGCTACCCGGAGGGCTTCGCCATCCGCGCGCGCCAGGAACTCGCCGACGGCCTGCAGGGTGACCCGGGCGCGCCGGTCGAGCAGCCGCTCCCCCCGTCTCCCGCCGACGTCACCCGCAGCCGGATGACCATCGTGCAGAAGACCACCCGCGCCACCGGCATGCACATCGGCTGGCCGATGGAGGTCACCCGCCGGCACGAGGACTTCGTCGCCCTCTGGCTCGTGCGTTCGTACCTGGGCGAGCACCGCGACGAGGTCGCGCTCCTCTACCAGCGGCTGCGCGAGGTGCGCGGCCTCAACTACGGTGACTACGCCTACGTCGAGTACTTCCCGCGCGGGATGTACCAGTTCAAGCCTGACCCCAACCTCGCGCGCACGCATCAGATCTTCCAGATCTGGCTGCGCCCGGTGCCGCCGGAGAACGCCGCGTTCGCGCTGCGCGCGGCGTGCTTCGAGCTGCGCAAGCTCGTCGAGCACGGCATCGGCGAGGCCGCGTTCCAGGCGACGCGCGAGTTCCTCACGCGCCGCGTCGCAACGCTGGTCGCGACGCAGAGTGCGCGCCTCGGCTACGCCATCGACAGCGCGTTCTACAACCGCGACGCCTTCGTCGATCAGGTCCGGGCCGGCCTCGCCAACCTCACGTGTGACTCGGTCAACGCCGCCATCCGCCGGCACCTGCGCACCGACCGCGTGCAGTTCGTCGTGGTCACCGAGGACGCGCAGGCGTTCGTCGACTCCGCGCTCGGCCCGCAGTCGACGATCACCTACCAGAGCAAGCCCGCCGCCGACGTCCTGGCGGAAGACGAGATCATCGGCAAGACCCCGATCGGCGTGCGGCGCGAGGATGTGCGGATCGTGCCGGTGGCCGAGGTGTTCCAGCGCTGACCGCCAAGCGGTCAACCAGTCAGGCGAGTTCGGCGTGCGCCACGCGCAGGCCGAGTTCCCGCGCATCGCCGCCGGTGCCGTCCCGCAGCGGACAGAACGCGCCGCAGCGGAGCGCGAACTCGACGACCCGTTCGGCGGCGATCGCGCCGAGATCGAACTCGATGCGCTGACCGGCTCCGGCCGGCAGCGGCACGCGCCCGAGCGGGATCCCGTCGGCGCTCAGCTCGATCCAGGTGTCTTTCGGCGGCGGCAGCAGGTCGATCTGCACCACGCGCGCCGGCCGTGCCGCGCGCAAGTAGAACCACGCCTCCCCCATCGACCACCGCACCTGGCCGGCGCCGCCGTCGCGCGGTTCGGGATGGTGCCAGCCCGGCCCCAGGCAGCCGCGATCACCGCCGTCCATCGCGAGCACCGGGCCGGCAGCCGCAGAGTGGCGGTCGACGATCGCGTGCAGGTCGCCCACGCCCGATGGCTCGTGGAACCCCGGTTCGATGAGATCCTGGAACGCGGCGTCGGGCACCTTGCGCAGGCGCTGTGCGGCGAAGCGGCGGCGCAGGAGGCCAGGAAGGTGGACCAGACACCAGCGGTGCGAACGCTGCACCGCGCGCAGGACCGCCGCGGGCAGGTCACCGCCGCCGCGGGCGACGTGTTCGCGCAGCGCCCGCATGCGCCCCTTGTCGTAGCGCCGGATCCCCGCGATCACGCGCCGCAGGTTGCCGAGCGAGAAGTTCTTGATCACCGTCTGCAGGCGGTTGCGCTCGATCTGGAAGCGTCGCCGGCCCTCGCGCTCCGCCACCACCGCCGCGGCCTCGGCACCGCCCTCCGCGGCCTTGCCCTTCGCGAGGTCACCGTGCCAGTCGTGCACGACGGTCGCGGTCGGCACGTAGTACACCTCGTGCCCGGCGAGCCGCGCGCGCCAGCAGAGGTCGACGTCCTCGACGTACATGAAGTACTCCGCGTCGAACCCGCCCAGTTCGCGCAGCACCGACCCGCGCAGGAGCATGGCCCCCCCACACGCCGCGAACACGCGCTCCGGCAGCGACGCGGGGCTCGTGTCCTTGCGGCCGATGTCGCGGTCGACGGCGAAGCCGCCCTCGTTCATCGTGATCCCGGTCGAGTTCAGGATCGTCGGGCAGCGCAACATCAGCATCTTGCTGCCGAACACCGCACCCTTCGGCAACGCCTCTGCCGCCGCGACCAGCTCCGACACCCAGTTGCGCCGCGCCACCGCATCGTGGTTCAGCAGTGCGACATAGTCGGCGCGGCTGCGCGCGAAGAGCAGGTTGTGCCCCGCCGCGAAGCCCAGGTTCACGTCGGACGCGATCACCTCGATCTCCGGGAAGCCGGCGCGCACCGCCTCCGCGGTGCCGTCGCCCGAGGCGTTGTCGAGGACGGTGATCTTCAGGTTCGGCCAGTCCTGGGCGAGCAGCGACGCGAGGCACGGGGCGATGTAGTCCTTGCTGCGGTAGGCGAGCACGATCGCCTCCACGCTCGGCCCGCCGGCAGGCCACGCCACACCCGGGTCGCCCACGGCGGTCGCCGCGCGTCGCACCGTCTCGATGTCAGTCGCTGCCGCGGCCGCCAGCTCGGCGCCGGGCACCGCGCGCCGATACCGGTACAGCGCGCCCTCCCCGGCTCCCCCGTCGAGCAGGTACACCGGGACGGTGACCGTCCCAGCGAGCCGCTCGTGCGGAAGGTCTGCGAGCGGCAGCACGCGATGGTTGCGCGCCCATGCGGCCGGCGCCTGGTTCGGTTCGGGACAGAACACCGCGACCACCTCCCGGCCGGCCAGTTCATCGAGCAGGGCGTGCGCCCGTCGCACCGCCGCGCCAGGAGGCAGGGGGCAGACGACGAGGGCCAGGTCGGGCATCGGCGGGATTCTGTCGGCGCGCCGCGGTGATTCCATGCAGAAGCCGCGGTGAAGACCGATGCGCCGACGCCGCCGCGGCACCGCGGCTTGCGCGCGCACTCCACCCGGTCGCGACCGCACGACGAAACGGCACAGGCGACAGGTAGGATCGCGACGCCCGCCGATTCCTTCGCCCGCCCGCCCATCGACTCATGGATGTCCTGTTCGACGCCCGCATGCTGAACCGTCCCCTCTCGGGACTGGAACGGGTTCAACTCAACGTTCTGCGCGAACTCGTGCGCCTGCCGGAGATCGACCGCCTGCGCGTGGTCGTGATCAAGGGCACGAACCCGGCCAAGCCGATCCCGCCGGAGGTGGAGCGGTGCGAGGTGCAGACGACGGAGGACATCATCAAGGTCCTCACCGATCCGGCGCAGCGGCCGGATGTGTACCACATGACGTGGTTCCCCGACGCCACGCCGCGCGACCTCTTCCTGCCGCTGCTCGCGCCGGCCTCCGTCGTCGAAGTCCACGACGCGATCCTCAACCGCCACCCCGAGTACTTCCCCGACCGCGAGCACTGGGGCTGGTACAACAGCTTCATCAAGCGGCTGATCCGCAACGCGGATCGCCTGCTCGTGCACAGCCGCTGCGTGATGACGGAGATCGAGCAGGACCTCGACGGCGATGCCTCCATCGCCGACCTGGCGCCGCTGGCCGTCGACCCCGACTTCCACAGCGCCCTGCCGGCGGCGGAGGTGAAGCGACGCTGCAAGAAGCTCGGCTTCGAAGGCGACTTCATCTTCGCGGTGGGCAAGGACTACCCGCACAAGGACCACGCCACGCTGTTCAAGGCGATGGCCCGACTGCCCAAGCACGTGACCCTGTGCGTGGCCGGGACCAAGATCTGGCGCAACGCCGGCGAGACGAGCGACGACATCATCAAACGCCTGGGGCTGAGCGACCGCATCCGCTGGGTCCAGGGCCTCGACGACCACGACCTGAAGGCGCTGCTCCAGGGCTGCAAGGCGATGGCCTTCCCCTCGCTCGAGGAGGGCTTCGGCCTGCCGCCGATCGAGGCGATGGCGCTGGGCACGCTGGTCGTCGCCGCGGCGGCCATGTCGATCCCGGAGGTGTGTGGGGATGGCGCATGGCTGTTCCAGCCGGGAGACGTCGACGCGCTCGCGAGGATGCTGCAGGCGGCCGTCGCCGGCGGCCCGGAGGTCGCGGCGCAGGTCGAACGTGGCAGGAAGAAGGAGAAGGAGTACTCGTGGGAGCGCACGGCGAAGCTCACGCTCGCGTCGTACGAGCGTGCCATCGCCACCGCAAAGGATGGGACCAGCCCACGGCAGGCGCTCGATCCACGCGTCGCCGAGAGCCTCGCCATCGCCGCCCGCTACAAGTTCAACGATCTCGAACGTGAGCTGTCGGCCTGGCAGCAGCGCTGCCTGGGCGCCGAGGATCAGCTTCGCCGCTCGCAGACCCACGTGCGGCGGCTCGAGGAGAGCATCCGCGACCTCCAAGGCGTACCGCCTCCCCCGCCTGCGGACCCGAGTCGACCGCGCTGGTCGCTGCGCCGGCGGATCCGCAAGATCCTCGGCGGCCTGCAGGCGCGCGGTCGATGATCGGACCCCAGTCGAGCCGCGAGGAGCAGCGCACGCGTGTGCGCGCAGGGATCACCCGCTAGCCTTTGGCCCCCATGAGCGGAACCGGCGGCCGCGACCAGGAGGACACCAAGGGCGACGGCGGACCCGCGCCGAGACCACATCGCGCGCGCGGCAAGCCCGCACGGAAGGCGCCCACGGCGGCGGAACTGCGCGCCGCGTTGGCCGACCGCGAACGGCAGCTGCGTGACCTCACGGAGCAGTCGCTCGACCTGCTCGATCGGCTGACGGAGGCCCAACGTCGCGAAGTCGAGCACGTCGCGGTCGCCGAGCACGCCGAGCGGTTGACCCGCGACCTCGAGGATGCGCGGCGGCGCCTGCGCACCGCCGGCGGGGTCGTCCTGCGCGACGGCAGCGACCCGGCGGCAACGCCCGCGGTCGATGTGGTGCTGTGGGGCGGCGACGAGGCCTCGGTGCGCGCGCGGGTCGACGCCCTCGCGCCGGAGACCTCGATCACCTGGGTCGGCCCGACGCTGGGGGTCCCGGCGTTCGCCGGCGCGGCGGACCGCGTGCGGTGGTTGGCCGCGGGCGATGCCCGCACGCCGGCCCAGTGCTGGAACCTGGCGATGGCCGCCACCGAAGCCGAGGTGGTCTTCTTCCTCGGCCCGGCGGCCCTCCTTTCGGGTGAACCCACGCCGGCGAGCGTGGCCACCGACCGCAGCGTGGCCCTCGCCCAGCCGACCTGTGCGCGCGGCGACCGACTGCAGCGAGGCCGACGCGCGACCCCGGACCTGTCCGTGTTCGAGGCCGTCGAAGCCTCGCCGCAGGAGCCCGCCACGGACGTGGAGTTCGCCGATCCGGCGGCCTTCCTCGTCCGCCGCGAGGCGTTCGCACACGTCGGCATGTTCGACGAGGCACTCCTCGGCGACCTGGCCCTTGCCGACTTCGCGCTGCGTGCGCGCGCCCGCGGCTTCCGGGTGCTGGGCGTCGCCGCGCCGCAGATCACCGTCACCGCTTCGCACCCGGACGACCACGCCGCGCGCGATCGGCTCCTGCTCCTCGCCACGCATCGGCGCGACCGACTCGGGGCCGCCCTCGCGCAGGCGCCGACGTTGTGGGATCTCGCCCCCGACGCCGCGGCAGCCTTCGTGGTCAACCTGTTCGAGCGCCTGCCCGCGGGCGCGGCAAGTGCGAACGCGACCGCGACCATCCTCGGCTCGCTCGTCGCCCACGCCGCCCCGGCGGCCCGGGTCGTCGCCGCCTTGCACGCGCTCCTCGACACCCAGCTCGCGATCTGGACCGAGCCGCCGCTGCCGGATGCCACCGCGGAGCTGACCTCGCTGAACGCCCAGGTCGACGGCGCCGACGCCGGCTCCGTGCGTGACGCACTCGCCTGCCTCGAAGCCGTGCTCGCCTTCGAACGCCGCTGGATGCCGCGGCTCGCCGAAGTGCAGGCGGAGACGGCACGGCGCCACGCCGACGCGGTGAGGCGGACGGAAGAGCTGGCCCGCGAAGTCGACGCCACACGACGGGCCCTCCAACTCCACCAGGAAGGCCTGCAGGTGGTCGCCCACGCGATCGACATGGTCGGGCACCCCGAACCCGCGCGAATCCGCGAACGCCTGCTCGACCTGCGCCGCGATGCGGAACACCTCGCCAGCCTGCTCGCCGCCGCTGGCGCACCGAGTCCCACCGCCCTCATCGGGGAGCTGTACGAGGTCCGCACCCAGCTCGCGGTCGGCCGCGAGGCGATCGCCGCGCGCGATGCCGAGCTGGCTGGTCTGCGCCGCGAAATCACCGAACGCGACCGCGAACTCGCCGAACGCGACCACGAACTCGGCGAACGCCACGCCGCACTGACCGAACGCGATCGGATGATCGGGGAACGCGATCGCCGTCTCTCGAGCGCCGAGGCGCGGGTGGAGGAACTGACGAAGCAGCTCACCGCGCGCATCGCCGAACTCCGCAGCCTCGAGACGCTGGCCAGCGAGCGCGGGCGCTGGATCGCGGGCCTGCTGGCCGAGGTCGGCAAGCGTCGCCTGCGACCCCGCAAGCTCCTCGACCACGAGCGCGCCTTCCTCGCCCAACAGGGCGGAACCCAGCAGGCCAGGACACCGTGAGGGTCCTGCTGGTCGTCCATCAGTTCCTGCCGCGCCACATCACCGGCACGGAGCAGTACGTGCGCACCCTGGCCCGCGGCCTGCGCGCGCGCGGCGTCGACGCGCGGGTCTTCGCCTACGAGCCCCTGGTTCAGTTCGACAGTCCGGACCACCTGTACATCGAGCGCGACGAGGTCATCGACGGCGTGCCGGTGCGGCGGGCCGGCGTCCACCACAAGCTCTCCCCCAACCCGGAGCTGCGCGACTACGAGAACCCGCTCGCCGGGCAGTTGCTCGCGCGCCACCTCGACCACGTCGGCTTCGACCTCGTGCACGTCTTCCACCTGCGCAACATCGGACCCGCAGGGATCGAAGAGCCGGTGCTGCGCGGGATCCCCGTCGTCGTCAACCTGATGGACTTCTGGTTCCTCTGTCCGAACTACCTGCTGTGGCGACGCGACGGCGGGTTGTGCGACGGACCGCCCGAAGGCGGGGCCGGGTGCGTGCCGTGCATCGACCCCGGCCTCGACGCGCGCATGGCCGCCGCGCCCCTGCAGCGCGGCCTGCGCGCGCTCGGCGCCCAGCCCACGCCAGCCGGCAACCAGGGCCCGTCGATCGCACGCCGCGCGCACGCGCTGCTCGGCCGCAAGGAACGCCTGCTCGCGTTGCTGGCGCGCGCCGACCGGATCGTGGCGCCGTCGCGCTTCATCGCCAGCCTGCACGAGCGGCACGGCATCCCCGCCGCGCAGATCGTGCATCTGCCGTACGGCCTCGACCCGGAGCGCTTCGCCGACATGCCGCCGCGCAAGCCCGTGCCGGGTCGGCCGCACGTCGACGTCGGGTTCATCGGCTCGATCTCGCGGCACAAGGGCGTCAACGTCCTCCTCGACGCCCTGCGCCGCGCTCCGCACGGGGACCTGCGCGTCCACATCTACGGGCATCGCGAGTCGCAGCCCGGCTACTCGGAGGCGCTGATCGACGGCATCACCGACCCGCGCGTCGTGTATCACGGCCCGTTCGCACCACGCGAACTGGGGCGCGTGCTCGCGAGCCTCGACCTGCTCGTCGTCCCGTCGCTGTGGTACGAGAACACGCCGTTCGCGATCCTCGAGGCCCTGCACGCGGGCGTGCCCGTGATCGCCTCGGATCTCGGCGGGATTTCCGAGGTCGTACGCGACGGCGAGAACGGCCGGCTGTTCCCGGCCGGCGACGCCGAGGCGCTCGGCACGCTGCTCGCACGCATCGCCGCGGATCCGGAGCGCGAACTCGCCTTCACACTGAACGACCCGCCGCACATCGACGCCAACGTCGATGCGTTGCTCGCGCTGTACGCGGACCTCGGCGTGCGGACGTAGGCGGGCGCGCCTACACGAACCCCACCCGCCGCACCATCACGCCGAGTTCGCGGCGGTCGTCACCCTTCATGTGTTGCGGCAGGACCGGCGACACCTCGAGGGTCACCGCGGTGGTCGGCGCGCGGCCGTCGAGGGCGACACGGTAGGTCTGCCAGCCCGGCTGCATCGGCAGGGACGCGAGCACGCGCCGCCCGGCGCGCACGACCAGCGTCTGACCCGGCAGCGACGACGCCGCTTCGATCGCCAGCGCGCGCCCCGGCGCCGCGTCGAGGGTGAGCGTCGCCCGCCCGCTCGCCCACCGGTAGCGCATGTCGCCATCGCGCTCGAGGCCGTGCCAGCCGCTGCCGAGCGCGCGTTCGTCGTCGCCGATCGCGAGCGCGTGGCGCGGGCGGCTCGCGGCGCCGTGGGTCGCCGCGAACACGGCGAGGGTCTCGCGCGCAGCGCGATCCCAACTGAAGGTCGCCGCGCGCGCCTGCCCGGCGCGCGACAGGCGGGCGCGGAGCGCCTCGTCCGCGATCACGCGTCGCAGCGCCGCCGCCAGTTCGTCCGCGTCGGTCGGCGTGTCGCAGTAGAGCACCGCGTCACCGCCGACCTCCGGGATCGACGCCACCCGCGTGGTGATCACCGGCGCCCCGCAGCTCATCGCCTCCACCACCGGCAGGCCGAAGCCCTCGTGGATCGTGGGGAAGACGAAGGCGAGCGCGCGGTTGTAGAGCGCGACGAGTTCGGCATCGCTGACGAAGCCCGCGAGCCGGATCCGGTCGGTGAGACCGAGCTGCGCGATCGCCTCGTGCATGTTCGAGTTCTTCCAGCCGGATCCACCGGCGATGACCAGCGGCGGGGCGTTGGGTTCGCGCGCGCGGAGGCGGGCGTACGCGTGCACGAGCGTGATGAGGTTCTTGCGCGGCTCGACCGAGCCCACGTAGAGCAGGAAGCGACCGTCGCCGCCGACGAGTTCCCGCAAGCGCGCGGGCAGGGCGAGGGCTTCGTCCTGCCGGTAGCGCGGGTCGGCTGCCTCCAGCACCACGGTGATGCGATCCGCCGGCACACCACCGAACTGCACGAGTTCCTTCTTCGAGTGCTCCGACACGGTGATGAACGCGTCGGCGTTGCAGCGCGCCAGTTCGAGCTGCTCCGCGCAGAAGCGCCGGTTCTCCTCCGTGGCGAACTCCGGGTGCGTGAGGAACGCGACGTCGTGGAACGTGCACACGAGCTTGCCCATGCGCCGCGGCGGCACGGCGTGGAAGGGCGAGAAGAACACGTCGACGGGATCACCGACCAGCCAGTCCTTGTTCACCTTGCCGGTCTCCCACCAGTGCGCGACCAGCTTGCGCGGCAGCCAGCGCCGCGAGCGCACGAAGTTGGAGGCCTTCGGGCAGAACGCGCGGTGGTGGTCGCGCACGAAGCAGTGCCAGGTGTACGGGTAGACGACGTACTTGTTGGTCTGATCCACCCGCGCCAACCCCGCCACCAACGACTCCGCGTACGACGCGAGCCCGGTCTTGGTCTCCGCGGTGCGGGACATGTCGATGCCGATGCGCATGGTCAGCCGCCGTTGCCGATCTTGTTCGCGAGCATGCGCAGCCACAGGTTGCCCAGACTCGGCTTCGCCAGCGCGTCGGCCGCACGCGCCCCCAGGTACTGCCCCCAGCACTGCCAGCGCACGTAGTCCTGCGTCCACTTGCGCAGGCGGTCGCGCTCCCCCGCCGGCACGTCCTGCGTGTCGAAGAACGCCAGGTGCTCGCGCGTGCCGTCGCGGATGGCGGCCTTCAATGCCTTGCGGTCGGGGATGCACTGCAGCCCGAAGCGCGCGCGCAGGTTGCGGTGGTCGCAGAACGTGCGCTTGCCTTCGACCCATGCCGAGCGATCGTGGCTGTGTTCGACCACGGCGTCGGCCGCGTACTCGATCGCCATCCCGGCGGCGATCACGTTGAACCCGAACGCGATGTCCTCGCCGAACGGCCGCGGGCCGAAGCGGAACCGCTCCCACGCCGAGCGGCGCACCGCGGAGGCGACGTTGTCGAAGGCGCAGAGCAGGAGCCGGTCCATCGGCGCGAGGTCATCCATCGCCTTGCCGGCGGGGAGCTGCTGGCGCTTGCTCTGCGGCGGGCACCAGCCCGCGATGCGCCGCGCCATCACCGGGTGGCAACCCGGGATCGCCACCTGCCGGCACCACGCACCCGCCACCGACGGGTCGGCGAAGCGTGCGGTCAGGTTGCGCTGCCAGTCGGTCCCCACCGGCACCGCGTCCTGGGTGAGCAGGAGGATCGGATCGCCGCAGGTCGTGCCGATCGCCTCGTCGCGCGTGCTGCCGTGGTCGAAGCGGGCGCGGTCGGTGCGCAGCACGCGGAAGCCGGCAGCGGTCAACGCCTCCACCGTCCCGTCGTTCGACCCGCTGTCGATGGCGACCTTCTCGAGGTCGGCGGCGCCGTCCTGTCGATCGAGCGCAGCGAGGAGGAGATGCAGGCGTGGACCGCCATTCAGGGTCGGGATGACGAGGCTCGGGGGCACGCGCGGATCCTACGAGCGCCGTCCGGGCGCGCCGATCACTTCTCCTTGCGCTTGAACGCGATCTTCTCGAGCTTGCCGTTGCGGAACACCATCTCGAGTTCGTCGCCGTTGCTCGCCGTGAACGTGCCGGAGCGCACCATCCCGTCGGGCCCGCCGCTCGAACTCGACCGCGATGAGCGCATGGTCGGAACCGGGACGCCGGGGCCATCGAGCGACGCGCGCAACGCGAAGTAGAGGCGCGAGAACTGGTTCATCTCCATGTGCTGCGGCAGGCGGTTGGCCGCCGCGGTGACGCTCTCCGCCTCGAAGTAGGCCTGCACGTCCGCACCGACCTCGAGGTCGAACGGGACGACGACGCCCTCTGCCACCCGCAGTAGGCGCGGCCCCGTCTCCGCACGCGCGCGCACGAAACGATTCACCACCGCGACGTTGCCGGGCGCGAAGGCCAGGAGTTCCAGCTCCGGCGGCTGCGACCACAGGTCGGCGTGTGCCTGCACGAAGGCCTGCGCCAGTTGCAGTGGTCCCGCGGTCGCGGCCGGCGCCGGCGTGAACGCCTTCAGCTCGTCGCGCTCGATCAACACCGCGGCGTTGGCGTCGAGGTTGTAGGTCTCGCGCTTCACCGGCCCCACGCCGCTCGCGAACCAGATCAACACCCGCTGGCCGGCACCGCCCGGATCGGGCTGCACGTCGATCTGGACGCAGGCGGCGCGGAAGGTGCCCGCCGGCACGACGACCTCCGCCCCCAGATCGCGCAGCTCCGCGCGGTAGGGCGCCAGCTCCCGCGCGTCGAACTCGTTGCCCACGAGGCGGGTCAGCGCCGGCTCGAGGCGCTGCTTCCACGACCAACTGGTCTCAAGCCCGATCGGACAGGCGAGCCAACGCGCCCCCGCCTCCGCGGTGAGGCCGGGCATGACGCCGTCGCCCAGCCCTGCGTGCCGCCACACGCCCGCGTCGTCGACCCGCCAGTACTCGTAGCTGCCACTCTCCTCCGTGCGCGTCCCGAGTTCGAACGCCTCCGTCCGCCCGGCCTTCGCCTCACCGCGACAGGTCACCAGGATCTCGCTGCGCGCGCCGGTCTGATCGGTGCGCGCGTAGGTCCACTTCGCGCCGGTCCCGAGCGGGAACCAGTCGGCGCCAGTGCGCCCCAACGCCGGGCGGTCCTGGGCGGCAAGCGAGCACACATTCGCTACGGCGAGGGTGAGCAGGAGACAACGCATCAGTCGGGGACGTCGATCTGGTACTTCTCCAGCTTGCGCTGCAAGGCGAAGCGTGACAACCCGAGCATCTGCGCGGTGCGCGACTTGTTGCCTCCCGACCGCTGCAGCGCCTTGTTGATCTCGGAGACCTCGAGGTCGCGCACGAGATCGGGCAGGGTCGTGCCGGCCTCCGCCGGCACGGGCCCCTCGTCGGCGACCTCCGTCGACCCGGGCTCGCGGATCTTGTCGCTCAGGTGGGCCAGCAGGATCACCCCGTCGCTCAGCAACGCGGCGCGCCGCACCTCGTTGTGCAGCTCGCGCACGTTGCCGGGCCAGCGGTAGCGGCTGAGCGCGTCCATCGCGTCGGCGCTCACCCGCACGCGCTTGCCGCTCTCGCGGGTCAGGTCGAGGAGCAGGCGCTGCACCAGGCGCGGGATGTCATCCTTGCGCTCGCGCAGGGGCGGGATGTGTACGGGCAGCACGTTGAGCCGGTAGTAGAGGTCTTGCCGGAAGTCGCCCTCGCGCACCATCTCCTCGAGGTTGCGGTTGGTGGCGGCGATGAGCCGGACGTCGATCTTCACCGTCTCCGTCCCGCCCAACGGCCGGATCTCGCGCTCCTCGAGTACGCGCAGCAGCTTCTTCTGCAGGTCGAGTGGCATGTCGCCGACCTCGTCCAGGAACAGCACGCCGTTCGTCGCCAGCTCGAGCAGACCCTTCTTGTTCTGCGTCGCACCGGTGAACGCGCCTTTTCTGTAGCCGAACAACTCGCTCTCCAGCAGGTTC
>CAYQMF010000003.1:0-127184 GCA_964418595.1 uncultured candidatus Brocadiaceae bacterium
GTGCGGCCCGCCGTCGAGGCCGGCGAGAAGCTCGGCTTCCTGCCAGGGGACTTCGCCGCCAAGGTCCACCCGTACCTGCGCCCGCTGTACGACGCGCTCCAGGACCTGCTCGACCCGCGCACCTACCAGCGCTTCCTCGAGACCGAGGTCGTCGAGGTGTGCCCGCTCGCCTACATGCGCGGCCGGACCCTCAACGAGTCGTTCATCATCCTGGACGAGGCGCAGAACACGACCGTGCCGCAGATGCTGATGTTCCTCACCCGCATGGGCGAAGGGTCGCGCGTCGTGGTGACCGGCGATCCGACCCAGGGCGACCTGCCCAAGCACATCCGCTCCGGGCTCGCGGACGCCCTGCACCGCTTCAAGGACGTCGAGGGCATCGGCGTCGTGCACCTGGCGCGCGAGGACGTGGTGCGGCATCCGATCGTGCAGCGCATCCTCAACGCCTACGGCGGGCGCGACCCGGGCTAGCGCGTGGCGGGCGCCGAAGTCCGCGTGACCGACCGGTACGGTTGCCCGCGCCAGGAGCGGGAGCTGCTCGTGCGCGCTGCGACGGCCGCGACCGCGAAGGGCCAGCGCCCGGAACTCGCGGTTTCGCTCCTGCTCGCCGACGACAAGGAGATCGCCCGTCTGCACGGCGAGTTCCTCGGCGACGCGACGGAGACCGACGTGATCTCCTTCGACGTCGACGCGACCGCGGAGGTCGTCGTCAACGTCGATCGCGCCGCGCGCGAGGCCGCGCGTCGTGGCGTGCCGCGCGCGGATGAACTCGCGTTGTACGTCGTGCACGGCGTGCTGCACGTGTGCGGCTACGACGACATCGACGCCGACGCACGCGCGCGCATGCGTGTCGCCGAGCGCGACGTGTTGCTCGCACTCGGTGTGCACGTCACCGACGTCGACTGAAGCGCGACGATCGCGGTACGATTTCGTCGAGAAGGACTCGATTGCGCGCGCCAGTACTTTCGATACACTCTGCGTCGTCGTGATCGTCGTCGGCGCAACACACCCGCGTGATGCGCGCGCACGACGAGCGCGGCGCGATCTTCGAGTGGCGGTGACGTTCGAGTAGCAGGATTGGACGACTCGATTCCGAAGTGGTCGGCGCGGTGCAACGCACCTTCGACGTGCGTAGCGGGAAGCGCGTCGGCCGATCGGGGCACGAAGTGGGGGCATGCATGGCGACGTTGACGTCTCGACTCCCTTCCTCTGGTTCCGTGTCCGGCACGGCGATCGCGGCGACGCCGGACCTCGGCGCGAACCTGCTCGCCCGCTACCGGCGCCGCCCCACGGTCCGGCTGCGCAACCAGCTCATCGAGCGCTACCGCAGCATGGTCGACGCCATCGCGCGCGGTCTCGCGCAGCGTCTGCCCGCGTCGGTCGATGTCGATGACCTGAGCCATGCGGGCGTCTGGGGCCTGATCGCCGCGCTCGATGGCTACCGGCCGGAGTTCGGTGCCTCGTTCGTGACCTTCCTGCGCCATCGCGTGCGCGGCGCGATGCTGGACGAGCTGCGCGCCCTCGACGTGCTGCCGCGCGCCTACCGGCGACGTGCGCGCGCACGCGACGCGGCGGCGGAGCGCCTGCGCCTGAGCCTGCACCGCGAGCCTTCCGACGCCGAACTCGCCGCCGAGCTGGGCGTGTCGGAGCGGCAGTTCCGGCTGCGGTTCGCGGCCGTGCCGCAGCGTGCGACCGAGAGCGTCGACACCCTGGTGTCGGGAGCGCTGGTGTCGGGCGAGACCGACGACGAGGAGGGCAGCGACAGAGACGTCGTCGACGGCCGGGCCTGTCCGATGGGGCCGGTCGACCGCGCCGACCTGATCGCCTCGATCGAGGGCAGCCTGCAGCCGATCGAATGGAAGGTGCTGCGGTTGCAGTACTTGGATGGCCTGACGGGCAAGGAGATCGCGCGCAGGCTGCGTCTCTCGCCGGCGCGCGTCTGCCAGATCCACGGCCGCGTGCTCGCCCGCCTCAAGCAGCGTCTGCGCGCGGCGCACTGAGCTGCAGCGTCGCGCACACCCCGCCGACGCGGCGCCGCGTGCGTCGTGCGCTGGAATGTGTCCGGCGTGGTGCCTAGCCTTCGGCGCGTCGAGCGGGTCGCAGTTGCGGCAGGGGGCCGCAGCGGACCTTCTCGCGGTCAACACAGCCGCTCTTCAAGCACCGAGGATCCACCGACAGTGTCTGCGCTCGCCCGCCGTCAAGCCATCCAGTCCATCGCCGCGAAACAGCCGGTCCTCGTCAACGAGGACGGCAGCCTGCTCCCCGAGCTGTTCGGGCAGAACGTGTTCGGTCCCGAGCAGATGCGCGCCCGTCTCCCCGAAGCCGCCTACAAGGCGCTGCGTTCGTGCATGGAGCAGGGCCAGGAACTCGATCTCGCGCTCGCCGACCTCGTCGCCAACGCGATGAAGGAGTGGGCGGTGGAGCGCGGCGCGACCCACTTCACGCACTGGTTCCAGCCGATGACCGGCTCCACGGCGGAGAAGCACGACAGCTTCCTGTCACTCGAGGGCGGGCGGTTGTTGCTCGAGTTCTCCGGCAAGGCGCTCATCAAGGGCGAGCCGGACGCGTCGTCGTTCCCGTCCGGCGGCCTGCGCGCCACCTTCGAGGCGCGCGGCTACACGGCGTGGGATCCGACCTCGCCGGCCTTCATCCGGCAGACGCGCAACGGCGCGACCCTCTCGATCCCCACGGCATTCTGCTCGTGGACCGGTGAGGCGCTCGACAAGAAGACGCCGCTGCTGCGGAGCTGCGAGGCGATCTCGCGCGCCGCGGTGCGGATGCTGCGGCTGCTCGGCGACGAGCGCGCGCAGTACGTGTTCACGACCGTCGGCGCGGAGCAGGAGTACTTCCTCGTCGACCGCGGGTTCTACCTGCTGCGCCCCGACCTGATCGCGACCGGCCGCACGCTGTTCGGCGCGCGCCCGCCCAAGGGTCAGGAGCTCGAGGACCACTACTTCGGCTCGATCAGCCCGCGCGTGCTCGCCTACATGCAGGACATGGAGCGCGAGCTGTGGAAGCTCGGCGTGCCCGTGAAGACCCGGCACAACGAGGTCGCGCCGTCGCAGTACGAACTCGCGCCCGTGTTCGAGCGCACCACCATCGCCGCCGACCACAACATGCTCACCATGGAGGTGATGAAGCAGGTGGCGCTGCGCCATGGCTTCCAGTGCCTGCTGCACGAGAAACCGTTCGCCGGCATCAACGGCTCGGGCAAGCACAACAACTGGTCGATGGCGACCGACACCGGCGACAACCTGCTCGAACCCGGCAGCACCCCCGAGGACAACATGCGCTTCATCGTGTTCCTCACCGCGGTGCTGCGCGCGGTCGACAAGCACGCGGATCTGCTCCGTGTGTCGGTGGCGCACGCCGGCAACGACCATCGCCTGGGCGCCAACGAGGCGCCGCCGGCGATCATCTCGGTGTACCTCGGCGAGCAGCTCAACAACGTCGTCGAGAGCCTGGTGGCCGGCACCGGCAAGCAGGGCGGCGACAAGGCGCCGCGCACCATGCGGCTCGGCGTCGTGGCGCTGCCGTCGCTGCCCCGCGACGCCACCGACCGCAACCGCACCTCGCCGTTCGCCTTCACCGGCAACAAGTTCGAGTTCCGCGCGGTCGGGTCGAGCCAGTCGGTGGCGCTGCCCAACATCATCCTCAACACGGTGGTCGCCGACTCGATCCACGTGCTGTGCGACGAGATCGAGCGCGCCGGCGTCGACAAGGGGCGCGAGGCCGCCGTCCAGCAGGTCGTGCAGGCCACGCTCAAGCAGCACAAGCGGGTGATTTTCGACGGCAACGGTTACTCCGCCGAGTGGCACGCCGAGGCCGAGCGCCGCGGACTGCCCAACCTGCGCAACGCCGTCGACGCCATCGCCCGGATGGGCACCAAGGACAACGTCGCGCTGTTCGAACGGCAGAAGGTGCTCTCCGCCAAGGAGACCGAGTCGCGCCTGCACATCATGTACGAGGCCTACTGCAAGGCGATCGCCATCGAGGCGCAGTCGGCCCTCAACCTGGCGAGCGCGAGCGTGCTGCCGGCAGCGCTGCGGCATCAGGAGCAGGTGGCGAAAAGCGTGGCCGCGGCCCGCGACGCCGGCGTCAAGGACCTCGGTCGTCAGGATCAGCACCTGCGCGTGCTGTCGGCGCGCGTCGAGAGCCTGCTGCACGGGATCGACGAGCTGCAGCGCGTGTTCGAACACGCCGAGAAGCACGCAGGCGCACTCGCGGAGCACGCGGCGCAGTACCGCGACGGCGTGGTGCCGGCGGTGCAGCGAGTGCGCGAGGCCGTCGACGCGCTCGAGGTGATGGTGGACGACGAACTCTGGCCGCTGCCGAAGTACCGGGAGCTGCTGTTCGTGCACTGATCACGTTCGCCCGCGCGGCGGGCGAACGTGATCAGGCGGTTTCTCGGACGCCGCAACGCGGGGGGCCGCGACGAGGATGTGAGCGTCGGGGCCCCGCTGCGGCGTCCTAGAGCCGCGTCCCCGGCCCCTCGTTCCCGGCGCGGTCGACGACGGTGACCATCGCCGCCGTCGGCGCGACCCTGCGCGTGAACACGACATCGTCGCCGCCGCGCACGTCGGCGCACTGCCACTCGTCGCCTTCGCGCACGTACAGCACGAAGAAGCGCGCGTCGGCATCCTTGGCCCGCGGGCGTGCGACCCAGCCGTCGTCGCCCGCCGCGACGCTCACTTCCGGCGCCGACGGCGCGCGGTCGTCGAGCCACGGCGATGCCGGCACGAGCGCGCGCTGCGCGTACTGACCAGCACGCAGCGCGGTCGCGAGCCCCGCCTGGTCGCGGAGCAGCGCCTTCATGCTGAAGTGGACGTTGCCCGTCGCCCCCGGCTCGGCACGCGTCAACTCGATCTGCGCCAGCAGTTCGTCCTTCGGCCAGCCGGCGGTGCCGGCCTTCGACGTGTAGTTGCCGATCCAGAGGTGTCGACGCTGCGGGTTCTGCGTCGGCCACCACGCGAGCAAGGTGGGGTAGGCCTGCTTCGTCTGCGCGATGGGCCAGTACAACTGCGGCGAGAAGTAGTCGCACCACCCCTCGGCCAGCCACTTGCGCACGTCGGCGTAGAGCTGCGCGTACTGGTCGATGCCGGCCGCGATGCCTTCCGGCACGCCGGGCCGCGCGATGCCGAACGGGCTGATCCCGAACTTCACCCACGGCTTCCTGCGGTGCACCTCGCGGTGGATGGCGGCGACGAGGTCGTCGACGTTCTTGCGGCGCCAGTCGTCGCGCTCGCCCGCAAAGCCCTGGGCGCGCGCGCGCGTCCAGGTGCGGTCGTCGGCGAACTCCTGCCCCTTCACCGGATAGGGGTAGAAGTAGTCGTCGAGGTGGACCCCATCGACGTCGTAGCGCTCGACGACGTCGAGGATCGCGCGCAGCGTGCGCGGCGCGGCCTGCGGATGGCCCGGGTCCATCCACAGGTAGTCGCCATGGCGCACGCACAGACCCGGCACGTTGGCGGCGTGATCGGCGGCATCCGGCGACTTTGCCTGCGGATGGCGCGCCCGGTAGGGGTTGAACCAGGCGTGCAGCTCCATGCCGCGCGCGTGCGCGCCTTCGACCCACGCCTGCAGCGGATCCCACATGGGGTTGGGGGCCTGGCCCTGCTTGCCCGTGAGCCACTCCGACCACGGCTCGTGGCGCGAAGGGTAGAGCGCGTCGGCGCACGGTCGCACCTGGAAGATCAGCGCGTTGAGGCGCAGGCCTGCCGCGGCGTCGAGGATGCGCATCATCTCCGCCTGCTGCTCGGCGACTGGCAGGCCCTTGGCGCTCGGCCAGTCGATGTTGTTCACCGTGGCGACCCACGCGCCACGGAACTCACGCGCGGCGGGTGCTTGGGCGGGAAGGGCGAGGCCGAGGGTCAGGAGCGGGGCGAGCGAGCGCATGGGGCGCGCCATTGTTTCGACCGTCGCCGCGAAAGCCACGTCCGTCGCCGTCTCGGAGTCGAGTGGCCTCAGCCGCCCGCCCGCTTGACCTTCATCCCCTTCGCCACGAGCAGCGGCTCGATCCGGTCGCGGCAGTCGCCCTGGATCACGATCGCGAACTCCTCGACCGCGCCGCCGACGCCGAGCTTCTGCTTCAGCTCCTTGGCGAGCACCGTCAGCTCCGCCACCGACAGGCCGAGGTCGGTGATCCGCGTCACCGTCTTGCCGCCGCGCCCGCCGATCTCGCGCCGGATGCGCACGAAGCCATCGCCTTGGGCCGGGCGGGCGGACGCGGGGCGCGGCGCCGGCGGTCGGCCGCGATGGTCGTCGTCCCACACGAGTCGGCGATCGGACATGCAGACAGTGTGCCCGCGCACGTCGCCGAGGGAAGGGTCGGCGACAACGGGGCAGCGGCGGCGTAGCCTTCGCCGACGCCATGAAGCACGTCCCTCTCGCCGTCGTCCTCGCCGCGCTCGCCTTGCCAGCGCAGGAAGCCAAGCCCGTCCCCGCCCCCGCTCCCGCCAAGCCGGCGAAGGTCGGCTACACCGACACGCCGTTCCTCCCCGGCTCGAAGTGGCGCGTGCACGACGCCGAGCGTCCGCAGCCGGCGGTGGTCACGCCGGGCGCGGCGGGCGAGTCACCAAAGCCCCCGTCCGACGCCGTCGTCCTGTTCGCCGGCAAGGACCTGTCGGCGTGGACCAGCCGCGGCGCGGATGCGAAGTGGAAGGTCGAAGGCGGCGTGATGGAGGTGAACGGCACCGGCGACATCGAGACCCGCGAGCAGTTCGGCGACTGCCAACTGCACGTCGAGTGGGCCGCCCCGGAGCAGGTCAAGGGTGAGTCCCAGGGTCGCGGCAACAGCGGCATCTACTTCATGGGCCGCTACGAGGTGCAGGTGCTCGACAGCTTCGAGAACCCGACCTACGCCGACGGCCAGGCCGCCGCGCTCTACGGCCAGATGCCGCCGCTCGTGAACGCGTGCCGCAAGCCCGGCGAGTGGCAGACCTACGACATCGTGTTCGAGGCGCCACGCTTCGAGGGCGACCGGGTCGTGCGGCCGGCGCGCCTGACCGTCTTCCACAACGGGGTCCTGGTGCAGCTCGCGCAGGAGATGATCGGCGCCTCCAATCACCGTGCGGTGGGCAAGTACACGCCGCACGGTCCCGCCGCCGCGCTGCGCCTGCAGGACCACGGCAACCCGGTGCGCTACCGCAACCTTTGGATCCGCAAGCTCGACCTCGGCGACAAGCCCGCGAAGTGACGCGCACGCGCCGGCGGGTCTTCCTCGCGCTGGCGGTGCTGCTCGGCGCGGTGGTCGCGGCGCTCGCGGTCGAAGGCCTCTATCGCCTGACCCGGCTCGGCGGCCTGTCGCCGACCACGCATCCTGCCTACGTCGAGCACGACGACCTGCTGGGCTGGCGGTACCGCCCGGGCTCGCGCGCGCGCCACGCGAGCGCCGACTTCGACGTCGCTGTCGAGATCAACGCCGAGGGCTTCCGCGGGCCGGAGTGGCCGGCACGCAGCCCCGACCGGCCGCTCGTGCTCGTGCTCGGCGACTCGTTCGCCTTCGGCTGGGGCGTCGAGGAGGCCGAGAGCCTCACTGGTCTGCTCCGCGCGCAGCACCCGGAGTGGGACGTGCGCAACGCGGCCGTGGCGGGGTACGGCACCGATCAGGAGTTGCTCCTGTTGCGCAACCTCCGCCCGCGCCTGCGCCCCGACGCGGTCGTGTGCGTGTTCTGCCCCAACGACCTGCAGGAGAACGTGGTCGCTTCTGCCTATGGCCGCCGCAAGCCGCGCTTCGCGCTGCGCGACGGGGATCTCGCGCTGGCAGAGACCCCGGGACCGGCGCCGTGGCTCGGTCGCGTCAGCTACGCCTGGCTCGCGCTGCGGAAGCTGCTCGACGCGCGCACCGCCGCGGCGCGGGCGCGCGATCTCGAGGCCGAGTGGGCGGTGACGGAGGCGCTCTACCGGCGCATGCGCGACGAACTCGGCGGCAGGCCGTTGGTCGTCGTGTCCGACGCTCCGCGTTTGCGCGACCTCGCTGCGGGGGAGAAGGGCATGCACCACGTCGACGCGGGCGCGCTCCTCGCGGGGCCGGGCGAGTTCACCTTCGCGCACGATGGCCACTGGACCGCGATGGCGCATCGGCGGGTGGCAGAAGCCGTCGGACAGGCGGTCACCGGCGCTTTGCGTTGAGCGTCGCGTACGTCACTGGATCCGCACGCCCCACCAGTTGGTCGCATGCTCCAGGCGCGGCGTGGTCGTGCCGAGGTCGATGCCCTGGACGTAGAAGCTCCGGCCCGCCAGGTTCGGCGCGTTGGGGACGGGGATCGCGAGGGCGCCCTGGCCCTCCAGGCCGACGGTGACGATACCGAGCGTCACCATCGCCGGGTCGAGGTGCCAGCGGCCCAGCGCACCCAACGACACGGGCTGCGGGAGGATGGCCCCGCTGAGTGCCACCGCGAGCGTGGCGCGCCGACGACCGCGCACGTCGAGGAGATACGTGGTGCCACGGGCGGCGTGCAGCGGGCCCCAGACCTGGCGGTGCAGGTTGAAGAAGATGGCGGCCTGGATCCACGAGACGTGCGTGGCGTACGCATCCTGGTCGCCGTCTACGTCCAAGTCGGCGAAAGTCAACCTGCCGATGCCGAGCTTCCAGTCGCCGTGGATCCAACCCGGCGCTTCCCGGAAGTTGCCGCGGCCATCGTTGAGGAGCACCAACGGCTCGTAGATGGTGCCGCTGAACACGATGTCTGGGTCGCCGTCGGCGTCGATGTCGCCGACGTTCGCGGGGTAGAGGCCCCACACGGGACTCGTGGGTGGGAACGGAGCCTGTCGAAGCCCGGTGGGCTCGTTGAAGTAGAGCATGGGCTGCCCACCCTTGAAGAAGACGTCGAGATCGCCGTCGAGATCGACATCGACGAGGAAGCACTGGTCGGCGGAGTTGTTCGGGGGCAGGCTCTGGGTGCGAAAGGTGCCCGTTCCGTCGTTCCAGAGGATGCGCTTGGGCGTGAGGCGGTCGTAGCTCCGGCCGATGACGATCTCCGGGAAGCCGTCGCCGTCGATGTCGCCCACGGCGGCGTTGCTCTCGCACTGGGTCCCGGGGGGCAGATGCGACGACGTGAAGTCGGTGAAGTTGCCGCGGCCGTCGTTGAACCAGAGCTCGAGGCGCCCGACCAGGACGCCCGCGCTGAACCCAGTGAAGATCGCGTCCAGATCACCGTCGCGGTCGATGTCGGCGAGGACGCAACTCGTACGAAAGGCCGGCGACAGCGCGAAGCGCGTGTTGTCGAGGACGAAGTTGCCGAAGCCGTCGTTGATGTGCACCCACGGGCGATCTGCTCCGCCCGCCGCGTCTCGCAGCCCGGCAACGACCACGTCCAAGTCGCCGTCGCCGTCGATATCGCCAACCCCAAGGTCCGGAGCACCGTTCCAAGCGGCGGTAACCCGCGGGGGGTACGTGCGGGTCGTGAACACGCCCCGCCCGTCGTTCACCAGGACTGTCAGGATGCCGGACCGATCCTGCGAGTACAACTGCACGAGGTCGAGGTCGCCGTCCCCATCGACGTCCGCGGGCACGGCGCCGGCACCGAGCCCTTGCGTGATCAACAGATCGTTTCGAGCTGCCAGGCCGGGCCCCCACTCGAGGATGGGTTGAATGCTCTGCTGGGCCGCGGCCGCCTGCGCCAGCGCGCAGGTCACGACCCAGCCGAGCGACGATCGATGTGAAGGAGGCACCTCACGACCTCCTGCGCAGTTCCCCGCGCATGATCCGCCGGACTTCCTCGACCGTCGGCCTGACCACGGGCTGGAGGCGCGTGCCCCGGTTGGCTGCGGCCACGGCCTCCTCGATCGGCTGTGGAGCATGGATGCCGAGCATGGTCTGCAGGTTCGTCGTCGACACGCCGTCGACGATCCGCTCGCAGTTGAACCGGACCGCACTGACGAGCTGTCCTCCCATGAAGGGGACGACGTCGGGGCAACCGGCGGCGGTGTCGCCGAACCCCCAGAGCCCGACGGTGAACGTCGTCGGACTCGCTCCGGTGCAGGGCGCGTAGGGGCCGAACGTCACCGTCGGCGCGAGCGTCCAGCGAGCCGCCTGAGGGAAGGTCCCGGGCGGGTTCAGCGTGGCGTCGAGGACGTACATCGGTCCACCAAATGTGCCGAGCCACGAGGTGGAAGATCCTCCGCCGACGTTGTGGAAGAGGGTCGGGTTGTCGCGGCGGGGTAGCGGCGTGACGGGCAGGGGTGGCGGTGTGTCGTGGTCGTACCAGGGGTTGCAGGCGTAGATGTCCGTCCAGAAGCTCTGGTTGAGAGGGATCCCCATCGCCGCGCCCCAGAACGGATGCGGGTCGGGGGCCAGATGCGACGTGAAGTCGCACTCCAGACCACGCAGGAAGGCTTCGTAGCCGCCACTCGTGTTCAGATAGTCTCGCCGTCTCTCCGCCGTTGTTCCGCCCGGCCGGACTCCCAGCGCCGCGGTCGTGTAGTTTCCGACATCCGCATCCAGCGCCGGCACCGCTTGCACACCGGCGTACCAGTCCGTCAGAACCTTGGCGTCGTAGAAGTTCGTCTCCGGCCGCGCGTGCCCGTTGGGGAGGTTGAGCTCCATGCGCGCGAAGAAGTAGAACGCGCCGTGGTTGCTGAGCGCGTTCACCCCAGGCGCGTTGGGCACGCCCTCCGGCGTGAGGATGCGGGTGCCGTTGATGAAGCCGGCTATGACGAGTGGGCCCATCTCATCGGCGCCGATGTCGATCGTCACCGGAACGAGCCAGTACCCCGGGTGATGGTGCACGCGAGGGTTGCCGAACCCCTCGGCGTCATAGTCCCACCCGTCGACCCGCGTGTGCGCGACGGGGCTGCTTCCCTCCGAGCCAGGTGGGAGCCCCGGGGGAGCCGTGAGCGACTGCCCGCCCTGCATCGTGATGGGGAAGAACGTCCCGAGCGGAGTGCCGGCGACGATCCCCTTGCTCACGAGCGGGTTCATGGTCAGGATCGGATGTTGCACGCCGGGCGAGACGACGTTGTTCAGCGTGACCATCGGCGCGAGCCGGAAGTCGTGCGGGGAGTGATCGATCCCAAGTGCGGCCCAGAACGTGTCGTTGATGTAGAGGGTGCCCTGCCGGCCACCGTTGGGCCGCTTCGTCCACGGGGTCAGATTCACCCGCGGGGCGGTGAGCGACGAGTTGGGCACCGTGACGGGCCAGGATCCGGCCGAGACCCCGAGGTTCACCCCGCGCACGAACGCGAGGTAGGCCTCCTCCCACGCGTTGTAGTCCTGCGGCGGGATGACCGGACCGCTGCCTGTCTGCACGACGCGGGTGTCGTTGTCCGATACACCCTCGAACCCGGACTGGCCCCCGATGTATCCGGGCAATCCCACCGAGTCGAAGACGTTGTTCAGCAGCATCAGGTTGTTGATGGACTGCGCCGCGCTCAGGCGTGTGTTGCCCGACCACAGGCCGATGGCGTTCCAGGCGATCGTGTTGTTGATGATGCGGGCGTACTGAGGCACCGGCTGTTGGGGCGTGTAGCTGTCCACGCCGATGCCCACGACGTTGTTCGTGATGAAGCAGTTGGTGACCTGGATCGTCGACCCGATGCCTTCCTCCCCCAGGCTCGAGCGAACGTAGACGCCAGCCCCGCTCCCGAAGGTCTCCGAGCTGGCGCGTGCGTTGCGGATCGTCACCGAGTCGATGAACGACTCGCGGTGGGAACCGTTGATCTCGGCAGGATCGGCGACTTCGAGAATGTGCGTCTGCATGAGCCGGGCGTCGAAGATCGTGTCGAGCGCCGACGTGCCTTGGATCGAGACGTAGCTCTTGAGCACCACCGGCCATGTTTCGCCGTTGAACGGAAGGCCGGACTGCGCGTCGATGCGCGGACGCGTCGCGTCGATGGGCCCGTACAGTCCGGGCAGACAGCAGATGACGAGGTGACGGATGGAGACGATCTTCGAGGGTGTGGTGCCTATCGTCACAGACCAGAACACACCGTTGACTGGCAGGAACTGGTTCGCGTACGCGACTGCCGCGGTCAGGGTCTTGTACGCGAACGGCGCGTGCTGCAGGACACCCGCGATCGGAAGTGGATCAAGAGATCCCAACCCGTCGCCAGCGTCGGGGTGCAACTGCAGTGGCTTGAGCGGACTCGACGGCGTCGTGATCGGCTGTGGGTTCTGCGCGGACGCGAGCGTGTCGTCGCCTCGGAGCGGATCCACGTAGATGTAGAAGACATACTCGCTGCGCGTAGGGGGCGGCTGCGGCGCCTGGGCCAACGCGTCAGTTCCGTGGAATACGGCAAGCACAAGGGCTGCGACCGTCAGGCTGCGGCGATCACGACTGCGGCCATCGCCGGCGGGGGGGGGAGTCGATTCATGTCAACCATCCTTCGAGGGTCTTCCGTTCAGGACGGCGGCGGGGCGAGCCGCTGCGAACTTGCGCAATCCCAGCACGCCCGGCGGCGGATGTCAACGGCGCGAGGAGTGCTGCGCGCCAAACACTTGGCGATCGCGCCGCCAGACGCATCGACGGCAAGCCGAGAGACCGGCGATCCGCGGATCCACCGTTCCATAGTGGCGCCGCGCGCTGCGTTGATCGGCCGGTCCAGCTTCAGCCGACCCGGCGCTCTGCCGGCCTGTTCGCCGCCCGGCGCACATGCGCGCGCAGGAAGTCTTCGACCTGACGGGCGAGCCCCTGCAGATCGATGCGGTGGATCACGGGGTCGTAGATCGTGAACTCGTAGGTCGGCAGGAGACCCTTGAAGTCGACGACGATGCGGAGGTCGCGGGCGGAGACGTGCGGGTCGGGCGTGACCCCGTGCTGGCGGAGGAAGTCTTCGATCTCGCGGCTGAGCGCGGTGAGGTCGAGTCGACGCGCGACGTCGGAACTCGGTTGGAACTTGTAGTCGGGGAGCAGACCCTGCAGGTCGACATCGACGGTGAGTTCCTTCTGCCGCACGGCCTCGCGGCTCGCGCTCGCCTCTGCAATCGCGGCGGCGCGGCGCGCGGCCGCGGCCTCCGCGACCTGTCGCTCGCGCCGCTGCGCGTTCGCGGCCGCGAGCTGGTCTTGCTGCGCCTGTTCCTGCTCCTGGATCCTGGTGACGGTGAGGTCATCCTTGTCGACGCGATAGACGAGCGTCTTGTCGATCCACATCTCGCCACCGACGACGCGGATCACGAACTGGCCTTCGTGCTCGCGGAGGAGCACGCCGTCGACGACGGAGAGTTCACCGGCAGCGTGCTTGTCGGCGTCTGCCTGCGAGCCGAAGTGGAAACGATCCGCGCGCGCGGCGGGGGAGAGCACGGCGAGCGCGAGGGTGAAGGGGAGGATGCGCATCGGGAGAAGGGGGGGCTTCGTGGCGGAGCGGGAGGAGTGTACCCCACGCGGAGAGAGCGGTGGCAGCGGGGGAAGTGTCGGCGGGACAGGTGTTCGGGCTCGGTACGGCCGCGGGGAGAGACTCGGCGCGCCGCGCGCTCGCCTGCCCGAGCCCCGAACACGCGCCTGCCGAGCGACCGAACCACACGCCACCGACCCCCCCGCCATCGCAGCGCGATGCCGCCGGGCACGCGGCGGTGGCCTCAGCGAGGCAGGCGCTGCAGGTAGTCGCGGATCGCCTGGCGGCGGAACGTCTGCGCCTCGTCCAGGGCCCGTTCTGTTTCGATCACGCGCGAACCATCACCGGCGACGAAGACCGCGAATCGCGTCGTGCCGGGACGAGCGCCCCCGGTGCTCAAGTGCTTGACGGACGTTCCCGCGTACTTCGAGGTCAGGTACGCGGACACGGTTTCGCGACTCCCCATGTCGGTCTGCACGACGAAGTCGGAGCGATGCTGGTTTCCCAGCGCCGTCGCGACCTCGACGCTGGTCGAAGCCTCGATCCACTGCTCGTTGCCAGACGCGATGCGCCGCAGGACCTCCGAGTACGTGAGTTCGTGGCTCTCGATCGCCAGACGCTTGATGACCGCGTCGAACCCATCCACCCAGGCTTCGAACTTCGCGCGCTCCTCCTGGGTGAGAGCCAGTTCACGCGGGTTGTAGTGCTTGTCTGCCAACGCTCCGTCCAACGTCGGCGCGAGGTAGCCGGCAGTGCGCGCCCGCATCGCCTCGGGATCCCGCGCCTTGTCGACCAGCCGGGTGAGCGCATCGACACCGAGGTCCCTGGTCGAGGGAGGATCGGTGACGGGAGGCCGGGCTTCGAGCACGGCAGGCGGCGCCTCCGACACTCGTGCCACCTGACGCACGACCGGCGAGCCGGGTGGCGGGTTCGAGGTTGACTCGGGGGCAGGTCCATCGACCACGCGGACAGAGAGTGGCCCAGTGGCATCCTCGATCGCGCGAACGGAAGCACGCCCAATCAGGAAGGCAAGTGCGAGGGCTCCCAGCCCCAAGGCAACGCGGAGAGACGACGAGCGGCCATTCGCCAACCGCATGTCAGAGAGGCTCCGGCAGGCAACCCAGGCAAGCCATCTTCACGTACCCGATCTCCGCACCACCTACGCTCGCGCTTCCGCGCCACTCCGTCCCACACGTCAGATCGATCGTCCCTCCTGCGTAGCTGTCTCCGCAGACGGTCGCATTGTTGGTCGCACATCCGAGTCGCGTACCATTGTTTGCGATCGCGCAGATCTCGTGTTTCCACTGCCAGCAGCAGTCCGTGACGTCCACGTCCATGGTGTAGGTGAAGCGACACGTCAGGTCGGTTGCTGTGTTGCTGTAGCACGCACCGACGGCATCCTCGTCACACTCTCCGTGGCGTAGTATCGTAACGGTCGATGTCACGACGATGCACGTTGCGGAGCCTCCCAAGCTGGCGCCCTGAGCGCCACACCCCACGCACTGAGCGACCAAACCGCCAACCGTGCAAATCACGACCACGAGAATCCGCCACAGGCTCGCCATGACTGTCACCTCCATGAGAACGCCAGCGGCACCCGAGCCGCGGCACCCGAGCCGCGGCAACCGAGCCGCGGCAACCGAGCCGCTTCGTGGCGAAACGATAGCCTCCAGGCGTTCGCGCGTCAAGGGTGCGTGTCAGAGAATCTGAGACAGCCGACATGAGGGTTCACTGAGCAACCGACTCGAGCGGAGAGTGCTCACGAGCGGGTTTCGAGGAGAGTTGCCCGAAAGGCGAACCGCCAGCAGGTCCAGGATCGCCGATCGCGAGTCGCGTCGACTCGGGACAGCCCCTTCGACGAGCTCGATCGGAGAGGCAGGTTGATCCACACCGCGGCAGGCGGGAGCGAGGGTGAAGGGGAGGATGCGCATCGGGGAGAACGGGGTTCTTCTTTGCGAGGCGCGAGGCGCGTACTCCACGCGGGTGAACGCGGCGACAATGGGGGATGGGGACTCGATCTTGCGTCGGCGGGGGATGACACGGAGCCGTGCCCGAAACCGCGTCCCCGCTCCCCTCTCCCGTTTCCCTCCCTCAGTGCGCGTCCAGCCAGTTCTCCCCCGTGCTCATCGTCACCGCCAACGGCACCAAGAGCTCCGCCGCCCCCTCCATGCACGTTCGCACCAACCGCTGCACCGCCTCCACCTCACCCTCCGGCACATCCAGCACCAGCTCATCGTGCACCTGCAGCAGCAACCGGCTGCGCAGCCCCCGCTTGCCCAACTCCGCATGCAGACTCAGCATCGCCCGCTTGACGATGTCCGCCGCGGTCCCCTGGATCGGCGTGTTGACCGCCATGTTCTCCGCAGCAATCCGCAGCATCGCGTTGCTCGAGTGGATCTCACTCAGCGGACGCCGGCGCCCGAACAACGTCGTCACGCACTGCTCCGTGCGCGCCTGCTCCAGGCTCCCATCCAGGTACGCCTTCACCCTTGGCAGCGCCTTGAAGTAGGCCTCGATGAACTTCTTGGCCTCCGGCGGGCGCATCCCTGTCTCACTCGCCAGTCGCGATGCGCCCATCCCGTACATCAGCCCATAGTTGATGACCTTGGCTTGATTGCGCAGCTCCGGCGAGACCATCGTCGGCAGGAGCCCGTGCACGAGCGCGGCGGTGCGGGCGTGGATGTCTTCGCCCTTGCGGAACGACTCGATGAGGCTCGGCTCGCGCGCCATGTGGGCGAGGATGCGCAGCTCGATCTGGCTGTAGTCGGCGGACAGCAGGCACCACCCGGGCCCGCGCGCCACGAAGGCCTTGCGCACCTCGCGCCCCTCCTCCGTGCGGATGGGGATGTTCTGCAGGTTGGGGTTGTCGGACGAAAGGCGACCTGTGGCGGCGACCGCCTGGTTGAAGCTCGTGTGGATGCGGCCGGTGCCCGGGTCGACCATTGCCGGCAGGCTGTCGACGTAGGTGCCCTTGAGCTTGCTGAGCATCCGGTACTTCAAGATCAGCTCCGGTACCTCGTGGTGCGGGGCGAGCTGCTCCAGGATCGCGGCGTCGGTCTTCCATTGACCGGTCGGCGTCTTCTTCGGACGCGAGATCCCGGCGGCGTGGTGGACCTCGAGCTTCTCGAAGAGCACCTTGCCGATCTGGGCCGGCGCGTTGAGGTTGAACTCCTCGCCAGCGCGCTCCCAGATGCGCTTCTCCATGCGGTCCATGCGGCGCTGCCACTCGGCAGAGAGGTGTGCCAGATGCGCGCGGTCGACGGCGATGCCCTCCGTCTCCATGTCGAGCAGCACCGGGACCAGCGGCAGCTCGAGGTCGCGGTAGATCGGCATCGCGCTCGTGCGCTCGAGTTCCGGCTCCAGCCGATCGCGCAGGCGCCAGGTGAAGTCGGCGTCTTCGTTGGCGTGCTGGCCGACGAGATCGACATCGAGCTCCGCGAAGGTCTTCTGCTTCTTGCCGGTGCCGGTGAGTTCCTTTTGGGCGACCTTCTTGTACGAGAAGTGGCGCAGCGCGAGCCCGTCGAGCGTGTGCGGGCCCTGGCCCGGGTCGAGACAGTAGGACGCGAGCATCGTGTCGGTCACGACGCCGCGCAGCGTCACCTCGTGCCGGCGCAGCACGGCAAGGCTGGCCTTGAGGTCGTGCACGGCCTTGTGCACCGTCGCGTCCTCGAGGAGCGGGCGTAGCACCGCGAGCACGCCGGCGCGGCCGCCCTCGACGAGCGGGGGGTTCTGGTTGCACGGCACGTACGACCCAGCACCGTCGTGCCAGGCGAACGCGATGCCGACGAGATCGGCGCTGCGCGCGTCGGCGCCGGAGGTCTCGGTCGCGAACGCGAACCGGCCCTGCTTGCGCAGCCGCGCGACGAGCGTCGTCAGTTCCGCCGCGCTGCCGACCACCGTGTAGGTCTGCGCCTGCGCCGGCGCCTCCGCCTCGTCGGTCGGCAGGCTCGCCAGCAGCGACTCGAACTCGAGCTCGCGGAAGATCGCCGCCAACTCCGCGCGTTTGGGCTTGGGTGCGGCAATCTCCGTGACCGGGCACGGCAGCGGCACGCGGGTGTGCAGCGTGACGAGCTGGCGCGACAGCTCCGCCTTGGCGCGGTTGTCGAGCAGGCTCTGCCGGATCGCCGGCTTCTTCACCTCGTCGGTCCGCGCCAGGATCGCGTCCAGCGTGCCGAACTGCTGGAGCAGCTCCGCGGCGGTCTTCTCGCCGACCTTGGGGACGCCCGGGATGTTGTCCGACGTGTCGCCCATCAGCGCCAGGAGGTCGACGATCTGGCCGGGCTTCACGCCGAACTTCGCCTCGACCTCCGCGGCGCCGAGGATCTCCGGCGCGCGCGTGCTCGAGCGTAGGTTCCACAGCTTCACGCGGTCGTCGACGAGCTGCATGAAGTCCTTGTCGCCGGTGACGATGAACACCTCCATCCCCGCGTCGCGGCCCTGCACCGCCATCGTGCCGATCACGTCGTCGGCCTCGTGCTCCTCGCTCTTGACCACCGGGATGCCGTAGGCGGCGACCACGCGCTCGATCCACGCAAGCTGCGGGCGCAGCTCGTCGGGCATCTTCTCGCGCGTCGACTTGTACTCCGCGTACACCTTGGTGCGGGCGAGGTCGCCGCGCGCGCCGTCGAACGACAGCGCGACGACGTCGGGCTTCTCGCGTTCGAGCAGGCTGCGCAGGGTCTGCACGAAGCCGTACACCGCGCCGGTGGGGGTGCCGTCCTTCTTGGTGAGTCCGCCGCGCGTGCCGGAGGCGAACGCGAAGAACGACCGGTAGGCGAGGGCGGTCCCGTCGATGAGGAACAGGCGGGTCATCGCCGCCAGCGTACGGACGCCGCGCTCCGTGTCGCGCGTCGCTTGCTGTTCCTTCGCCGCGGCGTGCGCGGTCAGCGCCCGAAGCGGGTCTCGAGCCCGGCGGTCCAGTTGAGCTGGTAGGCGACGCTCGGATCCCACACGTGCATCTGCTGGAAGATCGACACGCCCGCCATGCCGGGCGGCACCTGGTACGCGATGCGCAAGGTCCCGGTGCCAGCCTGGCCCCAGTTGCCCTGCAGCGGGAAGGGGATCGCGACGAGCAGCGGGTACGCGTACGCGGTCATGCCGGGGAACGGCCAGTCGGCGGTCACCTGCGCGCTCGCCGCGAACACCCAGCTCACCAGCGAGCCGCCCGGCGCGCCGCTGACATGCGTGAGCACGGTGCTGCCTTCTCGGCACGGCCCGCTCACGCCGAAGGTCGGCGCAAAACCCCCGGCGCCGACGCCCGCGACGCCGTACTGTCGGCGTGCCCCCGCCGTCGCGCCGCCAAACCGCGCGCCGCGCACGAGGCGCGACTCCGTGAGGACATCGACGTCGCCGTCGCCGTCCATGTCGCCGGTCGCCACCGCGTCGAGCGCGAACAGGCGCGCGGGCGCGAACCCGCCTGCGCCGTCGCCGCACAGCAGCCACGACCCGGTGTACGTCCCGAGCGCGCCGTTGATGAGCAGGTCGTCGTGGCCGTCGCCGTCGAAGTCGCGCGCGATCACGTTGCGACGCGAGCTGCCGGAGCCGTGGATCGGCGCGTCGCGGAGGGAGACCTCCGCGAACGTGCGGCTCCCCTGGTTGACGAACAGGCTCGGGAAGCCGCGCGTGTACGACGCGACCGCGATCTCGAGGTCGCCGTCGCCGTCGATATCGAGGATGCCCACCGTGCCGTCGCCGTTGGTGCCGAACGACAGGCTGGTTGGCGCGGTGAAGCTGGCATCGCCGTTGCCCCAGTACACATCGACGGTGGTGGCGGTGCGCACCACGAGGTCCATCCGCCCGTCGCGGTCGAGGTCGGCCGCCGCCGAGTTGCCGATCGCGGTGAGCGCCGGTCCGCGCGTGAAGTGGCCGGTGCCGTCGTTGCGCCACACCGGCGAGGCCGTGCCGGACGTCCAGAGGTCGAGCGTGCCGTCGCCGTCGAAGTCGGCGAACACGCGCGCGTTCCAGGTGCTGAGGAGTTCGCCCAGGATGGCAAAGCCGCCGTCGACGAGTTCGCCGTTGCCGACGTTGCGCAGGAGCTTCATCCCCTGCGGGGCGGCGTTGAGGTAGTAGGCGGTGATCACGTCGAGGTCGCCGTCGCCGTCGACGTCGGCGCGCAGTGTCGGCGTCCAGTAGGCGCCGCCGGGGCCTGGCGCGGGTCGGTACGGATCGTGATCGGTGAGCGCGCCGGTGCCGTCGTTGCGCCGCACGGGGAGCGTCGCGGGCAGCACATCGACGTCGCCGTCACCGTCGTTGTCGGCGACCAGCACCGGGGCGCTGAGCGGCTGACCGCCGAGCAGCGGCTGGGGTGCTGCGCGGAACGAGTCGCGGTTGAAGAAGATGCCGCGTCCGGCGATCAGGTCGGTGTCGGCATCGCCGTCGAGGTCGACCGCCCCCGCGAGGCGACGCGCGCCCACGTTCGGGATCGTCCATGCCGCCGCGAACCGGCCCGTGCCGTCGTTGAGTGCGATGTGGAACGTCGACTCGTAGATGTTCCAGTACGGCGACGACCCGCCGCCGCAGCAGACGCCGTCGAGGTCGCCGTCGCCGTCGATGTCGGCGAGGCCCGTCGCCGGGCCGCCGGTGGCGACCGCCTCCTGGGTGAACGTGGTCGCGCCCGTGCGGCGCAGCACGCGGTACGTTCCCGCCGTCGAGAACGTGACGATGTCGGTGTCGCGGTCGCCGTCGATGTCGCCGGCCACCGACATCGCGTCGAGGCCGCTGAGACCCGACGGGATCAGCGCGCCGAGCGTGAGCGCGCCGGCCTGCAGCAGGATCGGTTGGTAGAACCCGGCATTGGTCGTGATGCCGAGTACGTCAGGGCGACTGTCGCCGTCGAGTTCGGCGACGCGCAGCGCGCGCACCTGCGACGGAACGACGGGCCCGGCGTCGAGCCCGCTCCCCGTGTTGCGCAGGAAGCGCAGGCCGTTGGCGTTGCTGTCGACGATCACGAGGTCATCGCGACCGTCGCGGTCGAAGTCGAGCACCGCGAGCGCATCGGGCGCGCGCGGGTTGCCGAACGTCCCGACGACATAGGTCGCGTACACCTCCGGGTCGCCGCTGTTCGGCATGGTGCGGATCTGAATCGTGCTGTCGAACCAGGTGACGAAGTCGGTGCGCGCGTCGCCGTTGAAGTTGCCGACGTCCATCGCCCAGTACCCGGTGCCGCGCGGAGTCTGATAGCGGAACATCTCGGTGAACGCGCCGCGGCCGTCGTTGCGGTAGCCGCGCACCACGTACGGGTCGGTGGAGTAGTACTGGTACCACCAGCCGAGCGCGTCGAGGTCGCCGTCGCCGTCGAAGTCGCCGACGCTGTGCACCGCCGAGAACGGATCGAAGGGCAGGATCGGCGCCTCGAAGACAGCCGCCGCTTCTTGGGCGGGCAGAGCGCAGACGGTGAGCACGCCGATTGCGAGTCGCTTCATGGTGGGCCTCGATCCGCAAGTAGGAACCGGCCGGCGGCGGAGGGCAAGGGCTGGCAGTCATTCCCGGGGCCTGGAGCGCCCGCCGAACGCGCCCCCCACCGTGGACTCCGCCGCTCGGGCATGCGAAGGTGCGCGCGCGCATGGACGCCTTCTCCACTCTCGCCGGCACCGATCACTTCCACCTTCGCGACGACCAGCTGTGGTGCGAGGGCGTGCGCGTCGCCGACCTCGCCGCCGCGCACGGCACGCCGTTGTACGTGTACAGCCGCGCCGCGATGGCCGAGCGCTACGCGCGGGTGCGCGCGGCGTTCGGTCGCGACGCGCACGTGTGCTACGCGGTGAAGGCCAACAGCAACCTGGGCGTGCTGCGCACCTTCCGCGACCTTGGCGCCGGCTTCGACCTCGTCAGCCGCGGCGAGCTGCGCCGGCTGCAGGCCGCCGGCATCGACACGCGCGGCGCCGTCTTCGCAGGTGTGGCCAAGGACAAGGACGACATCGGCGAGGCGCTGGCCGCCGGGATCCTGTTCTTCAACGTCGAGTCGCCGCACGAGCTGCCGCTGCTCGCGGCCGCGGGCAAGGCGCGCGGCGTGCGCGTGCCGCTGGCCCTGCGCCTCAACCCCGACGTCGACGCCGGCACGCACGCCTACATCAGCACGGGCAAGAGCGAGAACAAGTTCGGGCTCGACCTCAGGACCGCGAGCATGCTCGTGGCGGAGATCCGCCGCACGCCGCAGCTCGAGTTGGTGGGCTACCACGTGCACCTGGGCTCGCAACTGAAGGCGGCGGGGCCGTACCTGGAGGCCCTCACCCGAGTCGAGGCCTTCCTCGACGCCGACGCATCGCATCGCCAGGGCCTGCGCTTCCACGACCTCGGCGGTGGGTTCGGGGTCGGCTATGGCGACCCCGGCGGCCTCCTCGACGTCGAGGTGCTCGCCGCGGCGGTCCTGCCGCGGCTGCGCGCGCGCGGCCTCGTGCCCGTGGTCGAGCCGGGGCGGTTCCTGATCGCCGACGCCGGCGTGCTCGTGACCCGCGTGCTCGGCACCAAGGCCGGCGTCGGCCGCGACTTCGTCCTCGTCGACGCGGCGATGAACGACCTCATCCGGCCGTCGCTGTACGAGGCCGAACATCCCATTGCACCGCTGCGCCGGCCGACCGCGCCGCCGGCGGCCAGACCCTGCGACGTGGTGGGCCCCGTGTGTGAAAGCAGCGACTTCCTCGGGCTGCACCGCCGCCTGCCTTCGCTCGCCAAGGACGACCTGCTGGCGGTGTTCTCGACCGGGGCGTACGGTGCCTCGATGACGTCGAACTACAACTCCCGCCGTCGCCCTGCCGAAGTGATGGTGGCGGGTGAGCAGGTGACCCTGCTGCGGCGCCGGGAACGATTCGAGGACCTGTGGGCGGCGGAGCTCTCATGAGACGAGGCAACACGCGACGGTGGCGAGTGGCGGCAGCGGGGTTCTTCCTCCTCGTGTGCGGCGGCTGCCAGTTCCTGCAGAACGAGTTCACGTCCCTCGAGCGCGCGGCGCCGTCGGTACACCAGGCCGGTGTGGTGCAAGCCCAGCCGTGGTGAGCCCGGCGCTGCGCAGCCTGCTGCAGCGTGCGCCCGGCGCGGGTGATCTCGCCGGCACCGACGTGCGGGTCGGCCGCGCCGAGCACCCCGTGTGCGGCGACGAGGTCGAGCTGTCGGTGCGCGTGCGCGCCGGCCGCATCGCCGAACTCGCCTGGCGGGCCCGCGGCTGCCCGGCGAGCGTCGCCGTGGCGGCGGCCGCGCACGAGGCGCTGCGCGACGTCGAACTCGGCGCGGCGCGCGCCGCATTGGCCGCGCACATCGACGCGCTGGGCGGCCTCGGCCAGACCGAGCGGCACGCGCTGACCCTGGTCCTGCAGGCCCTCGACGGAGCGCTGGTCGCGGCGCGCTGACGCATGGGTCTGCCCCGTCCGTTCGCCGACCTGCTGGCGCGCCTGCGGCTCGGTGCCCGCGCCGAGGAGCGCGCCCGTCTCACCGCGATCCTCGCGCTCAACCGCGCGCTCGCCAAGGCCGAGGACCAGGCCACTCTGTTGACGACGCTGCTCGACGAGGCGATCGGCCTGTTCGGCGCGGAGCGGGGCTTCGTGATCGTCGACGACGGCGAAGGCGACGGCCGCAAGCTGCGCGTCGAGGTCGGCCGCAGCCTCGATCGCGAGAACGTGCGGCAGGCCGGCAGCAAGATCTCGCGCACGATCGCCGCGCAGTGCATGCGCGAGCGGGCGGGCGTGTTCTGCGCCGATGCGCAGGAAGGCGACTTCGGCGCCGCGCAGAGCGTCGCCGACCTGCGGCTGCGCTCCGTGCTGTGCGCGCCGCTCCTGGTGGGGGACACGTGCCTCGGCTGCATCTACCTCGACCACCGGTTCCAGAGCGGCGCGTTCGGCGCGGACGATGCGCCCTGGCTGGCCGCGTTCGCCGACCAGGCCGCGATCGCGGTGCGCCTGCACCGCCTGCTGGCCGAGAACCGCGCCGCGGCGTCGGTGCTGCAGCGGGAGAAGGACAGCCTCGAATCGCAGGTGGCGAGCCAGGTGCAGGAGCTGGCGAGCCTGAAAGACCAGCACAGCCGGGCCCGGCTGACGCACGCGTTCGCCGACATCCTCGGCGACGCACCCGCCCTGCTCGCCGCGCTGCATCTCCTCGACCGCGTGGTGGACGCGCCGTTCCCGGTGTTGTTGCAGGGCGAGAGCGGGACCGGCAAGGAGCTGTTCGCGCGCGCGCTGCACCAGCACGGCGGGCGCCGCGCGGGACCGTGGCTGGCCGTCAACGTCGCGGCCATCGCCGAGAACCTGATCGAGAGCGAGCTGTTCGGACACGTGCGCGGCGCGTTCACCGGCGCGGACCGCGACCGCCGGGGCCTGCTGCGCGAGGCCGACGGCGGCGTGCTCTTCCTCGACGAGATCAGCGAACTCGGCCTCGACGTGCAGGCCAAGCTGCTGCGCTTCCTCGAGGACGGCCTCGTGCGCCCCGTCGGCGGCGACTTGCCGCATCGCGTCGACCTGCGCATCGTGGCCGCGTGCAACCGCTCGCTCCTCGGCGAGGTCGAGGCGGGGCGGTTCCGACAGGACCTCTACTACCGGCTCGCCGTGGTGACCGTCGACGTGCCGGCGCTGCGCGCGCGCGGCGAAGACGTGCCTCTGCTCGTGGCGCACTTCCTGAAGGAGGCCGGCGCCGCCGCCGGCCGCGAGCCGAAGCGCCTGAGCCCAGCGTGCGCCGAGGCACTGCGGAGGCGGTCGTGGCCCGGCAACGTGCGCCAGCTCCGCAACGAGATCCTGCGCCTCGATGCGCTCGCGCCGGGCGACGTGATCGAAGCGGAGCACCTCTCCCCGGCGACACCCGCGCCGGCCGACGCCTCGACGCTCCACCTCGCGACGCTGGAGCGGCAGACGATCGCGGAGGCGTTGCGCCGGAGCGGTGGGAACAAGGCCGAGGCAGCGCGCCTGCTCGGGATCAGCCGGCGCTCGCTGTACGACCGGCTGGCCGGCGAATAGCGCGATCGGGCGCTCGGGCGTGCGTCCTGCGCGGGAGCGCGCCCATGTCAACGCGTCGGGCGGTAGACGTGATCGAAGACCCAGTCCCCGACGGTTCTGCCCTGCGCGATGCCACTCGTCTTGTCGTAGGACCAGTGGATGCCGAGGTAGATTCGACTCTGCCCGTTCTCTTCCTCGGGGGTCGAGAGGTTGGGGAAGCTACGCGGCCGCAACGGCCGGAGAATGCCCTGATTGTCCCGAGTCACGCCGTTCCACTCATCCGACACGAACGTGAACGCGATGTTGTCGGTACCGAAGAACCGCCGCAGGACCTGGAACGTCGCGCCCCCGAACGTCGCGTGGCCGGAAGGGTACGCAGGGAATGGGGGCGTGAAGTTCGGACCGAGCGTGTTGCTTGCCGGTGCGCCGAGTGGCGTCCAGGTCAGGTCGCCGATCGTATAGGGGTTGCCGTCACCGCGCCCAGTCGGACCCGTGCCGGGATCCGCTTCCCGGATCCCCGCGAGTGGGCGCCACAACTGGTAGAAGTACTTCGACTCCCAGCATGCGATGCCGGCATCGGCTAGCGCAAGGTTGAGGAGCGCGAACAGCCTTGCCATCGACATCGCGTCGAGGTTCCGCTGGCTGCCAATCAGACCCACCACTTGATTGTAGAGGCGCGGCGGTGCGCAAAGGCTCGGCATGCCGTCGTACGCCCAGTAGATGCCGAGGAATGTCTGCTCCGCAGAGCGCGAAGTCCGGGTCGTGATGCCATCGCCGCCGAGCAACTTCACCTCGTTGTACGCGGCCGTGTACTGGTCGGCGATCAGCGCTGGCGGCGGCAGCACGCGAAACTGCGCCGCCGAGGTCAGGACGAACGGAGTCACCCTTGACCAGTAGGCGCCCAGAGCAAGCGGATGCCGGCTGATCGGATCCTGCCGCCAGAACCCGGGCAGCAGACTGCAGATGAACTGCAGGTCGACACGCGGCTCAGCGTGCGCCGACCCATCCTTCGCGCGGGCCGCCAACGTCGCGGCTGCGGCGGCCGCGCCGAGAACCACACCGTTGGTCTTGGCCGAGCCGCTCACGACGCGCGAGAGATCCGTCGCGAGCTTGGCGTCCAGGTTCGCGGCTTGCGCGGGGAACAACGCCACCAGCGTGTCATGGCCGGCACGGGCGAGCGCGGCGACCCGCGATGTCCCGGGTTGCGCGGACAGGATGCCCAGATAGCTCTGGAAGCCGCCGTCGATCGCCAGCAAGGACTCGAACATCGCGATGTGAACGATCGCCATTGCCCGCGAGGCACGCCCGGGCCCTGGCTGCGAGGGACTCCCTGCGTGGTCTGCGCCGGTGGCGTCGATCGCGTGCTGGTTCCATCGGCGAACCGCCGCCAGTGCATCCCCATCTCCGGACACGAGTTCGCCGACGTTGGACGTCAGGAACGATGTCCGTGGCCCGACCGCCAACGTGACGAATTGGAGCGAGACCGAGAAGTCGGCCGGCCGAGGCAGATTCGGCGAGATATCGGCCGTGATCGTCAGGCGCCCGTTCGCGCTCGTGACGCCGGCTGGATAGACATCGAACGGTGCGGTCAACTCGACCGTCAGCGCTCCCGACGCCCCGAAGTCGAGCATGGTCACACCGGGTCTGCCGACCACGAGGAATGCCGGAGCCTGGGGCATTGCGTCGGTGACGTCGAGCGTGATGGTCTGGCCCGGGTTGTAAGAGCCGGTGACCGTGAGCCGGGAACGCTGGGACGGCAACGCGCCTGCCAGAGTCAGGAGCGTGGCGAAGAAGGCGGTTACGCGCATGGGGGTTGGGGAGGAGTTGGGGAGGCGACAGCAGCAACAAGGGGCAACCCTCGTCGACCATCCAGATGATACCCCTTCGGTCACGCGATCGGCGGAGCCCGCTCCGGCGCCGTGGCGCCGTGCACACCTGCGTGGGGTTTCGGGCGGGCGAAACGGGTCCTCCCGTTCCCGGCCGCGGCCGGCGTCTGCCTACGGCTATCCTGCGCGTGCTCCGAGGCTCCACCCTGCCAGGTCGTGAACCTCATGCGAACCATCTCCGTCCGCTGCGCCGCCGTCGTCCTCGCCCACGCGGTGCTCGCCGCGCAGCCGAGCGTCGACCAGCCGCGCCTCTTCTTCGCCGGTGCGCGTGCGCCCGGTGTGCCGGTCGTGGCGTTCGAGGCGACGACCGGCACCTACGTCTTCAAGCTGCTGGACGCTGCCGGTGCGGTGTCGGTCGAGTACCGCGTGCCGCTCCAGCATCCGTACCTGCAGGCCGGCGTGCTACGCGTCGAGGAGGCGACGACGGGGATCGTGCCCATCGCCGCCGGGGGCCTCTCGTACCGGACCGCGGGCGTGCCGGCGTCGGGGCTCGGGCGGATGATCTCGCCGTACGACCTGGCCTTCGGCGCGACCCACGCACCCAACCACACGGGGACGCTGCTCGGGCATGCGTTGGACGCCGGCACCGGCGCTGTCACCCTGCGCTTCGCCGACGACTACCGTGCGGGCACGGTCACCTACCGCACGGAGAAGACCTTCGTCCTGCGGTTGTACGGCCGCGCATTGCAGATCACGGCCACCGGCGATCCTGCCGTGCGTCTGCTCGCCGACTATGACTACGGGGGGTGGGTGTTCGGCGACGGCGAGGGCCTGCCGCCGGGTGGCCGCGTGCTGCGCGTGCCGTACATGGACATGGTGCCCGTGTTCGCAGCGGGCGGGGCGTACGTGGCGCGCCTCGTCGACTGGTACCGGAGCAACGCCAGCGAGACGGTACCGGTCGTGCCGCTCGTCACCGGCAGCCGCTTTGCCGGTGAGACGAGCCCGGGCACGTACCGCAACGACCGCGGCGAACTGAACGCGCCCATCCACGAGGTCGCGTGGGTGGTCGTCACCGCTGCGATCGCCGACACCTTCCCCGTGATCGATCGCCCGCCGTCCGAGTACCGCCGCCTGTGCGCGGAGCGCGCCGTGTCACAGAACGGCCCGGGCAACCGCTACGACAACGCGAGTGCGTGGGTCGTGCGCATGCGCGACGCGGCTGCGAGCGACATGGTGCACATCAAGTGGGACTGGAGTCGCTGGCCGTTCAACCTCAACGACCCCGACTACATCCCGCCGCCACCCGCGCCGCCGCACGGCGTGCTGTGGGGGACGGCGAGCCAGTGGTCGGCGTTCACGGCTGCGGCGGCCTCGGCCAACTGGAGCCTCGCGCTCTACGTGTCCGGCGACCTCATGGACCCCGGGTATCCCAACCTCACGTTGAACCTGCCGGGCAGCGTGGTGGGCTCCGTGCTCCTCACCGCCAACCCCGCCTACGACGCGAGCCGGTGTACGCGCGACGCCGCCGGCAACCTGAAGAAGGGCTGGGACACCAACCTCAACCTCGCGGGTACGAACCTCGCGGGGCAAGGGCATCCAGTCGACATCCTCGGCAGCAACTGGTACGCGGCGAACTTCGCGGCGTACGCGGCGGCGATCCACGGGGCGCAGGGCTTCACGGTCGGCGGCGTGCACATCGATGCACAGACCGAGATCCCGGCGTGGATCCACGTCGACCAGCGCGCCGCGTCGCCGCAGCCCAAGACGATCGCCACGAACCTGCGCAACCGCGAGATCGCCTTCCAGACCGCGAAGGACACGATGCAGGGGCCGGTGATGGGGGAGAACTCGCACTGGCGGTCGCGGGCGTTCGAGACCTTCGCGGCGGGCGTGCTCGACGGCACCAGCCGCAAGATCCCGATCCACTGGAGTCCGGCGGAAGGTCCTCCCGACGCGCAATGCTGGGACGCCGAGGTGATCCCCGACTTCGAACTCGGCGTCGTCCTCCCCAAGGCGAGCGCGTGGTTCGGCATGGGTTGGGAGTCGCAGTTCAAGGGCAGCGGCTATCCGGTGCCGCAGGCGTGGACGGACGCGTGGCACACGACGTTGCTCAGCTACGGACACGGGCCGTTCTTCGGGACCAACGGCGATGTGCTCAACAACTACTGGTCGTGGCGCGACACGCTGCGGAGTTACCACCTGACGCGGGCGCTGTCGGCGGCGATGCGCGGCAGCCGCGTGCGCGAGGTGCGCTATGAGGATGCGGCGGGGATCGAGCGCAACCTCGATGCCGCCGTCGCGCTCGGGCTCGACCTGCAGCACCCGCGCCTCGTCCTGCGGTTCGCGTCGGGCCTCGAGTTCAAGGCCAACCACTCGTCCACGTCGTGGGTCACCACCGTGCTCGGTGTCACCCACACGCTGCCGACGGACGGCTTCGTGGGCGCGGCGCCGAGCGGCCTGCTCGCGCTGTCGGCCATCAACCCGACGTCGGGCGCTCGTGTCGACTACGCGTTCGCCCCGGGCGAGGTGGAGATGATCGACCGGCGCGGCGTGGCGCAGTCGTTCCGCGGCTTCCCCGGCAGCCTGCTGCCGGTGCCGCCCGGGCTCCTGCCGCCGGGGACCGACGAGACGCAACTGGTCGTGATCGCGGACCGGCGCGGCAACCAGGCGGTCTATGCCAACGGCTTCTCGACCGGACGGCAGAGCCTCGGCCCGGCGCCGGTGCTCGTCGCCCTGCGCGTCGAGGCGGACGACACGACGACGCTGAGCCTCGGCCGGTTGCGGCTGGGGCTGCGCGCCCTGGCCACCGACAGCGCCGGCGGGGTCCGCGACGTGAGCGGGCTCGTGACGTGGAGCGTGCAGGGTCCGCCGGTCGTGGACGTCGGCCGGCAGGGGGCGCTCGTGGCGCGCGCCCACGGCAGCACGCTCGTGCGCGCCGATCTCGCGAGCCCCGCGCTGAGTGCGACGCTGCCGGTGCAGGTCGATGCGTACCCGCAGGTGGGGCCGCTGGGCGTCGAAGCCCGCACCAGCCGCCTCACGATGGTGAGCTTTGCGACCGACACGTCGGCATCGATCGCGGCGGTGATCGTGGAGGAGATCGGCACGGCCAACGCGTTCCTGGTCTTCGCGAGTCCGGATCCCGTCGCCAAGCAGCACCGTGCCTTCCTCACGACGCTCCGGGCGGGCGTCGCGTACCGCCTCACGCCGGCGGCGTTGAATGCGTTCGGGCTGGTCGGCGTCGGGCCCGCGCTGAACCTGTAGGTCGCTTCGTTGCTCGTCGCGGCCCTGGCCTCTAGAAGGGGCCGGCCGTGAACGCGACGCACAAGGTGCTCCTGCTCTCCACCGTGCTGGGGCTGGCTGCGGCGATCGTTGCGCTCGGGATGCACGTCGACAGCGCGCGCCTGCTGACGCACACCGTCGGCGTGTTCGCGCTGCTCGCGGAACTGCTGCGCGAGGGTGTGCTCTACCCCCACGAGCCGACGACGGACCTCGTCTACGGCGTTTTCTATCACCCGCTGGCGTTCGCGCCGATCGCGCTCCTGCCGGGCGAGGGCCTCGCCCTGATCCGCGGCATGCGCATCCTGGTGGGGACCGAGACCCTGGTCGTGCTGGGCCTCGCGGGCGCGCTCGTGCGGGGCATGTCGTTCTGGTTGCGCCTGCAGCCGTGCCTGTGGGTGCTGTGCTGCGTGCCCGGGGCATTCGCGCTGATCGGGATGCGCGACGACAGTCGCGCCCTGCTCATGGGCTTGTTGGCGCTCGTGGTGTACGGTCGCGGGCTCGGCTGGCGGCCGGCCGTCGCCGGCGTGCTGCTGGCGCTCGCGTTCTTCACCAAGGTCACCGCGCCCGTCGCGCCGGGCGTGGCGCTCTTGTGGGCTGCCCTGCGCGATGGTCACGGCGGCCGGCGGGGCGCCGCACACGTCGTCGTTGCCGCCACGGCGGGTACGCTGCTCGGCGTCGCCTTCCTGCAGTGGGGGCTCGGCTGCGACTTCCTCCACAACGGTCTCTACTACATGGTGGTCGCGCCGGCGCGGGCAGCCCGGCCGCTGGGGGACCTCGTTGCGGCGCTGTGGCGCGACATCACCTACGACTGGTGGACGCCCATCCTGCTCGGGCTCGCGATCGCCGGCGCGAGCTGGCGGCTCGTCCGCGCCCGTGCGGATCACCTCGACGTGCTGCTGCTCGCGAGTATCGCCAAGACCGCGATCGTGTACCGGAGCTGGGGCAGCGACCTCAACCACATGCTCGACACGGTGGTCTTCGCGGCGATCGTGTCGGCGCAGCAGTTGCGCGCCTGGCTCACGCCGGCCCGCGCGCTCTGCGTCCTGGCGATCGCCTTGGGTCTGGGCGCGCCGTGGCGCTGGCTCATCCCCGATCCGGGCACCCCCACCATCGCGGCGAGTCCGCTTGCGGCGGCGGCCGCGGCCCTGCGCGCGGAGCCGGCGACGCCGACCCTGTGCGAGGAGCCGTTCCTGGCGTGGCTCGCCGGCACCCGCCCGCTGGCGGTGGACCCGTTCCTGACGTTCGCCACTGGCGCACGTGATCCCGAGATCCGCCGCCGCTGGTTCGGTCCCACGTCGGATCCCGTGGCGCTGCGTCGCCTCGTCCTCATGCACGATCCGCGCCGCACCGACCCGGCCCTCGCCGAGTGGTACGAGCGGATCCACTTCGATCTCGAGTTCCTGGCCACCGTCCGTCGCGAGTGGAAGGTCCTCGTGACCACGCCCAACGCCACGGTACTGGTGCGTTGAATCAGGATGCCTGCGTTCGAGGGCGGGCCATCGCGGCCTGGACGGCGACGCGCAGCTCCGGCAGCGTGAACGGCTTCTGCAGGAGGTGGTCGACCTCGCCGGCTTGCTGCAGGGCGGCGTCGCGGTCGTAGCCGGTCGCGAGGATGACGGGGGTGTCGGGCGCGACGGCGCGCAGGCGGGTCAGAGTCTCCGCCCCGGTCATGCCCGGCAGGGCGAAGTCGAGGAGGATCAAATCGATGGTCGCGCCGAACCGTTCGACGCGCGCGACGCCGTCGCTGCCATCGACCGCGGTCAGCGCGTGGCAGCCGAGGCGTTCGAGCAGGTGAGCGGTGGCGGTGCGCACGGCTTCGTCGTCGTCGATCACGAGGACGGTGGTCCGCTCGCCACGTCCGGTCGCGGCCGGCGGGGGCACCTGGGCGGGCTCGCCGTCGACGGGGAGACGCACGCGGAACACGGTGCCGCGGAGCGGGTCACTGTCGACCGTGATCGAGCCCATGTGGCGCTGCACGATCCCGTGTGCGGTGGCGAGTCCCAGGCCCCGTCCCTTCGGCTTGGTGCTGACGAACGGCTCGAAGAGGCGCGCGCGCACCTCTTCCGGCACGCCGGGACCGCAGTCGGCCACGGCCAGTTCGACCCCGCGCGCTCCGCCGGACTCGCCCGCCGGCACGATCCGCGCCTCGACGCGGACTGCGCCTTCGCTCTCGCCCAGCGCCTCGGCGGCGTTGGTCGCGAGGTTGTGGATCACGCGGCCGAGTTGCACGGGGTCGGCGTCGATCGCTGGCAGGCCCGGTTCCACCACCAGCGCGAACGTCCGGCGGGGGAAGACGCCGCGCACGAGGCGGACGGTGCGGGTGAGCAGGTCGCCGACGTCGATGCGCTCGCGCCGCACCGTCGCGCGACCGGAGATCGTGAGCATGTCGGCCGCGAGGCTCGCGGCGCGCCGGCATGCCTCCTCGATGTCGTCGAGGCGATCGTCGACGTCGGCGCTGCCGGGGGTCGCGTTGCGCGCCAGCCGGACGTTGCCGATCACGCCGGTGAGCAGGTTGTTGAAGTCGTGGGCCAGGCCGCCCGCCACCAGGGCCACGCTCTCGAGCTTGCGCGCTTCGGTCATCCGTTCCTGCAGGGCGACGGTCTCGGCGAGGGCGGCGAGCGCACGGCGGCGATGCAGGAACAGACTCCAACCCAGGAGCGCGATCACCACCAGGCCCGCGGCGCCGAAGAGGAGTACGTTGCGCCACAGCTCCTCGCGCGCGAGCCGACTCGCCTGCAGGGCACGCTCGGTCTCGAGCAGGGCGATCCGCCGCTCGCGGGCCTCGCTCTCGAACCCGGCCTCGCGTGCGGCGAAGGCGGCGGACATCTCCAGGGAGTCGACTTCTTCGTCGAGACGGAAAGCGTCGCGCGCAGTGTCGAGTGCCTTGGCGTGCTCGCCCGCCGCCGCCTGGGCCTCGGCGAGTGCGAGCAGCACGCTCACGCGCTTGGCCTTGCCTTCGATCGCCTGGGTCAGTTCGAGACCCTGATGGGCTGCGCTCAGCGCCTCGGCAGGGTGATCCAGGGCCGCGTGTGCGCGCGCGAGGCACGCGAGGGTCGCTGCGACCTCCGGGACGAGGCCCCGTCGTCGCTGGGTCGCCAGTGCCGGTTCGAGTTCGGCGATTGCGAGGCGAGGCTCACCCAGGGCCAGCAGGGTGTCCCCGAGGCGCGTCCGCGCCAGGGCGATCGCCGACGGCGCGCCGAGCTCTTCGCGCAACGTGACCGCCTCCTCGTGCAGGGTCCTGGCCGCCGCGGGTCGGCAACGCAGCAGTTCGATGTCGCCCTGGTTCGCGACGATCGCGGCCAGCGCCTCGCGCAGGCCCGCACCTTCCGCGGCGCGCCGGGCGGCGACGAGCTTCTCGAACGCGCGGTCGAGCTGGCCGGCGTTGAGCAGCAGGACGCTCATGTTGTTGAGGACGGTGCAGGTCGCGTTCGCATCCCCGATCGCCTCGGCCAGTTCGACGCAGTGATTCCACGCGACCAGGGCGGCCTGCCGTTCGCTGCGCCGCTCGTTGGTGGCGCCGAGGAGGTTGGCGGCCGAGAACTCCAGCCGGCGCTCGCCGAGTTGCGCCGCTAGGCGGGTCGACTCGGCTGCTTCATCCACAGCGGTGGCGAACGCACCGATCCGGTCGGAGGCGATGCCGGCGTGCAGGAGGCCGAAGGCGAGGCTCCGGGTCGCGCCCTGAGCCCGCGCCAGCGCGCAGCCGCGTTCCAGATGCTCGTGCGCGGCGCGGGCATCGCCCGCGTCGAGGAGGGCCTCGCCGAGGGCGAGGTGCACGCGCCGCGCCGTCTCGCTCGTCGAGCCGTCCGCCAGCTCTGCCAGCGCGGCACGGGCCTTGGCGACCCGTGCGTCGACCGCCGCGGGCGCGATGGCGCGTTCCTCTCCGATCAGCCGGGCCGCGGTCGCCTCGTCCTGGGCCGTGAGCCGCGCCAGGGTGCTCGGGCCGACGAGCAGGGCGGTGGCCGCGAGCCAGGTGAGTCGCTGCGCACCCCGGCGCGGGGTGCGCGTGGAAGGAAACAGGAACCGCACGAGGTGCTAGCGTAGCGAGGCGCCGGGACCCGTGATTGCGATGGGCGAGAATCACTCGCGAAGCCTGTCCGCGGCAACCTGTCCGTTGTGCCCGCGCGGCGTTCGCGGCCAAATGCGCGCGTGAGCAATCTTGATCCTCGTTGGCGCCTCGACGGTCGCGTGGCCGTCGTCACCGGGGCGAGTCGCGGCATCGGTCGCGCGATCGCCGATGAACTGGTCGGCCGGGGCGTTCGCCACCTCGTCCTCGTCGCGCGCGGCGCCGCGGACCTCGATGCAGAGGCCGGCCGCCATCGGGCCGCCGGCGTCGGCGCGACCGCGGTCGTGGGCGACGTCGCGACGAAGGAAACCCGTCGCACCGTCGGCGACGCCGTGCAGGCGGTGGGGAGCCTCGACATCCTGGTGAACAACGCCGGCACGAACATCCGCAAGCGGAGCGCGGACTACACGGGAGAAGAGGTGGCCCATCTCCTCGACGCGAACCTCCTGTCGGCCATCGAGCTGTCGCGCGCCTTGTACCCGGCGCTGGCCGCCGCCCGCGGCTGCGTGGTCAACATCGCGTCGGTCGCAGGCCTCACCAGCACCGGCACCGGCGTCCCCTACGCGATGGCGAAGGCCGCGCTCCTGCACGGCACGCGCTACCTCGCGGTCGAGTGGGGCGGGGCGGGGGTCCGCGTCAACGCCGTGGCGCCCTGGTACGTCCGCACGCCGCTCGTCGAACCGGTCCTCGCCGACCCCGACTATCGCGCGCGGGTGCTGGCCCGCACGCCCTTGGGCCGGCTCGGCGCACCGGCCGACGTCGCGGCCGCCGTCGCCTTCCTGTGCCTTCCCGCCGCCGGCTGGATCACCGGCCAGTGTCTCGCGGTCGACGGGGGGTTCGCGGGCGTCGGCTTCCAGCCCTGACGCGCACGGTTCAAAACAGCTCGATCCCCTCCTGGGCGATGGCGAAGAACACGCAGTCCTCGCCCGGCAACGCCACCGGATGGTGCACGGATCCGTCCTCGTAGCGCACGAACTCACCGGCGCGGTGTTCGCCCAGTTCGTCGCGGTAGCCGCCCTGCAGGATCAGCAGCTCCTCCGGACCCTTGTGGCGATGTCGCGGATAGCTGCTTCCCGGCGCCATCCTGATCATCACGGCGGCGTGACCGTGCGCCCGGTCACGGTGGTAGAAGTGGATGGTCACGCCCGCGTAGCGCGTCGGTTGGAAGGGAATGCCTTGCAGATCCATCGCGGGCTATTGTCCGCGCCGGCGTGATCCGTGCCACGATCACACCGGCCACATCACCGAGACCCGCCATCGCGATGGAGACCTGGTCGATCCGCATCCACAAGGACTACCTGAAGTTCAGCGCCGCGCACTTCCTCATCTTCCCGGACGGCACGGCGGAGCGGTTGCACGGTCACAACTACAAGGTGTTCGTGGAACTGCACGGGCCGCTGGACCCGCACGGGCTCGTGATGAACTTCAAGGAGATCAAGCCGCTGATCCGCGAGCTGGTCGACGAACTCGACGAGCACCTGCTCATCCCGGGCAAGCATCCGGTGCTGCGGTGCACCAACGGCGACGCGGGCGCCGAGATCGTCTATCGGGAGCGACGCTACCTGGTCCCACGGGACGAGGTTCGCGTGCTGCCGATCTCGAACACGAGCGCCGAGAACCTCGCCTCCTGGGTCTCGAGCGAGATCCGGATGCGCCTGCTCGCCCGCTTCCCGCACATGGTCGTGCACGCGCTCGACGTCGGTGTGGAGGAGACGCCCGGCCAGTGCGGGACCCACCACTGGCGCATCGAGCGGTAGCGATGTGAGCGCACCCGGCGAGACGCTTCCTGGGCTGGCGGGCGCCGACGATCTCCCCGTCGGCCGCGAGTTCGGACCCTACGAGATCCTGCGTCAGCTCGGCCGGGGGGGGATGGGCATCGTGTACCTCGCCCGGCATCGCGAACTCGGGCGCCAGGTCGCCCTGAAGGTCCTCGCCGCGCACCACTCGACGAGCGACAAGGCGCTGGAGCGCTTCGAGCGCGAGATCCGCGCTGTGGCGCGTCTGCGTGATCCCGGCATCATCCCGATCTACGACGTGGGCCGCGTCGATGGCGTCCCGTACTTCACCATGGAGTACGTCGAAGGCGTCACCCTCCACGACGTGCTGCAGGCGCTCCGCACGCGGGGCGTCGCCGTCGATGCGCTCGCCGGACGCGACCTGTTCGACTCGACCTTCGATGCACACGCGGTGGATCGGGTGGCGGCCTCCGTGCAGGGCTCCTGGCTGCACGCGGCGTGCTTCACGGTGGCCACCATCGCCGATGCCCTGAGCCACGTGCACGCGCACGGCGTCATCCATCGCGACGTCAAGCCGAAGAACATCCTGCTGGCGCGCGACGGGCGCGTCCTCCTCTTCGACTTCGGGCTGGCCCGCGTCGAGGCGGAGGCCGCGATGACCGTGACCGGCGAGTTCCTGGGCACACCGTACTACGTGTCGCCGGAGCAGCTCGATCCGCCGGAGACCGGCGTCGACGAGCGCGCCGACATCTACTCGTTGGGCGTGACCCTCTACGAGATGCTCACGCTGCAGGTGCCGTTCGACGGCGACAGCCCGCAGCAGATCTTCCGGCGCATCGGCACGCGGGCGGTGCGCTCGCCGCGGCGTCTCAATCCGACGGTACCTCGGGTCCTCGAGACCGTGTGCCTCGTGGCGATGGCGCGCGAGCGCAGCCGACGCTACCCGGGCGCCGCCGACTTCGCCGCCGACCTCCGGCGCTTCCTGGAGTTCAAGCCGGTGTTTGCGCGACCCGCGGGACCGTTGCAGCGGTTGGGTCTCTGGGCGCGACGCAAGCCGACCACGGCCGGGCTCATCGTGCTCACGCTCCTGCTCGCCGCGGTGCTGCTCGTGAACTGGCGCCAGCGGGGCACCATCCTCGCCGAACGCCGCGCCCACGCGCTGGCGTCGTTCCAGACGGGGCAGCTCCTGGCGCAACAGGGGCGGTTCCGCGCCGCCCTCGCGGAGATCGATGCCGCGGCGGCGAGCGGCTACGACCCGGTCGCGGTCGAACTGCTGCGGATCGAGGCGCTCGAGGCCACCGGCATGCAGCGCGAAGCTCTCGCCGTGCTGAACCGGATGCCGCCGCGCAGCGAACTCGGCGCGCACCTCGCGGCCGTCCAGCTCCTGGAGGCGGACCTGGGCGCGGACCGGCTCCGCGACGCCGACGCCGGGCTGACGCTCGCGGCCCGGGCGATCGAGGCCGGCACGCTCTCGCCCGCGGACACGAGCTACGCGCGCGCGCTGCTGGCGACGGGCGCCGAGGACGCGCTGCGTGAACTGCGGCAGACCCTCTTCCATGCGCCGTTCCATCGCCGGGCGCGCGAGTCGCTGGTGCCGACGCTGCTGGGCCTCGGTCGCCACGCCGAGGCGGTGGAGTTTGCCCAGCATCTGCGCTCGTCCGCCGCGGAGGATCCGTATGCAAACCTGGCCGCTGCGGCCGCGCACGCGCTGCAGGGCGACCTGGCCACCGCCGGCGCGGACTTCGCGTTGATCGGCAGGTTGCTGGGGGAGAACGGCAAGGCATCCTTGGACGCGTGGGCCGGCGAACTCGCGGTGCTCGCGAACGCACCGGCGACCTTGCTCGCAGCCGTGCTGGCCGGACAGGAGAGCCTCGGGGACACCTCGATCGGCATCCTGCGGGCGGTGTCGTCGCTCGCGGCGGGCATCGAGTTCGACGACCAGGACGGCGTGCACCGCGTCATCCGGTTCCGTCTCCCGCCGGCCCTGGCCCGCGGCTACGCCGGCGTCGTGCAGGCGGTGACTGCTCGCCTTGGCGCTGCCGAGGTGGAGGCGCTTTCGGCGCGCGAGCACGAGTCGCTGCGCGTCCTCATCGACGACTCGCTCCAACGTCGACCCGACGGTTTCCGCTTCTTCCTCCGCGCCGTCCTCGGCTTCCAGACCGCGGGGATCGAGCGCGTGGTGAGCGACCTCGACGCCGCGGCGACCACGCCGAGCATCGTGCGCATCGCGCGGGCGGCGAGCTTCCTGGGCGCCCAAGCCCGGGTGTTTGCGCTGCAGGCGGGGGACGCGGGACGCGATCGTGGGCCGGAGCGGCGCGCGCTGCGCGATCTGGTGCTCCGCATCCTGACCGACGGGGCAGTCGAGGAGGGGGGCTACCGCATCCTCCTCGAGGCGGCGCGCGCTGCGGAGGACGAAGACCTCGGGCTCGAGCTGGTCGCGAGGTGGCGCCGGCAGCAGCCGCAGGCCCAGCCCGCAGCGGAACTTGCGCCGTGGCTCGAGGCGGCCTTCCGCCGCCACGAAGCCTGGCTGCGCGGGCGCTGATCGAAGCCGATGCGGCTGCTGCGGAAATCCCATCCGCAGGACGGAACATCGGCTCGCGCGCGCTCCGTCTCAGTTCGCGGCAGGTGGTCAACGACCTGCCGCGTTCTCTGCAAATCACATCCTCCTGGTGGTTCAGGGCGAGCCGCGTCGACAAACCGAGGCTCGAAAGCGTGTGGACACCACATCCCAGAGGGGTCTTCGACGGGGTGCAACGCCCCCGCGCCGGACCGGCATCCGCCGGTCCAAACCTCGGTTGACCCGACGGTTCCTTCGCTTGCTATGGATCACCCAGCCGTGCGGGGTGCGAGCCGCACGGCTTCTCTCGGAGCGGGGCGCGCCGACCATGCCCGGTTGCGCCCCGCGTTTTTTTTTCGGCAGGTTGATTCGCGGAGTCGGTTGATTCGCGGAGTCGGTTGATTCGCGGAGTCAGGCGAACGTCGGCCGCGCCGGCGCGCCGGACGCGGCGATCTCCCGCACGTGCCGGTGGACCTCCATCGCGCGCGCGATGCACTGGTCGCTGTTGTGGTAGTCGTAGCGGCCGAACCGACCGAAGGTGATGTAGCCGGACGCGTCGAACCACGCGCGCACGCGGCCCACACGTGCCGGGAACTCGAGGTTCTGGTCGATGTACGCGAAGCGGTGGTCGAGCCAGTCGGTCATCACCACCTGCGAGCGGTGGAACAGGCCGCAGCGCGCCAGGTTCGCCACCAGTTCGTCGATGTACGCCCGGTTCACCTCGAGGTCGCCGCGGTGCGTGACCTCCGCCATGAACGAGGCGTGGCCCGGCGGCGCATTCTCCGGTGAGTAGTTGCTGAAGTAGGTCACGCGGTTGGCGTCGCCCTGGTCCGGGAACGGCAGGTAGATCCACGACAGTGGCGCGATCGGGGCGTCGACCTTGACGCCGATGATCACGTTGAGGAGCGAGATCGGTTGCAGCGCGCGGATGTCGGCGCGGATGGCCGCGGGGATGTCGGCGATGTGCGGCTCGATCAGCGGCAGCGGTACCGTGTTGACGACGAGGTCGAAGTCCTCGCCATCGACGGCGAAGCGCGAGCCGACCTTCGCGATGCGTTCGGCGGTGGTGCCGGTGCGCAGGGTGAAGCCGCCGCCGTGGACGGTGCCCCGCACGAGCGCCTCGAAGCCGCCGCGGCGCGGGAACCAGAACACCGACTGGTGGGTGTAGCCGTCGGTGTCCATGCCCACGGCGGAGCTGATCACGTCGCGCAGCGGCGCCTCCGGCACGCGCCCCGCGACCCACGCCGACGTCATGGTGGCGAGGTCGCAGTTCCAGATCTTCTCGTTGTAGGGGACCATGAAGTGGCGCGCGAAACCGTCGCCCATGCGCCATTGGATCCAGTCCTTGAAGTTCGGCGGCGTCGGCTCGCCCTTCTGGCGCCGGACGTACGCCTCGACGTAGCCCGTCATGCAGTCGACGATGGCGTCCTTGGTGAGGTGGCCGACGCCGTTCTCGAACGGATACGGGACGAACCGGTCGTGCCAGAGGATGCGGGTCTGGCGCTGGATCTCGCACAGGTCGGTGACCGCGCGCGTGCGCGCCTGCTGCCACGCCAGCACGTCCTTGTTCTTGCTGAACACGATGTGGCCGCCCGCCTCGTCCCAGGTGAAGCCGTCGGTCACCTTGGTGCGACACAGGCCGCCGGGGCGCGCCGCCTTCTCCAGGCACACGACGTCGTGGCCATCGGCGGCGAGCAGGCGGGCGAGGGTGGTGCCGGAGATTCCGGCGCCGAGGATGCAGATCTTCAAACGGGGCTCCGCAGCGGGTCGGACAAGGGTTCGGTAGCTCAGCAGGTGATCGGCTTCGATGCGAGGACAGGCTGAGAGAACACGCTGCGTCCGACCCTATGATCCCCGCCCCCATCGCGGCTGGCGGCCGCAACCCTTCGGGTTGGATGCGTCGCTGCGCGACGCCGGAAGGGGCCGCCGGCGATCGCTATCGTCGGGGCTTCCAGGGCCGCTCGGGTGTGGCGAATACCACGGGAGCCGCGAAATCGAGATCTCGCCAGTTTGCGCGCGCCGCGACAATCCGCGACCCTTGCAGCCCATGACCGAGCCGCTGGACCCACGCCGCGAACGCATCGCCGTGCTCGCTCTCACCAGCGGCGCATTCGCCATGGCACTGAACACTCAGGTCATGGCGGCGCTCCTGCCGTTCCTCGAGCCCGCGCTCGCGCCCGACAAGGCGGCGAAGGGGCAGCTCGTCGCGGCGGCGGGGTTCGCGGGGGCCCTCGGCGCGCTGCTGCTCGGTCCGTTCGTGGATCGGGCCGGGCGGCGGCTGCCGCTGGCGGTCGGGCTCGCGGTCTTCGCGGTGGCGAGCGCGCTGCACGCGTTCGCCACCGACGCGACCACCTTGCTGGCGCTGCGCGCGCTCGCCGGGTTCAGCGTCGGCGTGGCCTACACCGGCGCCTCGGCGGCGGTCGCGGACCTGGTGCCCTACTCGCGGCGCGGGGCGGCGATGGGAGTGTTCACGGCGGGGATCTTCCTCGCCACGCCCGTCGGCCTGCCGCTCGCCAACCTGTGGGCGTCGGCCGGACACTGGCGGTGGATCTTCGTCGCGCAGGCGATCTTCGGCCTCGGGGCCATGGTCGCGTGCATGCGCGTGCTGCCGCCGGGGCTCGGCGTCGCGGGCGTGCGCACGTCGCTGGTCGGCGTGGTGCGCCGGCCGATGGTGGTGCCGCTGCTGCTCGCCATCGCGCTCGCCACCGGCAGCTTCTTCGCCTTCGTGCAGTTCGCTGGCGAGTGGCTGCACGACACCGGGATCGTGCCGCGTGGGCAGCAGGCATGGATGTGGATCACGCTCGGGCTGTGCTCGGCCCTCGGCAGCATCGCGCTCGGCCGGCTGGTGGATCGCGTCGGCAAGCGTACCTTCGTGCTGGTCTCGACCGCCGCACTCGCTCTCCTGCTCGGACTCATGATGCGCGTCGAGAGCCTGGGCCTGCTCCTTTGCGTGGGCTTGCCGATGACGCTCGTCGCGGCCGCGCGCACCGCCGCGTTCCAGACCCTGTCGTCGGAGATCGTGCCGTCGGCCATGCGCGGCAGCCTGATGGGCCTGCGCGGCGCGGCGGTGCAGGGTGGTCAGGGCGTGTTCCTCGCGGTCGGTGGCGAGGTGTACGCGGCGCATGGCTTCGATACCTTCCTGTGGCTGACGGTGGGGGGCGTGGCGGCGTCGTACGTGCTCATCCGGATGTTCGTGCGCGACGAAGAAGGCGAGGTCTCGGCCTCCGTGGAGGTGGGCAGGTGATCACGTTGCACGGTGACATGTTCGAAGAGGCTCGCGACGAGCTGCAGGAAGGCCACCTCGACGACGCGGCGGAACTCGCGCGGCGAGGGCTCGAGGCGTGGAAGCGATCAGGTGCGCCGCGGGTTGCGTCGGCGCCAGGCCACTACGTGCTCGCGGCGGTGGCGTTCGACAAGGAGGAACTGGAGGACGCCGCACGCCACGTCGCGCGGGCGCGCGCTGCCGACCCGGCGCTCGGTGAAGCCGCGCACCTCGATGCCTCCATCCGGATCGACCTCGGTGATCTCGACGGTGCAGCGACGGCACTCGAGACGTGCACCGAGCGCCCGGTGCAGGGCGACATCGTCTATCTCGCGGCGGTCGTCGCCGAACTGCGCGGGCGCTTTGCGGAGGCGGAAGAGGGATACCGCGCCGCCGCGGCCCTCGACGCAGACGCGTATCCCCTGCCGGTGCGGATCAGCGACGCGGAGTTGCAGGCGCTCGTGGCATCGACGATCGAGGACATGCCCACGGACGTCGTCGCCACCTTCCGCAACCTCACCATCGACGTCCACGAGGTGCCCGACCCGGTTCTCCACCGCGACATCCATCCCGAGACCCTGGGTCTCTACGCGGGCACGCCGGTGGGTGACGCAGACGCCCTGCCGGTCGGCCTTCCCGATCGCATCTACCTCTTCAAGCGCAACATCGAGCGCATCGCCCAGGACCGCGACGAACTGCTCGAGCAACTCCGCATCACCCTGCTGCACGAACTCGGCCATCACCTCGGCTGGGACGAGGACGACCTCGAGGAACGCGGGCTCGCGTGAGCGCCGTGCCGGGCAGCGCGAAGCGCAGTGAAGGTGGGCCGCGCGCGTGGTTGCTCCCGGCCTGTGGGGTGATCTGCGTCGCGCTGGCGATCTGGTCGTTCGCCGGCGCCGGCGACAAGGCGACCTGGGCGTTCGAGGTGCTGCCGCTGAGCGCAGTGCTGGTCGTGTTCGTCGTGCGCACACGGTGGTTCCGCTTCAGCGATCTCGCGTACGTGCTGCTCACGTGGTTCTTCCTCATCCAGAGCCTGGGCGGTCGCTACACCTTCGCGGAGGTGCCGTTCCCGCAAGCGGTGACGGACCTGCTGGGCCTCGCCCGCAACCCGGCCGATCGGATCGGTCACTTCTTCCAGGGCTTCGTGCCGGCGATCCTGCTGCGCGAGTGGCTCCTGCGCCGGCGGTCGATGCGGCCGGGCGGGACCGTGTTCTGGCTCGTCACCGGGTGCTGCCTCGCCTTCAGTGCGGCCTACGAGCTGCTCGAGATGGCGGTGGTCCTGTGCTTCTACCCGGCGGCGGGCCCCGAGTGGCTCGGCATGCAGGGCGACCCGTGGGACGCGCAGTGGGACATGACCACGGCGTTGGCCGGGGCGATCCTCGCGCAGGTGCTGTTGCGGCGAATGCACGACCGTGGCATTGCGAGGATGGAGCAGGCCCAACGCTGACCGGATCCGCCGCCGGAGCACGGGTCGCGTTCGTGCCGCGGTCGTGAGACACTCGCGCGCGCCCCACATGTCGAACCTGCTGCCCGAGACGTCGCGGCCCGAACAGGTCGTCTACGCCGTCTGCCGGCCGGTGCACTTCGTCACCATGGCGACGGCGCTGCCGGTCGGGTATCTGGCGCTGCAGAGCGCCGGGGTGTCCGGCGTGCCCGTGTGGTTGCTGTGGTTGGCGTGGCTCGGCGCCGCGTTCTGGGCGCTGGCGTACTTCGGCCTGCACAGCTTCTCCTATCCCACTCGCGCGCTCGAGGCGCTGTTCACGACGGGTTCACCGCTGCTCAACCTGTGGCTCGCCGGCTCGGAGTCGTTCGTCGAGGGCGCGCTGTCGGTGGTGCAAGCCTCGATGGTCGCGTCATGCGTGGGTTTCGTGGTCGTGCTCGTGATCCTGCGCGTGCCGGCGCTGCGCGAACAGCACCTGGCGACGGCGCCGCCCTGGGCCGGCAAGCTGCTGCTGGGCCTGCTGGTGCCGATGCTGTTCGTGGCCTGGGTGTTCGGCGCGTTCACGTTCGGCGGCTGGCCACGCGACACATGGTCGACGCTCGGCGCATTCGGGTTCCTGAACCAGGTCGGCTCCGAACTGCGCGTGCTGTACGCGGGCAGCGTGTTTGCCGGTCCGATCGATCAGGGATCCGAGCGCTCGAGGCTGCACCAGGCATGGGGTCCGCTCGTGGCGATCTGCATGCTGGGTTCGGTGACGGCGTTCCTCGGGATCGCGATGTGGTACTCGTGAGGCACGTCGACGCGCGGCATGCTTAGGGGCGTGTCGAACCTCCGCTGTCCCGGTCTCCTCGTCGCGATCGCGCTGACGCTCGTCGCCTGCCAGTCGATGCCCATGTCCCTCGAACAGTCGTTCGGAACGACGTCGCGTGGCGAGCCCGCCCGGCTCTTCGTCCTGCGCAACGCGCACGGCATCACCGCGCGCCTCACCGACTACGGCGCGACCCTGGTCGGCCTGTCGCTCCCCGATCGCGCCGGCATCTTCGAGGATGTCCTGCTCGGCTTCGACGACGTGTCGGGCTACGAGTCGGACGCCAACCAGTACTTCGGCTGCACCACCGGCCGCGTCGCCAACCGCATCGCCAAGGGACGGTTCAAGCTGGGGGCGCGGACGTACAGCGTGGCGACCAACAACGGACCCAACCATCTGCACGGCGGTGGGCCGCGCGCGTTGTCGCGCGTGATGTGGCAGGCGGAACGGCTCGACCCACAGGCCCTGCGCTTCACGTACGTGAGTCCCGACGGCGAGGAAGGCTATCCCGGCGCGCTCACCATCGCGGTGACGTTCAGCCTCACCGACGACGACGAGCTGACGATCGAGTACGAGGCGACGACCGATGCCGCAACGCCCGTCAATCTCACCAACCATGCGTACTGGAACCTCGCAGGGCACGGCTCGCCGACCGTCCTCGACCACGAACTCGTGTTGATGGCCGATCAGTACACACCCACCGACGACACCTTGATCCCCACCGGCGAACTGGCCAGCGTCGGGGACACCGCCTTCGACTTCCGCACGGCAAAGACCATCCGCCGCGATCTCGGCCGCGTCGCCGACACCGCGGCGGGAGGCTTCGACCACAACTTCGTCCTGCGCGGCGAGGCGGGGAAGCTGCGCCTCGCGGCCGCACTGCGCGACCCGGCATCCGGGCGCACGCTGCAGATCCTCACCACCGAGCCGGGGATCCAGTTCTACTCCGGCAACTTCCTGCACGGGCAGATCGGCAAGCAGGGCCGCCTCTACGAGCACCGCTCGGCGTGCTGCCTGGAGACGCAGCACTTCCCCGACTCCGTGAACCAACCCGCCTTCCCGTCGGTGATCCTGAAGCCGGGCGAGACCTACCGCCACAAGACGGTGCATCGGTTCACCGTGCGCTGATCGGCCGAGCGTGGCCCTGGGCAACCCGGCGGGGCTCCGGTACCCTGCCGCCCTCCCCGCCGCCCCGCCGCGCTCGCCATGGCAAACACGCTCTTCGGTCGCACATCCCTCGCCTTCGCCTTCGCCGCGTTGCTCGTCGCCCCGGGCCTCTCCGGCCAGGAGACCGTCGTGCAGGCCAACTGGCGGCAGGCGGAGAAGTTCTCCAGCGAGAACCTGCGCAAGTTCGTGTACGGCACGAGCGTCTCGCCGACCTGGATCGGCAAGACCGAACGCTTCTGGTACTCGTTCAAGACCAGTGCGGGCACGTCGTTCTGGCTGGTCGACGCCGACCAGCGCACGCGCAAGCCGATGTTCGACCACGTGAGCCTCGCCACGGCGCTGTCGGTCGCGACGAAGAAGCCGCAGGTGGAGACGCAACTCGCGCTGGGCGGACTCAAGATCGACGATGCGGCGACGAAGCTCGAGTTCACGAGCGAAGGACGCCAGTTCGAGTACGAGCTGGCCACGAACAAGCTCACCGACAAGGGGCCGGCGCAGCGGCAGCCGGCGGCTGGCGGGCGCGGCGGACGCGAGGGTGTCGACGGCGAGGAGATGCGGCGTCGGTTCGAGGAGCGCATGCGCGAACTCGGCATCCGCAACGAACAGCAGCAAGAGCAACAGGAGCAGCAACAGGAACAACAGCAAGAGCAGCGCCAGGAGCAACAGCAGGAGCAGCAGCAGCAGGAGCAACGCGAAGGCGGGCGCGGGGGCCGACGGGGCGGGGGAGAACCATTCGCGGAGCGCGGCGACGTGCGCGTGTTCAGTCCCGACCGCAAGGCGTACGTGATCGTGCGCGACCACGAGCTGTACTTCGTGGAGGGCGTCGAGGAGGCAGTTGCGCCTCCGCCGGCGGAGGCGAAGACCGACGGTGAGGGCACCGAGGACTACACCAAGCAGGTGGCGGAGGCGGCGGTGAAGGCTGTCGGCGAGGGCGTCACCGTGGGAACCGAGAAGGCGGGGACCGAGAAGAAGGAGAACGCCGACGTCATCGGTGGCACCCAGGCCGCGGCCGCGGGCGGCGAACCAGCGCCCGCGGCGGCGCCGGCGCCGGCCGCCAGGGCTCCGCGCCTCAAGTTCGACGAGGCGACGGCCGTGAAGCTGAGCAAGGACAGCGCCGAGTCGTACTCGTTCGGCAGCAGCGGCGGCTTCGGGCAGGGTGCGCGCGGCGGCAGCCAGCGTGGCGGTGGCAGCGGCGCCGCCGCTCCGGCGTCGACGCGCGCGCGCGCCAACGCCACCTGGTCGAAGGACGGCAAGGCCTTCTATGCCACGCGCCGCGACACGCGCGGCGTGCAGGAGCTGTTCCTCGTCGACTCGCTGGGGACGCCCCGCCCCACCCTGCAGACCTATTCGTACGCGATGCCGGGCGAAGCCGCCGTGGCGCACTCCGAGCTGTGGGCGTTCGACCGCGCGAGCAAGCAACTGCGGCAGGTGCCGCTGAAGTGGCCGCACGAGAGCTACCAGAACGTCCACTTCTTCGGCGAGGGCAGCGAGCTGCGCTTCCTCCGTCGCGACCGTCTGCAGCGCAATGCCGAGCTGTGCGCCCTCGATCCCGTGACCAACGCCGTGCGAGTCCTGCTGAGCGAGTCGATCGAGGACGCGACCCTCGCCCTGCAGAGCCACCGCTACCTGGAGAAGCGCAAGCAGATCGTGTGGTGGTCGGAGCGCAGCGGCTGGGGCCACTTCTACCTGCACGACATCCAGACTGGCGCGCTGGTCAACCCGATCACCAGCGGGACCTTCCGCGCCAGCCGCCTGCTCGAGGTCGACGAGGACGCGGGGGTCATGTGGTTCCGCGGCAACGGCCGTGAGCGCGGCGAGAACGTGTACCACGAGCACCTGTATCGCGTGAATCTCGACGGCACCGACCTCGCCTGCCTCGACCCCGGCGACGCGTCGCACCGCTCGACCCTGTCGCCGTCACGCCGTTACGTCGTCGACTCCTACTCGCGCGTCGACCTCGCGCCGCGGTGCGTCCTGCGCAGCGGTCGCGACGGCGGCGTGCTCCTCGAACTGGAGGTCGCCGACCTGAGCCGGCTCACGGAGATGGGCTGGCACATGCCGGAGCGCTTCACCGTGAAGGCGGCCGACGGCGTCACCGACCTGTACGGCAACCTGTGGAAGCCGTTCGACTTCGACGCCAACCGTCGCTACCCGGTGATCGTCAACGTCTACCCCGGTCCGCAGCAGGAAGGCGTGACGCACACCTTCTCGGCGACGGCCAGCACCCAGCAGCTCGCCCAGCTCGGCTTCGTGGTGATCCAGGTCGGCCACCGGGGTGGCACGCCGGACCGCGACAAGGCCTACGGCGCGTACGGCTTCGGCAACCTGCGCGACTACGGCCTCGAGGACAAGAAGGCGGCCATCGAGCAGCTCGCCGACCGCTTCCCCTTCGTCGACATCGGCCGCGTCGGCATCTACGGCCACTCCGGCGGTGGGTTCATGACCGCGGCCGCGCTGCTCAAGCCGCCGTACAACCGCTTCTTCAAGGTCGGGGTCGCTTCCGCCGGCAACCACGACAACAACATCTACAACGCCAACTGGTCGGAGAAGTGGCACGGGCTCACCGAGAGGTCGGCGGGCACTACCACGAGTGGGGCGGTCTCGACGGCGACGATCGGCATGACGGGGACCCTGGGCACCACCCAAGGCACGACCCAGGGTACGACCCAGGGTACGACGCAGGGCACCCAGACCGGCGGCACCCAGGAGCGCGGTCAGCGCGGCCGCGGCCGTCGCGGCGACGGCGGGCAGCGCGCCGGCGAGACCAGCCAGGCCACCACGGCGACGCAGAGCCCGTTCGAGATCAAGGTCCCGACCAACGCTGAGCTGGCGGTGAACCTCGAGGGCAAGCTCCTCCTCGTGCACGGCGAGATCGACAACAACGTGCACCCCGCCAACACCATGCGGCTCGTCGACGCGCTCATCAAGGCGAACAAGCGCTTCGACATGCTCATCATCCCCGGCGCACGCCACAGCTTCGGCGCAGCCAACGAGTACTTCCGGCAGCGGATGTACGAGTACTTCGCCGAACACCTCCTGGGCGACCGCGAGCGCGGCGCCGACATCACGCGCAAGGACGGCTGAGCGCGGGCGGGGCACGTTCGCGACGGGTACGGGCAACGTGCAACTCAGTCCGCCCGCACACGCGGCGACCGAGCCACGTTCCCGTCGTGAACGTGCCCGTGCCCAGCTCGGTGGCGCTGCGCGCCACCGAGCGGAGCCCGAGCCCGAAACCGTGTCCCCTCCCTCCCCCTCTCCCTCTCTGTCCCCCTCTACGCCACGATCTCCCTCAGCACCCTCCCCGCGACATCCGTCAACCGGAACCGTCGCCCGTTGTGCAGGAAGGTCAACTGCTCGTGGTCGATCCCCAACTGGTGCAGGATCGTCGCGTGCACGTCGTTGACCTCCACCGGATCCACCACCGCGCGATGGCCGATCTCGTCGGTCTCGCCGAGGCTCGCGCCCGGCTTCATCCCGCCGCCCGCGAACCACATCAGGAACCCATCCGGGTTGTGATCGCGGCCACCGTTGTTGCCCTGTGACATCGGCATCCGCCCGAACTCGCCGCCCCACACGACCAGCGTCTGGTCCAGCAACCCCCGCCGCTCCAGGTCGATGAGCAGGCCCGCCATCGGCACGTCGGTCTCCGCACAGTGCAGGTCGTGGTTGGGCTTCAGCCCGAAGTGCGCGTCCCAGCTCTCCTGCTGGTGGCCGCCGCCGGAGTAGAGCTGCACGAAGCGCACGCCGCGCTCCACCAGTCGGCGCGCGATCAGGCACTGCGTGCCGAAGAAGCGGGTCACGTCCCGATCGAGCCCGTACAGCCGCCTCGTCTCCTCGCTCTCGCCCGCGGTCTCGATGGCATCCGGCGCCGCCGTCTGCATCCGCCACGCCAGTTCGTAGCTGGCGATCCGCGCCTCCAGCGCACCTTGGCCGGGGCGCGCCTGCGCGTGCCGTCCGTTCAGCTCCGCCAGCAGATCGAGCTGCGCGCGCTGGCGTTCGGCGGTCTGCCCCTCCGGCAATGCCAGGTTGAGGATCGGGCTGCCCGTCGCCCGCAGCGGCACGCCCTGATGCTCGCCGGGCAGGAACCCCGCGCCCCAGTTCTGCGGGCCCGCGATCGGGCCGCCGCGCCAGTCGTACATCACCACGTACGCCGGCAGGTCGCTCGCCTCCGACCCGAGCCCGTAGTGCAGCCACGAGCCCACGCTCGGGTAGCCGACGCGCGGGTGTCCCGTGTTCAGGTGCAGGAGTGCTGGCGCGTGGTTGTTGCTCGCGCAGCGCACGGACTTCACGAACGTCAGCTTGTCGACCACCTGCGCCAGCGCCGGGTAGACCTCGCTCACCCATTGGCCGGTCTGGCCGTGGCGGCGGAAGCGGTACGGCGAGCGCATCAGGTTGCCGTTGTCCTTGAAGAACGTGTCGATCCCTGCCGGCGGTTTCTTGCCGTGCATGCGGTCGAGTTCCGGCTTGGGGTCGAAGAGGTCGATCGCGCTCGGACCCCCGTACATGAAGAGCGAGATCACCGACCGCGCGCGCGGCGCGTGATGGAGCCGCGGATCGTTTTGGCGGATGAGGCGGCCGTCGCGACGCAGGAGGTCGAGCAGGCCGAGCCAGCCGATGCCGCCGCCCGCGTGGCGCAGGAAGGTCCGCCGGTCGTGCAGAGGGATGGGCTCGATCATCTCAGTCGATGTAGAGGAACTCGTTGAGGTTGAGCGCCACGAGGCACAGGTCGGTGAGCGCCGCGGCCTGGTCGCCGTCGTGTCGGGCGGTCTGCGCCGAGAGGAACGCCGCCGCGCGCGCCCGTTCCCGCTCATCCGGGCTGCGCTGCAGGGTGATCCGGAACAACTGCTCGATGGCGTCACCGTCGCCGAGGCGCCGCGCGAGATGCCCGGCCTGGTTGCGCATGAAGGCATCGTTGAGCATCGCCAGCGCCTGCAGCGGCGTCGTCGTCTCCATGCGCCGGCCGCAGCTCGCGGTGGCATCCGGCGCGTCGAACACCTCGAGCATGGGGAAGCGCACCGACCGCCGCATGAACACGTACAGGCTGCGTCGCCACGTGTCCGGGCCGTCCTTGGCGTCCTGGTCCCACTTCTTCGTGCTGCCGGTGGCGATCGCGTCGGGGTGCATGCGCGGCATGACGCTGCGCCCACCGACGGTGGGGTTGAGGCAGGCGCTGGCCACGAGCACCGCATCGCGGATCGACTCGGCATCGAGGCGCATCACTTCGCGCCGGTGCCAGAGACGGTTGCTCGGATCCTCGGCCGCGTCCGCACGGTGCGCACTGGCCTGCCGATAGAGGGCGCTGGTGACGATCAACCGATGGATGGGCTTGGTTCGCCAGCCGCCGGCGATCAGGCGCTGCGCCAGCCACTCGAGCAGCTCCTGGTGCGTCGGCGCATCGCCCTGGATGCCGAAATCGTTGGGCGTGCCCACGAGACCGCGGCCCATGTGCTGCTGCCAGATGCGGTTGACGATGACGCGGGCCAGCAGGCTGCCGGCGCCGTGCTCCACGTCGGTGAGCCAGCGCGCCAGCGCCGCGCGACGGCCGGTGGTCTCCGCCTTGGCGGGGGGCTCCGCGTAGAACGCCGCCTGCGCGGCGCGCGGCGTGAGCACCTGGAGGAACCCGGGCTCCAGCTCCTCGCGCTTGTCGTTCGGATCGCCGCGGCCGAGCAGGAAGGCCTTCGCCGGCGCGCTGCCGCGGTCGGTCATGATCAGTGCCGTCGGCACCTCGGGCTTGTCGCGGTGCGGCACGGCCAGCGCCCGCATCTCGGCGCGTTCGTCCTCGGTGAGCGCGGCGCGCGCGAAGCGGTCCGAGATCGCGAGCGTGTCCGCGTGCGCAGCGAGGAGGGCATCGCGTTGCGTCGTGATCGCGGCGCGCAGCGTCGACTCCGCCAGCGCCGTCCGCGCGACCGGCACCACGTCGAGCAACTGGGCGCCGACCGTCTGCCGGCAGTGCACGGCGAGGAGGTTGGGGCCCTGCCGCAGCGCGGCGCGCCCGGCCGGCGTCGGAGTCAGGACCACGTAGTCGGTCGTGTAGCCCTGTCCCTGCGCGGCGAGCACGCCGTTGACGAACACCTCGACGTCCTCGTCGTGGTAGGCGACGAAGGTCAACGCCGCTGGATCGCCTTCCCACTGGAACGAGCGTCGGGCCCAGACGTCGGGCCCGGTCCACGGCGTTGCGATCCGCACGTCGTCACGCCCGGCGCCGAACGGAGCTTCGCCCTCCGGCCAGCCCGCGTCATCGAACGTCGGCGTCATCCACGTCTCGTCGGGCCGCGAGAACGTGAATCGCCACCGGCGCGCCGGGTCGAACTCGCTCGCCAGCAGCGCGCAGGATGCGGCGTCGAGACCGAGCGCCTGCGCGCGCTGGGCGCGCACGCGCGCGCGACCGCGCGCCAGCACCGCGTCGCGCTGCGCGCGCAGCGTCTTCTCGTCCGCGTCCCGTTGGCGCTTGTCCTCTTCCCGGGCGGCCACGGTCGCCGCGTCGGCGAGCGGGTACACCACGCGCTGGCTGGTGCTGAACGCCGCCACCAGCCGGTAGTAGTCGCGCGTCGGGATGGGATCGAACTTGTGGTCGTGGCAGCGCGCGCAACCCACCGTGAGTCCGAGGAACGCCGAGCCGAGCGTGCTCACCACGTCGTCGTACTCGTCGTAGCGCGTCTGCTCGTTCTCCTGGTTGTCGACGGTCGGGCCGGCGCACAGGAACCCCGTCGCACGCCACGCGCGCGGGTCGTCGGGCCGGAGTTCGTCGGCCGCCACCTGCAGGCGGACGAACTCGTCGAAGGGCAGGTCAGCGTGGAAGGCCTCGATCACGAAGTCGCGGTACGGCCATGCCTGCGGCCGCTCGTGGTCGAACTCGTACCCGCCGCTGTCGGCGTAGCGGGCGACGTCGAGCCACCAGCGCGCCTGCCGCTCGGCGAAGTGCGGCCCGGCCATCAGGTCGTCGACCAGCCGCGCGAAGGGGTCGGGCCCCGGGGTCGCGACGTACGCCGCGAACTGCTCCGGCGTCGGTGGCAGCCCGATCAGCGTGTGGTAGGCACGCCGCACCAGCGTGCGTGCGTCGGCCTCCGGGCTCGGCGCGATCCCGGCCGCGTCGAGGCGCGCGATCCAGAAGCGGTCGAGGTCGTTGCGTGCGCGTTCCGGTGCGGTGATCGCAGGTGGGACCGGCTCCCCGAGCGGCACGAACGACCAGAACGCGCGGTCGGCGTCGGTCACCTGCATCTCGCCAGCCGCGCCCTTGGCCTTCGCCTCGGGCGGCACGACCAGCGAGCGCGGGTACGGGGCGCCCGCTTCGATCCACGCGCGCAGCGCGGCGCGCTCCGCGGCCACGAGCTGCGCCTTGCGCAGCGGCATGAACGGCTTGCGCGCGTGCTCGACCACGGCCAGCAGGAGGCTCGTGTCGGGATCGCCGGGGACGACTGCCGGCCCCTTGCTCCCGCCCTGCAGCAAGGTCGCGCGCTCGGTCAGGTCGAGGTCGGACTTGCGCCGCGCCGGGTTGTGGCAGGCGACGCAGTGCTGCTCGAGGATCGCCAGCGGATCCTGGGCGGGGAGCAGCGCACCGAAGCCGACGGCGAGGTGGAGAAAGCGACGCATGGTCTGCGCGCAGACCATACCGGGTGATCGCGACGGTGTCCGTCAGCCGGTCGACTCACCAGCGCAACAAGAGCAGCTCCGTGCAGAAGCCGGGTCCCATGGCGAGCATCACGCCGTACGCCCCGGGCGGCGGCGGCGCGGCCAACGTGTCGGCGAGGATGAGGAGCACCGACGCGCTCGACAGGTTTCCGACACCGGCGAGGTTGCGCCAGCTCGCCTGCACGGCATCGGCATCGAGGTCCAGCGCCGCCTGCAGGGCCTCGAGGACCTTGGGGCCGCCGGGGTGACAGATCCACCGCGCGATGTCGGTTCGTGCCAGCCCCTGCGCGCGAAGGAACGCGTCGACGTCGCCGCCGAGGCGCTCGCGCGCGATCGTCGGCACGGCGGGGGAGAGCACGATGCTGAAGCCGTGCTCGCCGATCCGCCAGCCCATCGCATCCTCCGTGTCTGGATAGAACACCGAGCGCGTGGCCAGGACACGGGGCCCGGCGGCTGCCGGGTGGTCGGCGCCGACGACGATGGCGGCGCACGCACCATCGCCGAAGAGACCCGTCGAGATGATGTTGGCGACGGAGAGGTCGTTCCGCTGCAGGGTCAGCGAGCAGAGTTCGATCGTGAGCACGACCGCGGCGTGGCCGGGGAACGCACGCACGTAGTCGGCGGCGCGGGCCACGGCGGCGGCACCCGCGACGCAGCCCAGGCCGAACATCGGCGTGCGCTTGATGTCCGGGCGGAACCCGAGCCGATTCACCAGCCGGGCGTCGATGGACGGGCTGGCCAGCCCGGTGACGGTCGAGAAGAAGATCGCATCGACGTCACGCGCGCGGAGCCCCGCGGTTGCGAGCGCATCGCCAACCGCCTGCTCCCCCAGATCGGTGGCGGCCGCGATCCATGCGTCGTTGCAGCGCGTGAAGGTCGTGAGGTCGTCGTAGGCCTCGATCGGCAGGGCCAGGTGGCGGCCTTGCACTTGCACGCTCGCGTGCAGGCGATCGATGCGACTCGCCATCTGCGGCTCGTGCGTCCAGACCTTGCGCAGGTACGCGGTGAGGGTCGCCTGCGGGTAGTAGTGCCGAGGCAGGGCGCGGCGGGCGGATGCGATTCTCATGAGCGTCGGGGCAGGGTGGGCAGGAAGTACGCGGTGCGCGCGCGATACGCGAGGAACGCCTCGCCGTACCGGGTCAGGTAGCGACGCTCCTTGAGCAGCGGGCCCAGCACACAGTAGAGCGTCCAACCGACGGCGAGGATGAATCGATCCAGGGTCCAGGTGGGCGCGGTCCACAGCACGAGGGCGAAGGCCAGGTAGATCGGTTGCCGGCACATGGTGAACGTCCCGCGCTGGGCGAAGCTCGGGTACCGCGGGGTCCGGCCGCGGAACACGGCGGCCCAGCCGACGAAGCCGGTCTGCACGCCCATGCCGCCGTCGAAGATCGCCTTGACCAGGAACAGCCACGCGAGCGCGAAGGCCGCGGCGTGCACGACGAGCCAGGCCCCATCGGGTCGCCACAGGACCGGCCCCAGCGGTGACCAGACCCAGAACGTCACCAGCAACTGGAGCGAGGCGACCGTCGCGTAGCTGGTGGTGACGAGGTGTCGGCCGTGCGGCGCGGGGAACAGCCGGGCCAGCAGGCGGCCGCCCCCGCGGCCGAGCAGCGCCGAGTGCAGCAAGGGGAAGGCGGCGACGAGGGCGAGGTCGGCCGCGAGCGCGGCTGCGCCGTGCAGGACCCCGCGCCCGAGCGCGAGTCCGGTCCACAGCGCCGCCGCCATGCTGGCGATGGCGGCCGCGAACAGCGCGTGGTTCAGGACGCCGAAGGCCAGCGCCAGCCAGCGCACTCTCATGCCGCCTCCTTCACGAACAGGCCCGCGTAGGCGATGGCGAGGCTGCTGCTTCGACGCAGATGGATCGCGCCGGTGCGCAGGGTTGCCACGAACCTGGGCGCTTCGCCCTCGAGGTGCGCGCAGCGCAGCCGGTGCTGCGCGGCGACCGCGCACAGTTCCGCAGGCGTGACGAAGAGAGCGGGATCGTGCGTGCCGCGGGGCACGAGCCCGACACCCTCCGCCAGCCGCACCGCGAGCCAACGCGCCCGCCACGTGCGGTTGATCGTGTTCACATACAGCCGGCCACCGGGGCGGAGCAGGCGCGCCGCGGTGGCGATTGCCGCGGGCCACGTCGGCAGGTGTTCCAACACGTCGGCCAGCAACACGAGATCGAAGGCCCCGTCCGGCAACGGACACGCGTGGAGATCGGCACACACGAACTGCGCCGTCGTGCTCGCGTGCGGCGCAGCGGCGCGCAGACTGCCGCGGCTGACGTCCACGCCGACGACCCTGGCCCCGGCGCGCGCGAGCGGAATCGCGAGGAGGCCGCCGCCGCAACCGAGATCGGCGACATCGGCGCCGACGAGCGATGCGCCCACGTGCGCACGCAGCCAGCGCAACCGGTGGTCGGTGATGGCGCGCAGCGAGGCGAACGTCTTGTCCGTCGCGTCCCACCAGCCTGCCGCGTGCCGCTCGTAGATCGACAGGTCGTTGCGCGGTGCGACGTGATGTGACGCCATGGCGCTCAATCGCCCACCCGCCGGAACACGATCTGGCCGTCGTCCGTGCTCATGCGGACGTGCCCCGGCGCCGCCGCAAGGCTCGCGGGCTCGGCGTCGACGCCCAGCGTGATCCTGCCGTCCGCGATCCGGTACTCGCCGGCCAGCGTCTGGAAGGTCGGCAGGCCGTTCTCGAGCACCAGCGCCGCCCCGGTGAAGCGACCGCCCGTCGCGAAGTGGTAGTAGACCTTCCACATCGCGTGCGCGATGGCACCGTCGATCTGCACCGACTCGTACAGCCCCTCCAGCGTCGCGGGCACCGGCGCGTCGAAGGTCAGCCTCGCCGGCGCGGCGGCGATCGCGCGATCCTCGGCGGCCACGACGTTGGAGGGGATGCACCCCGACGGCAGCGCCGCCGCCAGGAGTGTCAGCGCGCGTAGGTTCCTCATCGGCCCGCTTCCGTGGCTTCGCCCAGCGAGCGTGCCTGCAGCGCGATCCAGATCTTCACCTCGGGCTGCATGCTGATCACGCCGAGCTGGCTCGGCACCGGCACGCCGTAGTCGGGGAGCGAGATCGTCGCCTCACCCTCGGCGTGCACGCGCTGGCTCTCGTCCACGCGCAGGCGCACGGGCATGGCCACGGCGCGCGTCTGTCCGCGGATGGTCAGCTTGCCGCGGACCGTGCCCTGTGTCGTCCTTGCGTCCGCGTCGACCTTCGCGTCGCCCATCGCCTCGACGACGAACGCGATCTCCCTGTGGTCGGTGGTGGCGAGATGCTGGCGCATCGCCTCGTTGCGGCCGGCGAGACCCGTGTCGAGTGCGTCGGCCTGGACGCGGATCGCGCCGGTGCACGCCGCCTCCGGGTCGGCGAGATCGAGCGTGACGGTGCCCGTCAGGGAGGACGTGACGCCGGTGAAGTCGTGCAGCGTGCTCTTCGCATCGAATCCGACGCGCGAGAGGCTCGGCAGGATCTCGAGGCGTTGCCGGCCGGCGAAGCGGAAGGACTCCGAGGGCAGGGTGAAGGCGAACGCCGAGCGTCGTCGTGGCGGCGCCACCGGCGTCGCGGCCACCGGTTGCGAGGGCGGCGTGACGATGATGTCGATGGCGGGGTCGGCCACACCTTGCGGCGCGGTGACAGGAGGGGCGACGGGAGGTGTCGCGGTGAGGCGGGTCGCGGACTCGGCGATGGCGTCGCGGATCGCGCGTTGACCGCTCGCGAGTGCAGCTACCTCCCTGGCCAGCGCGGCTTGCGCGCCGTGTGCCTGGGCGAGATCGCGGGCGATGGCTTCGGCGCGCGTCGTCGCTCCCTCTTCCATGGTGTCGGTCACGTGCTGGATCCCCGCAGTCAGCGCCGCGGCGAGAGCGCGGACGTCGCGCTGGATCTGGCCGATCTCGTCGCGGAGCTGTGCCGTCGCCTGCAGCGCGGGATCCTGGGCGAGGTCCGGCGACACGACGACGCGGACCCGATCGTGCAAGACGGCGAGCCCGGCTGCGGTGCCGCCCGCGAGCGTCAGCAGCGCGAGGAGGCCGAACCACGCGAGCAGAGTCTTTCGCATCCTGCGCCCCTGGCAAACCCGATGCCGGTCCGGCAGTGCCCGTGCCGTGCGGCGCGGCAGGCGCATGGCGCCGGGCCGGCTGGTAGGACTTGCACGACCTTTGCAGATCCTGCAACGAGCCGGCCCCGCTCGACCCGGCGCGCCGCGGCCGCACGCGGCCGAGCTGGCGCGCGGCGGGCCGGCACGGCGCGTGCTTGGCGCCGGGCGATGCTGTTCCCCTCCACGCGTCGCGGGGCCTGGCTGCTGCTGCTGGCGTTGGGCGTGCCGACTGCGTGGCTCGCCCACGTGCAGGCGGGCACGCCCATCGACCCTCGCAACCGGGCGATGAAGTCGGCGACAGGAGCCGACGCTGCCGCGATCGCGCGCCGGGTCGCCTTGTTCGGTGACGATCGTGCCTTGCTCGCGGGCTTCCACCCTCGCTCGCCGGACCTCACGTTCGCGCCCGCCGACGCCGAGCTGCTTGCGCGGCTGGCCCGCACGGTGGGCGGGGTCGACGGTGTGCATCGCGTGGAGCAGATCCCGGCTCCGACCGCCAGCGAGCGCCTGTGGCTGATCCACCTGGCCGCGGCCAACGGCGGCGCGGGCGACGAACTCGTCGTCGCGACCGTCGAGGGCAAGCTGCGCGAAGGTTGCCCCACTCACCTCGCCGTCGACTTCACGGGCCTGCCGGCCGTCGAGGCCGCGATCGCCGCGGCGGTCACCACGGAGCAGCGCCAGATCGTGCCGGCGATCGCCGGTGCGCTCTTCGTCCTGCTCGCGGTTCTCTTCCGCAGCGTCGGTGCCGCCGTCGCGGCCATGCTCCCGGCCGGGATCGCGATCGCATGCGCTGGCGGGGTCTTCGCGCTGACCGGGCACCGGCTCGATCCCGTCGCCGGGCTGTTGCAGCCCGTGCTGCTCACGGTCGGCGTCGCGTACTCGGTGCACGTCGTCGAGGGGTGTCGTGCGCGCGCCGCCCGCATGGGTCCGGGGCAAGCCGTGCGTCGCACGGTGCGGGATCTCCTCGAACCGAGTCTCCTCGCGACGGGGACGACCGTGCTCGGCCTGATCGTCAACGCGCTGAGTCCCATCCCTTCCGTCGTCGACTTCGCGGTGTACGCGGGCTTCGGCGTGGCGGTCGGGATGGCCGCCGTGTTCTGGGTCTCGCCGGCCGTCCTGCTCGCCTGGCCGGGTGCGCTCGCCGCTCGGCCCCGCGGTAGCCCGACGCGGGCGCGGGGCCTGACTGGGTTTTCGCGGCGACACGCCGCCAGCATCCTCACCGGCAGCGTGTTGAGCCTGGGCTTCGCCGTCGATGCGTGCCTGCGCCTGACGGTGGACAACGACCCGTTGCGCATCCTGCCGGCTGCGCACGGGCTGCGCGTGGAGACGGAACGGCTCGCCGGTCGGCTCGGCGGGGTGGAGCCCTTCGATGTCCTGGTGCCGGCGGGAAGCGCGCTGATGGAGCCTGCGGCGTTGCGGATGCTCGCCGCGGATCTCGGCAGCCGCGCGGGCGTGGTCGGCCTCGCCGGGCCACCGATCCAGGCCGCCACCGGCGACGTCCTCCTCCGCGCCATCCTGCCGCGCGCCGGCAGCACGGAGCGCGGCCGGGTCTTCGACGACTTCGAGCGCAGCCTGCGTTGCGCAGGGCATCCGGAGGTCCTGGTCACTGGCTCGGCGGTGCAGGTCGCGCGCGACTCCAATCGCCTCGTCGCCGGCCAGATCGGCAGCCTGGCGATCACGCTGGTCGTGCTGTTCGTGGCGATGCTGTTCGGCCTCCGCTCGTTCCGCCTGAGCTGCATCGGGCTGGCGCCGAGTGTCCTGACCAGCCTCGTCGTGTACGGGACGCTCGGCGCGCTGCATCGGCCGCTCTCGGTCGCCACCGCGCTGATCGGGTCGGTGATGCTGGGGCTGATCGTCGACACGACGATCCACCTGCTCGTGCGCTTCCGGCGCGCCCGCGCGCACGGGGCGACGCGCGCGGCAGCGGTGGCGAGCGCGCTGGCCCGCGCCGGGCGTGCGGTCGTGTTGACCAGTCTCGTCCTCGGCACCGGCTTCTCCGTGGCCGGGTTCGGGCGGTTGTCGACCACGGCCGAGTTCGGCCTCCTGGCCGCGCTGACGATCGGCGTTGCCGCGGTGGTCTCGCTCCTGCTCGTGCCCGCGCTGCTGCTCGTGCGCGAAGGAGGCCGGCGATGAGCGGTGCCCGTGCAGACGTCGACGTGGCCATCGTCGGTGGCGGACCCGCCGGCGCGTCGCTGGCGATGCGGCTCGGGCGGGCCGGCCTGCAGGTGCTCGTGCTCGAGAAGAAGCGGTTCCCGCGCTTCAAGCCGTGCGGCGAGTTCATGAGTCCGGAGTGCCTGCCGATCCTCGCCGGCCTCGGGGTGGGGGAAGACGTCGCCGCGCTGGGCGTGCGGCGCGTGGGCGGCATGGAGTTGCATGGCTACGAGCGGCGGGCCGAAGGTCACTTCGCGCCCGTGGGGGAGACGCCGGCGCCGGCGCCCTTCGGCTGGGCTGTCCGGCGGGAGCGGTTCGACGCCGTGCTGCTCGCCGCGGCCGCGGCGACCGACGGCGTGACGGTGGCGGAGCGGGCGACCGTCGATGGGCTCGTGCGCGATGCGCGCGGCGTGGTGCGGGGTGTCGTAGTGCGCGAAGGCGAGGGCCAGCGCGAGGTGCGCGCGCGCTGCGTGATCGGCGCCGATGGCGTTCGTTCGCGCGTTGCGCGGGATCTCGGGGTGCAGCGCCCGGTGCCCTGGCTGCAGCGCGTCGCGTTGACGACGCGCTACGCGGGCGTCACGCCGCGTGCGTGCGCCGAGGTACACCTGTTCCCCGGTGGGTACTTCGCCGCGACCCCGGTCGACGATGGTCTCTTCAGCCTCAACCTCGTGCTCGATCGGGCGGCGGTGCGGGCGCACGACGGGGACTGGGACGCCTTCCTCCGCCGGCACCTGGCTGCCGCGCCTCTGCTCCGCGATCGGCTCGCCGACGCCGTGCGCGTCGATCCGGTGCGCGGCTGCGGTCCGCTCGCGATGTCGACGACGCGGCAGGTGGCCGACGGCGCCGCGCTGGTCGGCGACGCGTGCGGGTACGTCGACCCGATCACCGGCGAGGGCGTGTTCTTCGCCCTGCGCGGTGCGCAGCTGCTGGCGCCGATCCTGGTGGACGCGCTGGCCGGCGGTCGCGCCGACCGGCGCTCGCTGCGCGCCTACGCGCACGCCCGCCGCGCCGAGTTCGGGCCGCGCCTGATGTTCGCGCGGCTCCTGCAGCGCGGCCTGCGCCATCCGTGGCTCGTGGCCGGCGCGCTGTCGCTACTGGCGGCCCGGCCACGCCTCGCCGACCTCCTGGTGGCGATCACCGGCGACTACGTACCGGGCCGTGAGCTGTTGCGGCCGGCGGTGTGGTGGCGCGCGCTGCGGGGAGTACCGGCATGAGCGAGCGTCGCGTGGCAGCGCTCGCGCTGTTGCCCGCCTTCGTCATGACCGCGGTGCTCGTGCTCCACGAGATCCGGCGGCCTGGCCTCGAGCCGGTCGCTGGTTCGCAGGCTCCGACGATCACGTTGCCGCGACTCCCGGTACCGCGGCTTCGGAGCGGGACGTACGTCGCGTACGATGGCCGGCTGGCCATCTCCGTGCAGGATGCCTTCGACGAACAGATCGTGGTCGACGACGCGGTGACCATCACGCTGGACCTGGGTGCCGACCGGCGCCCGACGGCGGTCGACATCGCCGTCGACCTCCTGCCGTTTTGCGCGGGGGCCTCCGACCCCTGGCAGGGCGAGGCGGTGTACGCGCTCCTCGATGCGGGTGCGTTGCGGCAGGCGCGCTTCCTCAGTGAGTCCATCACGACGTCGACGACGACTGTCGACGGTGTGGATCGCCTGCGCTGCCTCGGCAACCTGACCCTGCACGGCGAGGTGCGGCGCACGATCCTCGATCTGTGTCTCGGCGCCGAGCGCAAGGACCGGGCGCGGATGGTGGGGGATCTGGATCTCGATACGCGCGCGTTCGGTCTGCCGGCGAGCTGGCGCTTCGGCGTGGTGCGGCTCGACCCGATCGTGCACGTCCGTCTCGACGCCGCCCTCACGCAGCGGCGGAAGGACGACTGAGTGGCCGGTTCCGACCGCGTCACCCGCCAGGATCGCCGCCTGTCCATCGCCGGACAGATGCGGTGGATCGTTGTCATCCTGCTCGCCCTCGTCCTCGGGATGCTCGGCATCGTCGTCGTCGAGGTGCACGGCATCCGGGTCGATCTGCGCCGCGTCGCAGAGGAGAGACGCGAGGCCGAACTCGCCCAGGCGCTCGTGCTCGACGTCCGCGGCTTCCAGCGGGTGGTCCGGCTGCGCGCCACGAGCGACGTCCCGGCCGACGCGACGCTGGGAGCACGCGATCAGGTCGGGCACATCGAGGAGGCGATCGCGACCCTCGATCGACTGTCGGCGCCCTCGCAGGACGATCCGTCGGAGCGTTCGCACGAGGCGGCAGAGACGAGGACGCGCGCGGAGCTGCGGGATCTGCTGCAGCGGGCGCGCATCGCCACCGCGACCGGAGAGGTGAGCGCGCCGGAGTGGGCGGAGCACGCGGCCACGATGTGTCGCATCGCCGAGTCGCTGGCGATGGAGATCGGCCGTGAAGCGCACGCCGCCAGCCTCGACCTGGATGCCCGCGGTGGCAGCCTCATGCGCCTCGTGGGCCTGCTCGCGATCGGCGCGGTCTCGCTCCTGATCGCCATCTGCCTGTATGTGCAGCGGCGTGTCGTGCAGCCGTTGCGCGAGTTGCGCGAGGGCGCGCGGCATATCGGACGCGGTCGCCTGGACCATCCCCTGGCCGAAGTCGGCGGCGCCGAGATCGTCGACCTCGGGCGTGAGATCAAGGCGATGGCGCGCCAGCTCGCGAGCCACAACGAGGACCTGGCGGCGCGCGTCGAGCAGCGCACGCGTGAACTGATCCGGACTGCGCGGTTCGCGGACCTCGGCGCGCTAGCGGCGGGGCTGGCGCACGAGATCAACACGCCGCTGGCGTCGATCAGCGCCTGTGCCGAAGGTCTGCTGCGCCGCGGCGCCAAGAGCCGGCGGCTCGACGACGCGGAGCGCGAATACCTGGAGACCATCGGCCAGGAGGCGGAGCGCGTGCACGAGATCGCGGCGCGCCTGCTCGAGATCGGCCGCAGCGACTCGCCGGCGCTTGGGCCGGTGGATGTCGCCGCGGCGATTCGCGCGGCGGTGACCCTGTCGCGGCACCGATTCGAAGGGGCGTCGGTGCGCCTGGTCGCGGAGATCCAGTCCGAGCTGCCGGAGATCGTGAGCAACCCGCAAGAACTGCGGCAGGTGTTGCTCAACCTGCTGAACAACGCCCTCGACGTGAGCTCGCCGGGCAAGCGCGTGCGGGTGTGCGCCGAGCGGATCGGTTCCGAGGTCGTCGTCGATGTCGACGACGAAGGGCCGGGCGTGCCGCCAGATCTCGTCGACCGGGTCTTCGAGCCGTTCTTCACGACCAAGGCGGTGGGGCAGGGAACCGGCCTCGGCCTGGCGATCGTGCAGCGCATCGTGGAGCGGCACGGCGGCCACATCGAGATCGTGGATCGCAAGCCCGGCGCGCGCTTCCGCGTTCGCTTCGCCGTGGCGGAGGACGATCAGTCGGCGCGGTCGACGGCCAGCCGGTTGTAGAGCGTCTTCAGCGAGATCCCCACCGCCTCCGCTACGCGCTTCTTGTCGCCGTCGAAGCGCTCCATCGCCGCCTGGATCGCCAGGCGTTCGAGCTCGGCGGCGTTCAACGTGGGGAGTTCCTGGCGGCCGGCGCGGGCGCGGGCCAGGACGAACGTGTCGACGTGCTCGGCCTCGATGCGGTCACTGCCGACCATCGTGGCGAGGCGGGTGATGGCGTTCTGCAGCTCGCGCACGTTGCCCGGCCACGCATGGCCCTGCAGGCGAGCCAGCGCCGCCGGGGTCAGGACCATGGCGCGTCCCTGCCGGTGCGCGCAGCGCTCGAGGAACCTCGTCGCGAGCAGCGGGATGTCGGCGCTGCGGTCGCGCAACGCCGGCACCGCGAGTTCGAGCGTGGCGAGGCGGTAGTAGAGGTCTTCGCGGAAGGCGCCCTCGCGCATGAGCACGTGCAGGTCGCGGTTGGTCGCGCAGACCACGCGCACGTCGACGGTGCGCGTGCGGTCGTCGCCGACCGGTCGGATCTCGCCGAACTGAACCGCCCGCAGCAGTGCCGGCTGCAACTCGCGGGGCAGGTCGCCGATCTCGTCGAGGAACAGCGTGCCCCGGTGCGCGGCCTCGAACAGGCCGACCCGGGCCCGATCCGCCCCGGTGAACGCGCCCTTGGCGTGACCGAAGAGTTCGCTGTGCACGAGGTTGTCGGCGATCGCGCCGCAGTTCACCACCACGAAGCTCTCGTCGCATCGCGGGCTCATCGCGTGCACGGCGCGCGCGATCAGCTCCTTGCCCGTACCGTTCTCACCGAGGATGAGGACGCTGTCGTCGCTGGCGGCGACACGTGCGAGGCTGGTGCGCAGCTCGCGCATGCCGACGCTCTCGCCGACGATGTCGGGGTCTACCGTCGCTGAGTTGGCGCGACGCAGCCGCGCGTTCTCCTCGCCGAGGCGGCGGTGTTCGCAGGCGCGGCGCAGGGTCTGCTCGAGGATCGCGGTCCGCGTCGGCTTCTGCAGGAAGTCGTACGCGCCGCCCTGCATGGCGCGGACGGCGTCGGCGACGCTGCCGTGGCCGGTCAGCACCACGACGGGGACTGCGGGCTCGGCACCGTGCAGCGTCGCCAGCGCCTGATGGCCGTCGACGCCCGGCATCTTCAGGTCGAGCAGCACCACGTCCGGTCGATCGGCGAGCACGCGCGCCACGAGATCGCGGGCATCGGCGGCGGTGGTGACCGAGAAGCCCAGGTCGGTCAGCTCCCGCGACAGCACCCGGCGCAGCGTGGCATCGTCGTCGACGACCAGGACCTTGGGGTCAGGCGGCACGGGCGCGATCGTCGGCCAACCACTCGGCGCGGACAAGCGTCGCCATGCAACCTCGATCGACGACGTCAGGGGTCCGCGTCGGTCGGTGTCCGGACCCCGGGCGAGGAAACCGATGCGAGACGTGCGCCCCGCGCACATGAGTGTCGCCAAGTCCTTGCGCCCGGTGACGGCAGCGGTACCCACTTCCCGCATGCTCCGCCTCGCACCGCGCGCGTCGCTCCCCTGGCTCGCCGTGTCCCTCGCCGCCCAGGCCGCGTGGCGCGACCTTCCGGAGCGCGCCCCCGACGGGGTGATCAGCAACACCGGCGCGTTCATCATCGGCAAGAAGCAGAAGACCGACTGGGTCCGACCGGCGTTCCGCTACGACGCCCGCGTCGCCAGCGGCCGCAAGCGCGCCAAGGTGGTGGTCGTGATCTACGACCCGATCCTGGAAGCGCACGCGGGCAAGACCCTGCGCGCGCACGTGGGTGGCAACGACCCGCGCCACTTCTCGCGCATCCTGGTCGACGTGATCCGGCAGGCGAGCTGGGGCTACATCGACTACGAGATCGTCGACATCCTCGAGATCGACGGCTTCCCCAAGAAGGTCGACGGCTTCCGCTACACCGACGAGTCGTTCCTGGCGGTGCGGCAGACCCAGCAGTGGCAGCCAGCCACGACGTCGTATCGCTGTGTGCTCGAGGAGAACGGGCTCATCGAGCGCTTCCGCAAGGAGGGCATCACGGAGCTGTGGCTGTGGGGTGCGTCGGGGATGCACTTCGACGAGTTCGCGGGCTACATCCCCAACCGCTACGCGCGCTTCGGTCCCACCGACAACCCGTGGCTGTATCGGCCGTACGACATCCCCCCCGAACTCGGCCGGACCACGTGGGTGATGGGCTTCAACTACGAGGTCGGCGCCGACAACATGGTGCACAGCTACACGCACCGCGTGGAGAGCATGGCGGCGCTCGCCTTCGCCGACGGCATCTGGGATCCCAAGACCCGCCGCGACCCGTGGAACGTGTTCTCGTGGCTCGAGATGGACACGCCCGGCACGCCGTCGATGGTCGGCAACTGCCACGTGCCACCCAACGGCGAGAAGGGCTACGACTACGCCAACCCGCGCGTCGTGCGATCATGGAGCGACAACTGGGCGCGCTACCCCGACCTGCGCGGCGACCCGCGCGGCGTGTCGAGCCTGGATTGGGGCGGCACCCAGTTCGGCTACCAGAAGTGGATCCTCGAGCGGCTGCCGAAGGGGCCGGGGTACACGACCTTCGGCTACGACAACTGGTGGGTGTACGTGGCGAACACCGACGAGGATCTGCCCGACCTCGCGCAGCGAGACCCCTCGGCCGGGCCCGGCGCCTTCACGCTGCCGGAGGGGTTGCCGGCGGTCGGGCGCTGACCCGCGGGGCGCGCCGGCGACGCAGCACGGCGGCGAAGAACCCGTCGGTGCCGTGCCGGTGGGGGAGCGTGAAGAGGCAGCGTCCCGCCGCGATCGGCGCGGCTGCCTCGCCGCCCAGCACTTCCGCGATCGGGACGAGTTCGAGGCCGGGGTCGGCGGCGAGGGCGGCCTCGACGATGTCCTGGTTGGCGCTGCGGAAGATCGTGCAGGTCGAATACACGAGACGCGCGCCGGGCGCGAGGAGCGCGAGGGAGCGCGCCAGCAGCGCGCGCTGCGTGGCGGTCACCGCGTCGACGTGCGCGGGATCGAGGCGCCAGCGTGCGTCGGGGCGACGGCGCCACGCACCCACGCCGTCGCACGGCACGTCCAGCAGGATGCGATCGGCGCGGCGCGCGAACGCCTCCACCTCCGCTGGCCAGGCGTCGTCGGTCACGACGAGGCTGCGCACGTTGTCGGTCCCGGCGCGGCGCCGTCGCGTCACCAGCTCGGCGAGCTTCCTGGCGCTGGTGTCGGTGGCGAGCACCGTGCCGCGGTTGCCGAGCGCGGCGGCCAGCGCCAGGGTCTTGCCGCCGGACCCGGCGCAGGCGTCGAGCACGTTGCCTCCCGGCGGCGGCGCGACGAGGTGCGCGCAGAGCTGGCTCGCCTCGTCCTGCTGCTCGAACCAGCCGTCCTGGAAGGTCTGCGTCGCGAACAGGTTGACGTCGCCGTCGAGGACGAGGCCGTGCGGCGCGAAGCGCGTCGGCTCGAGGCGCAGGCCGTGATCCTGCAATGCGGCCTGCAGCCGGGTGCGGTCGGTGCGCAGCGTGTTGGTGCGCACGGTGAGCGGGGGCGGCCCGTTGAGTGCGGCCATCACCGCGTCGGCCTCGGCGCCGAACTCCGTGCGGAAGCGGTCGGCCAGCCAGTCCGGCAGCGAGTGCTGCAGCGCGAAGCGGACCGTCGGGTCGGGCTCGCGCGCGACGGCTGCGTCGAGGTCACGCATCGCCGCCCAGTCGATGCGAGCGCGCGATTGACGGAAGTGGTCGGGTGCGGCGTCGGTGCCGATCTCGCCGGCGAGGACGAGGCTGGTCACGAAGCGGGCGCGGGTCCGCGCCTGCCCCTCCGGCGCGCGCCGCGTCGCCAGCGACAGGGCGAGGTCGATGCGGCGCCGCAGGCGGAGCATCCGGTAGAACGCGACGGCGACCACGCGGCGGTCCGCGGGAGCGAGGCGCAGGTCCGGGAACGCGTCGGCGAGGACCGCACGCGCGGGGACTCCTGCCACGGCATGGCGCTCGTACAACTCCACCACGAGGTCTTGCAGCAGCGCGTCGTCCATGCCGCGAGGCAGGCTACGTCACGGCCGATTCCGTTCCAGCGTCAGCGTGTGTCACGCGGAGCGGCCGGCGCGGTATGTTCTGCGCCGTCCTGCCTCTCCCCAACCCTCACGGAGTCTCCATGACCGCATCGATCCTGGCCCGCGCAGTCGCGACCGTCCTCCTCACCGTCGCCGCCACTGCGCAGATCGAGCCGAGCTTCCAGAAGAAGCTGCTCGACACCGCGCCCGCCCAGCAAGTCCCGATCGTCATCGTGCTGGGTGAACAGCTCGATGTCGTGAGCTTGACCTCGCGCCTGGATCGAGGCAACGCGACCCGCGCCCAGCGCCACGAGCTGGTGGTCCGCGCCGCGCAGGAACTGGCGGATCGCTCGCAGGCGGCGCTGCTCGGCAAGCTGCGCGACCTGGAGACGCGCGGCCACGTGTCGGCCCTGCAGCCGTTCTGGGTCGTCAACGCCGTCGGCGCTTGGGCGACTGTCGACGCGATCGTCACGCTGTCCGCGTTCCCCGGGATCCTGCACATCGAGGATGGCGGCACGGGGCTCGCGATGATCGAGCCGGTGGCGAACCGCGAGGCCCCCGTCGGCCCGCTGGCGGCCGCGGAGCCCGGTCTCCTCGACATCAAGGCCGACTTCCTTTGGGGCCTCGGCTTCACCGGCGCCGGTCGCATCGTCAGCAACATCGACACCGGCGTCGACGGCACGCACAACGCGTTCCGCACGCGATGGCGCGGCAACCGCTCCGGCGTGCTGGCGTCCGCGGCGTGGCACTCGCCGACGCTGCGCGCGCCGACGCCCCGCGACGGCAACGGCCACGGCACGCACACGATGGGCACGATGTGCGGCGATGACGGTACCAACCGCGTCGGCGTCGCGTTCGACGCCGACTGGATCGCATCCGACGCGATCGCCGGCTCGAACCTCGCGCAGATCCGGATCGACGCGATCGCGGCATTCCAGTGGAGCGCGGATCCGGACGGCAACCCGACCACCGTGGACGACGTCCCCGACGTGAGCAGCAACAGCTGGGGGTACGCCCCGGCTTTCCACCAGGTGCCGATGTGCGACCAGGCGTTCTGGCAAGGGATCGACATCGCGGAGGCGGCCGGCGTGGTCGTGGTGTTCGCGGCGGGCAACGAAGGCTCGCGCGGCGCGATGTCGCTGCGCACGCCGAGCGATCGAGCCACGACGCCGTTCAACACGTTCAGCGTCGGCGCGCTCCTCACCGGGAGCAACAGCATCGCGAGCTTCAGCAGCCTCGGCCCGTCGGGCTGCCCGGGCAATCCGATCAAGCCGGAGGTTTGCGCCCAGGGCGACAACGTGCGTTCGTCGTACCCCGGCAACCAGTACCGCAACCTGAGCGGCACGTCGATGGCGTGCCCGCACGTCGCCGGTGCGGTCGCCCTGCTCCGGCAGGTCGATCCGAACCTCAGCGCCGACCAGGTGAAGAGCCTCCTCTACCGGTCGGCGATCGATCTCGGCGCCGCGGGCGAAGACAACACCTACGGCAACGGGCGGATCAACCTGCAGGCGGCCTACAACCTGTTGCGCGCGGAACAAGGCGCGGTGTCGGTCGGCGTCGTCACCACGACCGGCCGCGTGCAGCGCGGGCGCAACCTCGTGTACGCGCTCTCGCTCACCAACAACACGGCGGCGCCGCAGAACCTGGTGCTGGTCCTCGAGATCGCCGCCAACGGTCTCTCGGCGCCACTGCTCGGCCCGGCGTTCGTGTCGTTGCCGCCGAACTTCGCCGTCGATCCGAACTGGTTGTCGGGCAGCATCGCCATTCCGGCGAACCTCGATCCGTTCAACACGACCTTCCCGTTCCGCTTCCGCTTCAAGGCGATCGACCCGAGCAACAACCAGATCGTCTCGCAGGCGGAAGCGGAGTTCTGGATCACGTTGTGAGCCGTCCCGCCCTGCGGGCGGTGCGGCTCACTCGCCTCTGGAGCCGTCGCAACGCGGGGCACCAACCTCGACCCGGAGACGCATCGGCCCCGCTGCGACGGCTCGTTGGAGGCCGTCCCGCCCTGCGGGCGGTGCGGTTCACTCGCCTCTGGAGCCGTGGCAACGCGGGGCACCAACCTCGACCAGGAGACGCATCGGCCCCGCTGCGCCGTCTCTTTGGAAGTCCATCGCCGCCGGCACGAGCAGGTCACCGCACGGGCAGCAGTTCGTGCGCGCCGGCCACGAGCGCCGCGATCCCCGTCGGCAGGCACTCGTCGACATCGGGATAGAAGCCGCCGGAGTGCAGTGGCGGCGGCTGCGCCCCGGCCTGCCGCAAGGCGGCGAGGCGCGCGGCGCTGACCACGCCCAGGCGGAACATGAACACCGGCACGCCGGCGCGCGCGTAGCGCGAGAAGTCTTCGCCGCCCATCGCAGCGGGGACCTCGAGCACGTTGTCGGTGCCCAAGGCCGTGCGCAGCACGGGCACGACGCGGGACACCAGCGCCTCGTCGTTGAACAGGGCGGGGGTACCTTCGCTGAAGGTCACCGTCGGCTCCGGTGCGCGATGGGCTGCCGCCACCGCGGCGGCCTTGCGGCGGATGGCGGCGTGGATGTGCTCGCGCACGGCGTCGCTGTAGCTGCGCACCGTGAGCTGCAGCTCGCACTGGTCGGGGATGATGTTGTGCTTGCTGCCGCCGTGGATGGCCCCGACCGTGACGACCGCGGGTTCCTGCGCGGCCAGTTCGCGCGACACGATGGTCTGCAGGTCGACCACGAGTTGCGCCGCGATCACGATCGGGTCGATGGTGAGGTGGGGTGTCGAACCGTGCCCACCGCGTCCGTGCACGACGATGTCGACGCTGTCGACGTTGGCCATGGCCCAGCCGGCGCGGTGGCCGATGGTGCCCGCGGTCAGGTCGTGGGCGACGTGCAGGGCGAGCGCGAAGTCGGGCTTGCCGAAGCGCGCGAAGAGCTGGTCGTCGAGCATCTGCTTCGCGCCGAGACCGCGCTCCTCCGCGGGCTGGAACAGGCACAGGATCGTGCCTCGCCACGCGCTCTTGTCGGCGGCGAGGCGGCCGGCGGCGCCGAGCAGGCAGGTCATGTGCAGGTCGTGCCCGCAGGCGTGCATCACGCCGACGGCGCGACCTTCGTCGCTCTCGCCACGGATCGTCGACGCGTACGGGAGGCCGGTCGTCTCGGCGATGGGGAGCGCATCCATGTCGGCGCGCAGCATGAGGAGCGGGCCTTCGCCGTTGCGCAGCACGCCGACGACGCCGAGTCCGCCGATGCGCTCCGTGACCGCCGCCCCGAGCGCGCGCAGCTCGGCGGCCATGCGGGAGGCGGTCTTCACCTCGCGGTTGGAGAGTTCGGGATGCCGGTGCAGCTCGCGATACAGCTCACGCAGGCGCTCGAGTTCAGGCGGCGAGGTCGGTTGCGCCGGCTGTGCCGGCAACGTTGCGAGGGCGAGGAACAGCGTGGGCACGCGCGCGAGCATGGCCCCGGGGAATACCGCGGGCGCGGTGCGAGGGCAACGACAGGCGCGTTGACGCTCGCCGCGGGCTCGTCGACGATGCCGCCATGCTGGCTCGCGCTGCGCTGCTCTTCGTCACGATCGTGCCTCTCCGCGCCCAGGGTCCCGCCAGCCCGAACCTCGTGCGCACGGCGGACACGATCCGCGTGGAACTCGGGGGCGAGGCCTTCGCGACGTTCGTGCCACAGACGTTCGGGCGGCCGATCCTGTGGCCACTGCTGGCGCCAGGCGGCCTGCCGGTCACGCGGGCCTGGCCCATGCAGCAGGAACCCGGTGCGGCGGAGGACCACCCGCACCAGAAGTCGCTGTGGTTCGCGCACGGCGACGTCAACGGCGTCGACTTCTGGACGGAGGGCGACAACGCGGGGCGCATCGAGCCGACGGAGCCGATCACCGCCGAGGTCGTGGAGCATCGCGCGCGCATCGTCACCAGCAACCGGTGGCTGGCACCCGACGGCAAGGTCGTGTGCACCGACCGCCGGACGCACGAGTTCTTCGCCAGTGGCGCGCTGCGCGGGATCGATGTCACGCTCGTGCTGCGCGCGTCGCACGGCGCGCTGCACTTCGGCGACACCAAGGAGGGCACGATGGCGCTCCGGTTGCCGCGCGGCCTGTGCTTCGACCGCGCGCAGGATCCCGGCCACGCGTACACGAGCGAGGGCAAGGTCGACGCCGCGGCGTGGGGCACGCGCGCGCGGTGGGTTGCCTACAGCGGCGAGGTCGACGGCAAGGCGGTGGGCGTGGCGCTCCTAGACCACGTCGAGAACCTGCGGCATCCGACGTGGTGGCACGCGCGGTCGTACGGTCTGCTCGCGGCGAATCCGTTCGGGCGGCACGACTTCGAGAAGGCACCGCCGAAGGCGGGCGACTTCCATCTCGCCGCCGACGATGTGCTGACGCTGCGCTACCGCGTGCTGGTGTTCGCGGGACCGTTCGAGCGCGATGCGATCGAGGCGAGCTGGCGCGAGTTCACCCGGCCGGCGGCCGAGGCGAACGGCGGGAAGTGGCCGTGATCCGCGCGGGCGTGCTCTGGGTGGCCGCGGGCGCGGCGGCGCAGGCCGGCGACGGCAAGGATCGACCCGGCACCGTGCAGGCGCCGCCTTCCGGCTACGTGATCCCAGACGCGCCGGCGCTGTCGCCGCAGGAAGCGCTGCGCACCTTCGTCGTCGAGCACGGCTTCCGCATCGAGCTGGCCGCGGCGGAGCCCATGGTCGTGGCGCCCGTGTGCATGGCCTTCGATGGCGATGGCCGGCTGTGGGTGGTCGAGATGCGCAGCTACATGCCGGACGTCGACGGCAAGGGCGAGACCAACCCCGACGGCGCCGTGGCGATCCTGACCGACGGCGACGGCGACGGCCGCTTCGAGCGACGCGTGACCTTCCTCGATGGACTGGTGCTGCCGCGCGCGGTGTGCCCGCTGCGCGGCGGGGCGCTGGTGATCGAGCCGCCGCACCTGTGGTGGTGTCCCGATCGCGACGGCGACGGCAAGGCGGATGGCAAGGCGGAGGTCGCCGCCGGGCTCGGCGGCATCGACAGCCCGGAGCATGCGCCCAATGGCCTGCTGTGGGCGCTCGACAACCGGATCTACCTCGCCAAGCACGACGTGTGCTACGTGCGCGACGGCGACCGCTTCGTGGCGGAACCATCGCCGGCGCTGGGCCAGTGGGGGATCGCGCAGGACGACCTCGGCCGCCTGTTCCACGACGACAACAGCACGCAGTTGCGCGTCGATCTGCTGCCGCGGCAGCTCGCGATCGGCAACCCCCGCCTCGGCCGCGCGCGCGGGCTCGACCACGTCGCGGTGAAGGACCAGTCGGTGTGGCCGGTGCGGGTGACCCCCGGCGTCAACCGCGGCTACCAGCCGGGGACGCTCACCGACGGGCGACTCGCGCGCTTCACGGCCGCTTGCAGTCCGTGGGTCTATCGCGGCGATCTCTTCCCGGAGACGCATCGTGGCAATGCGTTCGTGTGCGAACCCTCGGCGAACCTGATCAAGCGCAACGTGCTGCGCGACGAGGACGGGATCGTCAACGGCGCGCCGGCGACGCGCGGCAGCGAGTTCCTGGCGTCGCACGACGAGCGCTTCCGTCCGGTCGCGCTGGCCGAGGGGCCGGACGGCGCGCTCTACGTCGCCGACATGTATCGCGGGGTCCTCCAGCATCGGTTGTTCGTGACGACCTTCCTGCGCCGGCAGATCCTCGAACGGAAGCTGGAGGCGCCGCTCGACCTCGGTCGGATCTGGCGGGTCGTGCCGGCGGGAGCGCCGACGCGGCAACCCATGCACGTGTCGCGCGCGAGCGGCAACGCGCTGGTCGACCTGCTGGGCTCGGCGTCTGGCGTCGCGCGCGATGCCGCGCAGCGGGAGCTCGTGCAGCGAGGCGATCTGGCGGCGGTGCCCGCCCTGCACGCACGCGCACAAGAGGGCCAGGACCTCGCCCGGCTGCACGCGCTGTGGACGCTCGAGGGTCTCGGCGCGCTCGAGCGCGGGCCGCTGCTCGCCGCGATCTTCGCGCGCTCCGGGGCTCTGCGCGCCGCGGGGTACGAGCTGGCCCGGGCGCGCCTGTGCCGCGCTCCCGACCCGATCCTGACCGGCGCCCTCCTTCGCGCGGTCGGGACCGAGGCCGACCCCCGGGCGCAACGACTCGCCGTGTTCGCGCTCGGTGCGACCGCGGACGCCGACGCGCTCGGCGCGGCGGTGGCGCTCGTGGTCCGGGTCCGCGACGACGAGCTGCTCGGCTCGGCGCTCGTCGCTGGCTTCGCGGCGCGCGAACTGGCGCTGCTGCAGCAAGGCCTGAGCGCGTGGACCGAGGGCGGCAAGACCGCACGCGAGGCGTGTCGCGCGGCCGCGATCGCGATCTGTCGCGGCCGCGACGCCGCAGAGCTGTCGACGCTGCTCGTGCTGCTGGCGGCGGCGGATCGCTCGGCGTGGCAGCGCGCGGCGCTCCTCGACGGCATCGACGCGGCGGTGCGCAAGGACGCGAAGCGGCAGGTCGTGCCCGGCAGCCTGCGGCTCGCCGGCGCTGTGCCGGAGACTCTGGCGGGCGGCGCAGGCGAAGAGAGCACGCGCCTCGCTGCGCGCTATGCCGCGCTGCGGCCGGCGTTCGCCGCCGCCCCGGCGGCGACGAACCTGCGTGCCCTGACCGCGGACGAGCAGGCGCGCTTCGCGCGCGGTCAGGCCCTGTTCGTGATCTGCGCCGGATGCCACGGGCCAGCCGGTGCGGGCACCGCCGAGGGCCCGCCGCTCGTCGCCAGCGAGTGGCTGGCGGGGCCGGTGGGGCGCCCGATGCGGATCCTCCTGCATGGTCTCGAAGGCCCCCTCGAGGTCGACGGCACGACCTGGGACAAGGCCATGCCGCCCGTGGCGCTCGGCGATGCGGAGCTGGCGGCCGTGCTGACCTTCGCGCGCCGCACGTTCGGCGAGGGCGCGGATCCGGTCACCGCCGACGAGATCGCAGCCGTGCGCGCGCAGCCACGCGACCGGCCGTGGACCGCAGCCGAGCTGGAAACCATCCAGTGACCCGCGGTCCGCTGCCGGACTTCGCCGCGCTCTACGCCGGACTGCCGACCGGACACGACACCTCGGTCGAGGAGCGCCGCTCTGCCGACGCGCGCGCCGGCACCGGCACCGCGACGTACGGCGAGATCACCGTCGCGGGAGCGGCGCGCCTGCTCCGCTGGTTTGCGCCGACGCCCACCGACATGATCTGCGACCTCGGCTCCGGCACCGGCAAGTTCATCCTGCAGGCGGCGTCGACCACCGACGTCGGGTTGGCGCTGGGCATCGAGATCAGTCCGCACCGGCACGCCGTCGCGGTCGCGGCCCGCGCGCGGCTCGCCGTGGCGAGGCCGGAAACCGGCCCTCGGGTACGCCTGGAGCTCGCGGACTTCGCCGAGGTCGACCTCAGCGCCGTGACGCTGGCCTTCGCGTGCTCGCTCACCTACCCGGCGTCGGCGATGGCGGCGATGGGGCGCGCGCTCGCACGTGCGCCTCGACTGCGGGCGCTGGTGACGCTCAAGCCGCTGCTGCCGCCGTGGCCGCGCATCCTCGGCGAGCGCGGCCAGTTGCGGGTGGAGACGTCCTGGAACGAGCGGGAGCGCGCGTTCGTGTACGGGCGGTGAGCGACGGCCTCGTCGTCAGAGCGGCAGGACCCACACGTTGCGGAAGCGCACGCCGCTGCCGTGATCCTGGAGCATCAGCGGTTGCGGCTCGGGACCCTCGGCGATGCCGGCCCCGGTCTGCCGCGAGAGTTCCACGTCGTCGTGCACGACGATCCCGTTGTGCACGATCGTGAACCGCGCGTTGGCGGTCTTCTGGTCGCCGTCGTAGCGGGCGGCACGGAACCAGATGTCGAAGGTCTGCCACTCATCCGCCGGCAGGGCTGCGTTGAAGTCGGCCGCGCGAGCGTGGTACAGCGCGCCGCAGTTGCCCGGCGTGGGGGCCTGACCCGCGGAGTCGAGGATCTGCACCTCGTAGCGACGCTGGATGTAGACGCCCGAGTTGCCGTGCTGCGCCGCGTCGTCCTTGGGCACGGCGAACTCGACGTGGATGCGCGCGTCGGCGAACGGCTGCCTCGACACCGCGCTGCCGCTGCCGGGCACCACGACCATGACGCCGGCGTCGACGTTCCAGCGCAGCGCGCCGCCATCGGCGTGCTGGACGGTCGGCGTCGGCCCGGTCGGATCGAAGACCACCGAGTCCGTCGGCGCGCGGGTCAGCACGTCGGTGCGCGCCATGACCCAGCGCATTCCGGCGAGCAGGTGGGTGAGGAAGCGGCGGTCTTCCCACACCTCCGGGCGATGGCCGAGCGCGGTGTAGAACATCCGGCCCGCCTCGACGTCGCGGCACCACGAGAGCGCGTAGTCCCCGTCGGTGCGCTTGCCCTTGCTCAGGTCGGTGAGGTCCTTGGTGAGGCTCAGCAGCACGTGCACGCGATCGCGCGACCACGCCTTGAACTGGTAGATCTCGTCGGTGATCTCGAACGTCTCGCCGAGGTGGAAGGTGGTGGGGTGGCTGCGGTCCTCCACGCGCACGCGCACCTCCTGGTGCCAGGGGTGTCCGTCGAACCAGCCGCCGATGAGTTCACCGTAGGCGGGGAAGTCGTAGAAGGTGTCGGTCGCCGAGTGCACGCCGACGAACCCGCCGCCGCCGCGCACGTAGGCGATCAGCGCTGCCTTGTCGGCATCGGCGAGCGGCAGCTCACCGGTCGTGTAGAACATCACCGCCGCGTAGCGCGCGAGGTTGGTGGCGGTGATCGTGCCGCAGTCCTGCGTGCACTCGAGGTCGAACATCGGTCCCGCCGCACGTTGCAGGCAGCGCTCCGCGTGCGCCATCTGGCCGCGTTGCACGCGCGCGACCACCGGATGGGTGAACCCGGCCGAGTGCGTCAGGAAGAGGACGCGCGGCGTAGCTGGCGGCGGCGGGGCCGTCGCCGCCTCGTCCTGGCAGGGGAGCGCGGCAGCGAGAACGAGGCTGAGGAGGGCGGACACTTGGGCTGCAGCGTAACGACGCGTTGTCGTCTTCCGCAACGCCGCGCAGGGGATGCACTGGGCAACGGTGCGTCGCCCGCACTGGCCGCCTCCCCGTGTCGGTGGGAGGTGACCGGCTTGCCCGGGCAGCCTCCCGGAGGTGGCCCTGGAAACGGCGATCCCCTGCCACGCGCATCGCGTGTGGCAGGGGATCCGGCCTGGCACGAGGCGGGGTCACCGCCTCGCGTCGGGTATCAGCCTCTCAGCTCCCGAGCAGCAGCTCGATCGCGTTCGACGTGCCGATCTGCAGCGGGTTGAGGCCCGGCCAGAAGGCGACGATCTGGACGTTCAACCGCACGCCGCACAGCGACAACTGGTTGGGGATGTCGAAGTTCGGCCGCGTCGCGTCGCCGAGCCCATCGAACGTGCAGGGGATGTTCACGATCCCGGCGAGGTTGACCGACGCGGTGCAGCCCGGCGCGCCCAGGAAGCCCAGGTCGATGTTGGCCTGGCCGCCGCCGACCATGTACACGCCAGCGGAGTTGGCGGGGCCCCAACGGCCGGCCAGCATGCCAGGCGTGCCGAGGCGCGGGATCACGTGCGTGTTGCCGACGCCCATCGGGCCGCTGGCGTGGTTGCCGCAGCCGACGCCGTAGAACGTACGGTTCGCCGCGGTGTTGCAGGTCAGCGGGCCGCACAGGATGCCGATCTTGCCGCCGCCGGTGCCGGTCAGCGGGATCTGCGTCTGGTCGCTCACCCAGTTGAAGCGGAAGGCGCGGCTGATGGCGGCGCTGTTGGCCGGGAAGAGGAAGTTGCTGGGCAGGGGCTGGCCCTGCACGTCCCAGCAGATCACTTCGAGGCAGACGTTGCTCGTGCCGTTGTAGGCGAACGGCGTGGTCAGGTTGAGGTCGGTCCAGGTGTTGGCGTTCAGCACGAGGACCGCCGGGCCGTCGTGGCACACCGTCGGGCTCGGGTTGTTGGTGTTCCAGTCGGCGATTGGAGCCGCCTGCGTCGTGTGGCCGAGGCGGATCTCGATCCGGTTGTACGTGATGGTGAACGCCGCCGTCTGGGCCGTGTCACCCGGCACGCGCAGCCCCGTGATCGCGAACGGCGCGGCGCCGAGCACGGCCTGCGGGATGATCATCTGGTAGCGCACGCCGTGGCTGCCCCACGGGAACGCGTTGCGCCCGCCGGTTGGATTGGGGTCGTCGTAGTAGTACGGGCCGCACTGGGCCGCCGCGCTGGCGGCGAGGAGACTGAAGGCGACGAACGATGCGAGCTTCATGTTGACCTCGTGAGGTGGAAGAGAAGAGGAAGCGGTCCAGCGTGGACCAACCGACCGGCAAGGCTAACCAGCCAGAGCTGCGAGGGGCGCGCAACCCGAACAAAAAGTAACAACGTCGCTGACGTTGCGGTCGGTCGCCCGGTCTCATGCGGTGCAATGCATACGAGCGGAGCCGGATGCAACCATGGCATCGCGTTGCCGACGTCGTCCGCGCTCGATCAGCGCACGAGCATCGGCTCCACGCCGCGCACGAGGACGGGCACACTGCGGACCTCGTTCGCGTGCTCGACGTGCAACGTGTACGAGCCGGCGGGGAGCGCGCACGGAAGCCGCGCGACCATCGCGCCATCCGCGTCACGCGTAGCGCGCACGAGCGCGTTCAGTACGAGGTTCTCGCCCTGCGTGACCCGCACGGTCGTATGGGTCGCGGCGGATGGTGGCGCAGCGATCGTGATCGGCGCGCCGCGCGTCAGCTCGATGTCGAGGGACTCTTCGTCGGCGCGTCCCTCGGGCGCGGGCACGGCGACCACCTTCGGCAGGAAACCGGGGTGGAACACCGCGAGGCGATGTGCGGCACGATCGCGCGCGCGCCATTCGGGAACGCCGTCCACCAGTTCGATCGGTCCCGCCTCGTTGGCGTCGAAGCTCTTCGGGACGCCTGGCGTGAAGCACGGCACGACCCGGGCGCCGTCGACACGCTTGCCAGCGCCGTCGGTGATCCGCAGCGCGATGCGACGCACGATGTCGCATCGGGACAGCGTGACGCAGCGTCCCGGCTCGCCAAGCTCGTCGGCGAGCACGACCGCGGGTGGCCCCGAGGCGAGCACGAGATCGACGCGCACCACATGTGCGGGCACGGACAGGTACACGCGCGACGCCGCGAACCGGAGGTGCTCGGTCGTGGTATCGGTGGCGCTCGCGTATGCGGCGCGCAGCACCTCGGCGTCGGCGGGCAAGCTGACGATCGCGTTGCGGGTGGGGATCGTGTGGATCTCCGCGACGCGTGACGGGGACAGCGTCTCCCTGGCCGCGACCTCGTCGAGGAACGTCACGATCCGGTCGTGGGACTGGAACGGCAGTTCGATCCGGCCGAGGGCGTCGGTATGCGACCTGGTCTTCTGCGGCGCCGACGCGCCGCGGTTGTCGATCGCGAACGGGGCAAAGGCCACGCGCTGCCCGCGGTCGTCGCGGGCCACACCGCGCAGGTGACTCCCTGTGGGCGCGACGACGACCTCCCCGGTGTCGCCGGGGCGAAGCTGTGCAACCGCGCGCCCGAGAGTGCCGTCGCCGACGACGACGATCTCGATCGAGCCGGGGCGCAGGCCGTCCACGCGGCACGTGCCGGTGTCATCGGTGTGGTGCAAATGCGCGCGCGCTTGGGGCAGGACGGCCGACGCCGGCACGCGCACATCGAACCCGGCGAGTGGGCGCGCGCCGGTGTCGACGACTTTCACGAGCAGCGAAGCGGTCGGGGTCGCGTCCAGCCGGAGGATTCGATCCGACGCCACGAGGTCTTGCGGCTCGAAGATGCGCGGCGCGCAGCCGGTGGCCTCGACGACCAGCGCGTGCGTGCACGCGTCGGCGACGGTGAGCTCGAGCCCGCCGTCCTCGGCGACCATCACCTGCCGGGCGAGGCTGCGGCCGCGTGGCGGTGCCGCCGCGTTCTCCGCCAGCGGCACCAGCCACGCCTCGGCGTCGGCGCGAGCCCGATCGCCGTCGCGCACCTGCAGCGAGAGGATCGCATCGGCGGGCCGCGCGGCCAGGGAGATGGTCTCGGCGTCCGGCGGCACGGAACGGGTGACGAAGCCTGCGGCGCCGACCGCGAGCAGCGTGAGCACGTCGTCGCGCGCGGCGTGGGAGTCAGCCGCCGGGAACCAGCGGGCCGAGCCATCCGGCAGGCGATACAGCGCGCGCACGTGCGGGATGGCGTGGCCCGCCCCATCCCGCACGGCGACGGCCCCGCGGGCGTGGGGGGCGGCGCGCAGTTCGAGGGTGTGGGAGTCGGGATCCAGGAGCGCCGCCGGCGTGCTGCTTCCCGGCGCAAGCAGTTGCACCTCGTGTCCGAGCGCCAGCGTGTTGCGCCAGTCGGGACGCACGAGGGGCGTCGGCACGAGAGGCGCCAGCACGGTCACGCGCCCGTCCGCGGGCACGTCATGGAAGCTGGCGTCCTCTGGCATGCCCAAGCCGCCGAGGCGCCGCACCCACAGCACGGTGCCGGGGGCTGGATCGGCGACCCGCACTTCGAACCGATCGGCAGCGACGTAGCGGTGCAGCACCGCGTGCGTGCCCTGGAACCCGGCGAGGCCGAAGGGCAGCGACTCGCGCCAGGGCTGATACCCCTCGGCTTCGACGACGAGCACGAGCGGCGGCTCCGTACCGGTGCCGAGGCGGCGGTGCTCCGGGAGCAGCGGCAGGACGAAGCTGCCGTCCTTCGTCGACTGGACCGCCGGCGCGGGTCGACGTGCCAAGGCCGCGCGAAGCCATGCGGCGTACTCGTGCGAGACGTGCGCGAGTGGCTCGATCCGCACGCGCGCGCCGACGATCGGCGCCCCGGTCTCGTCGACCACGCGCCCGATGGGATCCTGGCCGGTGGCGAAGGCGGCGAGCCACGCGACGCTCGCGAGGGTGCCGAGCCAGGAACAGCCGCGGCGCGCAGCGGAAGGAACGCCAGCGGATCGGTGCACCGTTCGCACGCGGCGGCCACAATAGCGGCCTTCGACTCGCGAACCGAAGCACCATGACCCGACTCCCCTCCCTCCTCCTCTCCGCATGTCTCCTTCCGCTCGCACCGCTCCCGGCGCAGGAGAGCGTGTTCGGGCCGGGCAGCGCCGAAGTCGCGCGCAAGACACCGTCGCCAGGAGTGAAGGCCCGGGTCGACCGCGTCGACCTGCGCGGGGCCTTCGCCGACCTGCCGGAGCAGGGCTTCGACCTCACTGCGCTCCTGGCCGGTGGGGGCAGCCCACCCAAGGACTTCTACGCGATGCTCGGCCAGCTCGAGGCGCTCAGCAAGGGCGACAAGGCCGTGCCCGTGCTCTTCGACCTCACCCAGCCGGTGACGCTGAACGGGCCCCAGCTCACGGAGATCGCGCGCGTGATCGGCAAGGCGCGCGCCGCCGGACGTCGCACGTTCGCGTACCTCGAGGGCGGCGGCACCACGCAACTGCAGATCGCCGCGCTCTGCGAACACGTGATGATGGCGGAGATGGGCACGCTCGACTTCACCGCGCCGGCGATGAGCGTGTCGTTCATGAAGGACCTGTTCGATCTGCTGGGCGTGCAGTTCGACGTGGTCCGCTGCGGCGACTTCAAGGGCGCGGTCGAGCCCTACATCCTGCCGCGCATGAGCGAGCACCTGCGCAACCACTACCTCGACATGGTGAAGCGCATGAACGCCGAGATCGTGGCCCGCATCGCCGCCGGGCGCAGGCTCACCAAGGAGCGCGTGCGCGAGCTGCAGGGGCAGCGCCTGATCCGCGGCAGCGAGGCGAAGGAACTCGGGCTGGTCGATCGGCTCGTCCCGTGGGCCGGCGCGGAGGCGGCGATCAAGACGGCGCTCGGTGGACCCGAGATCGAGTTCACCGCGGTGCTCGAGGGCGAGAAGAAGCGGCAGAGCTTCAACCCGCTCGCCATGCTCACGGAGCTGTTCGCGCCCAAGAAGGAGAAGGAACTCGACGAGCCGGCGCTCGCCGTGCTGCACCTCAACGGCGCCATCGTCGACGGCGACAAGGCGCAGGCGGGGTCGATGGTCTCCGGTGCGACGGTGAAGCTCATCCGGCAGGTTGCCGCCGACCCTGACGTGAAGGGGGTGGTGCTGCGCGTGAACTCGCCCGGCGGCTCGGCGACGGCGAGCGAAGCGATCCGGCTGGCGCTGGCCGACCTCGCCGCGAAGAAGCCGGTCGTGTACTCGATGGGGCGTGTCGCCGGCTCCGGCGGCTACTGGATCACCTGCATCGGTCGTCCGATCCTCGCCGAGATCGGCACGATCACCGGCTCGATCGGCGTGTTCGGCATGAAGCCCGACCTCGGCACGCTGTTCCGCCGCGTCGGCATGCACGAGGAGCTGATCGCGCTGGACGAGAGCGCCGGCATGATGCTGCCCGACCGCGGTTGGACGGAGGCGGAGCAGGCCCGCATGCAGGGGATGGTCGACGAGGTGTACGAGCGCTTCCTGGCGCTGGTCGCCAAGTCACGGCGCCTCGACGTCAAGACCGTCCTCCCGCTCGCGGGCGGGCGCGTGTACTCCGGCGATCACGCCAAGGAGCTGAAGCTCGTCGACGACATCGGCGGGCTCGACGCCGCACTCGCGATGGTGCGCGACGAGGCGGGCGTCGGCGCCGACATCGACGTGACCCACCTCCCGCGCCCCCGCAACTTCATGGAGTCGATCACGGAGCAGATGCTGTCGGCCAAGGCGCTGGTGCCGGAGGGCCCGGCGCGCCTCCTGCTGGGCCGGCTGGGCTCGTCGTTGTCGGCGATGACCCTGCTGCTCGATGCGTTCGGGGGCGACGGTGCGATGCGCGTCTGGGCCCTGACGCCGGACCTCGTCGTGCGGTGAGCACTCTGCCCGATCCTCCGTGACCGACCCTCGCGACAAGCAGCGGCAGCGGGAGCGCTACCTGAAGGGCAGCCGGCACCAGCGCACGCGCGAGGAGGAGCGGCTGCTCGCGGAGGCGCGCAAGGCGAGGTCGCGCCAAACCAGGCCCCGGCGTGAGGGAAGCGACGACGAGGTGGGGGGCGTGGAGAAGATCGCGCGTCGCGAACGCGTGCTGCCGCGCACGGCTCCCGTGCTCGCGGTGATCCCGAATTCGGCGGAGGCCACGGGCACGATCGTGTGGCTGTCGCGCGGCCGGGTCCGCGTGCGCTGCGGCGAGCAGGAACGCGAGGCGGTACTCGCGCCGGCACTCGCCGCCGTGCAACAGTCCGCGGTGGCGGTCGGGGACGATGTCGTCCTGCACGAACGCGCGGGCACCGACCCCTGCGTGGTCGCCGTCGTGGCGCGCCGGACGGAGCTGGTGCGCAGCGATCCCGGCAACGAGCACCGCCGGCGTGTGCTCGCCGCCAACGTCGACCTCGTGGTCCTGGTGTTGACGGCGGACCGGGCGCGCACGGGCCTGATCGATCGCCTGCGCCTGGCGTTGACCGACAGCGGTGCGGCGCTCGCGGTGTGCATCAACAAGTGCGACCTGGCCCACGACCGGGACGAGCTCGAGCGCGCGCTCCTTCCGCACCGGCAGGCAGGTGTGATGATCGTGCAGGTCTCGGCAACGCGGGGCGACAACCTGAGCGATCTCCTGGACCTCGTGCGCGGTCGGATGGTCGCGTTCGTCGGGCACAGCGGCGTCGGCAAGTCGACGCTGCTCAATCGCCTCGATCCGGCGCGCGAGCGTGCCACGGGTGAGGTGCGCGAACGCGACGGCAAGGGCCGGCACACCACCGCGGCGTCGAGCCTCAGCGTGCTCGCCGACGGCACACGCCTCATCGACACCCCAGGCGTGCGCGCCTTCGGTCTCCCGGACGGCACGACCGACGCGCTCGCCGCCTTCGAGGACGTGCTCGCGTTTGCGGCGGGTTGTCGCTTTCGCGACTGCGCGCACCGGCACGAGCCGGGCTGCGCAGTGCGCGCGGCGGTCGATCGCGGTGACGTCGACCGCGTGCGCTACGAGGCGTTCACGAGGTTAGCCCCGTAGGCCTCTACTGCGCCCCGCACTCGCCGATGCGCGGTGCGGGGCGAGCCCAGACGCCGCTGAGCTGCGCGCCCTTCGGGCGCGTCAGCTCCAGCATGGGCATGCGAAGCGCGTCCTTCGCGTGGCCTAGTAGGTGAACTCGCAGACCAGGCCGTAGCCGATGGTCGACGTGCCGAAGTAGATGCCCGACGTCGCGGCGAGGCCGTTGGCGTTGTTGAACACGCGCGAGACGAGACCGGCGTTGGTGCCCAGCAGCGGCGTCACGTTCTGACGACCGTTGGAGTTGCGGATCGGGATCGCGCCGGCCGCCGCGTCGATGCTGTGCACCTGGGTGAACAGGGTGAACCCGGGGAACGGGTTCGGCATGACGAAGGTCGCCTGCGCGGCCTCGGTGGTGGTGATCGCGCCGGCCGCCGAGGTGTTGCCGATGGGCAGCATCACGATCAGGTCGGTGAGCAGCGGCGAGCACAGGCCCGGGAAGGGCAGGTTGGGGTTCGACGCGCCGAGCGCGGCGATCGTCGCGGCGGAAGCGGGGCCGCCGGTGACCGTGAAGTTCATCGACACGATGCCGCCGTGGTCGTAGACGGTGGCGGTGTGCGTCATCGTGGGGCAGCCGACACCCGTGATCGTCGACGCGCCCGCGACGTTGGTCGTGACGTAGGTGTTGGTCGGCACCGAACCGCCGGTGCAGCTGATCACGCCCAATTCCCAGACGAACGAGTTGGTACCCGTGCCGATGAACGTGTACGGCGTGATCGGCAGGCTCATCGCGGCCTCGAACGGCGAGACGCCCGGGCAGGCCGTCTGCGGGCCGACCGGGCCCCAGTTCACCGCCTGCGCGGTCATGACCTGGGTCTTCGGCGCAGTGTAGTTGGCGTCGAAGGCGAAGTTCGTGTTCGACACGGGCAGGCCATCACCGACCCACATGTCGAGCGACATGGTGCGGGTGCCGCCGCCGGCGCTGGTGCCGCAGATCTGGCGGAAGGCGATGTTGTTGATCACCTTGATGCCGACGCCGAGGTCGCCGTGGAGCTGCATGCAGCGGCGCACGACGGTGCTGTGGAACGGGGGCGCGTTCGTCGCGGGCCCCGAGGGCCGGCCGGACGGTCCCGCCCGCCGTCGGGTCTCCCGCCTCGAGCCAGGGAGCGGTGGCGTCGTGGTTACCGCGCCGCCTGCCGCGGCTAGTCGCCACGTCATGCGCGCAGCTCCGCTCCTTACCGGCGTCTCGCTCTCCGGGATCCTCCTGATTCTGGCGTCCTGCTCTGCCGGCGCCGGCGGTCCGGCGCAGGCCAGCGAATCGGGACTCCGGGTGGTTGCGACCTATCCAGCGGCCCACGAGTGGGCGGTCGAGGGGGCCGACGTCGCCCTCGTCTTCAACCGGGCCCTCGATCCGGAATCGGTGCGGCTGCGGTCCATCGTGGTCCGCCACCGGGGCGGCGGAGACGTTGGCGGGGTCACGACGGTCGACGGCGCAACCCTGCGTTGGCAGCCGGCTGAGCCGCTCGCGGAGGGGTGGTACGAGCTGGAAGTGAGCCCCGACGTGCGCGCCCGCGACGGGAGCGAGTGGCACACGCTGCAGGCCCGGCGCTCCGAATTCGCGATCCGGCGCGATGCCGGACGGTGGAGTCACCCGGTGATCCTCGGCGCGGCCGGGAGCGCGAACCCGCTCCTCGCGCAGGATCCCCTCGGCGGTGCGGCGCTCGCGTGGATGCTGGACGCGACGGTCCAGGTGGCGGAGTTCGATCGCGACCAGGGCTGGCTCGGCGCGACGCCGGTGATGACGGTTCCGGCGAACTCCGACCCGGTCCAGCTCAGCGTCGCGCGCGGCAGCAGCACGCTCGCCATCGCCACGGCGCAGGCGCAGGCCGGGCTCCTGGCACCGGCGGTGGTGCGGCTCCGCGTCAGCCGGGGCTTCGATGCCGACGGCAAGCGCACCTTCGACGTGCCGCCGGTGACCTTCTTCGAGGCGCTACGCCAGCCGCTGCAGATGGTCGTCGATGCCGACGGTGCCGTCGTGATGCTCCTCGTGACGGCAGTCGCGGACCGCCAGGAGCTGCGCCTGCTGCGCTTCGTCGGGCACGACCTGCGCATGCGCGAACGCCTGGGTGGCGCGGCGGATCAGGTCGCCGTCGAGCGCGTCGAGGTCAGCGCGCAGGGCGACGTCGCGATCGCCTGGAACGAGATCACCGCCGGCGTCGCCGCACGCTTCGTGCGCGTGCTGCGGCAGACGGGTCTCGACCCGGTCGAACCGCTGGCGACGATCGGTGCACCGCGCGACGCCGGGTTCGACGGCACGGGGAATGCGTGGACGCTCGTGCCGGCCAGCTCCACGACGATGCGCTTCCGCACCCAGACGGCACGACACTGGGCGCAGGCGGGCGTCGAGCTGCCGTACGATCTCGCGCACCTCGTGTCGTTCGACCTCGACCTGCTGGCGCTGGCCTGGCGCTCCACGGGGGGAGCCGGCACGCTCTCGGCGCAGCGGTTCGATCGGTTGGGCCGCGTGTCGGCCGGCGCCGATCTCTTCGGGCCGACGTTCGAGCCGCTCGTGCCCGTCACGTTCGTCGGGGATCCCGACCGCGGCGTGCTCGCCGTCTGGCGCGCGGGCGACAGCCTGATCCACAGCCAGCTCGCGCGCGGCGCGGACGACGTCCTGGCCTGGTCGACGCCGCGCGCCTGGTATCCCGATCACCTTGCGGTGCCGATCGAGCGCGCCCTGGTCACGCCGGCGGGCCGACGCCGGACCTGGTTCACGTTCGTCGCGGACGGCCGGCTTGCGGCGACGTTCCACGAGCCCGGCCGCGCCATGCCCCGCCCGATGCGCAACGACCTGCGATCGGCGGAGGACGACCCGCTCGGCCGCGCGATCGTCGCGGGCACGGCGCAGGGGTACCTCCTGCTCGTGCATCGCAGCGAACGCGGCTTCGAGGGGCAGTGGCTGCGCTGACGGTACGCCGAGCCGCTCAGGCGAGCGCCGTGTAGATGCGGTGCACGTCGTCGTGGTCGTCGATGGCCTCGAGGAACTCCTCGACCTCGCGGCGCTCGTCCGGGCTCAGGCTCACGGTCTCCTTGGGGATGTAGCCCATCTCCGAGGTCGTCACCGTCCAGCCGGCGGCGCGCAGGGCCTTGGTCACCGCGTCGAGGTCGGTGCGGTCGGTGAAGAAGCGCGCGCCGGTCTGGTCCTCGGCGACGTTCTCGAGCGCCTCGACGTTCTGCGCGTCGGCCTCGATCGCGGCGGTCTCGATGTCGAGACCCGCAGTGGCGTGCGTCGCCTCGATGATCCCCAGGTGGTCGAAGAGGAACGCCACGCGCGTGCCGAACTGCCCCTTCTTGAACATGCTGCGGATGTCGGGCGCCGTGCGGTTGCGGTTGTCGGTGAGGCACTCGATCATCACCGGCACCTTGTGCGGCGCGAAGCCCTCGTAGGTGACGAGTTCGAGGTCGGCCTGCTCACCGAGCTGGCCGGAGCCCTTCTTGATCGCGCGTGCGATGGTGTCGTTGGGCACCGACTGCTTGCGTGCGGCCTCGACCGCCACCGCGAGGCGGGGGTTCATGTCGGGATCGGGCACGCCCGACTTCGCGGCGACGGCGATCTCGCGCACCAGCTTGTTGAAGATCTTGCCGCGCCGGTTGGCGGTGATCTCCTTGTTCTTCTGCAGCCACTGTCGGCCCATGTGTCGATGTGTTCGGCGGAGGGGGTTGGTCGGAGGAGCGGCGGAGGATAGCGGATCGACGCTGCGGAGACGGAGCGTGCGTCGCGCGATCCGGGCCCGATATCATCCCGCGCGTGTCCGCCGACCACCCCCGCGCCGCAGCGTCGCCCGAGTCCTGCCGGGCGCTCGTCGTGGACGACGACGAACGGTTCCGGAGCTTCGTCGCGGCGGGGCTCGCGGATTCCGGGATCAAGGCCGTGCTGGCGAATGGCGGCGCCGAGGCCGTGGCGATCCTCGAGGATCAGAAGCGAGGACCCTTCGACATCGTCCTGCTCGACATCATGATGCCCGGCGCCAGCGGCTGGGACGTGCTCGCCCACATCCGCGAGCGGGTCGCGGTACCGGTGATCTTCGTGTCGGCGCGCGAGTCAGTCGAAGAGCGCGTGCGTGGGCTGCGCCTCGGCGCCGACGACTACATCGTCAAGCCGTTCGCGTTCGCAGAGCTGCTGGCGCGCATGGACGCGGTCATGCGCCGCCGGCGACACCTTCCGACGCTGCAGACCAACGACCTCCGGCTCGATCTCATCCAGCGCCTCGTCGAGGTGCGCGGTATCCCGCTCGATCTGAGCCCCAAGGAGTTCGATCTGCTGCGCGTGCTCGTGGAGGCCAAGGATCGGATCGTGTCGCGGCGCGAACTGCTGCGCGAGGTGTGGCAGATGGTCGACGACCCCGGCACCAATGTCGTGGAGGTGCACGTCGGTCGCCTACGGCGGAAGCTCGAAGTGGCGCGCGGGCCGTGGGTGCGCACGGTGCGCGGCAAGGGCTACACGTTGTCGAGCACGGTGGACTAGATGGGCCGCGGCGCGATGATCGCAAAGCGCTGGTCGCTCGCCCGTCGGCTGGCCTGGTGGGTGCTCGCGGTGATGGTCACGCCGGGCATCGTGGTGGTCGTGATGGGGGGCGTGTTCTTGCGGTCGTCGATCGAGCGCGAACTCGACGCGCTGGCGCAGGAGGAGATCGAAGAGCTGCTCGTGCGGGTCCGTTCGGGCGACGATCCGCTGGCCATGTTCCCGGTCATGGCCCGTGAACTCGCGCACCAGCACCCCGACACGCCGCTGGGCTGGCGGATCGTCGACCGGCACTCCGGCGAGGTGCGGGGAGAGTTCGGGGAGCGCGAGCTGGTGGCGAGCGAACCTGCCCTCGGCCCGGACGACCGCGCTCCTGCGGAGGAGACCGCCGTCCTCGTCGACCAGCGCGTCAAGCGCGCCTTCGACCTCACGCCGGAGCTGCGCGGCCTGCTCGTCATCGACGGGCGGCAGGAGTTCGCGATGCTGACGCAGTACTGGCGGTTCGCGATGGCCCTGCTCGGCGCCGGCGGCGTGCTCGCGTTGGTGGCGAGCCGGCTGCTCGCGGCGCGCGTGCGCCGCCTGGTGGGTCAGGTCGCCGAAGACCTGCGCGCCACGCGCGGCGAGGACGCGCCGCCGCATCCGCGCGTGGGCGCGCCCGACGAGATCCGCGAAGTCGTCGATGCCCTGGGAGAGGAGATGCGGCGCATCCGTGCAGAGGCGGAGCGCGTGAACCTGTTCACGGCGAGCCTCGCCCATGAGCTGCGTTCACCTCTGCAGAATCTCATCGGTCAGGTCGAAGTGGCGATGCTCCGCCCTCGCGATCCGACGACCTACGCAGAGATCCTGCGCAGCCAGCTCGCGGAGCTGACCGAACTGGGCGACGCCGTCGACAACCTGGTAGCGATGTGTGCGCGGCCCACGGCCGTGGCATGGGAGCGGGAGGAGTTCGACCTCGCGGCAGAGGCGCGGCTGCGCCTGCAGCGCGAACTGGCGCGCGCCGCACGCGACGGCGTCGACCTGCGGATCGAAGTGGCGGGCGAGACGCGCATCCGCGGCGATCGCGAGGGTGTCCTCCGCGCCATCCGCAACGTGGTGGCCAACGCCATCGACTGGACGCCCGACGCCGGGCGCGTGACCTTGCGGATCGAGGGACGGGAGAAAGACGTCGTCGTGACCGCCGACGACTCCGGGCCGGGCGTGCCGGCGGAGGTGCGGCCGCGTGTGTTCGAGCCCTTCGTGCAGGGGCCGCGCCTGCAGCGGCGGCGGGCCGGCTACGGCCTCGGACTGGCGATCGCGCGCGAGGCTACGTTGGCGCATGGCGGGACCATCGAGGTGGGAGACGCGCCCAGCGGCGGGGCGCGGTTCACGTTGACGTTCCAGCGAGTTTCGCCCGCGTCCGCGCCGGTCGCCGCCGTCGCCGCGCCTGCCTGAACGGGCAGCCGCGTCCGCGCAGGTCCCGACCGCGGATGAACGTACCGTCACCGGTCGGCCCTGCGCGAGACGCCTAGGGTGCTCGGCATCTCGGCGAGGGCGGCGCTTGGTCGCCTCGGCTCGCCCCCGACGTGCCATGGTCGACATCGACGCATCCTGTCCCGGCCTCGAGCGCTGGGCCTTCGCGGTCTCCTGTTCCGTCGGACTCGGCCTGGCGGTCGCGATGCCCGTGTTCGCGCAGGAGGCGTACTACTGGAGCTACGCGCAGCACCCTGCACTGTCCTACTTCGACCACCCGCCGATGGCGGCGTGGTTGATCTGGATCGGAACCCGGATGTTCGGAGACGGCGCGCTCGGGTTGCGCTTCGGGACGTGGATCTGCAGTTGTGCCACCGCGTGGCTCGGCCTCGTCTGGCTCCGGAGTCTCGGCGTTTCGCCCCGCGGGCGCGTGGCGTTCCTGGTGTGCACGTTTGGCGTGCCGCTGGTGGGCGTCGCCAGGTTCCTCACCACGCCGGATCCACCGCTCCTCTGCTTCTGGACCGCCACGATGGTCGCCCTCTGGCGCGCTCGTGCCGGTTCGCTGCGGTGGTGGGCCGCGGCGGGGGCCGCGGCGGGCTGCGCGTTGCTGAGCAAGTACTCGGCGGGGTTCCTGGCGCTGGGCGGACTGTCGGTCCTGTTGCTCGATCCACTGATGCGCCGGCAATGGCGACGGCCGGGACCGTACCTCGGCGTCCTGGTCAGCATCGTCGTGTTTTCACCGGTGGTGCTGTGGAACCTGGGCAACGACTTCGAGTCGTTCCGCTTCCAGACCGGTCGTTTCGGGCACGCGGCGATCGGAACGCACTGGCTGTTCCAGTTCCTCGGTGGGCAACTCCTCGTCCTGCATCCGGTCCTGTTCGCGCTCCTGCCCGGACTGCTGTGGTGGCTCCTGGGCGCTGCCCGCGGGCGGGACATCGGGGCCCTCTGGAGCCTCGCGTTCGGCGTGCCGATCGTCGCGTTCTTCGCGTCGTCGTCGCTCGTCATCCAGGTGAAGATCAACTGGCTGCTCCCGGCGTTCGTGCCGCTGATGGGGGCGGGGATCATGTGGTGGGAGGCGCGCGAAGCCACCCTCGCCCGGCGTCGGCCGCGGTTGTGGGCGTGGGCGCAGCGGTCGGTGCTCGGGATGGCGATCCTCTTCGTCGTGGGGGCGCCGCTGGTGCGGTGGCTGCCGCAGGTCGGGGGCTCGTCGTGGTCGGGCTGGGACCAGATCGCCAGCCGTGCCGAGCACTGGCGGAGCGACCTCGATCGCGAGGACGACCGGGATGGCAACGTGTTCTTCTTCGCACCGAACTACCGGGACGCGGCGCAGCTGCTGCGCGAACTCGAACTGCGCCGCGAGGTCACCCCGGAGTCGATGCGGCTGCCGCGCCAGCCCGTACTCGCGCAGAACACGCTGGGCGAGCCGGCCCTGCAGTTCGATCACTGGGAGACGCCACAGCGGCATGCGGGCGAGAGCGCGGTGTTCGTGCAGAGCAGTCCGGAGCGCGAGCCCGAGCGCGCCCGGCGCATCTTCGGCTACTTCGCCTCCGTGCAACGCGTCGAGACCGTGCGCGTGCGGAGGTTCGGCGTCGTGGTCGCCAGCGCCGACATCTACGCTTGCCGCGGCTACCTCGGACCGGATCCGAAGTAGCGTCGCCGGCAAGCCATGTGGAAGCTGCACCGCTACTACGCAACGGAGGTCCTCCTGGGCACGGCGATCAGCTTCCTCGTGCTCGCCGCGATCGTGACCGTGTCTCTCGTGTACCGCGGCATCGATCGTGCGCAGGGCGGAACGTTGCTGCACGCGCTGGCGATCACGGTGCTCTGGACCGCGGACGCGTTTCCACACCTCCTCGCGATCGCGGTGATGTTCGGCACGATCAACGCGTTTGCGCGGGCGGCCGCGGACCGCGAGATCACCGCGATCCGCGCGGCGGGGATCGGACTCCACGTGCCCCTGCAGGCGACGCTCCTCGTCGGCGTGCTGTTCGCGCTGGTCTCCGGCGCCGTCGTCGATCGCGTGATCCCCTGGGCCCACTACCACAAGTTCCGCGTCGTCGCCGAGCTGGTGCGCGAGTTCCTCCGCCATGCGCGTCCGGTCGGCGATCAGCTTGCCCTCGAAGGCGCGACCATGACCTGGCAACGCGAAGAGGCAGGCCGGCTCCACGAGGTGGTGGTGTTCCAGGGGCGCGAGGTCCTGGTCGCCGACGAGGCGTGGATCGAGGTGTCAGCCGACGGTTGGGTCAGCGTCGAGCTGCGCGGTGCGAGGAGCCCGGTCAGCGGCATCGCCATCGCGGCTCCGACGCTGCGCAAGCACGTCTACGACATGGGCTTCGTGAACCAGCGGCCGGAGAGCGAAGACGACCTCGTGTCCGAACAACTGGTGTCCGAGATCCGTCGGGGCGTGTCCCCCAACCCCAGTCGTGCCGCCTACATCGTGCACCGCCGCCACTGCTACGCGTTCCTGCCCTGTCTGCTGATGCCCATCGGCCTGTGCATCGGTGTCCTCGCCCGCGATCGCGGGCGCGCGTTCGCCATGTCGCTCGGTCTCTTCCCGGTGGCGCTGTTCTACGCCGCCGATCTCGCCGGGCAGGGCGTGCTCCGGACGCAAGGGCCGGAGGTGACCGCGTGGGCCGCCTACCTGCCGATGGCGATCCTGCTCGCCGCCGGCGTCCCGTTCTGCTGGCGTACCCTCCGCTCGTGACTCGTGCCATCGGGACGATACTGCGGGCAGGCATCGCCGCTGCGTTGCTCGTCGCCACGGGTTGCACGGCGGTGACCACGATGTTCCCGGCGCGAGCAGACGACGCGCCCGTCCCTCGCGCATCGCTCGCTGGGACCGCGCTGCGCGACTGGAAGGGCATCGTCCACTGCCATTCGTACCTCTCGCACGACTCCGAGGGGACCATCGCCGAGATCACCGCTGCCGCACACGCCGCGCGGATCGACTTCGTCGTGATGACCGACCACCAGTCCGACGTGTCGGCGCGTGACGGGGCGCGGGGAGTGATCGACGGCGTCCTGTTCGTGGTCGGAGCGGAGGTGCGCACGCCCCAGGGGACGCTGATGGCGTTCCCGCTGCGGGATCGCCTGCGCCGCTGGCAGAGCGCGGGCGCGCTCGTCGCGGAGGCCGGCCACCAGGGTGCGATCGCGTTGCTCTGCCACGCCGAGCACAACCAGGCCTGGGATGTTTCAGGCCTCGTCGGCGTGGAGATCGTCAACCTGCACGCGGGTGCGCTCGCCGCCGATCGGATCGAGACGCTCCTGTATGGATTGCTCCTGCCGTTGCGCGCGACCTTCGCGTTGATCTGCCAGCGCAACGCCGACGTGTTCAGCGCGTGGGATCGTCAGCTCGCGCGCCGCCACCCGTTCACGCCCGTGGGTGGCAACGACGCGCACGCCAACGTCCGGATCTTCGGTCCGCTCGGCGGCACCATCGGGACCTACCGCGAGGTGTTCCTCACCCTGAGCACGCACGTGCTCGCCGAGCGTCTCGATGAGCCGGGCCTGATCGAGGCGCTGCGGCTCGGCCGCACCTACGTGTGCTTCGATCTGTTCGGCGAAGGGGCGGGCTTCGATTTTCACGCCGAGGACGGCACCACCGTGTCGCCGCCGGGGGCGACGGTGCCGGCGTCGGCGACGCTGCGGCTGGTCGTGCGCCCGCCGCGGCCGGGGCGCGTGCGCGTGCTCCGCGACGGCGTGACGCTGCTCGCCCAGGATGGCGAGACGCTCGCGATCGATGCGCCCGCACCCGGGGTGTACCGGGTCGAGGTCGCGACCAGCGGGGGCGCGCCTTGGATCTTCTCGGGTTCGATCCGGGTGAGTGCGAAGGGCTGACCACGCTGGCTGCATCACGTTGCGCGCGCCGGGTCAGGGCGCTTGGATGGCCGAATGAGGATCTCCGCCGCCATGCTCGCTGCCCTCGTGACCGCGTGGTTGCATCCGGTCCCTGGCCAGGGCATCGACGCCCTGCCCACGGAGCATGTGCAGCGGGTGGCGCTCGGGGCGTTCGTCGATCTCGACTCCGGCATCGTCCTGCCGGCGCGCCTCGCCGCGGGTCAGGCGGATCTGGTCTTCGACCGCGACGGCGGTGGGTTCTACGTGGATGCGCCCGCCGGCGCCGTGCCGGCGCTCCCCGCCGACACCGTCGCGCCGGAGCGCGATGCCTTCGCGCGGGGGCGGCAACGGATCGACCGCCGACAAGCGGGCGGGACCTGGTTCGTGCGCACGGATCTGCACGCCGTGGCGCGGGTCACGGTGCAGGTCATCGACCCGTACTCGACGGCCAGCGCCGTGCTGACATGGGTGCTCGCTCCGCCGCAGGCCGCCGAGTTCTGGCCGGCGCCCGAGGAACTGGCGGCGACCTTCGAGGGCGAAACGCTGCGCGTGCGGTGGCGGGCGGAGGAAGCGCGCTTCCTCGTGCGCGTCACAGTGGGCGAACGCGAGGAGTCGCTGACCGTCGCGCGCCCGGAGGTGTCGATCGAGCGCGCGCTCGGGGCGCGGTGCGTGGTCGAGGTGCGCGGCCAGCGCGCGCGCGGCGTGGTGACGCTGCCCGCGCGCCTCGTGCGGGTGGGCAACCCGCGCCCCGCGCAGCGGGCCGTGGTCACCTATCCGGATCGTTGGTACGACGGAACCGGTGGGCTGAACCTGCAGCGGGGCGAGCCGGCGACGGAGGACGCCGACATCGCGTTCTATCTGTATGGCGTGTACGCGCCGGGCGGCGGCGTGCAGAAGGTCGGTGTCGGTGAAACGGCGTTCACGGCACTGGCCACGCTTCCGGAGCGTGGCTACGCGCCGAGCCATGGGCGTCTCGACGCGTGGGACGTCCTGGCGGTGCGCATCGCCGACGGTCGCGTCGGGAAGGTGATGCTCGTGCCCACCGACAGGAGCAACCTGCGCAGCGGCATGCGGGTGGTCTACGCTTTCCTGGCCGACGGTCGCACGCGGTTCCTGCCCGCACCCGCGGCCGGCGCGTTCGCGGTCGGGGTCGAGGGCGTGCGCGTCACCTGGTCGGCAGTGGAAGGTGCCGTCGACTACCGCATCGCGGCTGCAGGACGGCCGGTCGCACAGACGAGGGAACTGCGGCACACGGTCGAAAGCCTGGTGCGCGACCGGTTCCATCGCGTGTCGATCGTCGCCCGCGACGCGCTCGGCGACGAGTCGGACCCGTTGTGGATCGAAGCGCACACGTTCGGCGAAGACCATCGCGTGGGGACGTTCCGTCTCCGGGGCAACGGGCGCGCGGGCGTCGACCTCGCGACTGGCAGCGTGGTCGCGGACGCCGCGGAAGCGCGCGACCTCGACGCGAGCCTCACCAATCGCGCCGGCAACGCGAGCTTCGCACTCGATACGCCGCACGGCTCGGCGGCCGCGAATGGCCTCGAGTTCGGCGTGTTCCCCGCCCGCGACGACGCGCGCGCCTTCAGCGACACCATCACCCTCGACGAGCGCTTCCGCGCCAGCGACATCTTCCTGCTGCGCACCAGGACCGGCGGGCTCGCCAGCGTGCGCGTGCGGGTCTGGAGCCACGAGCCGGAGTTCGACTACGTCCTGCGCCTGAAGTAGCGAACCGGCTCAGGCCGTCGGCGCCGTCAGCCTCGCCGTGAGCGCGGTCGTCGCGACGACCAGCGGGTCGCGGGGGGCGAGGTCAGCGAAGTCCGGCCGCCCCGCCCCGCGGACCGCGCGCAGCATGGTCACCGCCGCCGCACTCGCGAACTGCTCGCCGGCGACACCGGCCACGAACCTTCCGCCGCGCACGTCGCCGCGCAGCTCCATGAGGCGCAGCGCGCGCAGGAGCGTGCGCCACGAGAAGGGCGCCGGCTCCGCGTCGAGGACCCGGCGCGTGACGACGCCCCAGCGGCGCAGGAGATGCGCCGCGAGCTGCTCGGTGGCCTCGTGATCGGTGGCTTCGTGATCCGGCTCCTTCGGCGCGGCGTCGCCGCGCAGGCGCGCGAAGCGCCCGGGCAGCGGCAGCGGCATGCGACGCTTGCTTGCCGGCACGAGCAGCATGCGCAGCGCGTCGAACGAGTCGCAGGTGACGGCGCCCTGCGCGAGCAGGTCGGCCAGCGCCCGTTCGAGCTGGTGCGGGAGCAGCCGCGCCTCCGCCTGCAGGTCGGCCGCGAAGCTGGCGCCGCGGCGCGCGAGGATCTCGACCAGCGCCGTCGCGTCGCCGGACGTGCGCGGCGGCGCCGCCGCCGCCAGCCCCGCCCAGAACGGCAGGTCCGCGCGCGGCACGAGCGCCACCGGGATGCGCTTGGGGGTGACGGTGCCGTCGCCCCACAGCCGCCCGAACGCCAGTTCGCCGCGCATGGTCAGCTCCGCGAGCCACGTGCGCTTGTAGTCGCGCACCCGCGCGGGGAGGACCTCGCGATCCCATTGCAGCGCGGTGGCCTCGACGCCCTGGAGCTGAGCGAGCACTTCGCGCAGGCCATCGACGCCCTCGGCGCGATGCTCCGGCGTCACGCGCTGCCAGCGCGCCAGGAAGGCGAGGTACTCGTCGATGCTCACCGGCTGCACGCCCACGCGGCGTCGCTCGATCTGCAGGCGGCGGATGCGGGCGAGCAGGCGTCGTTCGCACCAGCCCGGCTTGCCGCCGAGGCGCACGCGCAGCACCGCGCCGTCGGCCTCGAGCGAGCGCATCACGCCTGCGTCGAACGCGCGCGGGTCGTCGTCGGCGACGGGACCGAGCGCTTCGAGCCGACCGCGCGCGATCGCCTTGGCGTCGAGGTCCCTGGTCTCGAACGCGAACCAGCGCTCGTCGCGGTGCACGACCCGACCCGCCGCCAGCAGCGCGTCGATGTGCGCCTGCAGGTCGTGCGCGACGACCTCGGCGTCGGTGACGAAGCCCATCCACGACAGTGCCTCGTGCAACTCCTCCGCGCTCTCCGGCTGCGGCCACGCCTCCGCACACACCTGCGCCACGGCGTCGGGATCGAGGTCGACGCTCGCCTCGAGGTCCTGGTCCCAGGGTCGCGGCGCGACGAGGCGTGAGCGTCGCTCCTCCAGCGGCGCGTCGTCGAGGAACGCGTAGGGTCGCGCTGCGAGGATCGCCTCCGCGAACGGCGAGGGCGCGCTGCGGTCGGCGGTGCGCGTCTCGATCGTGCCGTCGCGGAATCCCCGCAGCACTTCGAGGAATCCGTCGACGTCCATCGCCTCGTGCAGGCAGTCGTCGATGGTCTGAGCCACCAGCGGGTGGTCCATCGGCACCGGCAGGTCGCCGGGCGGCAGGTTCTCGCCGCAGGCGAGCACCTGCGGGAACGCCTGCGCCAGCAGGTTCTGGGCGCGCACGCGCTGCAGCGGCGCGGGCAACTTCTTGCCGCCGCTGGCCCGCTCGACCATCAGCGACGTGGTGGCGTTCCAGCGCCAGCGCGCCTCGAACATCGGCGCGGCGAGCAGCGCCTGCACGAGCACGTTGCGCGCGGTGTCGGGATGCAGGTAACCGAAGACCTCCTGCAGCTCGAACGCGTGCATCGGCCCCAGCGACAGCAGGATGCTGTCCTCGTCGGCGGCCGCTTGCAGCTCGAAGCCGAAGCTGCGGCAGAAGCGCTTGCGCAGGGCGAGGCCCAGGGCGCGGTTGATGCGCGCGCCGAACGGCGCGTGCAGCACGAGCTGGGTGCCGCCGCTGTCGTCGAAGAAGCGCTCGAGCACGACGCAGGTGCGGCTCGGCATGGCGCCGAGCGCGTCGCGACCGGCCTGCAGGTACGCGCGCGCCTGCTCGCTCGCCGCTGCGTCGAACCCGCGGTCGCCGGCCGCCGGCTCGCCGAGCGCGGCGCGCGTCTTGTCGATTGCCGCCGACAGCTCGCGCGTGCGCGCCGGCGCCTCGCCGACCCAGAACGGCAGGCTCGGCGGCACGCCGCCGGCATCGGCCACGCGCAGCGTGCCCATCGACACCCTGAGCACGCGCCAGCTCGCGTTGCCGAGTTGGAACACGTCGCCGACGCTCGCCTCGATGGCGAAGTCCTCGTCGACCGAACCGACGTGCAGCCCCTCCGGGTCGAGGACGACGCGGTACTCGCCACGGTCGGGGATCACGCCCGCCGACCCCAGTGCCACGAGGCGCGCGCGCTTCGTGGCGCGCACGGTGCGGTTCACCCGGTCGCGGTGCACGAGCGCGCGGCGTGGATCGGTGCGGGTGAGCATCGCGAGCACCGCGCCGAAGCGTTGCGCGTCGAGCGCGCGGTACGGCCACGCGCGCCGGCAGAGCGCCAGCAGCGCATCCTCGCTCCACGCCTCCGCGACGCACGCCGCGACCAGGTGTTGGGCGAGGACATCGCGCGGTGCGTCGGGCTGCGGGGTCCTGTCGAGTTCGCCGGCGTCGATCGCGCGCAGCAGCGCCATCGCCGCCACCAGTTCGTCGGTGGTGAGTGGCGCGAGCCGTGCCTTGGGCACCCGCGCCGGGCCGTGGCCGGCGCGGCCGGATCGCTGCAGGAAGGTCGCGATCGACGCGGGCACGCCGATCTGCACCACGAGGTCGACGTCGCCGATGTCGATGCCCAGCTCCAGCGAGCCGGTCGCCACCAGCGCGCGCAGGTCGCCCGCCTTCAGCCGCTGCTCCGCCTCCAGGCGGCGCTCCTTGCTGAGGCTGCCGTGGTGGCTGCGCACGAGGTCCTTGCCCAGCCGTTCGCCGAGGCGCGCGCCGGCCCGCTCGGCCAGCTTGCGGGTGGGCACGAAGACCAGCGTCGTGCGGTGCGCCTGCACGAGGTCCGCGATGCGCGCGTAGATCTCCTCCCAGGTCTCGGTGGAACAGACCGCCTGCAGGGGCGCGTCGGGGAGCAGCAGGTCGAGGTCGAGGTGGCGGAGATGGCCGGCGTCGACCAGCGTGCACGTCCGCCCTTCGCCGACGAGGAAGCGCCCCACGTCGGCGAGCGGCTTCTGCGTCGCGGACAGGCCGATGCGCTGCACGCCGCCGGCCAGATGATCGAGGCGTTCGAGCGAGAGCGCGAGGTGCGCGCCGCGCTTGCTGCCGAGAACCGCGTGGATCTCGTCGACGATCACGGTGCGCACCGTGCGCAGCATGTTGCGGCCGCCCTCGCTGGTGAGCAGGAGGTACAGCGACTCCGGCGTGGTCACCACGACGTGCGGCGGGCGCTTGCTCATCGCCGTGCGCACGTGCGCCGGAGTGTCGCCGGTGCGCACCAGCACGCGGACGTCGGGGAGCGAAGGGTCGCGCGCGCGCAGCGCGGCGAGCGGGCCGTGCAGGTTCTTCTGCACGTCGTTCGAGAGCGCCTTCAGCGGCGACACGTACACGACGGCGGTGGCGTCGGGGAGAGCCTCGCCCTGGCGCAGCAGGCCGTCCAGCGCCATGCAGAACGCAGCGAGGGTCTTGCCGGTGCCGGTGGGCGCCGCGATGAGCACGTGTCCGCCCGCGGCGATCGCGGGCCAACCCTCGCGCTGCGGCTTCGTCGGTGCGCCGAGCGTGTCGCGAAACCACGCCGCCAGGGCGGGATGGAACGCGGCGAGCGCATCGGCGGCGACGACGGGAGGCATGGTCGGACTATAGAGCGCTCGACCAGGGTCGTGAGCCAGGGCTATCCTGCGTCGGTCCCCGCCGTTCCGTCCGCATGCCGAACCCGCGCGCTCTCGTCTTCCTCGCCTGCACGTCGTTCCTCGCTGCGGTCGGCCGTGCACAGACTGCGCCGCCCCACGCGGCGGCGTCGCCGCAGTGGCGGCGGGTCGACCTCGGCAGTGACCTGTGGTCGGGCTACACGCGATCGGTCACCGTCGGCACGAAGGCGTACCTCCTGCACGGCCGCGACGTCGAGGTCGTGGCGGACGGCGGCGCACGCGAGCGCTGGGCCACGGTCCTGCCGCGCGCCGTCACCGCGTTCTCCGCGGTCGGCGTCGTCGACGACGGCAGGATCGCGGTCGTGCCGGGTCGTGCGGAGCCGGCGTTCCTCTTCGACCCCGCGCAGCGCACGTCGCTCGACCTGCCCGGGCTCGCGCTCGAGACCGGCCGCGGCGCGCGCCTCGTCGGCGACGGCCGCGGCGCCATCCTGTGCACGCTCGCCGGCGGCACCAACCAGTGGAACCGCTACCGCGACGGCAAGGTCGAGCCGATGCCCCAAGTCGAGACCGTCAACATGCCGGGCAAGTACGCGGCGATGCTGTTCCGCGTGGGCGCCAAGATCCTCTGCCTCGGCGACCACCACGTGTCGTCGTTCGACCTCGCCACCGGCAAGTGGGACGGCACGAACAAGCTCTTCTTCGTGCTCGGCTTCCGCCCGGCGCTCGATCGCGGCGGCATGTTCTGCCAGGACCCGGTGTCGCAGATGGTGTTCTGCGTGCACGGCAAGGACTCACGCGCGGTGGGGGTGCTGCTGCCGCAGCGGCAGTTCCACTACCTGCGGCCGCGCCTGCCGATCGGGGTGCGCGACCAGGGCGAGCTGCTCTTCCTCACCGGCGCGGGCGCGGGCCTGCGCCTCAACCTGCTGTCGCAGGTGGAGCGGGCGCTGTTCTGGATCCCGGTCACGGAGCTCGCCATCGTGGATCGCACCGACCGGTCCGTCGAGGCCGGCAGCCGCTGGCAGATCTGGAACCTGCGCGAGGTCGGCGCGGCGGGCGATCTGGTGCGCGAGCGGGACAGCACCGGCAACCTGGAGTTCGTCGATCCGCTGGTGTACGTGCAGCGCAAGAACGCGATCCGCTCGATCGAGTACGACGACTGGCTGCACTGCGACTGGCAGGGCGTTCCCGAGTTCGGCAACAACTTCGCCGTGAAGGGCGCGGCGCTGTGCACCGACGGGCGCTTCATCTACGTGACCAACGGCTACTCGGACGAGTTCTTCGCCCTCGACCTGAGGACGCCCGAAGCGCTCGCGCACGCCGACGTGCGCACGCGCATCACCAAGACCGCGGTGCGCACGCTCGCGTCGATGCGCACGTTCCCGGCCAAGACCGTCAACGACGATCCGCCGCGCAACATGACGATGGTGTGTCACGCGGGCAAGGTCTTCGCCCTGCGCGACCCGATCACCCGGATCCTGCACGCCTACGATCCGACCACCGATCGCTGGGCGGACGTCGACCTCATCCCCGCCACCGTCCGCTACACCGACGAACTCGGCGCCGACCTGATGAGCGACGGCGAGCGGCTGTGGCTCCTGTCGGCGGATGCGCTCACGAGCTGGACCGCGGAGCGCGGCTGGAGCGAGCCGTTGCGGATGGGCTTTCGGTACTCGGCCGACGGCGGCATGGCGATCTACGACCCGGTGACGAAGCTGATCTACGTCGCACTCGGCGGGCGCAGCCGCGACCTCGCCGTGGTCGATCCCACCGACGGCAGCAACCGCGTGCTGGTCGACTTCTTCCCCGACGTGATCTCCGTGCACGGCCGCCGCATGTTCCTCACGGAGCGCGACGGCACGCGCTACCTCAACATCCAGCGCGGCCACGACTCGTCGGAGTTCTGGCGGACGGCGATCAGCGGCGAGGCGCGGCTCAGGGCGAACGGCTAGGGAGTCTGCGCCGGCTCGCGGCGGCGGTGTCGCATCCCGTGCACGGCGAGCACGGGACCGATCGCGCAGTAGACCCAGCCCGGCGCGCCCCAGGCGATGCCGTAGGTCAGCGTGACGAGCATGGACGTGCCTCAGGGCCGCGCCGCGCGCAGGAACAACAGCGCGAGCACGATCGCGAACGCGGCGTCGGTGAAGCCGTCGAGGCGCGTCACGTCGGTGCCACGCCAGCGGAACCGGCGGTCGAGCAGGCGCGGCGAGGCGGGTACGGTCGCGGTCGCGTCGGTCATGGCGAAAGGGACCGCATCCTGAACCCTCCTGGGACTGGGGACACACGACACCTTGCCGGCGAAGGTCGGTGGGCTGGTGGACTTGTGGTGGCGGCGGTCAAGTAACGCGCGCGCGCTGAAAGCCGGGGCACGCGCCACGGGCGATCCGCACGTGGGTCTACGCGAGCTGGTCGGGCTCACGCGGCGTGTTGTCGGTGGCGACCATTGCCAGCTTCATCACGTGCTTCTGGAAGAGGGGTACGCCGAGCCTCTCCTTGAACGGAGTGGGCGGAAGCCTGACCGTGTGTCTGTCGAACCTCAGTACCCCATCGTGAGGACGCCGCCGTTGGAGAAGTACAGGCGGCCGTCGCACGAGTTCCCGAAGCACAGCCGCCACTCGATCATCCATTGCTGATATAGACGAATGCCGACCAACCGCGGGTCGAGCGGCACCGTGATCTGGACTTGACCTCGAGGGTACCCCGTCGTGAATGCTGTGTACCACTCCGAGGATGTCCAGATCATGCAGTGTGGCGCCCCGATCGGACCGCCGATTGTGTACCACGGAGCGATCGGAAGTGGCACTCCACCCATGTTCGCGTTCGAGGCGCCCATGAACAGGTAAGCCCAGACCGAGATCTGCCCGACGTTCCATGTCGGCGCTTGGTACGCGACGGTGAACGTGCCGCCAAGACGTGGCAGGCCGACGTACGACAGCGTCGTGCCGTACGGGTCCTGGGGATGCCCGCAACCGGAGCCGAAGGTGCCCGCAGTAGCCTGTTGGGCGGGCGCTCCCACCGCCAATGCCGCGAACCAGGACAGGGAGAAGATGAGTTGCTTCATGGCGCTACGACGCCTCCGATGGTCAGGCGCAGGCCGTTGCTGTAGAGCCCGGATGCTGTGACGGCCTGGGCGAAGATGTGTTGATGCAGGAGACCACCGGGCCAGGTGAACGACCACGTCGCGTTGCCCATGGAGGAGGTCGAGAGGCCACCCGTGACCAACAGATCGGCGCTGGTGAGAAGCAAGCAGTTGCCGCTGATCACGTTGGGGTTGGCCGACCCCAGGCCGATCACTGCCAGCGAGCTCGGTGTGCCCTGCCGGATCTGGAAGAGCACGTTGGCTCCGCTCCGCGGGAACCCGAACACATCAAGCTGCACGTTCCGGGCTGCGGTCGTGCCCTCCAGCAGACCGATGACTGCCGCTGCTCCATCGACCCCCATTGTTCCCAGCCACGGGTGGTAGATCGCGTAGGGGAGGACAACCCCGGGCCCCCGGTCGTCGATGTAGTCGACCCCGTAGGAGTTCGTCGGGTTGGGGCACACGTTGCCGCCGGAGCCGAACTTGATCCAGATCCCGAGCGCCTTGTTCGGATCCACCGCGAAGTCGGCGATGTTGAACGGCAGGATGATCGGCCACGTGTCGTAGCCCCGCGCATTCCACGATGGCTCATGTACCGGCACCGAGAGGTTCAATGCCACTCGGATCGCATCCGGATCGATCGTGGGGTCTGGGCGAGTCGTCCCGTGCAGCAGCGTGGTCAGGGTCGTGCCCGCGGTGTGGGCCCGCCGGTAGAGGATGATCTCCTCGATGTTCAGCGTGCCATCACAGCCCTTGAACGGCGACCAGCTCCGTAGCGACAAGCCACGGATCGTGAACGGGGATCCACCGCTTCCCAGCTCTGAGGCAGCGAAGATGTTCTCCATGATCAGTTGTGACGTTCCGATCGGCAGGCTTGCGAAAGCCGAACCCGAGAAGGGGGCGGATCCGAGGTAGAACGCCCCGCTCCCGTACGCTTGCCGGTACGAGGCAGGCAGCGTGCGGCTCACGGTCTGGTCGGGCACGGCGTGGCTGCACGCTGTCTGCTGGGGTACGACCTTCACGAATCCGGGGACCGATCGCCGGCTTTCGACCGACACAGGGTTGTTGTCTACGGTCACCGTGATCGCGGTCACCTTGCGGTACGCGATGAAGACAGGGACCGCGTTCGCTCCCTGAAACTCAACCGCCGTCACCCGGATCGTGGCGCTGTCACCGGTTGCCTTGAAGACCAGCCGCTCGTACGTGTTGCGCAGCGAGTCCGAGCGCGCGATCACCGTTGGCGTGCCTCCGGTCGTGAGGACCTCCAGGTCCACGTTCGGCCAAGGCACGGTGGTCGGCGTCTCGTCGCTCGGGAACAGCCGTGGCCAGGCGATCGCGACGGCGTAGCGTGTACCACTCGTCAGCCCTCCGTAGGTGACCGACACCGACGGCGTCTGCGGCGTGAGCACGACGTTGGATGCGCCGGCGTTGTCAGCGCTCTCCCGCTTGGCGTACCTGGCGAGCAGGTCGTCGCGCACGTACCCGACGCCGGTGGCGTTGCGGTCGATGTAGGTGTGCAGGGCCATCGGTGTGTCGGCCGCCTGGAGCGGGTCGACGGTTGCGAGGAGCACGGCGGCCTTGGTCTCCAGGGCGGTGGCGGACGGTCGCTCGGCGCGATAGATCGCGGCGGCGCCGGCGACCTGGGGGCTCGCCATCGACGTGCCTACGGAGTCGTACCACTGCTGGTCCATTCCCATAGAGCGACACGAGTTCAACGGAGGCACAGGCTGGTGTCGGTCATCGAGCATCGGCATGACGATCTGTGTGACAGTGAGCCCGCGATCGCCAGCCACCGAGGCACCGGTCGCGCACACGTCCGGGTAGTATCGATCGCCGTCGCCCTGCAGTGGCCCGCGGCTGCTGTCTCGGTTGGGATAGCGGGCAGACGGCCAAGCCGTCGTGTGGAACCACTTGTGCACGTTGCCGACGGTCAGCCCGTTGGTGAAGCCCGGCGCGTGTCCCGTCGCGTCGGCCTCGTTGCTGGCGGCGGCGATGACCAGCACGTCGAAGTCTCGCTCCAGGAGATCGAGGGCGATCTGGGTCGGGTGATCCGGATCCGGCCACAAGCTGTACGAGATGTTCAGCACGTCCACCTTGCTCGGCGGATTCGCGAGGACCCATCCCATCAACCGTTCCACGGCATCGAGCACCACGTCGGTCGTCGTTGGCCACACGTCGATCGACGACGTTGGTAGCAGGCTGATCGAGAACGACAGGATCTTCGCACCAGGCGCGTGTCCTTCCTGGAACAACGGTGGCGGGGGAAACGGCGGAGGGGGCACGGTTGTGTCCGGATCCATGGATCCGGCTGCGATCGCAGCTACGCCAGTCCCGTGTTGGGCGCTCGGATGCTGGAGCGGAAAGGACCCCGGGCACCAAGGGTCCACATCGTTGCAGTCGATCGCTGATGCGATCGGTCCGACTTTCTCGGAGTGCAGGATGCGACTCACGGTTCCGGTCAGGAATGCACGGTGGTGATCAGGATCCGGTAGCGCACCGCCGTTGCCGACGGCGCCACTCTGATCGAGATCCACACCAGTGTCGAAGAATGCGATGTTCGCGTTCTGACCCTTGTGGCCAAGAATCGTGTGCGCGGCGTCGACGTTGTGGTTGTCCGGCGACCGACTGCCGCCGATCGGTGCGGGCAACATCGCGTCCGCGATCCCAGCGAACGCCGGCTTGCGTTCCTCGTTCGGCGAGAGCACTGCTGCCGAGGGGTGTCCCGCGATCGCTTCGACGCGGATGCGTGGGATCTCGATCGTGCAGGCATTGAGGAGCCAGTGGTGCCGCAGCACGCGGCCACCGAGGAAGCGCACGTCGTCGGCGAATGCCTGTTGCTCGCGCCGCGAATCGGCGGCCAGCGCATCGATCATCGTGCGCCGACGCGCGCCGTCAGGCTCGGCGCGGATCGCGGCCAAACGCTGCCGCATCGAGAACGATCGCCCTCGCAGAATCGCTACCCATTCCTCGGTCCCCGGGGTGGCGCCGGCGCGGGGGACGCCGGACCGGACGATTGCCCGCTGGGCGCTCGTGACCCCCACGGACATGGCGAAGGTCAAGAGGAGAAGAGGAGAAGAGGAGAAGAGGAGAAGAGGACCCGGGCTGTGTGAGTGATCCAGTTTGCGACTCTCATGGTGGACATGATCCTCTGCGGGCACGTCTACGTCAACCCGTGCGCGGCCAGGGAATCCGGGCAGTGTCAACCCCGTCGGAGTCAGCAGTCGACGGAGGTCGCAGTCGACGCGTCCATAGCTAGGGAACCGGCGCCGGCTCGCGGCGGCGGTGTCGCATCCCGTGCACGGCGAGCAGTGGACCGATCGCGCAGTAGACCCAGCCCGGCGCGCCCCAGGCGACGCCGTAGGTCAGCGTGACGAGCATGGAGACGCCGGCGACGGCTGCTTGCACCATGGCCTGGCGCATCGAGCCGATCGTCAGGTGGCGTTCCATCGGATCCAGGGCGAGGACCTCGCGCAGGGAGTACGCACGGCGGTACATCAGCGCGAGCGACACGAAGATCGCGCCGTAGCCCGCGCCGTAGAAGAGGAACAGGCGCTCGACGTCGCCGGCGCCCTGCAGGCCTTCGAGCATGCGCGTGTGGTCGAGCGTGCCGATCGGTCCGAACAGGCCGACGCTCATCAGCGTGAACAGGAACTTCATCGGGTACGCGTAGAACAGCAGCAGGAACAGCAGCCCGAGCGTGAGCACCGTGGTCCAGGCATCGCGTAGGCCGAAGCGGCGCGAGAACAACCAGTGCTCGAACCAGATGTAGGCGGTGATCGCGAATGTCGCGGCGAACGGCACCAGCGCCTTCATCGCGGCCCGCAGGTCGGAGAAGGTCTCGGGCGGAGCCGCGCGCAGGAACAGCAGCGCGAGCACGATCGCGAAGACGGCGTCGGTGAAGCCCTCGAGGCGCGTCACGTCGGTGCCACGCCAGCGGAACCGGCGGTCGAGCAGGCGCGGCGAGGCGGGGACGGTCGCGGTCGCGTCGGTCATGGCGGAAGGATGCCGTCCCGGGGCGCGGAAGCCACGTGCCGGCGCCGACTCCCGCCTACTGCAACTGCACCGCCACCGCGTTGCTGATCGTGCGGATGCCAAACGGCGAGCCGAAGTCGAGGGTGAATGCACCCGCGAAGAGCTGCAGGCCGACGAACACCGGCAACGGGTTGACGAGCTGGCCGACGCCTTGCCCCTGTGGGTCGAGCGCGTTGAGGAACCCGGTGGTGAACGGCGGCAGGCCGACGCCGAAGGTCGCGAGGAACAGCCCGTCGGGATCGATTGGGACGGTGCGCGCGCCGAGCGCGAAGCCGGTGTTCCCGCCCGACAGCGCCAGCGCGTAGGTGCGGCCGGGATTGGCGCTGTCGCGGTAGTGGAAGCGCACCGGCGACGTCGTCGACGGCGCGCCGTCGGTCGCGAGGCCTTCGAAGCCCGCGGTCAGCAGCTCCTGCGACCCGATCGCCTGGTTCGCGGCGAGCACGACCTCGAGGCCGTCGCGGCTGCGCGAGAAGGAGTACACGCCGACCGACGTGCCGACGGTGTCGAACGCGGTGAGGATCGCCGGCGTGCCGAACGGTTGCGAGCGACGCGTGCGCGTGGCCAGGAACACGTGGTTGCGGCGCGCGGCCGTGTCGTACTCCGTGTAGGTGATGCTCAACCCGTCGGGCGCGACCTCGACGTCGCGATGGGTGTTGGGTGTCGACAACTCGGCGACCAGGGTCGGCGCGCCGAAGGGCACCGCGGTCGAGGCGCGTTTGGCGACGAAGATCGCGTTCTGCGGCGGGAACGGTGCGCCCCAGCCGGTGGTCAGGAGGTACAGCTCGAGCCCGTCCTCGGTGATGCTCGGTGCGGAGTCTGCGCCCGAGCTGTTGACCGCCGTGACGAACACCGGCGTCGTCCATGGCGACGTCGCGCTCGCGCGCGTGCTCACCATGATGTCGAAGCTGCCGGCGGTGCCTGTGCGCATGCTGCCGAACCAGAGCGACAGCCCGTCGGGGGCCAGGTGCGGCTCGTTCTCCACGGCCGGGTCGTTGAGCACCGTCTCGAGCACCGGTGCGTTCCACGGCGCGACGCGGGTCGGGCGCGTCGCCGAGTAGATCTCCCAGTTGCCGCTGACGTAGGAGACCCAGTGCACGGTGAGGCCGTCGGCGGCGAGGTGGGCGCCGGTGTCAGATGCGCTCGTGTTCAGAGCGCTGACGAGCGTCGGCGTCGACCACCCGGACTGGCCGGAGAGGACCGATGCGAGAAGGACCGGAACGAAGGAGTGGCGCGCGCGCATGTTGGCGCGGGATTGTAGGCAGGTGCCGGCTGCGGCGCGTGTCGCGAGGATGTGGCGTTGGGATCCGGCCGGCCGGAACGCGCCGGTCAGAACAGCGTGCCGAGAGCCGGCGGCAGGGTCACGAACACCGGCAGGTCGCGGTGCGCCTGGATCCCGAGCCAGCGCTTGTCCGACCGCTGCAGCGTCAGCTCCTCGCTCCCCTGCGGGCCGTTGGTCGTGATGCGCACGCGCGGATCCTGATCGCCCGGCAGCGGACCGTGATGATAGGAGTCGGCGCGGAGGCCGAGCACCGCTGCCGCGAGGTCGCCGGCCGCGATCGGCTGCGCGGGCAACGGTCCGTCGAAACGCCACAAGGTGCCCGCGCGGCGGGCGACGCAGGCCTGCGGGCCGGCGCTCGTGCCCCATTCGATCCGCACGGTGTCGGCGTCGCGCTGCTCGAACAGGGCGCGTTCGCGCAGCATGGCTTGCTCCGGCTGCAGGATGCGCAGCAGCGACGCCGGCACGAAGCCGACGCGATTCCCGACGCGCGCCACGATCTGGTCGGGGCGACCCTTGGCCGGGCCACCGAGTTCGACCCGCACCGTGCCGTCCGCATAGGTCGCTTCGAGGAACGCGATCGGATGGTCGAGACCGTTGGGGTCGGGGCCGGCCGTGCCTTCAGTTGGTACCTCGAGGCTCGCCTCCGCGCAGGCGCGCGCCAGGCGCGAGACCGCGTCCACTGCCGCCGTGTCGCGAATCGGCTGCACGAGGCGCAGCGAACCCAGCGGGCCTGGCTCGAGGCGATAGGGCTGGCCGTCGCGGCTGCCGAGGAACTCGATCGTCTGCGCGGTCTCGATCGAGCGGCCGGCGAGGAGCGGATAGAAGGTGGCGGCGGGCGGGTCTTGCACTCCCTGGCAGCCGACGGCGAGGATCGGGCCGAGGAGGGCGAGGCGGACGTGGCGGGGCATCGGTCGGAGTCTAGCCGCCGCCGCGAGCCTTCCCCATCCCACGGCTGCGCGCCTGCCCGCCCCGGGTCGGTGGCGCGAGGTACCCGTTCGGATCCACATCGGCGAGGGTGGAGCGCTCGCTCCAGGCGCGGAAGCTCGCCTTCAACTCGCCGTACAGCGGGTGCAGCGGGCAGGGGCGGGCGTTGTTGCACTTCTGCCAGCCGAAGGCGCAGTGGTCGGCCGCCACCATGAAGGCCATCGCATCGAGGACGGCCGCGATCCTGATCCGGGCTGGCGGCAACGCCAGCCGGAAGCCGCCGCCGTGTCCCTTCTGCCCGAGCACGAGGCCACCCACCACCAGGCGACGCATGACCTTGCTGAGGAACGCCGGGGGCACGTGGGCGCGCTCGGCCAACTCCGCGGCGCCCACGGCACGGTCGGCCGGCTCGGTCGCGAGGATCGCCAGCGCGCGAAGGGCGTACTCGGCGCGAGGACTCAGGAGCATCGGGGCGCGATGGGCGGCAAGGGGGTGCACGCACCATCGGGGCGAGGCTGGAGTTGCACAAGGGGCGCGATCCCGGGCGAAAACGAAACCGTGCGCGGACTCCGCTCATTCGGATGGCATCAAAGGACCAGAGAGTCCTCTGAAAGACAGCACCATGCAGCCCGACGTCCACGCCGTCCGCGACCTCGCCCTGGCCCGCCGCTGGTTGCTGCTGGCGGTGGGGGTGTTGCTGCTCGCGGGGCTGTTCGCCGTCCTGCTCGTGCTCGGCCGCACGCCGCCCTTCGACCGTCTGGTCGGTGACCCGGCCTGGTTCCGCCGCTGCCTGGTCGTGCACGTCGTGCTGTCGCTGGTCCTGTGGTTCCAGTCGTTCCTGGCCACGATGCTGCTCGGCCTGCCGGCGCACCCTGCGCGCGCCGCCCTCGCCGCCGCGAGTCCCCCCCTCGCGCTGCTGGGGCTCGCTCTGCTCGGCGTCTCCGCCTGGCTGCCCGGCACCGAGCCGGTGATGTCGAACTACGTGCCGATGATCGACCACCCGCTCTTCGCAGCGGGGCTCGCATCGTTCGGTGTCGCCGTGCTCTGCGTCGCGCTGAGCCGGCGGCTCCTTCCCCTGCGCGACGAGCAGCACCGGTTGGGGTTGCCAGCCGCGTCCCTGCCGTTCCTGCGCGCCGCGATCGTTGCGCTGTTCGTCGCCGCCCTCACCCTGCTGGCGTCGCGCGCGCGCATGACCGACGGCCTGACCGCGGCGACGCACTACGAGCTGCTCTACTGGGGCGTCGGGCACGTCCTGCAACTGGTGAGCGTGCTGGGCATGACCGCGGCGTGGTGCTGGTTCGCCGCGAGGATCACCGGCCGGTCGCCGATGTCGCGCTCGTTCGCCGCGACGCTCGCCGCGCTCGCCGTGCTGCCCTGGCTGGTCGCACCTCTGTTGCCGCTCGGCGGCACCTGGACTGCGACCTATCGCGACGGGTTCACGAACCTCATGCGCTGGGCGCTCGTGCCGGCGCCGCTGATCGCGGCGGTCGCGTGCGCGCGCGCCGTGCTCCGCGATCGGGCGCGCGCGACGAACGGGCCGCGGCGCATGCTCGTCGCGGCGCTGTGGGCGTCTCTTGCCCTGACCGTCCTCGGCGTCGCGCTCGGCGCGTCGATCCGCAGCGCCAACACGATGGTGCCGGCGCACTACCACGCCAGCATCGGCGCGGTGACCGTGGCGTTCATGGTGGCCTGCCTCGCGGCGATGCCGGTGCTCGGCTTCCGCGACCCGGCCGTGCTCACGCCGCGCGCCGCGCGCTGGCAGCCGGCGCTCTACGGCATCGGTCAGGCGGTGTTCGCGGCCGGCTTCGCCTTCGCCGGTGCGCAGCGCAAGGCCTATGGCGCGGAGCAGGTCGGGCGCGACCTCACCCAGACCATCGGCCTCGTGGTGATGGGGATCGGCGGCCTGCTCGCGGTGGCCGGCGGCATCACCTTCCTCGCGATCGTCGTCCGCACCGCGACCGGCCGTGCCATGGCGGCGGCGCCGGCACCCTCGCCCGCAGTCCCTTCCTGAGCGGAGTCACCCATGTCCGAATCGAAACGCGTGCACCCCTGGCAGAGGCTCATGGACAACCCGTGGCTGCTGCTCGCCCTGGGCGTGCTCATCCCCTTCCTCTCCTACACGCTGTGGGGCTGGATCGCGCTGGCGACCCTTCCCCCGGCCAAGTTGCCCTGAGGTGACGCCATGAGCATCCAGAGTCTCCCCTCGGGTTGGTTCCGCAAGCCCACCGGCGGCGAGCGCACCTGGCTCGGTCTCGCGATCGCGTGGTGCCTCGTGCTGTCGGCGATGATGCCGTACTGGCACTTCAAGGGAAAACAGAACAGCACCGGCGAGGCGTACGCGGTGAAGCCCGGGGACTTCTTCGCGCGCGTGCAGCGCTTCGAGGCGGCGAGCAAGGTCGGTGAGCAGAACGGCATCCCGATCGTGCAGCCCGCGCCCGGCGGCGACGCCTACCTGCTCGCGATGATGTGGCAGTTCCGGCCGATCCTGAAGCTGAAGAAGGATCAGACCTACCGGCTGCACGTGTCGTCGCTCGACCTCCAGCACGGCTTCTCGCTGCTGCCGATGAACATGAACTTCCACATCCTCCCCGGCTACGACCACGTGCTCACGATCACCCCGACGATGTCGGGTGAGTTCCCCATCGTGTGCAACGAGTTCTGTGGCATCGGCCATCACCTGATGACCGGAAGGATCCTCGTCGAGGACTGAGCCATGACCGAGCTCGAAGGTGTCTCTGAAGGCGACCTCCCCGTCGTCGCCCGTCCCAACCACCTGCCCGGTCGGTCGCGCACCTGCGACACGACCGGCCTCACCGTGTGCCTCGGCGCCGAGCCGTTGATCAAGATCAACGCGGTGTTCGCGGTGGTGTCGCTGCTGATCGGCGGCATCGGCGCGATCCTCCTGGCGCTCACGCGCTGGCCCGCGGTGCACCTGCTGCCCGCCGATCTCTTCTATCGGGTGCTGACGCTGCACGGCGTCAACATGCTGATCTTCTGGATCATCTTCCTGGAGATCGGGATCCTGTACTTCGCGTGCACGGTGCTGCTGCGGTCGCGGCTTGCCTCCGTGAAGGCGGGGTGGATCGCGTTCCTTCTGATGGCCGGCGGCGCGGCCTTCGTCGACACGGCGATCCTCAGCGGCAACGCCGACGTGATGATGACCTCGTACGCCCCGCTCAAGGCGCACTGGTCGTTCTACCTCGGCATCGTCTTCTTCGCGGTCGGCGCGCTGACCGGCGTCGGCAACTTCTTCGCCACGCTCTGGATCGCGAAGCGTGACCGCACCTACACGGGTTCGGTGCCGCTGGTGGTGTTCGGCGCCACTGCGGCTGCGATCATCGCCACGGTGACGCTCCTGCACGGCGCGATCGTCATGGTGCCGACCCTGCTCTGGTCGCTCGGGCTCATGGACGCGCCCGACGCCGGTTGGTACCGCCTGATCTGGTGGGGCCTCGGCCACATGTCGCAGCAGATCAACGTGTGCGCGATGGTGTCGGTGTGGTACCTGCTGGGCACGCTGACCACGGGCGCCAAGCCGCTGAACGAGGCCGTCTGCCGCACGGCGTTCGTCCTCTACATCCTGTTCATCAACCTGGCGAGCGCGCACCACCTGCTGGTCGACCCGGGCGTGGACGCGCCGTGGAAGATCTGGAACACGTCGTATGCGATGTACCTCGCGGTGCTCGCCTCGATGATCCACGGCTTCACGGTGCCGGCCTCGATCGAGGTGGCGCAACGGCAGCGGGGCTTCGACAAGGGCCTGTTCGGCTGGCTGTTCCGGGCGCCGTGGTCGAACCCCGGCTTCTCGGCGATGTTCCTGTCGCTGGTGATCTTCGGGTTCATCGGCGGCATCACCGGCGTCACCCTGGGCACGCAGCAGATCAACATCATCGCGCACAACACGCTGCGCATCCCGGGCCACTTCCACGCCACCGTCGTCGGTGGCACGACGCTCGCCTTCATGGGGCTGGCCTACTACGTGGTGCCATTGATCTTCCGGCGTGAGTACCCGCTGCCGACCCTCTGCCGCTGGCAGCCGTACATCTTCGGCATCGGCATCACCGTGATGTCGCTGTTCATGTCGCTGGCCGGCTCCTATGGCGTGCCGCGCCGGCACTGGGACGTCGAGTTCTCCGGTGCGCCGCTGCCGGCGGGCTTCGATGCCGGTGCGCACGTGATGCTCGGCCTCATGGGCATCGGTGCGGTGGCGGCCTTCACCGGGCTGCTGATCTTCATCCTGCTCACGGTGTGGGCGGTGTTCTTCGGCAAGCCGAACCGCGGCAAGCCGATGCGGGCCTGGTCCCCGGCGCCGGCGCCGGTCGCCGACGAGGACGGTCACGCCGCGCACAAGACGCCCGGCACGATGGCGCTCGTGCTGCTCCTGCTGTTCGGGTTCGTCGTCTACTACTTCGCCAACTGGAAGGCGCTGGCCGACGTCTGGCACGTCCGCTGAGAGGCTGTGAAAGAAACCAGGCTACAGCCTCTCAGAGTGTCCCTGGCGGCCGCCTCCGCGGCCGCGCCAGAGCCTGAGAGTGTTTCTCAGGCTCTGAGCATGGCCATGCTGCGCGCCATCGCCGACTTCTTCGCCGGGTGGCGCTTCCCGGCGGCCGCGCTCGCCGTGCTCCTCGCCCAGGAGCTGGCGCTGCTCGGGCTGCTGGTGGCGCCGGCCGGCGACGCTGGTGCGCTGGGCTTCGCCGCCGAGTTCCGGATGTGGTGCTTCGGCTGGGACCCCGCGACCGGCGCGATGGAGTGGATGACGGTGTTCACCACGCTGACCTCGCCGCTCTTCCTCATGGGGCTCATGCTCGCCACGTGGTGGGACCCGCTGCGTCGGGCAGCGCGCGCGGTGCGGACGCGCCTCGTGGTGTGGAGTGGTGCGTTCGCCGCCGTCGGCGCGAGCGCCACGCTCGGCGTCGCGGCGCTGGCCGGCGGCACCCCGGTCGAAGGCGAGCTGCCTTTCCCCGCCGAGGCGCTGCGCATCGCGGTGCCGATGCCGACGTTCGATCTGATCGATCACGAGGGCAAGCCTCTCGCGAGCCGTGAGCTGCGCGGGCGCGTGGTCCTGCTGACCGCGGTCTACTCGTCCTGCGGGTTCACCTGACCGACGCTCGTGCAACAGGCGAAGGCCGCGGTCGCGGCGCTCACCGACGCAGAGCGGGACGAGGTCTCGGTGGTCGGCATCACCTTGGATCCGGCGAACGACACGCCGGCGCGCCTCGCGGCGATGGCGGTCGGCCAGGAGATCGAGGCTCCCCGTTTCCGCCTGGCGACCGGTGACCCGGCCACCGTCGAGGCCCTGCTGGATCGCCTCGACGTGTCCCGCCCGCGGGACCCGGTGACCGGTGTCATCGACCACGGCAACCTGTTCTTCGTGGTCGACCGACGTGGCAAGATCGCCTACCGGCTCACCATCGGCGAGCGCCAGCAGCGGTGGCTGGTCGCCGCCCTGCGCGGCCTGATCGCGGAGCCCGCGAGTTCCCCGTGACCACGACCCTGCTCCCTCCGCCACGTCCTGTCGCCGACGCCGAACCCGAGGTCCTGGGCGAGCGTCTGCTGCGCCGGATCGATCGCGGCGTGCAGCGCCTCGACCGCGCCGTCGCCAGCAGCCTCGCGCCCGCGCTGAACCCGCTGGCCCAGGCCGGGGCGATCGCCAACCTCGCCTTCCTGGTGGCGGCGATCACCGGGGCGCTGCTCCTCTTCTGGTACGTGCCGAGCGTGCACCAGGCGCATGCCTCGATGCGCGCCATCGAGGCGGGGTGGCTGGCGAGCCTCGTGCGCACCCTGCACCGCTACAGCTCCGACGCCTGCATGCTGTTCGTCGGCATCCACGCGCTCAAGATCGTCAGTGCGCGCCGCTTCACCGGCCCGCGCTGGCTGGCCTGGGTGACGGGGCTGCTGGCGCTGGCGCTGCTCGGGTTGATCGGGTGGCTCGGCTACTGGCTCGTGTGGGACCAGCCGGCGCAGCTCGTGGCGCAGGGTTCGTCGCGCATGCTCGACGTCCTGCCGATCTTCCTGCGGCCGTTCTCGAGTTCGTTCCTCACCGACGCGACGGTGAACTCGCTGCTGTTCTTCGTGGTGTTCTTCGCGCACATGATCCTGCCGATGGCGATGGTGCTCGCGCTCTGGCTGCACCTCGCTCGCCTCAACCGGGCGCGGTGGATGCCCCCCAACGCGATGAGCTGGTGGGTCGTCGGGTCGCTGGTGGGCGTGTCCCTGCTGCTGCCGGCCGTGGCCGACGCGCCGGCGCGCATGGCGATCGTGCCGAACGAGGTACACCTCGACCTCTGGTACCTGGCGCCGCTCCTGCTCACGGAGCGGCTGGGCGGCGGCGCGCTGTGGGCCGCGCTGCTGGTGGCGGGGAGCGTCGTGCTGTCGGTGCCGTGGTGGATGGCGCGGCGCAGGGTGCGCGCCGCCGTCGTCGAGATCAGCCGGTGCAACGCGTGCACCCAGTGTTCGCAGGACTGCCCGTACGGGGCGATCACCATGGTGCCGCGCACCGACGGCAAGGACCTTCCGTCGCAGGCCCAGGTCGACCCGGCGCGCTGCGTCGGCTGCGGGATCTGCTCCGGCTCCTGCGACTCCACCGGCGTGGGGCTCGACTGGTTCGACGTCACGGAGGAACGCAAGACGCTCGATCGCTGGCTCACGGAGGAGCCCGGCGCGGGGATCGCCTTCGTGTGCGCGCACTCGGTGGGCAGCGAACTGCACGTCGACCCCGGCAGTGGGCGATGCGCGGAGCTGCCCGGCTGGCGCGCGCTGCTCGTGCCCTGCGCGGGTTGGGTGCACATGCTCACCGTCGAGCGCTGCCAGCGGCGCGGGGCCGCGCAGGTGCTGATCGCCGCATGCGGCGACGGCGACTGCCGGTACCGGGAGGGCCCTGCCTGGCTGCGCGAACGGCTCGATGGCACGCGCACGCCGAAGCTGCGCACCGATCGCGCCGAGCGCGACAAGATCCACGTCGTCGCCCTGCGCCGCGGCGAGGCGGCGCGCCTCGGTGCGCACGCGCAGGCGTTGTTGCGCGGCGCCTCGCTGCCGCCGGCGAAGTCGCGCGTGCGGCGTGCGCTGTCGGCGACCGTGCTGTGGCTCGTCCTGGTCGGCGCCACGGTCGGCGCCAGCTTCGTGCCGTACGGTCGCTCGGCGCCGGCGGCGCCCACGCTGGTGGTGAGCTTCGAGCACGCCGGCGCGGTGGGCGAGATCACGCGGCTCCTCAGCGCCGAGGAGCAGGCCGCGCTGCCCGTGCACATGCGCCGCGACCGCATCGTCGAACGCCGGCGCGCGGCGGTGCGCCTGCGCATCCGCGTCGACGGCGAGGTCGCCTTCGCGCAGGCGTACGAACCCGCGGGCGTCTGGGCCGACGGCGTGAGTGCCGGGCTCGCGAGCCTGCCGCTGAGTGCCGGGGCGCATCGGGTCGAGGTGGCGCTGGGCGACAGCGCCGACGCGGCGGAGTGGCGCTACGTCGAGGAGCGCGAGGTGACGGCCGTGCCCGGCGAGCGGCGCGTCGTGCTCTTCGAACGCGGGCGCGGGTTCGCGTGGCACTGACCTGGCACGGATCCGCGTTTGAGCCCCGCCGCCAGAACGCCGATAGCGAGGCGGGATGGCACGACCCGGCACGACTCGGCGGCGATGGTTGGCGCTCGGTCTCGGCACCGTCTTGGCGTTCCTCGCGGCCGAGATCGCGGTGCGGCTGCTGCCCGGCAGTGGCAGCGAGATCCAGTCCGGGCGCAGCCCCATGGCGAGCTGGGCGCACGTCGATGCGTTCTGCGCCTACCGCGCGATCCCGGGGCGCTACCTGAGCCAGCGCAAGACCGTGAACGCCGACGGCTTCCTGTCGACGCCGCCGCTGTCGCGCGCCAAGCCCACGGGCACGCTGCGCATCGCCTTCCTCGGTGGATCGTCGACCGCCGGCACGGTGCCGTATCTCGGCGACACCGAGACCTGGCCGTGGCTCGTGACCGAGTCGTTGCGACAGGCGTTCCCCGCGCAGCGCATCGAGTTCCTGAACGCGGCGCTGCCGGGCTACAGCACGTTCGAGTCGTACGGTCGGCTGTGGAGTCGCGTCCGGTTCTTCGCGCCCGACATCGTCGTCGTCTACCACGGGTGGAACGACATGTACTACTTCGCCGACGCCGCGCGCGTCGCGCGCTGGCGCGTGGGGGACGACGGCGACTGGACCTTCCGGCGGCCCGATCGCGTCGTCGACCTCGCGTCGCCCGCGGTCCCCGCCTGGGCGGCCTGGTCGCGCCTGCTCAGCGTCGCGTGCCGTGCCTCGGCTCCGCCACCCGGCGAGGTAGGCCCACTCGAAGCCGCGTCGGCCTCCGGCCTCGCGCCCGACTTCGATCCGGCCGCGGTGGGCGTGTTCCGCCAGAACCTGCAGCTCATGTTCGCGGCGCAGCAGGTGCTCGGCTTCGAGCTGCACGTGTGCAAGCAGGCGACGCTGATCGTGCCCGGTCTGCCGGAGGCGGCACGCGCGACCTGCGGCTACAGCCTGCACGGCTTCGATCACGACGCGCATGTGCGCGCATTCGACGCGGTCTACGGTGCGATCGACGACGTGATGCCGGCCGGGCGCGTCATCGACCTGCGCCCGCTCTCGGGCAGCACGGTGAACCTCGTCGACCACATCCACCTCTCGGCCGAAGGCGCGCGCAACGTCGCGGCGATCGTGGCGGAGCATCTGCGCCAGCGGCTCGCGGCGCGCGTCGCCGCGCCAAAGCCCGGCCGCTGACGCGGCAGCGGACGCTTGCGGCTCCGGCCACCGCCCCGTACCAAGTGGGCATGGTTCTCCTGCGCCCGCGTGTCCTGTGCCGGGTCGTCGCGACCGGCCTGCTCGCCGCGCTCGGCGCGTGCAGCATGTTCGACGACGACAACCGTCGCACCCTCAACTGGCTCGACCGAGAACTCACGCCGGACTCGACCGCGGGCAAGGTCGCACTCGCTCCGATCGCGCTGCCGGTCGGCATCGTGGCCTTCGTCGCCGACGCGGCGGTCGTGCATCCGATCACTTGCCTCGACGATGCGTGGCTGGACACGGTCGATCTGCTGTGGGACGCGGGCGACGAGACCGGCCTGCGGCGCGCGCTGATGACGCCGATCTCCGTGCTGGCGACGCCGGTGGTGTTTCTCGGCGATCTGCTCGGTCGCTGGACGTTGCCGCTCTCGCCGCGGGAGGACGACGCATGAGGCGCGTGTTGCTGGCCTTGCTGTGCGTCACCGGCGGCTGCGCCTGGACGGAGCGCGAGAACCGTCCGCTGTGGAACGCCTTCGAAGACAACCTCGTGCCCGGAAGCGAGGCTGCGTTCTGGGCGACGCTGCCGCTCACCGTGCCGGTGGGACTCGGCGCGATCGTCCTCGACACGCTCGTGGTGCACCCGGTCCAGGTGATGGACGATGCGTGGGACGACGCAGCGTGGCTGTGGCGCGACGGCCGTCCCGACTTCGCCGGGCGCTACTACAGCGAACTCGCATTCCTGCCGGTGCGCGCGGCGGTGACGCCGATCACCTTCGCCGGGTCGTTCCTCGGCCGCAGCATGTTCGCGGTGTCGCCGGAACAGTCGAGCGAGGAACGTGCGGAGGCCGCGCGCCAGCGCGAGACCAAGGCCCTCGACGAGATGCGGGCCTGGATCGTGGCGCTGGAGGCGGGCCAGGTGCGTCGGTTCCACGGGCGTCGTCCGCACGAGGGCGTGGAGACCTTGGCCCCCGACTTCGCCCGCGCGTTGGCCAGCGTCGACGCGCTCGCGCGGCTCGAGCTGTACTGGGTCGCTGCTTCGCTGCCGGCGTCGGCGGGGGTGGTGGATGTGCGGCAGGGTCTGCGCGATCCGGACCCGATCGTGCGCTTCGAAGTGCTCGAGTGGCTCAGCCCGCGGGCGGAGGTCGCGCCCCAGCTCATCGAGCGGCTGCGTGACGATCCCGTCGAGGCGGTGCGCCTGCGGGCGCGCGCGCGCTGGCCCGACTAGCGCGCCGCTGCGGCGCGTCAGCGATCAACCGCTGGACTTGGACGACACGCGTCGCCGACCTTCTTGTCCACGTGGTACCAGCCGAGTTCGAAGTCGTCGAAGTCGTCGAAATCGCAGAGGGGGCTGCGTCCCTGGGAACAACGGCGATGCTCTTGCCCCTCGGGTCGTGGCACGTCGCCGGGGCCCGGAGTCTTCACCAGGAGGCGTTGCGCATGGCAATCGTCGCGGCTCGCACCTGCACGTGCTCTCCGGGGCGTCCGGCCAGCTCACCGATCCGCTGGCCGGGGCAGGGATCCTGGTGGGGGAGGCCGACAACGACGACTTCCTCGGGTCCGGCGTCTGTGGGATCGCGGTGGCCGACCTGCCCACGACGCCGCCGATCGCAAAAACGATCCTCGTGGCGACGTTGAACGGTGAGCTGGTCGTGTTCCAGCAGACCAACGGCGTGGTCAATCCCAACCCGCTGTTCCGAACTGTCGTGGCCGGCGGGATCGGGGCGTTCAACTCGATCGTCGTCGCGGACCTGGAGCCGGATCCGGCGTCGAAGCCGGAGGTCTACATCGCGGGCTCGTCGGGGCTGCGGAGGTTCGACTTCCCATGAGGCCCTCGCGATGTGGATTGGTGTGGCGCGCCTCTTCATGGGGTCGTGTGTCGCCCTGGCGAGCATTGGGCTGAGTGCGCAGCGCCGGGCCCCGGAGCGGATCGTGTCCTGGGGGGAGCGGGTCGTCGACAGCAGGCTACGAGAGCACTCCTACGTAGCGGTCGCGGCCGGTGCGACTCACGCATTGGCTTTGCGGCCAGATGGTTCGGGCGTTGCCTGGGGCTTCAACCTGGGCGGCCAGTGCTTCGTGCCGACACCGCCTGCGGGCCAGCGTTACGTGCAGATCAATGCTGGCCATCACCACAACGCGGCGCTGCGCAGCGACGGCACCGTCGTGGCCTGGGGTTGGAACCTCGGAGGTCAGTGTGACGTGCCCGCCGCCCCAGTGGGCTTGAGCTACACCAACGTGTCTGGCGGCTTTCGACACACAGTGGCGCGTCTCAGTGATGGTTCGGCAGTGGGTTGGGGCGCGAACCACGTTCGTCAGGCCACGATCCCGCCGCTGCCCGCCGGCATGACATATCTCGATGTCCAGGCGGGCTTCGACTTCACGGTCGCGCTCCGCAGCGACGGCACGGTACTTGCCTGGGGAGATCCGACCTGGGGAAAGACCGTGGTGCCCACCCTGCCTCCGGGGTTGACCTACGTCCAGATCGCGGCGCGCTATCACCACGTGCTGGCGCGTCGGAGTGACGGCTCCGTGGTGGGCTGGGGCTGGAACTCCGGGGGTCAGTGCGTGCCACCAGCGCTGCCACCGGGCCAGACCTGGGTCGACATCCAGACGGGCGGGATCCACAGCCTCGGCCGGCGGAGCGATGGAACGCTGGTGGCGTGGGGACGGATCGATGAGGGGCAGTGCAACATCCCGTCACTGCCGTCGGGGATGACCTACACGGGATTCTCGGCGGGTGATCGGTACACGGCCGTGGTGCGCAGTGATGGGGCGGTCCTGTGCTTCGGCGCCAGCGACCGCTTCCAATGCAACGTGCCCGAACTGCCGGTTGGCCTGGAGTACGTCGACTTGGCCGCGGGCGCCCTGCACGCGCTGGCCCGTCGCAGTGACGGCACGTTGGTCGCATGGGGCAGCAACACGGGTGGCCAATGCAACGTGCCGGCCGGAGCCTTCGTGGAGATCGCGGCGGGCAGCTACTTCTCGATGGCCCGCCGCGCCGACGGGACCGTCCTGGCCTGGGGCGAGAACATCTCCGGGCAGTGCAACGTGCCCGTGCTGAGCGCGGGCGTGAGCTACGTTCAGATCGCCGCGTCCTGGCAGCAGGCGGGCGCGATCCTCAGCGACGGCACGGCGATCATCTGGGGTGGCGGGAGGCAGCCGCTGATCTACCGGCCGCGCGTCGGTCTGCGCTATGTCCAGGTCTCGGTCCTGGACTTCGCCGGGTTCGAGCTGCTGCTGAGCGACGGCACGGTCGACTTCAGCGCACCGAGACTGCCCGCGGGCAAGCGCTACACGAGCCTCGCGGCCGGGTCGGTGCATTCCCTCGGGCTGGTCAACGACGGCACGGCGGTGGCGTGGGGCGACAACACTTCGGGCCAGGGCAACGTGCCACTCCTGCCGCCGGGCCTGTCGTACGTCGAGTTGTGTGGCGGCAAGGCCCACAGCGCGGCTCGCCGGAGCGATGGCACCGTGGTCGTATGGGGCGACAACACACGCTGCCAGCACGGAGTGCCGGCGCTCGAACCCGGTATGACGTTCGTGGAGATCGCTGCCGGTGATCGCGGCGACTTCACGATCGCGCGCTTCGCGCCCGGTGGCTTCTCGTGGTCCGGCGAGGGCTGCCCCGGCAACGGCGGGAGCACCCGCCTGCGCGCGCCGACGTTGCCGCGTGTGGGCACGACCGTCGACGTCGTGCTCGACCCACCGCCGGCGAGCGGCGCGGCGATGCTGCTCGGCGGCAGCAACACGACCTCGCCGTTCGGCCCGCTGCCGTTCGACCTGGGCTTCCTGGGCATGCCGGCGTGTCCGCTGCGGGTGAGCCCCGACCTCGTCTTCCCGGTCCTCGGCACGCCGCCGCGCGCGACGCTGTCGCTGCCCCCGGACCCGGCGCTCGGCGGCCTGCGCTTCCACATGCAGGCGTTCGTCGTCGACCCCGGGGTCAACACCCTCGGGGCCGTGCTCTCCGACGCGGCGACGGCGGTCGTGGGGATGTGAGAGGGGTGGCGCGCTGGCCCGACTAGCGCGACGCTGCGGCGCTCACCGATACAGGTCGGCGATCTCCTCGCGCGCCGCGACCAGATCGTCGGGGGTCTTCACCGGCAGGAAGCGGTTCTCCGGGCCGGTGCGCTTGACCTTCACGAACTGCGAACGCAGTTCGCGTGTCAGTTCGCCGATCAGCCGCTCGACCTGCACCACGCGCGCGTCGCCGACCTTCTTCTCGACGTAGTACCAGCCGAGGTCGAAGTCGCGGTCGAGGGCGCGGGCGTCGAAGTGGAAGGTGTTGGCGTTGAACACGTCGACGATGTCGGGATCGAAGCCGGCCGGGTAGCGGATCTGCTCGACGAGCTGCAGGCGGCCATCGTGCAGGTAGGGCGAGCCGCCCACGTCGCCCGGCCACTTCGGCGCGACCTCGACCGTGGCCTGGACCCGCGCGAGCGTGTGCAGGCCGACCATCAGCGGACTGATGCGCGCGCCGAGGTTGTCGACGTTGGAGACGAACAGGGTCTTGCCGCCGTTGGCGAGGAAGCGGGCGAGCGCGCCGCTGTGGCGCATCGCCGGCGCGAAGTCGCCGTGCCCCGTGCCGTACGGCGAGATCGCGCCCTCGTCGTCGTGGAACACCTCGCCGTCCGGCAGCAGGCGCGGCGCCACGAACTGGTTGAAGTGGTGGACCTGATCGGCGGCGAGGCCGAAGTTGTCGTGCTCCGCGAAGTGGGCGCGGGTGGCTTCGTCGGTGGCGAAGCTGTTCATGAGGAAGAACTGCACCGTGCCTTCGCACGCGAGCTGCGCGCGCGCGACGTCCGCGGCGCGCAGCGCCAGGAACGACCGACCCGGGAGCGCTTCGACGATGCCCTTCACCACGCCGCCGAAGCGCGTGGCCATCCCGCCGTTGAGCACGACGACGCCCAGCTCCCCGCGCCGGATCACATCCTCGCCCGCCACGGTGGCCGCGATCGCGTCCGCGCTGCCGCGTGAGGGCAGACTCTTGATGTCGCCGGGCGCGGGCGCGTGCAGGTCGCCCTCGATGCAGTTCTTCTCCTTCGCGAGCCAGCCCTCGCGCAGCCCCTTGCGCCAGTGCTCGAAGAGCAGCTCGTCGAAGCCGTAGCGGTGCAGGAACTGGAGGTGTTCGGCAGTGAGGGCGGGCACGGGCGCGGCGGGAGGAGCGGCAGGACGAAGGGAGGGAGCGGAGACAATGCCGTGCGCGCCGGCAAAACGCGAGCGAGCACCCCTGGGTCCGCTGCGAGCGCGCGGGGGGCGACGTCGACGGGCGCCTCCGCGGCGCCCTCGAACGGCGTCGCGCGGGGGCGTGCGTACGTCGTCGGCTCCCTGGCCTTGCACCTGGTCGTCGGCTGGAATGTGCCTACCGGCGTCGGCTCGCGTAGAGCTGCCGGGCCCCACCCGCACTGGCGTCGCGCGCGCCAGGCCTGCACGAACCACATGGATGTCGTCGTTCACTGGCTCGGCCTCGATCAGTTCCTGGCGATGGACCTTCTCGTCGTCCTCGTGCTCGTGGTCCTCGAAGGGCTCCTGTCATGCGACAACGCCGTCGTGCTGGCGTTGCTGGTCAAGGACCTGCCGGATGGCCAACGCGGCAAGGCGCTGCGCTACGGCATCCTCGGTGCCTACGTGTTCCGCATCGTGGCGCTGGCGTTCGCCACCTGGATCATGAGCAAGTGGTACCTCAAGGTCGCTGGCGGCGCCTACCTCGTGTGGATCGCGTGGCGCCACTTCCGGCGGCACGAGGACGAGCAGCCGTCGGGCCGCGCGCTGCGGAGCATGTTCGGACTCAGCGCATTCTGGAGCACGGTCGTCGCCGTCGAGCTGACCGACATCGTGTTCTCCGTCGACTCGATCGCCGTGGCGGTGGCCATGTCGGACAAGCTGTGGGTGCTGATCACCGGCGCTCTCATGGGCATCCTCGCCATGCGCTTCGCCGCGCAGGGGTTCGTCAAGCTGTTGCAGCGGTTCCCTCGCCTTGTCAACGCGGCGTTCGTCGCGGTGGCGTTCATCGGTGCCAAGCTGATGCTCGAGTTCCCGGTGGACGTGGCTGGCAGCACGCGTCCGTTCCCGCCGGGGGCGAGCTACGCGTCGGCCGACGAGTACATCGCGCTCGCCGAGCGCCACGCGCTGCCCCTGCTGCACGTCGACCACGTGATCACGGTGAACCTCGCGGCGCCGCCTGAGCCAGACCGCGCGATCCTCGAACAGGGACTCGCACGGCGGCAGCCTGAACCGGCGCCGACGCGCCTCGCCCCGCAGGAGACCGTCGCCCGCGAGTTCCGACGCGCGGAGTCGAAGTGGAACCTGCACCACCGCCCGTTCGTGGAGATCGAAGGCTGGGTCTCCAGCATCGTCGTGCTCGTCATCTTCGCGTTCGGCTTCGCTCGGGGACCGACGCGACCGGAGGCTTGACACGCAACGAGAGGGAAGGTGCCTGCTTCTCGCGGATGGCTCCGTGACCGACTCGCTTGCCTCCGTCGTCGGGCGCTACACTCCCGCGCCCACCGTGCTACGGGAATCCAAGCTGACTCCGGACGCGTCGCTCGAGGCGCTCGCGGGAGTGGGGCCGAAGCTGGCCTGCACGCTCGGCGGGGCGGGGCTGCGCACGGTGGCGGATCTGCTGTGGTTCTTCCCGCGGCGCCATCAGGTGGTGGCGACGATCGTCGGGCCGCGTGAGGACGCGATCGACCAGCAGGTGCGGTTTCCGTGCGAGGTGCTCGGCGCGTCGCTGCGCTTCCTGCCGAAGCGGCGCTCCCTGCTGACCGTGCGCGTGGCGGCCGACGATGGCACGGCGTGCGACGTGGTGTTCTTCAACCAGGCGTACCTGAAGAACGCGTGGTCGGCGGGCAGCCGGCGCGTCGCGGAGGGCGTGCTGCGGCGGCGCGGCACGCGCTTCTCGCTGAGCCCCGGCCGGCTCCTCGCCCCCGCCGACGTGCCGGCGGGGCCGGTGCGCATGCGCTACGGCGAGATCGAGGGCGTGTCGGAGCAGCGCCTGCGCAAGCTGATCGCGCAGGCGCTCGCGCACGTCGACCTCGCGACCTGGCCGGCGACGCCGCTGCCGGCGCAGCTCGAAGGCGAGGCGCTGCCCTTCGCCGCGGCGATGACCGCGATGCACGCGCCCACCGACGTCGCGGAGCACGAGCGGGCGCGCCGCTACTTCGCGATCCTCGAGGCGATGCGCGTGTTCACGGTGATGGCGGGGGCGCGCGCTCGCCGCCGCGCGGCGCAGGCAGTGCCGGTCGCGTTCTCGCCGGAGCTCGAAGCTCGCATCGCCGCGCGCATCCCGTTTCCGTGGACCGGCGATCAGGCGCGCGCGGTCGCGGCGGTGCGCACCGGCCTCGCCTCCGGCGCGCCGCTCGGCCTGCTGCTGCAAGGCGACGTCGGCACCGGCAAGACCGCGGTTGCGGTGTTCGCGGCGCTGGCGGTGGTCGCCGCGCAGATGCAGGTCGCGTTCCTCGCCCCGACGGAGTTGCTCGCGGAGCAGCACTTCGCCGGCGTCGCACGCTGGCTCGCCGGCAGCCGCGTGCGCGCGCACCTGCTCACCGCCGGCGTCGCCGTCGCCGAGCGTGCCCGCATCGAGGCGGACCTCGCGAGCGGCGAATGCCAGTGGGTGTTCGGCACCCACGCGCTGCTCTCGGAGCGCACGCGCTTCGCCCGGCTCGGCCTCGTCATCGTCGACGAGCAGCACCGCTTCGGCGTCGAGCAGCGGCAGGCCCTCGTGCACAAAGCCCGGCACCCGCATCTGCTGGTCCTCACCGCCACGCCGATCCCGCGCACGCTCGCGCTCGCGCTGTTCGGCGACCTCGACGTGGCGGTGCTGCGCGATCGCCCACCGGGAGCGCGCACGCCGCGCGCGCTCCCGGTGAAGGGTGGCTGGCCCCGCGTGCTCGCCGCGATCACGCGCCGGGTCCGCCGCGGCGACGGCGTGTTCGTGGTGTGCCCCGCGATCGGTGAGGAGGGTGAGAAGGACGGCGCCATCGCGATCCATGCGGCCCTGTCGCGCCGCTTCACCTGCGGGCTCGTGCACGGGCGCCTGCCGCTGGCCGAGCGCCAGGCGGCCGTGCAACGCTTCCGCGACGGGGAGGTCGAGGTCCTCGTGGGCACCACCGTGCTCGAGGTCGGCGTCGATGTGCCGCGGGCCACGCTCATGGTCATCGTCGGCGGCGAGCGCTTCGGGCTGGCGACCCTGCACCAACTGCGCGGCCGCGTCGGCCGCGGCGCGCGCCGTGGGCTCTGCCTCGTGCTGGGCCAACGGAACCCGCGCACCGACGCGCTCTGCAGCACGACCGACGGCTTCGCGCTCGCGGAGCTGGACCTGCGCCTGCGCGGCGCGGGCGAACTGTTGGGCCTGCGGCAGAGCGGGAGCGGCGAACTGCGCGCGCTCGATCCGCTGCAGGACCTCGAGTTGCTGCTGCGGGTGCGGCAGGCGATGGTTCACGCCGAGTGAGCCATCGGCTGTCGCGGTCTTCATCTTCATCTTCTTCTTCTTCCTCTGGTTCTGTACTTCCCTCTCTTCTGTGTTTCCCTTTGTTGTCTTGGTCTGGCTTCTCGAGTCCGGCGAGGGCGTCGGATTTGGCGAGGGCGTCGGCCGGGTGGGCGTCTTGCGCCTCGACGCGTAGTCCTCGCAGGGCCGGTGGCTTGTCATTCACAGACCATCCAGAGGAACGAGGGAAACACAGAAGGAGAGGGAAGTACAGAACCAGAACCAGAACGCAGAAGCAGAAGCAGAACCAGGCCAGAGCCAGTCGAAGCCGTTGGCTGTGCTGATCACCTTTCTCCCATGCGAACCCTCACCGTCGCGCAAGCCCGTCAGATCGACATCGATGCCACCCAGCGCTTCGAGATGCCGACGATCCTGCTCATGGAGAACGCGGCGCGCGCGGTCGCCGACGAGGCGCGCTGCCTCGGCGACGAGTTCGTGATCCTGTGTGGAGCGGGCAACAACGGCGGCGATGGTCTCGCCGTCGCGCGGCATCTCGGGCGGCGTGCGCGCGTGTTCCTGCTGGCGGAGCCCGACCCGCGGCGCTCGCCGGATGCGGCGCTGCAGGCGCGGATCCTGCGCGCGGCCGAGCACCCGATCGTGCTCGGCGCGGCCCCGGAGCCGGGGGCGTTCCAGGGCGCGGTGTGGATCGACGCGATCTTCGGCACGGGGCTCGATCGGCCGGTCACGGGGCTGGCGCTGAAGTTCATCGCGGCGTTCAACGCGGCGAAGCACTTCCGCCTCGGCGTCGACATCCCGAGCGGGCTGCACGGTGACACGGGCGCGGTGCTCGGCGCGGCGTGCCGCTGCCATCGCACGGTGACCTTCGTCGCGCCCAAGCAGGGGATGGTCACCGACGCGGCGCGCGAGTACGTGGGCGAGATCCTCGTGGCCTCGCTCGGCATCCCCGAGGCCCCCGCAACAAGCCTGTAACGGCTGGCGGGCGCAGGGGGTGCGGGCACACACTGCCGCCCTTCCACCCCAGAGGTCAACCTTGCGCATCCTTCTCCTGTCCCTGTCTCTCTCCTCGTTCGGCGTCGGTCTCGCGGCGCAGAACTGCAACAACACGTCGACGGGATTGGTCCCGCTCACCGATCTGGGCGCGGGTACCTACGGGGGCTTCGCCGGCGGTCTGTACGGCAACGGCAGCGTCGCGCGGCCCGCGGCGCACGAGGCCGCGGGCCTTGCGATCGCGACCGGCCTGCAGCCGCGCAATCAGGCTGGCGCCGTCGACCCGCAGAACGGACGCATCGTGCTGCTCTCGATCGGCATGTCGAACACGACGCAGGAGTTCTCGACCTGGGTGCCGATCAGCAACGCCGATCCGCAGCGCAACGCGCGCGTGGTCGTGGTCGATGGTGCGCAGGGCGGTCAGGACGCGGTGCGCATCTCCGATCCCAACGCCGCCTTCTGGACCAACATCGACGGTCGCCTCACCGCCGCCGGCGTGAACGCGCAGCAGGTGCAGGCGCTGTGGATCAAGGAGGCCATCGCCGGTCCGACCGCGGGCTTCCCCGCTGAGGCGACGCGGCTGAAGAACCTGCTCGGCGACATCGTGCGCATCACGCGGCAGCGCTATCCGAACGTGGCGCTGTGCTACCTGTCGAGCCGCATCTATGCGGGCTACGCGACCTCGACGCTCAACCCGGAGCCGTACGCGTACGAGTCGGGCTTCGCGGTGAAGTGGCTCATCGACGACCAGATCGCCGGGCAGGGCAACCTCAACTACGACCCGGGGCAAGGACCGGTGGTCGCGCCGTGGCTGTCGTGGGGGCCCTACCTGTGGGCGGACGGCATCGTGCCGCGCGGCGGCGATGGGCTGACCTGGGTGTGCGGCGACTACGCGGCCGACGGCACGCATCCCGGCACGTCGGGCCGCGCGAAGGTCGCCGCCATGCTCGATGCGCACTTCCGCGGCGACTCGACCACGCGGCCGTGGTACCTCGGCGGCAGCGGCATCCCGCGCGCCGGTGTCCTGCGCTACGGCGCGGGTTGCCCCGGCACGAACGGCGAGCTGCTCGTGCGCTACCAGACGACGCCCTACCTCGGCAACCCGAGCTTCGCGTCGCAGATGGGCAACGCCCGCACCAACAGCCCCGCGGCGCTGCTCATGAGCGCGGGACGCGCCGACATCCACCTCGCCGGAGCCTGCCGGCTGCTCGTCGATCCGGCGGTCGCCTTCGTCGCGCTCGCGACGGGCACCGGGACCAACGGGCGGGGCACGTTCACCTTCGCGATCCCCAACGACCAGAGCCTGTCCGGCCAGACGCTGCCGACGCAGTGGGTCGTGATCGACCCGCAGGGCACGTCGTGGGGCGGCACCGCGATCGCGCTCTCGGACGGCGCGGAGTGGCGCTTCGGCGTCCAGTGATCGCGACCTTGCGCGGCGCGCCCAGGTCCGCATGATCGCGCCGCGTTGAGCAAGGATCGAGCAGCGGACGCGCGCGGTCGCCTCGCGGTCGTGATGGGTGGCGGCGGCGCGCTCGCCGCCTACCAGGTCGGCGTGCTCGCCGAACTCGCCGACGCGCGCCCCGACCTGCGCATCGCGATCCTCAGCGGCGTGTCGGCCGGCGCGATCAACGCGATCGGCATCGGGTCGATCGCCGGCGACTTCCGCGCGCGCGTCGCCGGCCTGCAGCGGGCGTGGGAAGACCTGACTCCCGACCAGGTGTTCGACATCGCGCCGTGGCACATGATCCTGCGCGCGTTGAAGTGGACGGTGCGCCTGGGCAGCGGTGGCATGCCGGGACCGCGGCCACGCAGTCTGCTCGGCACCGCGCCGCTGCGCACGTTCCTCGGCTCACGCTTCGCGCCCGACCACGGCCGGCTGGCCGGCATCGGCGACTCGATCGAGGCGGGCGCGCTCGACGCCGTGACGATCACCGCGTCGAGCTACACCGCGGGGCGCTCGACGACGTGGATCGAGGCGGGCACGCCGCTCGGCTGGGACCGCCAGGACCGCATCGGCCGCCCCGCGCTCCTGCACCTCGACCACGTGATGGCGTCGACCGCGCTGCCGCTGCTGTTTCCGGCGGTGTTCTTCGGCGGCGAGTGGTACGGCGACGGCGGCATGCTGCACACCGCGCCGCTCTCGCCCGCGGTGCACCTCGGCGCCGACCGGATCCTCGCCGTGTCCACCCGCTTCCGCAGCGCGCCGCCCGCGTACGACCCCGAAGGCCATCCGCCCCCCGCGCGCATCGCCGGCGCGCTCCTCAACGCGCTCTTCCTCGACCAGTTCGACGCCGACGCGCTGCGTCTCGATCGCATCAACGCGCTGCTGCACGGGACGAAGCCCGCGGCGCGCGGCGGCCTGCGCCCGATCGACCTGCTGGTGATCCGACCCACGCGCAACCTCGCGCAGCTCGCGAACGCCCACGAGGCCCGCCTGCCCTGGGCCTTGCGCTTCATGTTCCGCGGCCTCGGCACCAAGGAGACGCGCGACAACCAGCTGCTGAGCCTGCTGATGTTCCAGAGGGAGTTCATCGGCGACCTGCTGCAGCAGGGGCGCGCGGATGCGCGCGCGCGGCTCGACGAGTTGCTGGCGTTCGTCGACGCCGGTGTCGCGTGACGCTACGATCCCGCGCCGCGCGCGCCCGTAGCTCAATTGGATAGAGCACCAGACTTCGGATCTGGGGGTTTGAGGTTCAAGTCCTCACGGGCGT
>CAYQMF010000004.1:0-117194 GCA_964418595.1 uncultured candidatus Brocadiaceae bacterium
CCCAGCTCCGTCATCGCGCCACCGTCGTCGTTGAAGCGACGGAGCTGCACGATCTCGACGCCGTCGATCGTGCGGGCGGCGGAGTAGTCCTGGACGGCGAAGGCGCGCTTGGCTTTGTCGTTGATCTGCACGGCGGGAGTCTAGGGAGCGTGGGTCGCTTTCCTATCGGCCAGCCGGGCGCGCGACCTGTTTGGGTGCGCGCCGCGCGGTCACTTCGCGCCGAGGCTGGTCCCGTTGCCGGAGCTGGTGCTCGCGCCGGCGGTACCGAGGTTCACCGACGCGCCCGGCGGCACGCGCCACGGCCGCGTCGTGTCGATGGGCGCATCCAGGTTGAGCGGCAGGTCGAAGAGGAAGTGCCGGTTGCCGGTGGTCGCGACACCGAAGGAGAAGGTCGCAAGGGGCCGGCCGGTCTTGTCGGCCTTCACGCTGAGCGTCGCGCCGCGGTAGCCGCCCTTCGACTCGAGCTTCTGCTCCGTGTCCAGGTGTGCGACGAAGCTGGGCTCGCCGCCGGCGCCGTCGCCGTTGTTGCGGAACAGGAACACGCTCTGCTCCGTCGAGAACGCGTAGTTGCCTTCGCGCATGCGCAGCGTGACCAGCTTGCGTCCGTGCTCGAGCACCTCGGCCTCCGTCACGCCGTACTTGCCGATCACCGCGCGCCAGTCGGGCTCCGCGTTCTTCTCGTCCTTCTTGGCCGGCTCGTCTTCCTTCTTCTTCTTCTTCTTGCCGTCCTTGTCGTCCTTCGCGGCCTTGGCCGCCGCGATCAGCTCACGCTGGCCGATCGTGAGCGCGTCGTTGAGTTCGGCGGGCAGGCCCTTGGCGCGGTAGTACACGGTGTACATCCCGGGTTCGAGGCTGGGGCTCGCGAGCTTCTCGGTCGTCAACAGGGTCCCGACGATCAGCGGAGACTGCTGGCTCTTCGCGTTCGTGTCGGTGCGCCGGTTCTCGGGCGCCCGCTCGTCGTAGCCGATGTCCGAAACCGGCACGAAGCTCAGGGCCGAGTAGCCGTGCACCACCTCGTCCTTGACCGTGTATCGCTCCATGCCGATCTGGTCGTCGACGTGGGGCATGCGGTTGCCGAAGAACGAATAGTCGTACTCGATGCGGACCCGGGAGCGGGTCATGTCCCGCGCCGGCAGCAGCGACTTCGCGACGCGGAAGCCCATCGCGTCCTGGGTCTCCGTCGTCGCCGCGTGGGCGCGGACACCGAGGCGCATCTGCACGGGGGACGCTCCGCTGAGGAAGCTGCCGCCCTTCAGCACGCGGTGGTCGTCCTTGAACTCGGCGAACAGGTCCGACGTATTGAGCAGCTTCTTCAGCTTGTCGAACTCGCGCTCGAAGTCCTTGCGGGGGGCGCGCGGCACGTAGCCAGCGTTGTCGAACATCCACTCCCACACGCCGGCGATCATGTCGTCGTGACCGAACGGGCCCTTCGCGACCTGCGAGATCGAACCCACGGGCTTCGTGCCGCGGCGGTCGGAGTTGTTCTTGAGCTTGAGAGCCTCCAGCCACTTGTCGTCCCAGGTGTCGCCCAGGAGGTAGTTCTTGGGTTTGGTGGTGGGGCCGACCGCGGCCAGCGTCCACTCGGCCTCGGTGGGCAGGCGCATGCCCGCCCACGCCGCGTACGCGATCGCTTCCGACCACGACACATGCGCGACTGGATTCTTCTCCTGACCCGCAGGGACCGCCCACGGCAGCTTCTTCCAGTTGACCTCCCAGTAGGCAACCTTCTTGTCGAAGGACTGCGGCATCTTGGCGACCTCGAGGACGCGCTCCTTCGAGTTGAAGTCGTCCTTGCGACCTTCCTCCCACCAGTGGTACGGGAAGCGGCGACCGGTCTGCTCGATGAAGACCTTGTACTCCGCGTTGGTCACCGGGAAGCGGGCGACGTAGCACTGCTCGACATCCACCGTGACGACGCCGAGTTCGGTGAGGCAGTTGCGGATGATGGAGAGGCGCGCGCTCTCACTCTGCGGGGCGAGGCTCTTCGCCAGCTCGGCGAGATCCTTGGCGTCGAGGCCCAGCGTGATCTTGCCGGCGGGAAGCTCGACGAGGGTCGGAGGCAGACCGGCTTGCGCGTCCGACCCGCTGCTCTGCGCGAGTGGCGATCCGGTCAGGGAAGCAGCGGATAGAGTGATGGCCAGAGCGGAGGCGCGACGCGCCTGGAGGGCATAGTGCATTTCGTGATGCCGACGGCTAGGGATCGTCCGGGGGGCAGCGCACCGACGACGGTGCGACGTCGCCAGTGGGGAGTGTTGGGCGGCGCGAGCCTACCCGTCGGAGGTCGGTCCGCCAAGGCCGGGTAGGGGAGTCCCGGCGACACGAACGACCATGGGCGCCTTTGGCGACGCGGACGGCCACGGCCCTAGAAGAGCCGACCCTCCGGGGCGAAAAACCGCTTCCCCTGCTGGACGAGGCCATCCGCGACCAGGTGCCCGAGGTCGGGGTCGAAGTGCTTGCCGGCCTCCGCGCGGAAGAACTCGACGATGCGGTTGTTGTCCCACGCGGCCTTGTACGACCTCGCCTCCGCGAGTGCGTCGTACACCTCGGCGAGGATGAGGATGCGGCCGGGCAGGGCGACGGCGTCGCCGGCCAGCCCCTCCGGGTAGCCGCGGCCATCCCAACGCTCGTGGTGCTGGAAGACCCACCGCCGCACGTCGTCGCTGTCCTCCAGGGGCTCGAGGATCTCGTACCCCATCTGCGGATGCTGCTTGATCACCTCGCGCTCCTCGCTGGTGAGCGGCCCCTCCTTGCACAGGATGCGGTTGGGGATGCCGATCTTGCCGACGTCGTGGAGCTGGCTGGCGAGGCTGAGCGACTCGCGGTCGGCGTCGCTGACGCCACACCGGACGGCGAGCGCGTCGGCGTAGCGCACGACGCGATCGGAATGACCCTTCGTCGTCGGGTCCTTGGCCTCGATCGCCCGGGGCAGCACGCTCGCGAGCACGCGGTTCTGCGTTTCCAGGCGCGCCGTGCGCCGGCGCACCTCGCTCTCCTCGATCGCGCGCCGGCAGGCTGCCGCGAGTTCGTGGTCGGCAACCGGCTTGACGACGAACTCGGCGACATGCGACCGGATGGCCTCCTGCGCGCCGTTCAGGGACGGCCGCCCGGTGAGGAGGATGACGGGAACCGGCGGTCGCAACGCCTGCGCGGCGTCTGCCACCGTCAGCCCCAGCTCCTCCGCGCCGAGGTAGAGATCGGTCACGACGAGGTCGAAGCGCTCCTCGCTCAGCGCGCGCCGGGCCTCCGGCACGGTGGCGACGGGCGCGGTCTCCATCCCAGCGCGCTCGATGGCGCCGCGGATCCCCGCCAGGACTTCGGGGTCGTCGTCGACGACGAGCACGCGAGGGGTGGCGTTGGCGGACCTGCCGGGACCCGTGGAGTGCGACAGCATTGCGGTGAACCGAGAGTTGCGAAGGCGTGGCGTGAGGCGGGAGACCAATATGGCCAGCCGCAAATCTGTCCCCATTCAACGGCACACTCGCGCGCCCCTCAACAAGTGGCGTACGGTTTTCCAGAAACCATGTGGAAAGATGGGGAGGCCCCGATGGACCCCAACGAGACGCATCGCCTTGTCGTGACCAAGGAGCAAGCCGGCAGCCGCCTGGATGTCGTGCTGGCTCTCGATCCCCGCGTCGGCTCCCGGCGTGTCGCGCAGGAGATCATCGCGGGCGGCCATGTGGTCCTTCCCGGGCTGCGGCAAGGGATGAAGGCCGGGCTGTTCGTCGCCGAGGGGCAGGTGGTCGAGTTCCGGGTCGTGCCGCCGCCTCCCGCCAAGACTCCGGAGGAGCTGGCCGCGCTGGCCGCGCCGCTCCGCGTGCTCTTCGAGGATGCATTCCTGCTGGTGATCGACAAGCCGCCGGGCCTCGCCGCGCACCCCCCGGAGGGTGCGCGACGGCATCCGCAGCCCACCGTCGCGACGCTCGCGGAGGCGCACTGCGGGCCGCTGCCCCGGCTGGGCGGCGACGATCGGCCGGGGATCGTGCATCGCCTCGACAAGGACACCACCGGCGTGATGCTGGTGGCCAAGACCGACGAGGCGTTCCACTTCGTCCAGTCGCAGTTTCGTTCCCGCACCATGCAGAAGGAGTACCGGTGCGTCAGCTACGGCGAGCCACGCTTCGACTCGGACTGGGTCGAGGGCGCGATCGCCGACCATCCGTCCCGCCCGGAGCGGATGGTGGTCGTCCGCGAGGGAGGCAAGGAGGCGAGCACGTACTACGAGGTGGTGGAGCGCTTCGCCGGCTTCGCCCACCTGCGCTGCCTGCCGAAGACGGGGCGCACGCACCAGATCCGCGTGCACATGGAACGGGCCGGGCTCTCGCTGGTCGGCGATCGCGTGTACCGCGCCCGCAACCAGCAGCATTGCGCCGTGCCGGAGGGCGCGCCCCCGGTGGAGCGGCAGATGCTGCACGCGTTCAAGCTCACGCTCGTGCATCCCTGGACCCGCGAGCCGATGACCTTCAGCGCCGAGATCCCCTCCGACATGGCGGCGTTGCTCGCGTGGCTGCGCGCCGAGCGCGGCGCGACGTAGCGCGGTGCGATCCCGGCGACGCTTGCTGGCGTCGACCCGGGTGTGAGCGCACGATCTGGACATGCGCTCGCTCTGGAACGATTCCGAAGCTCGGCAGTTCGTCGACAAGCACGGGCCTCGCCACGGCGAGGACCTCGCGCTGCGCGTGTACACGTCCCGTCTGATCGGGCGCGACGACAGCCTCGTCCTGCACGGCGGCGGCAACACGTCGGTCAAGACCACCGTCACCGACATCCTTCGCGAGAAGGTGGAGGTCCTCTGCGTGAAGGGCAGTGGCTGGGACCTCGGCTCGATCGAACCGCAGGGACTCCCGGCGGTCGACCTGCGCGCACTGCTCCGCCTGCGCAAGGTCGCGAGGATGACCGACGAGGAGATGGTCAACCAGATCCGCACCCGCCTGCTCGACGCGAGCGCGCCGACGCCGTCGGTGGAGACGTTCCTGCACGCGTTCCTGCCGCGCAAGTTCGTCGACCACACGCACGCGGACGCGATCATGGTGCTCACCAACCAGCCCGACGGGCAGGCGCTGGTGCGCGAGGCCTTGGGCGACGACGTGGTGATCCTGCCGTGGATCTTCCCCGGCTTCCCGTTGGCGCACGCGGTTGCCGACGCCTACGAGAAGAACCCGAAGTGCCGCGGCATCGTGCTCGAGAAGCACGGCATCTTCTCGTTCGGCGACGACGCGCGCAGCAGCTACGAGGCGATGGTGGCGATGGTCGACGCGGCCGAGCAGTTGATCGCAGCGCGCGCGCGCGACCGACGCTCGATGCTGCTGCCGACCAGCACGCTCCTCGGCGAGGACGCCGCGCGCGCGGCGGTCGCGGAGATCGCGCCGATCGTGCGCGGCGCCGTCGCGTTCGCGAGCCGGCCGCCGGGTGGCATGCTCAAGCTGCACACGCGGTTCGTCATGGAATGGCGCGGCAGCGACGACCTCCGGGCCTTCACGGCGCACGGCGAGTGCGCGCGGCTCGCCGCCTTGGGCCCACTGACCCCCGACCACGTCATCCGCACCAAGGGGCCCTACCTCACCCTCGGCCTCGAAGCGGCACGCGATCCGGCCAGGGTCCAGCAGGCCGTGCTCGACTACGAAGGCAACTACGGCCGTTACTTCCAGGCCAACCGCCAACGGCTGCCGAAGGGTGCGGCGATGCTCGACCCGATGCCGCGCGTGGTGCTGGTCGAGGGCCTGGGCCTGCTGGCGTTCGGCGTGAACGCCAAGGCCGCGATCGTGGCCGCCGACATCGCCGAGCACACCCTGCGCGCCAAGGCGCAGGCGGAGGCGATCGGCGCCTACACGGAGCTGCCGCCGAGCGAGCTGTTCGCGATGGAGTACTGGTCGCTCGAACTCGCCAAGCTCGGCAAGACCAAGGCGCCGCCACTCGCCGGCCAGGTCGGCCTGATCACCGGCGCGGCGGGCGCGATCGGCTTCGGCATCGCGCGCGCGCTGCTCGACGCCGGCGCCGAGGTCGTGGTGACCGACTACAACGAGGACGCGCTGGCGCGGGTCAACAACAAGCTGATCGACAAGTACGGCGCCGCGCGGGTGGCGTCGGTGCGCCTCGATGTCACCGACGCCGGGCAGGTCGACGCCGCGTTCGCGGCGGCGTGCCGGCGCTTCGGCGGCATCGACATCGTGGTGCCGAACGCGGGCGTCGCGCACGTCAGCCGGCTCGCCGACATGGACGTGGCGCAGTTCCGCCGCGTCGTCGACGTGAACCTCACCGGCGCGCTGAACATCCTGCACGCGGCGGCGGACGTGTTCCGGCGTCAGGGCACCGGCGGTTCGGTGGTGATGCAGGCGAGCAAGAACGTGTTCGACCCGGGCGCCGGGTTCGGCGCGTACTCGGCGAGCAAGGCCGGCGCGCACCAGCTCGGCAAGATCGCGGCGCTCGAGTTCGCGGAGCTCGGCGTGAGCGTGAACATGATCAACGCCGACGCCGTGTTCGGCGACGACGAGGTGCCGAGCGGACTGTGGGAAGAGGTCGGTCCCGACCGCATGCGCGCGCGCGGACTCGATCCACAGGGGCTGCGCGAGTACTACCGCAACCGGAGCCTGCTCAAGCGGGAGGTGACGCCGGAGCATGTCGGGGCGGCGGTGGTGTTCTTCGCATCGGGGGCGACGCCGACGACGGGAGCGACGCTGCCGGTGGACGCGGGAGTGCCGGGGGCGTTCCCGCGGTAGGGGTGAGGGGAAGGGAACGGGGCGTGGGAGGGAGGGGGGAACGGGTCGGGCACGGGCTCGCCACGCGGCGAAGCCGCGTGGCTGGCACGGGCACGTTCACCTCGGAACCGGGAACGGGACAAGGGGTGCAGGGGCCGCTTCGCTGACCTCTCCCCTCTTCCCGTCGTGAACGTGCCCGTGCCCAGCTCGACGGCGCGCAGCGCCGTCGAGCGGAGCCCGAGCCCGAAACCTTCTCCCCCTCGTGCGCGCGGTGACGCTCCACGCCGCCCTCTCACTCACACATCGCCACCACGTACCTCATCGCCACCGTCTTCCCCCCATCCAGGCTCACCTCCACGAGGAACCTCTCGCCAACCACGTTGCGCACTCCCACCGGTCGGAACACGAGGCACTGCCCCGTCCCGTAGCCGCCGTCGGCGATGCCGACGTGATCCAGGTCCAACGGCTCGCCCGCCGGCAGCCAGTCGGCGTCGAGCCGGCGCACGGTCACCTTCGTCGTGCCGATCTCCTTCAGCCCGCTGCCGCGCACCGGCGCCACGCTCCACGCGCGGCGCGCGCCGAACATCGAGACCGGCACCCAGCCCGCCGGCGGATACAGCACCGTGTCGAGGCCCTTCGGCGCGCTGCCCGATGCGTCCATCGACCACATCGCGCTGTACTCGCCGTCGGCGCCGAAGGCTGTCTTGCGCATCGCGGGGTTCAGGCACCAGCGGCGGTGGCCGATGCGGTCGATGTTCGAAGGATCCGAGTCGTCCATGTACGAATCGACGGAGCGAACCATGCCGCCGGTGGCGAGGTTGCTCCGCCCGGCGCCGACGCGCGCCTTCTCGTAGCGCGCCGGGTCCATGCCCTCCGGCATCGGCGGCGAATGGCTGAGGCCGCGGTTGCGCCGGCAGGCCTCGGCGGCGGCATCGCAGAGGTCGTTCCACTCCGCCACCAGGTTCATGCCGTCGTGTGGCACGCGACACAGGAAGCGGTAGGCCTGCAGTCGCCGCAGAGCCGCCGCGCGCGTGGCGGCCTGCGGGTCGGCGGGATCGAGGCGGGGATCCGGCGGCTCGGCGAGGATCTGCGCGAGCGATGCGCGCAGCTCTGCCTGCCGCACGGGGAACGGCCGCCAGCCGTCGAGGACGACGAGTTCGCCGTCCACCCACTGCTGGCGGGTCAGGGTCCTGCGTCCGTCGGTGATCTTGAGGTCGCCGTGCAGGACGCCGTCGCGGTACGCGCCCACCTTGCTGCGCACGTGCTCGGCGTCGTGTTCCTCGAACGCGCCGTGCTGCACGCCACCGCGCCACGTCGTGAGTTCGGCGCGGCGGCCGTTGGCGTGGAAGGTCTCGCGCCGGCCGTCGAGCTGGTCGGCGCGGTACTCGGCGACGAGCGCACGCCGACCCTGTGCGTCGAACTCGGTCCACTGGCCGTGCTTGAGCCCGGCGCGGAACACACCGCGCACCTCACAGATGCCGTCGGCCCGGAAGCGTTCGAACACACCGTGCGCGCGTCCCTCCGCGTCGAGGCCGCAGCGCTCGCGCACGGTGCCGTCGGCGAACGTCTCGACCCGCTCCGTGGGCGCCTGCGCCGCCAGGGGCAGCGCGAACACGGCCGCGAGTCCGCTCCGCCAGATCACCGCGCGCGCCGCCACTACTTGCCGATCACGCCGAGTTCGGCGATCACCGCCCACGGCCCCTTCGCGACCTCGCTGCGCGTGCGCAGGAGGACGTAGCGCCCGCGCAGCGCGGGGAAGGTCGCGTCCTGGCTGGTGCGCACCTTGCGGAACGTCGCCGTCGCACCGACCGCACCGAAGCCGTCGGCGGTGTCGGCCACGTAGACCTCGACTTCGGCGACTGTCCCGTTCCAACTGCGGTCCTGGCGCGTGAGGTAGCGCAGGCCCGTGATCTCACGCGTCTTGCCGAGATCGAGCACGAGTTCGTGCGGATGCGGGACCGCGCCCCCTTGCCAGCGCGAGTGCCAGAACGTCGCGGGATCGCCGTCGATGGCGTTGGCGGCGACCTTGCCGTTGGCGGCGGATTCGCTGCTGGCGCGGACGAGGTGCACCTCGCTGGCGGGGACGAGGCCGCGCGTGTCCCACGCGTTTTCGGTCTGCGCTGCCGGCTGCGTTGCGCCTTCGTCGGGCGTGAACTTCGCCGCGCGATCGCGGGCGTGCAGGTCGTGGCGGGTCCACGTGCCCTCCTGCACCGGCACATGGGCGCGCCCCGCGATGGCCTGCAGACGCGCGAGGTCGTCGCCGCGCGTCGCCGCCAGGTCGTGCGCCTCGCCCAGGTCGTGGGCGAGGTCGTACAGCTCCCACGCCGCGTTCGCGCGCGGCCGGATCGCCTTGATGTCGCCGGCGCGCACCGCCACCTGACCGGCGTGTTCCCAGTAGAGCGCGTCGTGCCTGCGCTGCTCTTGACCCAGCAACTCGGGCAGGAAGGAGATGCCGTCGACATCCGCGGGCACGGGCGCGCCCGCGACCGCCGCGAGCGTCGGCAGCAGGTCGGGGAAGTAGCCGAGGTGTGTGCTCACGCTCCCCGGCGCGATCTTGCCCGGCCACCGCGCCACGAACGGCACGCGCAGCCCGCCTTCGTACAGGTCGCCCTTCTTGCCACGGAACTCGACGCCGGACTTCGGATCGACGTTGGCGCCGAAGAAGCCGCGCGGGCGCAGCGGCGAGGGGAAGTAGTCGGCGCCGCCGTTGTCGCCGCTGAACAGGACCAGCGTGTTCTCCTCGAGCTGCAGCTCGCGCAGCAGCGCGAGCAGTTCGCCGAGCTGGCGGTCGAGCATCGCCACCATCGCCGCGTAGCGGCGCGCCGGTTCCGGCCACGCCTCGTCCTTGAACATCGCCCACGCCGGATCGCTGTCAGGGATGTCGAAGTTGCCGTGCGGAGGGGTCACGGGCAGGTAGCAGAAGAAGGGACCCTCGCGGTGCGCGCGCACGAACGCCTTCGCCGCCGCGAAGATCGCGTAGTGCGAGTAGGTCGCGCCGCTGCGGCCGCCGCGGTTGCCTTCGAGCGGCACCTCCTCGCTGTTGCGCACCAGGTACGCGGGGTAGTAGGTGTGCGCGTGGACCTGGTCGTAGTAGCCGAAGAACTCGTCGAAGCCGTGCCGCTCCGGCACGCCGGTCGAGCCGCGGCCGCCGCAACCCCACTTGCCGTAGCCCCCGGTGGCGTAGCCGCGGGTCTGCAGGATCGAGGCGATGGTGACCTCGTCGGCGCGCAGCGGCGTGCCGCCGCTGTTGGCCCGTATCGACGAGTGCCCGGTGTGCTTGCCGGTCATGAGCGTGCACCGCGTCGGCGCGCACACCGGCGCGCCTGCGAGCATCTGGGTGAAGCGCATGCCCTCGCGCGCCATCGCGTCGAGGTTCGGCGTGCGCAGGTGCGGGTTGCCGGCGCCCGACCACTCGTGGAAGCCGAGCTCGTCGGCGACCACGTAGACGATGTTCGGGGGGCGCGGCGCTTGGGTCTGGACCAGCGCGAGCGAGACGAGGAAGGCCAGCATCGAAGGGGCGATTCTAGGCGAGCGCCCGCTAGGATCGCCCCCCGTGATCGTCCCTCGTACGTCCCGTGAACAGATTCTCGCCAAGCTGCGCGCCAAGGTGCAGAAGCGGCTCCCTGTCTTCATCGCCAGCGCCGGCAGCGGGCTGGTGGCCCAGATGCTGGAGAAGGCCGGCGTCGACTGCATCAACACCTTCTCCGGGGCGCGCCTGCGCGCCAACGGGATGGGCACGATGTCGATGCTCTGGCCGATCCTCGACTCGAACAAGCAGACCCTCGACTACACCGAGCAGGACATCATGCCTGCGCTCAAGGGCGACTCGTTCGTGTGCGCGTGCGTCAACGCCAACGATCCCCTCAAGGACATGATCACCGTGATCGAGCGGTGCAAGGCCATGGGGGTGTACTCGATCTCCAACATCGGGCCGTCGATCTCCTACGTCGACAAGGACAGCGAGATCTACCGCGTGCTCACCAAGTCGGGCGTGACCTTCCAGCACGAGATCGAGCTGCTGAAGGCCGCCAAGGAGCGCGGCATGGTCACCATCGGGCTCGCCTTCGACGAGGAGGACTCCTGCCAGATGGTGGAGCAGGCGCAACCCGACATCTTCTGCTTCCACGCCGGCACCACGAAGGGCGGGCTGAAGGGCTACGACTCCGGCGAGACCATCGAGACCACCGCGGCGCGCACCGAGTCGGCCAACCAGAAGCTGCGCAAGCTCATGAAGGATGTGATCCTCGTCGCGCACGGCGCGGCGATGGAGACGCCGGAGGAGGCGCAGTACATGCTCGACCACACGTCGTGCGACGGGTTCTGGACCGGGTCGTCGACGGAGCGGATCCCGATCGAGAAGGCCGTGTTCGGCATGGCGCAGCGCTTCGCGGCGCTGCGCTTCAAGGGCAAGCGCTGAGCTGGTGCGCCGGAGCAACCTCCCATGAGCAAGAAGACCATCGCCATCCTCGCCACGCTCGACACCAAGGGGGCGGAGGCGGGGTTCCTGCGCGAGCAGATCGAGGCCCTCGGAGGCGAGGCGTTGCTCGTCGACATCGGCGTGCTCGGGGTCCCCGCCACGCCGCCCGGCATCACCCGCGAGGACATCGCGCGCGCGGGCGGCAAGGAACTCGCCGCGCTGCGCAAGTCACCGACGCGCGAGGCGGCGCAGCCGGTCATGGTGGCCGGCGCCACGAAGCTGCTGAAGGCGCGCGTCGCCGCCGGCTCCATGCACGCGGTGCTCGGGCTGGGTGGCCTGCAGGGCACCGCGGCCTGCGCCGAGGTGATGCGGGCGCTGCCCTACGGGTTGCCCAAGGTCCTGCTGTCGACGGTCGCGTCGGGCAACACGTCCGCCTACGTCGACATCAAGGACATCACGATGATGTTCTCCGTCGGCGACATCCTCGGACTCAACGAGTTCACCCGCCGCATCCTCGCCAACGCCGCCGGTGCGGTGTGGGGGATGGCGCAGGTCGGCGCCACCGTCGTCGCGAAGAAGCGGACCAAGCCGCTCATCGGCATGACGAACCTCGGCGTGCTGACGGAGGGTGCGATGCACGCGCTCGCCCGCTTCGCCGCCAAGGGGTACGAGGTCATCGTGTTCCACGCGGTCGGCTCCGGCGGCCGCGCCATGGAGCAGATGATGAAGGAGGGCATCATCGGCGCGGTCTTCGACTACGCGATGGGCGAGATCAGCGACGAGCTGTTCGATGGCCTGCGCGCCGCGAACCAGGAGCGACTGACGGTGGCGGGCAAGCTCGGGCTGCCGCAGGTGCTCTGTCCGGGTGGCACCGAGCACCTCGGGATCCTGGTTGCCCCGCACGTGGTGCCGCCGCGCTGGAGCGACCACAAGCACGTCTTCCACAGCCCCGTGGTGCTGGCGCCGCGCCTCGACGCCGAGGAGTTCACGCGCGTGGCGAAGGAGATCGGCAAGCGTCTGCAGCACACGAAGGGGCGTGCGGTGATGATGCTGCCCACGAACGGCACCAGTCGCTACGGCGCGCCCGGCGGCGCGCTGCGCGACGTCGACGGCGACCGCGTGTTCTTCGCCGCGCTCAAGGCCAACCTGCCCGCGGCGGTCGAGGTCGTGGAGTTTCCGACCCACGCCGAGGACACCGCGTTCGTCGACGAGGCGGTCGACCGGTTGATCGAGCTGATCGAGGCCGGCTGATCGCCGGTCCGCTCACTGCACGGTCATGTCGACTGCGTTGCCCAGGCGCAGCAGCCCGAGGCAGGATCCCGAGCCCACCGCGTAGCCCTGGACCGTGAAGGTGATCCCCACGAGCTGCGGGTCGCAGGGGATCGAGAGCTGCAGCGTCAGGGCGTTGGGCAGGTTGACCATGGGCCCGCCGAGCTGGATCCCGAGGCGACAGCCGGTGCCTGGACACACTTCGAGGGCCGGCGCCGGGACTCCGATCACCATGCCGGCGAGATCCTGGCCGACGCCGGACAGCCAGAGCGTGGACGTGTGCCCGATCAACGCACTCGAAGAGCCTTGGATGCCGAGGCCGCCGCACCCGATGGAGCGCCACTGTGCGCCACCGTTCGCGTACCCGTGGTAGATGGCCATGCCGATGATGTCGGGGTCGGGGAGCGCGTCGCGCCACGCGATGCCGTACCGCAGGTCGGAACCGCCCGTCGCCGCGCAGGCGGTGAGGGCCAGGTCATAAGGGTCGTTGCTCAGACCGATCTGCTGGCGGGCCTCCTGGACGACGAATGCGTTGCCGACGATGGCGAGCGTCGCGGCGTAGGCCGGCGTGCCCAGCGTGAAGGCGCACGCGAAGCGGCAGCCGTCGCTCTCGATGCGCGGGAAGCCGACCGCGCCGACGCCGAGGACCGGGTTGAGGTGCGTCGGTGCGACGTGCGTGATGAGCGACGTGTCGAGGGCGGTCGCATACCAGCGGTCGCCCTGCGCGGTCTTGCGGGTCCAGTGCACCGCGTAGCGGGTCGCGCCGGGTTCGGCCTTCGCCGGTGCCGAGACCTGTGGCGACGCGTCGTCGACGCTGGATGCCTGCACGGCGCGCGACGCGTGCGTGAGCGTGCCGTCCCAGCCGAGCCCGGCGGCGTAGATGTCGCGGTCGGTGGGTGAGAACCGCAGGCTGTAGACCACGAGCCAGCGTTGCTTCGAGATGTCGGTGAGATCGCCGTTCGCCTGCGAGACCTGCGGTGAGTCGAACAGCGTGGCGCTCGAGTTCTCGATCGCGATGGTCGAGCCGGACGGCGTGCCGTCGCCCTGGATCCGCCGGGCGAGGATGTCGGTGTCGGTCGCCGAGTAGATGCGCGTGTACACGAGGAGCCAGTACGCCGGCGTCGCGCTCACCGGATCGCCCCCGACGTCGGGCTGGCGTTTGTCACCGGGTTCGTTGCCGCTGAGGATCGTCTGGGCGGACATGGCGCGCGTCTGGGCGTTCATGGTGCGGCCCCGGATCGTGTAGCGCTGGCCTTCCGGGTTGGCGGCGACGTAGTGCTCCGCCACGACGAGGAACGCGTTGTACGCGTTGAGGTTGGCGACCCGGGGGTTGCTCCAGTGGGCGGTGGTGCCATCGACCACGGTCAGGCTGCCCACGACGGGCGAACCGTCGTCGTTCCACTGCTCCGACCAGAGGTCGATGTCGCTCGCGGAGTACGGCACCTCCCAGACCACGAGGTAGCGGCGGGTGGTTGCATCGAACGCGAGGTCGGGCATCTCGAAGGGACGGATCGAGACGGACTGGGTCGTGGACGTCGTGATCACGGGGTCGATCACGACCTGGGCGCCGACGCGTTCGGCGGCGGGCACGTGCAGGCTGAGGATTCCGTCGGCGAGGGTCGAGGTGATCTCCGTCTTGGTGCCGCCCGCCACGAGGAAAGCGGTGCCGTACCCGACGTGGCCGAAGGCATTGCCGAACTGCAGCCCCTCGGTGGCGGGGTCGTCGCGCAGCTCACTGTCGACCCGCAGGTCGACCGTGACATCGCCGGGGAGGTCGGCATCGACGACGAAGGTCTGTTCGACGGCGCGCGGCGTCAGGTCGTACACCTCGCGCACGGTGCCGCGGTCGAGGACGATGCGATTGCCGTTCCGTCGGGGCGTGGCGACGGCGGCGAACGGCACCGGCTGTCCGCCGACGCGCACGCCTTCGAGCCGGAAGTGGACCGGGTAGTTGCGCGGCGCATGCACGCCGAAGAAGGGGATGTAGGTGCAACCGTCGGCGCCGAACGAGGCCTTGTAGGTGGCGCCCATCGCCCACAGGTTGCCGTCGCCCGGCGTGTCGTAGAGCACCTCGGCGAAGCGATCGGCCGGGACGGCCGCGGCGAGCAACTCGCGGGTCGACCCCGGCACCTGCTTGCGCGCGCGGGGGGCGTCGTCGGCGGCGTACACCTGTCCGGCCACGGGGAAGCCCTTCACCGGGTCGGGCGTGGGCGTGGGCTTGACATCCGCCTGCACGGGCAGGGGCGAGGGGATCCTGGCCACGGCCTGGGCACCGAGGCTCGAGAGGAGGAATCCGGCGCACAGACCGGCCGACAGTGGGTTCAGCGCTTTCATGGTCTTCCCATCAGCGAACCCGGGGCGGGGATGTCACACGGCGGGGCACGGATCGCGATCCCGGCTAGGATCCCACGCCTTGTCGATCCCGATCCCGTACCGGAGCAGCCCCATGCGCCTCACCCGAAGTCTCGTCCCGATGCTCGCTTCCTGTCTGTCGATGCTGCCCGCCCAGGAGGGCGATCGCGACGCGCGGCGGGAGCGTCTCCGTGCCCTGGAGCAGCAGGTCGAGCGCCTGCAGGCCGCGGGCCAGCACGAGGAGGCCAACGCCGTCGCGCAGCGGTTGCGCGACCTGCAGTCGCGCATGCACGAGGCGGCTGGCAGTGAGCGGCGCGCGCGTCCGGGCGACGATCTCCGCGACATCCTCAACGGCCTCGAGCAGGGCATGCGCGCGCTGCGCGCGCTGGATCGGCGGCAGGAGCTCGAGGCCGTCGAACGCGTGGCCGTCGAGGCGCGACAGCGGCTGGCCGGCATCGAACGGGACGCACAGGCGCGCCGTGGCGATGCCGGCGGCGACGCCGACCGCGAGCGGCAGGTCGCCCGCGAGACGATCGAGGTGATGCACATCGCGAAGGGTGCGATCCTGCGCGCCGGACGCAACGAAGCGGCCGAGCTGGTCGAGCGGGCGATTGCCGCACGCGAGGTCAACCTTCAGGGGCGCCGCGATGAGGAGGCCAATACCATCCGCTCGAACTCCCCCGATCACGCCGCGCAGACGGAGCTGCTCGGGTGGGGCGTCCGGCTCTTGCGCGAGCAGGGCCGGCCCGACGAGGCCGAGCGCGTCGGGCGCGTCGCGGAGCAGTTCCTCGAGCGGCATCGGCGCCAGCAGGAGAACCGCGCCAAGGATGCATCGCCCGATCGTCCGCGCGAGGAGGCGCGGGCTGAACGCCGCGGGGGTGATGGCGGGGGCGCGGCGGAACTCACGCAGCGCTTGCAGCAGATGGAGCGCGCGCTGCAGGCGATGCAGCAACAGCTCGAGGAGCTGCGTCGCCAGCGGATCCGCTGAGCGGACCCGCCGGCGTTCTCCTTCCGCCTACGGGTTGAGCGGGCTCACGTTGAGCACGCTCACGACCTTGGCGGTCGCCGAGGGTACGGCCGTGAGGCGCAGGGGCGCCGTGCCACCGGTGAGGTGGTTCCAATACGCCACCGTGGCGATCGTCGGCACGGTGCGCGAGTTGGTGCCCTGCGACCACACGATCCCGGACAGGGGCGCGGGCACGAAGTGGACCGACCCGCGCTGGATGCCCTGCCCGCCGGAGGCGGGCGTGACAGAGATCTTGATCGGCGTGCCGCCGGTGATCGGCAGCACGTACAGGTCTTCGGCCGTCGTCGTCGCCGTGCCGGGGCCTTGCGCGTACGCCAGCCGCGAGCTGGTCGTCTGCAGGACGAGGTCCTGGATGCGCGCCACGGTCGCAGTGGTACCGGAGCCGGTGTTGGTCGTCACCTGCGTGGCGATGCTGCCGGTCTCCGGGTTGAACCGGAAGATCTGGTCGTCCTGGTAGGTCGCCGACACGCCGCTGTTCGTCCCGCACGCGAAGAACAGCTCGTTGGTCACGTCGTGCCGCCGCGGGAACCAGGTGTAGAGCGTCGTCGAGATCGGCCGCAGCGACGGCGCCGTTCCACCGGAGAACTCGTTCCCGGTCACGTCGAACAGCCCGTTGGTCGTGGTGTTGATGCCCTTCCAATCGGTGTTGAGGCCCAGCGTCGTGGTCGTGAAGCCGCGCGCGAAGTAGTAGAACGCACCGTTCTCGGACATGAACGAGCCGCGCACCGCGATGGTGCCGGTCTGCGTTCCGCCCTGGCAGAAGGGTGCCACGAACGATCCGTTGGTGGTGCGGGTCAGGTTGGTGATCGTCGCGAGGCCGATGTTGTACAGGTAGTAGTCGACCGCGGTCGAAGTGCTGCCGGCGGTGAACAACAGCGTGTTGTTGCTGAGCCACCACAGCTCCCAGAACCCGACCACCGTCGCATCGAACTGGCCGCTGGTGAACGAGGTCACCGTGCCGGCGTCGGCGCCGTTGGTGCGCACGATGGCGATGTTGCCCGGCGATGCCGTGGTGTTGGCGCCGATGACGAGGGCAAAGCGCGTCGCATCGGGCGAGAGCGCGCCGCGGATGTTGCTCGTGCCGAGCGTCGAGTTGCCGAAGGTCTGCACCTGCGTGGCCACCGCGAACGCCGTGAGGTTGGTCACGATCGGTGCGCCGCTGCCGAGGTTGGTGATCGCCATCACGTCCATGTCGGTCGTGCTGCTCGCGCTCGAACCGCCGGACAGGAACACGTCGACGGTGCGGGACGGATCCTGCCGCCACACGCTGTACGACCAGTAGAACGCGTTGCCGGTGCCGGTGTTCGGCACCGTGACCCGCGTCCACTGCGCGGAGCCGTCGGTGGGGCCGCTCCACATCGCCGCGGCGCCGGTGATGCCGCTGGGCTCCTCGCCCTCGACCAGGCCGTGGCCGTTGAAGCCGATGCGGAGCGAGCCGTTGTAGGTGGTGTGGATCGCGTTCGGCCCGGCGACGGGCGACGCATCGAACACGTTGAAGCCGTTGCTGAAGAGCTGCGCCGGGTCGGTCTTGACCAGCAGCAACCTGTCGGGCGGACCGACGTTGTTGACGGGCGTGTTCGTCGAGTCGTGGACCACGCAGATGGCGGTGCCGCCGTCTGGCGTGAACGCGAACTGCGGCCGGAACATGCTCACCGGCGTCGGCGACGCGGTGCCGATGTCGGTGAAGGTCGAGTTGGTGAGCCTCGTCATCACGCCGGTGGCGCGGTTGAGCGAGGCCAGGAAGAACGTGCGCTGACTGCTGGCATCGCGCAGCACGTACAGGTCGAAGCCGTTCGGCAGGCTCATGTGCACGACGCCCGGATCGCGCACGTCCTGGCAGACCGTGTTCAGGCGATCGATCTCGATGTCCGCCTGCTCGACCGTCGACGAACCAGCGGAGACGAGCTGGCGGAAGCCGGCAAACCCGTAGTGGGTGATCGCCTGCACCGCGACGTTGCCGAGGCCCTGGTTCACGGGGGCGCCGGCGGTGGCGTTGGTGACCGACTCTACGGCGAGGGAGCCCGTGGTCGCAGCGTTGGCCGGACCCTCCGCGAGGGTGACGGTGCCGATGCCCGCGGAGATGCACAGCTCCGCGTAGTTGGTCGACAGCGCGTTGAGGTTGGCGTTGAAGGCCTGGAAGCCGAGGCACAACCCGACGAGGAACGGGTTGGCCGGGATGCCGAAGCTCACCGTGTCGACGCCGCTGCCGGGGACCGCGCTCGCATACACGTACGTCAGCGACGCGAGGTTGAGGTTCAGCGTGCCCCAGGGCGTGGGCAGCGGGGCGAACGGGCCCGCCGACAGGAACATCGCGTACAGGTTCCCCGCGGTGGCGGAGTACTCGAGCGAGAGCGGCTTGCCGACCGCAGCGGCGCTCGTGCGGGTGATGGCGTTCTGGGCGAGGAGGGGAGACGACGCCGCGCAGGCGAGCGCGAGCGCCGACAGCAGGGTTCGCTGCATTGGCAACTCCGAGGATGGAGAGGAACGAGGAGTGCCCGTCCGCGAGGTGCGGGACGAAGCACGCGGAGACTAGCGAGCCGGCGGTCTCCGCGGCAGTGGGGGCGCCGCGCGGCGCGTCAGCGGACCTCGGCGGTCTCCGGATTGGTCAAGCCCACCCCAGCAGGGAGCGCGGGGTTGGCGGTCGCACCCTGGATCGCGAGGCGCGCTCCCGATGGCACGCCCGCGGGCACGGGGATCGCCACGATGGCTTCGCCAAAGCCATCGAGCAGCCCGCCCGGCAGGGCGACCAGCGGCGTCGCCGCCAGGTTGAACAGACCGAAGACCGTCGGCAGGCCGGGCTCCGACGCCAGCCCCGCCAACAGGCCGAACGGCATCGCGGCGCCGCCGGTGACGCCCAGGAAGAACGGCCGACCGGCGTCGACGCCGCGCGCCGGGTTTTGACCAAAGCCAGCGCTGCCGGCGTGCTCGTCGATGCGCAGCGTGGCGGCGCAGGACGCCGTCTGCACGTTGGGCAAGCTCGGGTTCGTCTGCCGGTAGAACAGCGCGCGGTCGTCGACCTCGTCGACCCCGATCACGTCGAGGTCGCCGTCGCGGTCGTAGTCGACGAGGAGCGCACACGATCCCGCGCGTGGCGCGGCGAGCGTGAGGGCGGAACCGAAGCCGCCGGTGCCGTTGTTCCAGAGCACCGTGAAGCTCGATCCGGAGTAGTTCGACGCGACCACGTCGTGGGCGCCGTCGCCGTCGAGATCGCCGGCGTCGATGGCGAGCGGGAACGAACCGACGCCGATGTTGGTCGCGGCCAGCAACCCACCGGCGCCGTTGCCGCGCACGACCGCGATGCTGTCCCCGGTGGAGTTGCTGGAGCACGCGTCGAGGTTGCCGTCGCGGTCGAAGTCGGCGACGACGATCATCCACGGCTGGCCGGTCACCGTCGCCGACGCCGACAGCGTGAAGTTCCCGGCGCCGTCGCCGAGCAAGAGCGTGATCGTGCGCGAGCCGTAGCAGCCCACCCAGAGATCGGCGATGCCGTCGCCGTTGGCATCGCCGGTGGCGATCGCGGTCTCGAGGTTGCCGCCGCCGTCGAGGAAGGTCGCGGGCGCGAACGTGCCGTTGCCGTTGTTGCGGTGGATGGCGAGGTTCGAGGACGTCCGGTTGGCGGTGACGATGTCCACGTCGCCGTCGGCCTCCAGGTCGAGGACCGCGAGGCCGCGCGTGCCGCTGCCGCTGGGGTAGTGCACGGCCGGCAGGTAGCCGCCGAGACCGTCACCCATCAGGATCGAGACGGCGTTGGCGTTGATGTTGCCGACGGCGAGGTCGGTCCAGCCGTCGCTGTTGTAGTCCTGGCCTTCGTTGGTGCTCGGCTTGCCGCCGGGCGTCAGGCTGTGGATGGCGAGCGGGCCGAACACGCCGCAGCCGTCGTTGCGCAGCACGCGTACGTCGGCGGAGGTCTCGTTGGGGAGACTCAGGTCCGGCGAGCCGTCGCGGTCGAGGTCGCCGGCGTACGCTCCGTAGGTCTGGATGAGGCCTTCCCCGGTGCGGCGGATGGGCAGGTTCACCGCCAGTTGGAAGCTGCGCGTGCCGCGGCGCGGCTGGGTCCAGAACGACCACGTGTAGCCTCTGAGCAGACGGCTGCCGCCGACGGTGGCCACCGCGGACGACAACATCACGGTGACCATCTCGCCCGCGAAGAACGGCCGCGTCGGCTCGAACCGGATCGTCTGCCCGCCGCCGGTGACCGCGAGGCTGCCGAGCGCGACGCCGCTCCAGCGGCCGTACACGCGCACGCTCGCGGGCGTGACCGTGGCCGCGTCGATCGCGGCGGCGAACGTGATCGCGATCGGCACAGCGACCCCCGCCGCGGTCGCGTTGCGCGCGGGGGAGATCGATTGGACGGTGACCTGCGCGGCTGCGGTCGTGGCCAGCAGGGTCGTGGCCAGCAGGGATGCGCACAGCGCGAGGGCGCGGCCGGAGGGATGCGTCATGGTGGCGAGGTCGTTCGATCCGGGCAGGCCGTCGGACCGGCGGCATCCTACCTGCCCGCGGCGCGCTTGCGTTCGTGCGGCTTGGTTCCTCGTGCGGCCTGGTTCACTGCAGCCCGGGTACCGCACGCAACACCGTGGTGTGACGCCAACCGGGGCCGGCGCGCTTGTCCTTCATTGCCTCGATGCGGCTCTCGAAGCGGCCGCTGCCAACGCGCGTGAGGCTCGCTTCGACGCGAAGCGACGCGAGGCCGCTGGGTGAGTGCGATGCGCCGCGGCGTGTGAGGCAGAGCAGGAGGGCGTGATGGTGCTGCGCCAGGCTCACGAGGCGGGTCTGCGCGGGGAGCGGGATCGGCTCGTCGCTCGCGAGGCTCTCGAAGTCGACGACGACGAGGCCGAAGGCGCCGGTGCGCAGGAGCGTGTCGGCGGCGCGCAGCATGGCGAGGGTGGTGGGGGCGCGCACCACGACCACGGCGCCGACGTCGATGCCGTTGCGCGCGAGGTCGGGGGCGAAGAACGTCGAGGTCGGCGCGCTGATCCAGGCGGCGGGTTCGCGCGCGAGTTGGGCTTCGAGGAGGAGGTCGGCGGCGAGCGTGAGGCGGGCGGCGGGGCCGCGCGCGGCGAGTTCGACGAAGCGGCCGGTGAGGGCGGCGAGGTTCCAGACGGGAGTGGCGGGCGCGGCGGCGCCGCTGCGCCAGACCTGGCCGGTGGCGAGGAGGTCGTGCAGGGAGGGGGCGGCCATCGCGCGAGCAAAGCAGACGGATGACTCGGAAGCAAGTGGGGTGGGAGCGCGCTTGCGTCACGGGGCCGGACTGGTAATCGAGGCGGGATGCACCGCCTCGTCCTGCTGCGCCACGGCCAGAGCCTCTGGAACAAGACCAACCAGTTCACCGGCTGGGTCGACGTCGACCTCACCGACCAGGGGGTCGCGGAGGCGCGGGCGGCGGGCAAGGTGCTGCGCGCCGAGGGCTTCGAGTTCGACGTGGCGTATTGCTCCCTGCTCAAGCGCGCCATCCGCACGCTGCACCTCACGCTCGAGGAACTCGACCAGCTCTGGCTGCCCGTGCACAAGGACTGGCGCCTGAACGAGCGGCACTACGGCGCGCTGCAGGGGCTCGACAAGGCGCAGACCGCGGCGAAGCACGGTGAGGAGCAGGTGAAGATCTGGCGCCGCAGCTACGACGTGCCGCCGCCGCCGCTCGCCGACGACGACCCCGGGCACCCGGCCCGCGATCGGCGGTACGCGGGCATCGACCGGCGCAAGCTGCCGCGCGCGGAGTGCCTGAAGGACACCGTGGAGCGGTTCCTTCCGTACTGGCACGAGACGATCGCGCCGGCGATCCGCAGCGGCAAGCGCGTGATCGTCGCCGCGCACGGCAACAGCCTGCGCGCGCTGGTGAAGTACCTCGATGGGATGTCGGAGGCGGAGGTGCTGGAGCTGAACATCCCGACCGGCGTGCCGTTGTTGTACGAGCTGGATGCGGGGCTGCGCTCGAAGGGGCGGAGATACCTCGGCGATCAGGCGGCGATCGCGGCGGCAGCGAAGGCCGTGGCCGATCAGGGGAAGGCGAAGTAGCGATCAGTCGATGGCGAGGCGCGCGAGATCGCGCGTGAGGTCGGCGAGCTGCGCCCACTCGCTGTTGCACATCACCGCCACCGCGACCTGCCGTTCGGGCACGAGCAGGAGGAACGTGCGCGTCTTGTCCTGCGCGCCGCTGTGCGAGACGGTGGCGTGTTCACCGAGCCGTCCGGTGCCGATGCCGAGACCGTAGGTGGTGCGCTTGCCGTCGCGGGTCTTCTGCGCGGTGAACATCGCCGCCTGCGTCGCGGGTTGCAGGAGGGCACCTTGCAGCAGGCCCTGGCCGAAGCGCGCGAGGTCGATCGCGGTGGAGGTGAAACCGCCGCCGGCGAGCTTCCAGCTCACGTCGACATCGGCGGAGGGTGCGATCACGCCGACCAGCTTGCGGTAGCCGCGGGTGCGGTCCGGGATCGCGAGCCACTCGTAGTCGGGCTGGAACGACGTCATGCCCAGCGGGACCGCGATGCGCTGGCGGACCTGCTCCCAGAACGGCGCCTTGCCGGCGCGCTCGACGGCCGCGCCGGCGAGCATGAAGCCGTGCGTCGTGTAGTGGTGCGCCGAGCCCGGCTCGCAGATCAGCGGCGACTCCTTGAACTTGTCGAGCGCGACGACGAGATCGACGAAGGGGTGCTCGGTGTCGTAGCTGCGCTGGGTCGCGATCACCTCGCCGTTGCCGTAGTGCACGACGCCGCCCTGGTGGGTGAGGAGCTGGCGCGTCGTGATCGGCCAGGGCTTCGCGGGGAACTCGAGCACGAGCGTGCGCACGTCGGCATCGAGGTCGAGTGCCTGCAGCTCGACGAGCTGCAGCGCCGCGACTGCAGTGACCGGCTTGCTGATCGACGCCCAGCGGAACGATGTGACCGCCGGGCGCACGAGGGTCTTCTTGACGAGATCGGCGAAACCGTGTCCGGCGGCGTAGGCGATGCGTCCGTCGGCGACCACGACGATGGCGAGCCCGACGAGGTCCTGCGCGGTGCGTTCTTGTTCGGCACGGGTGAAGATCGCGGCGCTGCGCCGGCCGAGGTCGGTGGGCAGGGATGTGTCGTCGGCGCGCACCCATTCGAGTGGCAGCGCCCGAAGGGTCGTGGCCGCTTCGTCGCCGAGGCTCGTGCAGCCGGCGAGGTCGAGGTGGCGCAGCGACGTGACGCTCGCGAGCGGCGCGAGGTCGGCGCCGCGCAGGCGCGTGCAGCCGGCGAGCGACAGCGCCGGCGCGCCGGCCGCGGCCAGGTCGGTGCAGAGGCGCACGAGCGCACCGCCGTCGAGGTCGGCGGGGGCGTTGGGTTCGACCCACCAGACCCACGCGTCCGGGATCGCGAGTGCCGGTCGGCCGGGGCCCGTCTCGCCGAGCGCACGCAGCGGGGCAGTGGTGGCAGCGGCGGCCGCTGCCGGCGGGGCGGCGGCGGTGGCGCCGTCGCGGCCGGGGGCGGCGCGCCGGGGCGGGGGCGCCGGCGCCGGCGCGAGCACGGCCGCGAGGAGAAAGGGGAACGCCACCGCGAGGCGGACGAGGGCGCGCATCCCGGCGAGTGTAGTGGTCTCGCCGCAGCGCACGCTTGCGCGAGTCGAGGTCACGGCTAGCATTCCGACCCCCGCGCGGCTCAGGGCCGCGTCGTTCGATTCCCGGTCGGAGCGTGGCGCAGCCTGGTAGCGCACCTGCATGGGGTGCAGGGGGTCGCAGGTTCAAATCCTGTCGCTCCGACCAACTCCGCGCGGAGCGCGGAGCTGGATCGGCGCGCCTCGCTTTGGGCATGTCGCCCGCCGCGGCTGCGCCGCGACCGGCTCCAGCGCAAATCCTGTCGATCCGCCCACTCCGCGCGCTCCAAGCCGTCCCGCTGGATTGGTGCCGCGGGCTGCGGGCCAGCTTGAAGGGGCCTGGTCCGCTGCCGTCAGCGCCCGTCGCGCTACACTCGCCGCGTCGCGCGCTCCCCGCGACGAGTTCCAAGACCCCTTCGAGTGCAGGCATGTTCCACATGACCATCCCTGTCCCCCGCGCGCTCCTCGTGGCCGCGCTGTCCGTTGCGCCTGCACCCGCGCAGGCGCCCGACCTTCTCGATCCGGTGCGCATCCTGGCCGCCGGCGAGGCGATCGACGTCACCACCGGCCACGCGGCGCCCTACGTCCTCGACTTCGATGGCGATGGCGTGCGCGACCTCCTCGTCGGCGAGTTCGGCGACGGTGCGTTCCCCGACGAGGAACTGCCGGCGTGCCTCGCTGCCGGGTGGAAGAAGGGTGGCCGCTTCGCCAACGGCAGGATCCGTATCTACCGGAACCTTGGCACCAACGCCGCGCCGCGTTTCGAGGGGTTCGAGTTCCTGCAGGCCGGGGGTGCGGTCGCGAGTGTCCCCATCACTTGATGCCTGTCCTTCTGTCCACAGTTCGTGGACTACGACGGCGACGGGCGCGACGACCTCATCACCGGTTCGTACACCGGCCAGCTCTACCTGTTCCGGCGCGCGGCGGACGGCAGTTTCGGACCGCGTGAGCTGCTCGTCGACGAGGCCGGCGAGACGCTGATGATGGCGGACTACTCCGTGGTGCCGGAGCTGGTCGACATGGACGCCGACGGTGACCTCGACCTCGTGGTCGGCGCGCGCACCGATCCGGTGCGTGTCATCGAGAACGTCGGTACCCGCACCGCGCCGGCGTGGGCGAAGGCGCGCAAGGACCTCACCACGACCAAAGGCGGCGGGATCGTCGGCAGCAACGCACACCACGCCGACTGGGATGGCGACGGCGTGCGCGACCTCCTGGTCGGGAGCGAGTGGGGCGAGGTGCGCTGGTACCGCAACGTCGGCGCGAACGACGCGCCGAAGTACGGACCGGGCGAGGTGCTGGTGACGAAGTGCGACTACAACCGGGACCCGGAGGGCTCGACCCCGAAGCGACCGGGGCTCCGCGTGAAGGTCCACGTCACCGATTGGAACGGCGACGGCCGTCCCGACCTCTTGCTCGGCGACGTCACCTGGCAGCAGTCGACGCCGGAGCCGCTGACCGCGGACGAGGCCGCGGAGCAGGCGAAGCTCGAGGCCGAAGCCGCACGCCTCCAGAAGGAGCTTGCGCGCGTCGCGGCCGGCGCGGAGCGCGATCGTCTGGCCGCGGCCATCGACGAGCAACGCACGAAGCTGCGCGCCTACGACCGCACGAAGCTGCACACGCACGGTTGGGTGTGGCTCTACCTGCGCAAGGGTGTCGCGGGCCCGCCGCGCTGAGACGCGTTCGTACGGCGTACCTCAGTCTGCCGCGATCTCCGTGACCTTGCCGTCCTCGACGTGCCAGCGGCGCGTGAGGCGCACGGTGTCGAGCATGCGGCGATCGTGCGTGACGAGCAGCACCGTGCCGTCGAACGACTCGAGCGCCTGTTCGAGCTGTTCGATCGCCTCGAGGTCGAGGTGGTTGGTCGGCTCGTCCAGCACCAGCAGGTTCACGCCGCGCGCCTGCAGCAGGGCCAGCGCGACGCGCGTGCGCTCCCCCGGCGACAGCGACGCGGCGGGGCGGTCGACGAAGGCCGAGGTGATGCCGAACTTGGCGAGCAGGGTGCGCAGGTCGGCGGTGATCCAGTCGGGCAGACAGCGACGGAACACCTCGCCCGTCGGCGCGTCGGTCACGAACGTCGCGCGGGCCTGATCGATCTCGCCGATGGCGAGCCCGGAGCCGAGCGTGACGCCGCCTTCGGTCGGCGCCAGCCGACCCAGCAGCAGTGCGAGCAGCGTGCTCTTGCCGCCGCCATTGGGGCCGGTGATCGCGACGCGGTCGCGCTGGTCGAGCTGCAGGTCGAGGGGGCCGAGCCGGAAGGTCCCGCGCTCGACCACCGCGCCGCGTGCGACGGCCACCACGTCGCCGGAGCGGGGCGCGGCCGCGATGGTGAACTGCAGCTTCCACTCCTTGCGCGGCGCCTGCACTTCGCCGAGGCGTTCGATCAGGCGCTCGGTCTGCCGCACCTTGGCGGCCTGCTTCTCGCTCGTCTCGACGCGGAACGCGCGGCCGAACTTGTCGCGGTCGCGCGCCTTGCGCCGCGCGTTCTTCACGCCCTTGGCCATCCACGCCCGCTGCCGGCGCGCGCGCGCCTCCAACTCGCCGCGTCGCTCCGTGTAGTCGGCGTACGCCTCCGCCGCCTGCCGGCGCGCGGTGGCGCGCTCCTCCAGGTACGCCGCGTAGCTGCCGCCGTAGGTCGCGACCCGCTGCAGGCTGCGATCGATCTCGACGACCTTGGTGACCGTGCGGGTGAGGAACTCGCGGTCGTGGCTCACGAGCACCGCGGGCGCCGACATCCGCTGGAGGAACTCCTCGAGGTGGTCGAGACCGTCGATGTCCAGGTCGTTGGTTGGCTCGTCGAGGAGGAAGGCGTCGTAGCGCGACAAGAGCAGCGCGGCGAGGCCGGTGCGCGCGGCCTGCCCCCCCGACAACGCCGTCGTCGGCAGCTCGAGGTCGACGTCGAGCCCGAGGTCGGCGAGCACCGCGGCGGTGCGTTCCTCGATGTCGGTGCCGCCCAGCGCGAGCCAGCGTTCGAGCGCCGCCGAGTACCGTTCTGCGGCGACTTCGCCGCCCTCGGCCATCGCGTCCGCGGCCGCGTGCATCGCCGCCTCCGCCGCGGCGACGCCCGTGCGTCGCGTGAGGAAGGCGCGCACGGTCTCGCCGGCGAGCCGCTCCGGCTCCTGGGTCAGGTAGCCGAGCGTCGCGCTCGACGGCGCCACCGATACGCTGCCGGCGTCGGGCTCGCGCAGGCCGGCGAGGATGCGCAGCAGCGTGGTCTTGCCCGCGCCGTTGTGACCCACGAGCCCGATGACATCGCCGGGCGCGACCTCGAGGTCGAGCCCGGAGAACAGTTCTCGCGCGCCGAAGCCGGCGGCGACGCCTTTGCAGGAGATGGTGGCGGGCACGGGGCGCGCACGATGCGCGCGTCGTTGCGGCGGGTCAACCCGCAGTCCCTACGTGCGCACGATCCAGACGCTGCCGCCCGGGTAGGCGGCGAGCAGCGGCACCGTTCGCGCGATGAGTTCGCGCTCGAAGCGCCGCAACCAGTCGACGAAGAGGAGCATCGCGTAGTCTTGGTTGAGGGTGAGGAACGCGCGCAGCGCGTAGGCCTCGTTCCACGCCCGGCCCGCCATGAGCCACGCCTTCGTGTAGTCGAAGGGCCAGAAGATGTCGTGGAAGTGCACCACCACGCCGGGTCGCAGCCGCGGCAGCACCTCGAAGAGGAGGTGGTTGACGTCGCTGCCGAACTTGGCCACGTGCGACGAGTCGATGAAGAGCACGTCGTTGGCCTGCAACGCCTCGAACGGTTCGAGGGGGACATCCTGCACCGGGGCCTCGAGAATCCGGCAACGCGTGGCATCCTCGCCGCGCAGGAGCGAGCGCAGCCGATCGGGGTAGGGCTCCACGAAGGTGAACTCGATCGAGTTGCCGAGGTGCAGCTCGTTGGTGTCGAGCATCACCGCCGACGAGAAGCCGGAACCCACTTCGAGCACTCGCCGGGGCCGCAGGCAGCGCAGCAGCGACCACAGCACCAGGGCGTCGCCACCCGGGAACATCGGGTTGTCGGCGTAGTACCGGCACGGTCCCCCGGGCTGGTCGCGGAAGGGGAGCTCCGCCTGCAGCGGTGCGAAGCGTTCGAGGAGGGCGCGCTGCTCCGTCGCGCGCATGTCGATGCCGGGGAGCGAGGCACGCTCCGCCTGGACCACGCGGTCGTACGCGGCCGACACGAGGCTCAGGTCGGGCCGCGGCGAATGGAAGTGACCCGCCGGCCAGGCGTCGGCCTGGGGCGCCACGGCCTCGGCCTCCGCCCGCGTGAGGAACTCGTCGCCGGCGACGATGTCGCGGATCACGTCACGCCGCGTGGCGCCCGCGCGCAGGCGACCCAGCAGGCGGGCGCGGGTGGCCGCGTCGCCGTCGCGACCGAGCAGGTGGCGGAAGCAGCCCTCGACGAAGGCCGCGTCGGAGAGGCCGGGTGCCGGGTCGGCGGTCACGCGAGGACGGGTCGGTTGTGGGGTGGCACGGGTGCGAGAAGGTGTAGCCGCCGCCGCGGCGAGAGCCAGAAAAGGCGTCGCTGGTTCACGGTCCGTCGGTGCATCTCTGGGCGTGATCCGGGCACACCTCGCTGGCGCCGCGTGACCGAGCCGGCATCCCGCCTCCCGTACGCGACATACCTCTGAGGGGAATCGTCGCCGCCAGTCGCCGCCGGGGTGGCTTGACGGCCAGGAGCGGCCATCTAGCCTGCGGGTATTCCGGGCGCAGGAGCGCCACGCCTTCTCTCTCTCAGGACGTATCACCCATGCTGGCTCGTCTCGCGGTCACAGTCTTCTCCTTCGCGGCGACTTCGCTGCTCGGTGCGCAAAGCGGGCGCACGCTGACATTGGTCACTCCGGCAACGCTCGGCGGCACGGCGCGGATCGCCGTGAACCACCCGGCCCTCGCGGCCGGCAACTACTTCGAGATCCTGGGCTCGGCGCCCAATCCCAATGCGCTCAACCTCGCGCACCCGAACGTCACGGGTCTCTTCCTCATCGACCTGCCCACGTACTTCATGTGGAACAACGGGTTCCTTGCGATCGGGACGTCGACGACGATCAACGTCGCGATCCCGAACAACATCACGCTGCTCGGTGCCGTGCTCGAGTCGCAGTCGGCGGACGTGGAGATCACGGAGCCGCGGATCTTCCTCTCCGACAACGACCTGCAGCTGCGCATCGTGCTGGGGCTGTGCTCGATCTCGTTCCAGCAGGGCAGCGCAACGTCGAACGTCCTGGCCGACAACGACCTCCTGTATGTGGATGACACCAACATCGGAACGCCCACGAGCCGGATCTTCCCCAAGTTCGCGACGCAGGTGATCCGCCACCGCGGGCAGGAGGGCTTCGTCGAGGGCTACGCCGGCACGTTCTCGGGCACATCGCACAACTCCGACATCGACTCGCTGAGCTATCGCCGGATCGCGAAGCGGACGCTGAACAGCTCGCAGCAGATCGTGTCGCTGCCCAACGGCTGCGACATCTCGATCATCCGCAGCAACGCGAACCAGAAGGAGTTCAGCGTCGCGTCGTACAACCGCGCCACGGGCGTCATCCGGACCATCCCCGGCACGACCGTGGTCGACACCAGCACCGCGGCGCCGTCGACCAGCAAGCTGCTCCCGTACATGGTGTTCTCCAACGACGGGACGTGGGGTTGCGTGATCGTGCACGACCTCAACACCACCACTCCACCGCCGGACCGCGTGCTCGCCTTCCGCACGGACGGCACGACCATCGCCACGGACATCACCGCCACGTCGCCGGTCAGCGCCACGTACTTCGACGGCGCGCAGTACTTCACCCGTGACTTCCTCATCGTGGTGGGCGCGGGTGGCTGGTACTGGACCTCGGCGACGGCGCCCGGGACCCTGCAACCGCTCACCATCCCCAACACCACGTTCAGCAACGCGCCGCCGATCTGGGTGTTCTCGTTCTCGTGGCGGGTCTCGCGCGACGGTGCGGTCGCCTACTTCCCGTCGGGCAGCAACGCTTCGGCGGCCCGCACGGAGATGGAGCTGTACCGGCTCGAGAACAACGCCGGCACGCCGCTGGTGACGAACGTCACGCAGTTCGCGGCGGCCACGGGCTTGAGCGAGTTCGGCTTCAGCGCGCTGAGCCCGCCGACGACCAACAACTCGAGCAACGGCATCAAGTGCTCGGTGTCGCCGGATGGCAACAAGGTGGCGATGCTCGGGGCGACCACGACGACGACGGCGTTTCCCGGCGTCTACGTGTGGACCGGCACGCCCAACCCTTCGCTGATCACCGTCCCCGGTGCGACGTACTACTCGGAGGTCGCGTTCCTGAACGACACCACCGTCCTGTTCTTCGCGGGCACCAGCAACACGGCCCAGGACCTCTACAAGTACGACCTGAACTCGACGACGGTCACACGCATGACGACCGTCGGCGACATCCGCACCCGCGGTCAGTGGTGGTCGCTGAACAAGCACTGGTGGTACTTCCTGCGCAGCAACTCGGCGAGCACCAAGAACAACATCGTCGCCGTGAGCCGCAAGACCGGCGCGCTGAAGGACATCACCGGCACCGAGTTCTCGGCGCCGTCGGTGCCGCCGCGCCACGAGCTGCGCACCGGCTCGTTCAACACGACCACCGACCCGTGGCCGATGCTCGAGATGCAGATCCGCCGCGCGCCGCTCGGCGACTTCGCCTACTTCACGGCGCGCCGTGAGACGGGCGTCGCCGCGATGTTCGAGGATTCGAACGTGTTCCGCTTCGACATCGAGAACGGCGGTCAGGCGGAGATGCTCACCAACAACACGACGCAGGGTGCGCTGACGGCCATCAAGCAGATGGAGAGCCTCATGATCTCCGCCGACGGCCGGCACCTCGCCTGGGCACAACGGATCGGGACCGTCGCGACGAACAGCGAGGACGTGTTCCACTTCCAGTCGGCGGCCAACCAGATGTCGTTCTCGGCGCCGGCCGGGCAGACCATCACCGACGGCTCGATCTACTTCACCTGCAGCCCACCCAACGGCATCGTCTGGTCGGTGGGGACGGGGTCGACGACCCTGCCGCTCACCAACGCGCGCGTCGAGTGGGGTGCGCTGGGCACGATGAACCCGCTGCCCATCAGCGGCGCGATCGTGGCTTCGCGCTTCTACCAGGTGCTCGGCACCTTCTAGGACCGCGGGGCGCGGCTTCGCCCGCTCGCGTGGGAGCTGACGCGCCCGAAGGGCGCTCAGCTCAGCGGCGTCCTCAGCCCGCGAGCTACTGCAAGCGCACGAGCGTCCGAGCGCCGTTCTTCACCTCGAAGGTGCCCGGCGCAGCGGAGCCCGGACGCTGGTAGCCGAAGGCGAACATGCCGAGCGGTGGCACCGTCACGCTGCCCAGCGTCTGTCTCGGACCCGCGCCGTTCTGCATCGTGACGTCGAGCAACTGGCCCGGCCGGCCGCGACCCAGCAGGTGAAAGTGGTCGAAGGCGCTGTTGTAGCGTGACGCCAGCAGCTCCCATGCGAGGCCGGGCGCGTAGTGAGCGCCGATCAGCGCGTAGTTGGTGAGGCGCGCGCCCGTGACGCCGGCGACGACGCCCTGTGTCGCCACCTGCAGGCCGGCGGCGACGTCGGCGGGGAGCCAGACGCCGAGTTCGGCGTAGCCGACCCCGTTCAGCGGCACGAGGGCGAGCATCTGCAGCGACGCGGGGTCGAGGTGGAGCCGTCCGAACGGCGTCGCGATCGGCGCCCCGGCGCTCGACGCCATGTAGATCGCGCCGATGCCGGCGGCCGGGCCATTGAGCTTGAAGGTCACGCCGACGCGGCGGGTGGCGTCGTCGACCGCCACGAGAGCGTCGTAGCCGAGGTCGAACGGACAGCCGGCATTGCAGGCCCAGCCGGCGAACAGGGAGCCCGTGAGCGCGGCGCCGACCTCGGCGGCGTGCGCGGCCGTCGGTGCGCCGAGGTCGGTGGGGCCTTCGCGGCTGCCCGCGTCGGTCGAGATCGTCCATCGGAACCCACGGAGGAGACAGAAGGTCTTCCCTGGCCCCTCGGCCACGAGCCACGTCTTGAACGTGGTGATGCCGCCGCCGCCGCAGTGCACGGGCTTGTCGCCCACGCCGTACGACACGCCGGGAACGAAGTTCGCGCCCTCGCCGGTGGCGTTCCAGTACCAGGGCTGCGCGTCGAGGAACCAGCCGTAGTCGGGGATGCTGAAGTCGGGATTGGTGCGGCCGGGCCCCAGGTACATGTAATCCCAGCCGTCGAGTGGCGGGTCGATCAGTGGCGCCGGCAGCCGACGACCGTGAAAGGGCGTGGGGCATGCGTCGGCGCTGATCACCTGCACCCAGTGGAGATTCAGCCAGGAGCGCAGCGACGTGTGTGCCGGCGCCAGCGTGAACGTCGCGGTCATGATCGTGCGCGCGTTGCCGACCTCGGGGGCGTGGACTGCTTCGATGTCGCCGATGTCGGTGGCAACGCCGTTGAGGTCGACGATCACGTCGCTGATCGTCGTGGCAGGCTGCGGGAGCGAACGCAGCCAGGCGAGATCCTGTGCGGTCGGCGTGCGCGGATGCCGGCTCTGGGCGAAACCGACCGAGGACAGGACGAGGAGGGACGACAACACGGTCAGGGTCGAGCGCATCGTGAACTCCGTGCGTGAGAAGAACGGCCGGGTTGGCCGCGCGCCCTCCAGCGGCCGGTGTCGTCGGCGGCGGACGCGGTTTCCAACGAATCCGCCGGCCGCTACTTCGCGACCGCCGCTCGCCACGCCGTCATCGACGCGGGCAGGTGTTCGGGCGCCGGGCGCGTGATGCCATGGGCCTGCAGGCCGACGGGACCCTCGAAACCGATCGCATCCAACGTCGCGAGGAAGCTGCGCAGGTCGAAGTCGCCTTCGCCGAGCGGACGGATGAGAGTCTTCCAGTCGTCGCCGGCGAGATCGGCGCCGTTCACGGTGACCGCGAACAGGCGCGCGCCGCAGCGCGCCAAGAGGGGTGCGGGGTCGCTCAGGTCGCTGGTGCGCAGGAAGTGGCAGAGGTTGAAACAGACACCGAGACGGCGGTGGCTCAGACGCGCGCAGAGGCGCAGTGCGTCGTCGGTGGTCTCCAGCCAGAAGCCGTGGTGGGGGTAGAGCGCGATCTCGACGCCGATCGCATCGGCATCGACCAGGAGCGACTGCAGGACGGCGAGCGCAGCGTCGTCGCCGGCCGTCGCGCGCGGCGCGTGCGCTGAATGGCGCAGCGCGAGCCACAGCATGCCCGGACCGTCGGCGAGGGTCTGCAGGGCGGCGCGCACGGGCGCGAGGTGTTCGGCGACGTCGTCGCCGAGATCGAGGACCGCGTAGGCGGAGACCAGATCCCCGCCCTGGGCCTCGCAGGCGCGGCGCGCGGCGGCGAGATCCTCGAGATGCCAGGCCACCCCATCGAAGCCGAACTCGTGCGCGCGCGCCACGCGCTCGACCACCGTGCCGCCGCCGACCGCAGTCTGCATCGCCACGAAGGGCCAGTGCCCGCCGTGGGCGCGGACGATGCGCTGCGCGGCGCGCAGGGCATGCACCGCGAAGCGCCCCGCATCGTCGCACGCGACGACCACCTCGTCGGGCTGGTCCGCGCGGCGCCCGCCGTCCGGTGCCCGCAGCGTTGCGAGCAGCGTCCCGTCCGGACCGGCCTGCAGCTCCGCGCGCAGATCCGGGGCAAGCCGCGGCACGTCGCCCGCTGCGAGTCCCGCCGCGAGGTAGGGCGCGACGATGCGCGGGTCGCCGTCGGCCGCCGCGTGCAGGAAGCCGCGCACGACCTCCAGCGCCTGGAGGCGCGGCCCCGAGTCGTCGCACGCCGCGAAGGCGAGCGCGTGCTGCCACGGCAGACCATCGAACGCCGCCGCCAGTCCGAACCCGTGCGTCGCCATCTCGCGCACGACCTGGGCCTTGCTCATCGTGTGCTCCGGCTTGATCGGCACCGCCGGATCTTCGGCGCGGAACTCGACGAGCACCACGCGACCACCCGGCTTCAGCGCGCGCCGCACCTGCGCCATCACGCGCACCGGGTGCGACAGCTCGTGGTACACGTCGACGAGGAGGACGAGGTCACAGCACGCCGCAGGCAGCCGGGGATCGTCGACGGTGGCCTCGATGCAGCGCAGGGTCGCGTCGTACTTGCCCTCGGCGCGTTGGCGGAGCAGCGCCAGCATCTGCGGCTGCAGGTCGACGGCGTACACCGTGCCGGCCGGTCCCACGGCGTCGGCCAGCGGCAGCGTGTGGTAGCCGTTGCCGCAGCCGAGGTCGCACACCGCCTGCCCCTTCGACACCGCGAGCCACCGGCGCAGGAGCGCGCCGTTCTCCTCGTCCTCGCGGGTGACGCGCAGCAGCCACGGCGCGCCCTTCCAGTGCATGGTCGCCGCGATCTCACGGCCGAGGTAGTGCGTGCGTCCCGCTTCGCCCTGCTCCGGATCGGGCGGTCCCTGTGGGAGCGCGAGGACCAGGGCGCAGGCGAGCGGCGTGAGCACGCTTGTCTACCGCGGCTCCTGGTTGCGCGTGTACCACGCCACGCCGTGCCACGCGGTCTCACCCTCGGGGCCGAGCACCGCCGGGCAGCGGATCTCGTACACGCGCACGTTCTCGAGGCCCTCGACGCGCAGATCGACGCTGCGTGCGTCCGCCGAGACCGCGGTCGCAGCGATGGCGTGCTCCCGCCCGTCGCGCTCGGGACAGCCGTAGGTCTGATGGTGGTCGTAGGTCCAGCTCGTCACCGAGAAGCAAGGCGGCAGCGTGCTCGCCGCGTTCACGGGCTGCGTGAAGCGGAGGCGGAAGCCGTCGGCGAGGGCCGTCACCTCGAGCAGCTCGAAGGGCTCGACGCCGCGCCACTGCAGGCGCTGCAGGCCGTGCTCCGACTGACCCAGCGAACCCCAGCCGCGGTTGGTGAGGCCGCACCAGAGCGAACCGTCGCGACCCCACAGCACGCGGGTGATACCCGACTTCAGACCACGCCGGAACGGGTAGCACGCACCCTGCCAGCGCCCCGCCACCCTCTCGAGCGAGATCCGGAACACCTCGGACGAGAACTGGTCGCCGCAGAAGATCTGGCCGCGGAACGGGCCGAAGTGCCCGGCCGTGTCCCACACGAAGCCGGCCGGTGAGCGACCGAGCTTGTCGTACGGGATCCAGACCGCGGGCAGGCGGAAGCCGGGAATCGTCGCCGCGGCCTCCGCCATGCGCAGGCCGCTCTTCACTTCGCCCGGATGCGCGACCCTGCTCGCCGGGAGCTTGCAGGAGTCGATGCCCCACGGGTGGCCGTGGAAGTCGCCGACCTCGAGCAGCGCGAACTTGCTCGTCGCGCACCACTCGCCCTGGTTGTCGGAGTAGAAGACCTCGCCCTCCGGTGACGTGCCGACGCCGGCCGGCGAACGCAGGCCCGCGCACACCGGCTCGAACGAGCCGCCTCCCGGGGGCAGGCGGATCGCCCAGCCGCGCCAGTCGGCGCGGCCGAAGGGTTCGTCGCCGAACGGCTTGTTGAGGGTGAGCCAGAACGACCCGTCGGGCGCGAGCGCCGGCCCGAAGCAGTACTCGTGGTAGTTGCCCGACAGCGGCCAGCCCTGGGCGACGGTCTGCAGCTCGTCCATGCGGCCGTCGCCGTCGGCATCGCGCATGCGCGACAGCTCGCCGCGCTGGCTGCAGTACAGCCAGCCGTCGTGGTCGAGCAGTCCGAGCGGTTCCTGCAGGCCCTCGGCCCACAACGTGCACTTCGGCTCCTGGCCCTCGGCGCCGACGATGCGCCACACCTCGCCGCGGCGCGTGCACGCGAACAGCTCGTCGCCGCGCTGCGCGAGGCCGCCGACTTCGAGGACGACGTCGGGCGGGAGCGGCGTGTCGAGGATCGCGACGTAGCGTGCTTCGTCGGGCGTGGGAGCCTTGGGCAGCGGGCCGGGCGACGCGGGCTCCTGCGCGGAGGGGGCCAGCGACAAGGCCAGCGACAGGGTCAGCGTGGTCACCATCGGTACACGATCTGGAGGTCCTGGCCGGCTCGCAGGCTGCGAGTACCGACGGGGGTGAGTTCGAGGCGGACGCCCGCCGTGCTCGCGGGCACGTCGAGGGTGAGGGTTCCCTTCGACACGTGCAGGCTGCGGACGATCTCGCTGCCGCCCGCGGCGAGGCGCGGCTCGATGCGGTCGTCGAACTCCGCCGCGCCGACGCGCACATGCCAGATCGGGTACCCCGCGGCGTCGACGCGATGGCCGAGCACCGTCCGGGTTGCGTCGCCATCGGCGCGCAGATCGAGATCGTCGAGCACCACCCAGTCCTGGCCGAGCGGTTCGAGGAGCTGGCCGGCCCGCCCGCTCCACGTGCCCGACGCGTCGAGGAACGCGCCGCGCCACAACCACGCGAGGCGCGCGTGCTCGACGTCGTACGCGAAGTGCGTGCGCAGCGGTGTGCCGACGGCGACGCAGCGTGCCGACAGCCCGCGCAGGAACGCACCGTGCAGGCGGGGACGATCCTGTGGTTCGAGTTGCAGCGAGCGCCCGTTGTCGGCGAGCCCGATCGGCAGCGGCGCGGCGCCGCCGAGCGACAGCCAGGTCCGGATGGCGTCGACTTCGCGCCGGGCCTGCGGGTCGCCGTCGGCCCACAGCCCCGGCATGCGCGTGCCGGGTCGCAACTGCGCCGGGTGCAGCAGCCACTCGCGGAACCACGCCGGGCGCAGCCGCGCGTGCTGGTGGGCGAGGTCCATGCCCTGCGGGCCGAGTGCCTTGCGGCCGGCGATGGGATGGCAGGTGATGCAGGCGCGGCCCGTCGTGCCGGCGAGCTGCTGGCCGAGCTGCGCGGCCGGCAACGAGAAGGCGGGCTCGTCGTCGTCGCCCGGGCGAGCGTCGACGGCGTCGAACCAGCGCGCGTATTGCTGCGCGCGCGCCGGCTCGATCCTGGGCATGCGCACCTGCACGTAGGGCCGTACCTTGTGGCCCTCGCGGAGGACCTTCTCGATCCACGCCGGGTGCAGGCGATGTCCGACGGCGGTGAGGTCGGGTGGCAACCGACCTTCGTCGCCGAGATCCTCGACCATCGCGAGGGCGTCCTTCGCGGCTGTCGGGAGGCCGCCTTCGCCGTCGCGCACATGGCACGCGACGCAGCGATCGGCGTGCAGCGCGAAGCGCAGCTCGCGAGCGGCGTTCGGCGGCGCCGGCGCAGTGCGACGCGCAGCGGCGAGGATGACGTCGGCGCCAACGACCTGCGGGCAGGCGCCGTCGCGGAGCGCGGTCCACGCGGGCGCGGGTGCGGGCGACGCGGGATCGGCGTCGTCGTCGATCGTGTGACAGGTCGCGCAGCGGCGCGCCGCGACGGCGGCGCGGCCGCGCGCCACGGCCTCGGGCGCGGGGACGGGGAGCGGCGGCGGCGGCGCGAGCGCGGTCGCCGACGCCGCGGCGCGCGCGGCCGGGATCGGCTGCTTCTTCACGCCCGGGCCACGCCAGTGCACGTCGAGTTGCTCGCCGCCCGCCGCCTCCGTGAACATCAGGCGCAGCGCGTGTGGCCCCGCGTCGAGGTGTACCTTGCCCTGCCGCTCGCGGTACGGCGCGATCGCCTCGTTGCGCACGACGAGCCGGTCGTCGATCCACAACCATGAGCTGTCGTCGCTGCCACAGAAGAACGTCCACTCGCCGCTCGCGGGCACGTCGAGGGTCGCGGTGAAGCGGAGGGCGAAGTGGTTCTCGCGCGTGCCGAGCGTCGCGTCGAGCTTCGTCGTGAGCCCTTGCGCGGATGGTTGCACGCCATCGAGGTCGGGAAGGCCTTCGTCGTCGATCCGTACCTCGAAGCACTCGTAGGCGAAGCCGGGCTGCGCCGGTGCCTTGCTCGCCTCCGTGAGCTGCGCGCGCAGGATCCAGGCCGCGAGCGCGCCCGCCGCGTCCGCGTCGAGGCCGAAGTCGTGGACGAGGCCGGGCCGGCGCGAACCGGGATCGAGGAGGAACGCGGTGACGTGGGCGTGGTCGGTGCGGTGCGCGAGGTCGTCGAGGCCGTCGCGCGCGTGGCAGGCCATGCACGCCAACGACGCAAACAACTGCGCGCCGTGCTCGATGCGACCCGGGGACGCGCTCGCGGCGCGCAGCGTCGACTCGTCGCCCGCGCGCGCGCGCAGCCACGCTGCGAGATCCGCCGCCGCGGCGCCGCCGTGATGGGTGCGCAGGAACCGCGTTCCGCCGTCGTCGGCGTGCCAGGCGACGGCCTGCCCGAGGTCCGGCGCGTCCGGCCCGGCGAAGTGCGCGGTCAGCTCCGGCGACGCCGCGTGGCAGCGCACGCAGCCGGCGCGCGCGACCGCCAGGTGGGCGGCGAGGTCGCTTGCGCCGCGCGCCTGCGCTGGACACCGCGCATCGACTCCGAACGCGGCGAGCAGAACGAGACCCGGGATCGTCGACGCGCGCAGCATGGCGCTAGCTTGCCGGCGGACCGGGGCAGGCACAACGACGCGCCGTTGCGGATCAGCGCGCGGACCTGTCTGGTCGTAGCGCGCGCGGGTTCGCAGGTCGGCTATTTTCGCGCTTCGAGGATCAGGTTGAACGGGGTCTCGGTCGCGCGGCGGAAGCGGGTGAAGCCCGCCTCGGTGAACACCTTGCGCAGCCGCGCTTCGCCCGCCTGCGCGCCGAGGCCCAGGCCGACCTCCTGCGACAACGAGTTCGGCGTGCAGATGAAGGTCGACGCTGCATAGAACAACCGACCGACCGGATTGGAGTTCTGCTCGAGGTGGTCGCCGGCGAAGGGCTCGACCAGCAGGACCGTTCCATCGGGCGACAGCGACCGGTGCGCGTGCCGCGCCGCGCCCACGGGGTCGCCCATGTCGTGCAGGCAGTCGAAATAGCAGATGAGGTCGTACCCGCGTATCGGATAGGCCTTGGCGTTGGCGACCTCGAACGAGACGCGGTGGGCGACGCCGTTCTCGGACGCGCGCTTCCGCGCCGTGGCGATCGACGGCGCGTGGAAGTCGAAGCCGAAGAACGTCGACTTGGGGAACGCCTTCGCCATCGTCACGGTCGACGCGCCGTGGCCGCAGCCGACGTCGGCGACCGAGGCTCCGGCCAGGAGCTTCGGCACGACACCCTCGAGCGCGGGCAGCCACGCGCCGACGAGGTGCGCGCGGTAGCCGGGCCGGAAGAAGCGCTCGGTGCCGGAGAACAGGCACGGATGGTGGTCGCCCCAGGCCAACGCGCCGTTGCCGCGCATTGCGGCCACGAGCTTGTCCTTGTCAAGGAACATGCTGGCGAGCACGGAGGCGCCGCCCGCGACGTAGACCGGCGAGTCCTCGTCGGCGAGGGCCATCGCCTGCTCCGGCGGGAGTCGGAAGCACCCGTCGGTGGCCTCGAGGTATCCCGCTGCCGCCTGGGTGCACAGCCACTCGCGGATGAGGCGCGGGTTGCACTTCGTGCGCGCCGCGAGTTCGTCCGGTGTCACCGGCTTGCCGTCGGCCATCGCCTTGTACAGACCGAGTTCGTCGCCGACGCTGACTGCAGCCATCAGGGCCGCGCCGCCCATGTCGTTGACGATCTTGCCCATGAACTCCATCAGCTTTGCTTCGTTCACGTGTCGCTTCCTGTGGTGCGGGGTCGGCGAGCCGGGCCGGACGGTAGTCGTCGCGTGCCGGCTCGGATGGAAGGGCGGGATCCTACGACAGGGTCGGGCCGCGCGTAGCGGGGAACCGGCGAGCGGCGGCGCTCGCGCGGAGTGCGGCTCGGAAGGCGACGCTACTCGCGGTGTGCACTGGCGCTGAGACGCCGTGACGGCGGTTCGCGCGTATGCGCTCGCGGTGTCCGACCCGTGGGCTAGACTCGCGGTCGCGATGAGGTGTCCGTACAGGAGTCCTGCTCCGTGCCTGGATCGAGTCATGACCGAAGTGATTGAAGTCGCCGTCCCCGAGTCCGTCCTCTCGTTGCGCCGCATCGGCGTTTGCGTGGCGCTCGCCGTCCTGTCTACCTTGTGTGCGTGCCGCGGTCCCGGTCGCGGGTCGGAGCCCACCCCCGTACCCGCCCCGCAGCCGCCAGGCCCGCGCGGCCTTGGCGGGAGCCCGCTCGTCGACAAGAGCCTCGTCGAGGTCACCGGACGCGCGGTCACGGCGTGGGACCGCGGTGCCATCATCGTGGTCGCCGACAAGTACTCGACCCTGCCGGAGAGCTACAACCTTCCCGGACTGGGCGCGGGCGCGCGCTCTCTCCACGAGACCTTGCGCGACGGTTGCGGGATGCCGGAGGAGGCGATCACGACTCTCACCGGGACGGACGCCATTCCCCAGCAGATCGAGCGCGCCATCCGCGAGTTCGCCGAGCGCGTGCGCGGGCGGGCGGTGCTGACCCTGTTCTTCTGCGGGCACGGTGTCGTCGACAGCGACGGGCAACTGCAGTTCTTCACGCACTTCACCGACAAGCAGGACACGCGCTACACCAACACCCTGCCGCGCACGACCCTGCTCGGCTGGCTGAGCGCCGCGCGCAAGCGCGCCGGCGAGCGCAGCGCGAGTCTCGAGACCGTGCTGGTGGCCGACGCGTGCCGCACGCCCACGCTCGGGGCGCCGCCGCCGGCCAAGCTCATCCGGGAGGAGACCTGGGAGATCTACAGCACGGCGGACGGTGCTTCCGCCGACGCGCCCCGCGGCGGCAACTCGCCATTCGTGGATGCGATCGTGAAGACCTTTGCGACCGCGGGCCCGGAGGCAGCGACCTCGCTGCAGGGGGTCTTCTCCGAGATCCGCCGGCACATGAGCGAGAACGGATCGCGGCAGACCCCGCAGTTCGTCGGTCCGCAGGAACAGGAAGGACCGCGCATCTCGCAGCGCAACCGGGTGCGGGTCGGTCTGTTGGTGCGCGACGACCTCAGCGACACGCCCGTCCAGGTCGCCGAGGGCGGCGTGCTCGTCGATCGGGCGCCTGCGGTCGCCGACGGCGATGTGTTCATGCTCGAGACGACGCCCGACAACCTGGTGCGGTTGGAGGTGACGGCGCCGGGGTATCTGCCGTTCTCGCGCAGCGTGTCGTTCGCGCGTCGTCAGAACGGCAAGACGTTCGCCGTCGAGTTGCGCCCGTCGTTCACCCGCATCGTCGGCCGCGTGTCGCCGCCGGTGTCCGTGCAGGTCCTCGCCGGCAGCGATCAGGTGAAGCCGCGCGAGGGCTACCACGAGATGGCCGCCCAGACCACGAGCGACGACGGTGCCTTCCAGCTCCGCGTGCCGGCCCTCGGGCCCGGCGTCGAGATGCAGATCGTGTTGCAGCAGAACGGTCGCGAGCTGAGCGTGGTGCCAGTGCCGGCCGACCGGCTGGAACCCGATGCTCAGGAGACCGGGGCGACGCGCGTCGACCTCGGCACGCTCGCGCTCACGAACGCGGACACGACCGCGCTGCAGCCGACCGTCGATCTCAAGGTGCTGGAGGAGAAGCGCCGGGCCTTCGACGACGACAGCCTGGGTGGCATCAAGCTGCCCGTCGCCTACGGCAAACCGGACTTCAAGCAGACGCCGCGGTTCAGCGACCGCTATCAGGAGTCGGACTGGAACGCCGCCCTGCGCTCGATCGAAGTCGACGACCTCGTCGCCGCCCGCGGCCACCTGCGGCGGGTGATGGCGAACATGGCCGCCCCCGATGTCACGGTGCGCACGGTCGTGGGGCACGTCGATCTGGCGCTCGCATTGCGCGCGGAGAGCGACGCGGCGGTCGCGCAGGCCGCCGCCGAGGCTGAAGCCCACGACCCGCTCCTCGCCGCAGGCCTGCGCGCGGTCCTCGCCGCCCGCAAGCTGTTCCGTGCCTCGCAACTGGTGCAGCGCTCCGACCCGGCGGTGGTCGATCTCCTGGAGGAGGCGCGCCAGCTCGAGCCGCCCGGCGTCACGCCGTACGGGCGGGCCACGCAGCAGCGCATCCGCGAACTGCGCTGGTCGATCGCGGCCAAGCTCCTCGACAATCTCAACGCCGACGGGCGCCACGCCGAGTACCTGGCGGCGATGGAGCGTCTCCTCGTCAAGGACCCGGACTTCCACGACGCCGCTCGCGACCAGCGGACGATCGTGGCCCTGATCCAGCGCATGCGTGAGGCGCTGGAAGAAGGCAAGGGGGAACGCGGTGATTGGCAGGCGGCCGACGAGGCGATCGCGCTGCGCCGCCGCGTGTTCCCGACCCGCGTGCCGGAGGCCCTGCAGGACCTCGAGATCGAGATCGCGAAGGAGCGGATCCCGTCGGAGACCCGGGGTGCGTGGAAGGCTGCGGAGGCGGCGCGCGTGGCCGGCGACGTCGACGCGGCGACCCGTCACTACCTGGCCGCGCGGCCAAGCGCGAACGACCACTACCGCGCGTTGATCGATGCCCGCCTCGCTGAGATGCGCGAGGGCGCCTACACCACGAACATCGCGGAGGCCGACCGGCTGCGGCGAACCGACGACAAGCGCGGTGCCCTGGTCGCCTACTTGCGCGCAAGTGCGGCACGCGGGCAGGTCCTCGGTGACGTGCAGCAGATTCTGCGGGCGACGCCTGCGTTGGCCGACGATCCAGCAGTGCGCGATCTGCTGAGCACCCTCGATCGCCAGTGTCTGGCGGCGGCGCAGACGGCGCGGAGTCCGCGCGTGTGGCAGAAGTACATCGAGGACTTCCCCGCCGGCGCCGGGCTCGCAGAGGCCAAGGAAGCGCTGGCGCGAGCGGAAACGCCATGGCGGGTCGTGGCCGAGAACAAGGGGACGCCGGCGCTGGCGCGTTTCGGTCATGTACTGGTCTTCGACGAGGCCCGCGGGCAGGTGCTCATGTTCGGCGGGGCCAGCGCCACCCCGGACGGCACGCTCCACTACCTGAACGACACGTGGACCTTCGACGGCGCGCAGTGGCGCTGCATCGAGCCGCCGACCCGACCGCCGGCGCGAGCCTTCGCCGCGGCCGCCTACGACCGCGACCGCGGCGTCACGGTGCTGTTCGGCGGCACGGCCGATGCGGACTACACCGGGATGAACGACACCTGGGTCTTCGATGGCGTCACGTGGACGGCGGTGGGGCAGGTCGGCGTGAGCCCGCCGGCGCGGAGCGAGCACGCGATGGCGTTCGACCAGAAGCGCGGGCGTACCGTGCTCTACGGTGGGCGCAAGCGCCACAAGGACACCTGGGAGTGGGACGGCGAGCGCTGGATCGTGGTCAACAGCAAGAACTCGCCGAGCACGCGCTTGTCGCCGGCCATGGCGTTTGCGCCCGGGGTCGACAAGGTGATGCTGGTCGGCGGGGACGGCCGCGATCGGGAGACGTGGATGTGGGACGGGGCGACCTGGACCGACACCAAGGGCGAGGTCGAGCATGTCGATGGTGGCACGCTCGCCGTCGCGGGCAGCCGTCTGCTCCGCTTCGGCGGCGTGGCGCGCGCGCCGGTGGCGGACATCGCGGCGTGGACGGCCGGCGCCTGGAAGATCCTGACCCTCGGCAAGGCGCCGCCGCCGCGCACGTACCACGGCGCTGCCTTCGACCCGCGCCGCGGCGTGCTGGTCGTGCACGGCGGGATGGTGCCGGGTCGGCGTGGCCGTCCCGAGCGCGTGTTCGGCGATACCTGGGAGCTGTGGATCGAGTGACCGGCCCGCGCTCAGCCGCTGACGTTGACGACGCCGGCGGCGACGTCGGTGCGGCGCAGCGCTTGCACCACATCGCGCAGCTTGACTCGCTGTTCGTCCGGACATGCGCCAGGTTCGAGCCGCAACTCCGTGTTCCGCCACGCCACGAGCACGGGCCACAGGTCGCTGTCGACGGGCAGGGCCCAGAGCAGTACGCGCGCAGGTTGGGAGCCGCGCGGCAAGCTGAAGCCGACGCCGCCGTTGCGTGCCTGCGACGGGCCCGGCATCACGCTCTCGTCTTCCACGAACCAGACCGGGGTGAACGAGTCGTCGAGCCACATCTTCAGCACCCGCCGCTCCGGGGGCGTGGTGATGTCCCACCGGACCTCCCAATCGATCCGGTCGCTGCGCGCAGCGCGTACGCCGCGCACCGAGAAGCGCGCGTCCTTGCGCGATTCGGCGAGACGCAGCAGTTCCTCCGTGAGGCTTGCCACTGTGTCGAGGTGATCACGGATGTCGGTGACGCGCGCGCGCGCCTCCGTGGCGAGCGGACTGTCCTCACCTGCCTGGCGGATGGCGAGCTCGTAGCAGCGCAGGGCTTCGGCTTCGAACCCGCGGCGCATCAGATGCTGGGCGAGGGCCATCGACGCCGCGGCGCCGCCGCCCTTCTCGCAGGCCCAACGCAGGGACTCCTCGGCCAGCGCCGCATGACCTTCTTCGGAGTCGTAGGCGTTGGCGAGGTCGATCAGGGCCTGAGGCGTCGCGGTGCCGCTCGCGAGCAGTGACTGCAGGCGCGCGTGCGGGAAGAGCAGGTGCGTGGGACACCCCACGGTTGCGGCGCCGGCGAACCCGGTCGGCGTTTCCGTCGGAGGCGGAGCCTGGAGTACGCGCGCGTGCTTCAGCTCCCCCTGACTGCTGGCGACGATCAGGCTCTCGGACTCCTCGCGTGAGCGGGTCTCGATGCCGCGCGGTCCGGTGGTCTGCGACTCGGCCACGAGGTGGCGCACGTCCTGCTTGATGCGCGTGCTGACGAAGCGCTGCAACGCTGCCATGGCCTCCGTCACGGCGCGATTGCGCGCGTCGTCCCGCGTCGCCGCCGTCGACGTCGCGGTCACGACCTCGTGGCGCACGCCTTCGATGTCGCGGCTGGTCACGGCACCCGCCGACTGGGTTGGTTCCGGCGTTGTCGTCGGCGCGGGTCCTGGCTGAGGCGACGGCGGGGCTGGGGGCTCCGGGCCCATACACGCGGCGGCGAGGGCCCACAGGGAAAGGACAGCGGTGCGGCCAGACCTCGACATGTCGGGATCGTTGCCGGCTGCGAGCGACGGCGCAAGCTCACGTCGCGGGCGTGTGACGAATCGGCGCCGCCGCGGCGGTGCGCTACTTGCCCTGGATCATCCGCACGACCCGTTCGGCGAGCGCGTTCGGGATCGGAAAGCTCAGGTTGTACTGCACGACCCTCCAGCCCGCGGCGTCCCGCCGTAGCACGCCGCTGCCGCGCACCTCGCCGTACATGGCATTGTCGAGTCGCTCGTCGAACCAGGCGACGTCGCCGCCGGGCGCGAACGTCACGTGTCGATCGCGCGGGGCATAGGTCCAGCCGCGGCCGGCGGCGAAGTGCGGATGCGCGTAGGCACGGAACGCGGCGAGGTCCCAGCGCTCCGCGGCATCGGTGCCGAGGAACACCGCGTCGGCAGCGTAGTGTGCGAAGTAGCGGCTCTCGTCGGCCTGGGCGGCCGCCGCGTGCAGATCGTCGAGGACCACATCGATGGTCGCGCGGTTGGTCGGGACGGCGGCGCAGCCGGCGAGGAGAACGAGCAGGGCGTGCTTCATCGCCGGAGCAGACGGCAAGCCTTCGCGCCGAGCAAGCGAGCGTCCGCCGTGCACCCCGGCCGGCGCGGCGTTGGATAGACTCGATCGCCATCCATGCGGAGCTTCGCGTTGAACGTCCTGTTGTCGGCCCTCGTCGCGAAGTCCCGTCGGCCGGTGCTCGCTGCGCTCGCGGTCTTCGTCGGAGGGGCGCTGCCGGCGCAGGCGCGCGTGCACAAGGTCGACCCGCAGAACGCGGCGGCGTATCCGACGATCGGCGCCGCCATCGCGGCGGCGTCGGCCGGCGACATGATCGTGGTCGCGACCAAGCCCCTGATCGGTGGCGTCCAGTGGTCGAACCTGTACCCCGCGATCCGCATCGACAAGAGCCTGTCGATCACGAACGAGAGCGGTCACGACGTGCGCTGCTGGAGCGCGGAGATCGTCGGCCTCGCCGCGTCGGACCGCGTGGTGATCCGCGGGCTCCACTTCGAGCGACCGACGCTCCTGGTCGGGTTCGGTCTGCCGACGCTGTCCGTCGTCGATTGCCATGGCCCGGTGTTCCTCGAAGACTGCACGTTCCAGCCCGCCACGCCGCTGGCGGTGGGGACGGGCGCGACCTTCCCTGCCATCGACATCCGGGGTCCCGCCGTGGCGCCGCGCGGTTCGGTCACGCTCGTGCGCTGCTCAGCGCTCGGTGTGCAGGGCGTCAACAACCCGCGCAGTGCCAGCCAGCAGTGGCCCGCACCCGGGATCCAGGCCGTCGACACCGACCTCGCCCTGTGGGACTGCACGGTCACCGGTGGCGCTGGCGTGAGCGCGCATCCGCAGCTTCGTCTGCCGGCGGGCCACGGCGCCGACGCGATGGTGTTCGACGGGTACGCGTTCGCGTCCGGTTGCGTCTTCCGGGGCGGCGCAGGTGGCAACGCCAACACCGGGACGTGCAGCACCGGGGGCAACGGCGGCGCGGGGATCCGGCTCACGCAGGCGTCGACGCTGGTCGAGGTGCTCGCGTGTCCGATCGCAGGAGGCGCTGCGGGCGCGGGCTGTCCCGGTGGGGTGGCGGGTCCGGCGGACGTGCGCGGTGCGGCAACCCTCGTACCGCTGGTCGGTGTCGCGACCGCCATCACCGCCTCGTCGCCACATCGCGCCGGTCAGACCTCGACCCTCACCCACACCGGTGTGCAAGGCGGCGTGTACTTCGCGTTCGTCGGCACCGCGCCCGATCTCGTGCGCACGACGCCGCTGGGTCTGCTCGGCGTGCGCGCCGTCACCGGCCCTGGCGCAAGCGCGCCGCTGTACGCCGGGAGCTACGGCGCCAATGGTCAGACCCTGATGCCGGTCTTCCTGCCTCCCAGTGGTGCCGAAGGCGTGGTCCTTCTCCTGCAGACTGCGGCTTTCGTGCCACCCGGCATGCTCGCCAACAGCGCGCCCACCGCACTCTTCCTGCTGGCGCCGCACCTGTAGGCGGAGTCGATGCGACAGGCGATCACGGGCGCCCGCTCAGCGACTCGCCGCGCTGCACCAGCGTGGCCAGTTGCGTGAGGAGATCCGCCGAGCCGAACGGTTTCTGCAGGTAGGCCGTGTCATGGGTCCCCTCACCGGCCCACTGCTCGCCATCCGCGGCGTATCCGGAGACGTAGAGCACGCGCAGCCCCGGGATCCTCTCGCGAAGGCGGCGGGCGAGCTCGCGGCCATCCATGTGCGGCATCACGACGTCGGTCACCAGGAGATCGAGCTTCCCCGCGTGCCGGCGTACCAGCTCCAGGGCGGCCTCGCCATCTGGCGCTGCCAGCACGGTGAGCCCGGCGCCGGTGAGGGCGCGGTGCGCGAAGTCGCGGACTTGCTGTTCGTCCTCGACCAGGAGCACCGTCGCGTCCATGAACTGGGTGGGCGACGCCGCGGTGGGTTCGTCCGGCTCGCGGGCACGTTCCACACTGCGCAGGTAGATCCACACCGTTGTGCCCTGGCCTGGCACGCTGTCGAGCTTCGCGGCGCCACCGCTCTGCGTGACGATTCCGTACACCGTCGCCAGGCCGATACCGGTGCCCCGGCCGCGGGGCTTGGTCGTGAAGAAGGGGTCGAACGCGCGCGCCAAGACCTCCGGACTCATGCCCACACCGGTGTCGCGGATGGACAGGACGACGTATCGCCCCGGGATCAGCTCGGCGTGCGGGGCAGGACTCTTCGCCTCGACGACGATCGTCGATGTCGTGATCGTGAGCACGCCGCCGTGCGGCATCGCATCGCGCGCGTTCAGCACGACGTTGAGGAGGATCTGTTCGATCTGGCCGCGGTCGGCGTGGATGTCGGTGCGACCGGTCGCCCGGCCGATGACGAGTTCCACGTTCTCGCCGATCAGGCGTCGAAGCATGGTCGCGAACTCGTCGACGACGCGCGCGAGTTCGAGCACGCGCGGTGCCAGCACCTGTTGCCGACTGAAGGCGAGGAGCTGGCGCGTGAGGCTCGCGGCGCGCTCGGTGGCCAGCACGATCTGGCGCGCATCGCTGTGCTGCTCGCTGCCGGCGGGCAGGCGGGCGGCAAGCATCTCCGCGAACCCGCCGATGCCGGTGAGGAGGTTGTTGAAGTCGTGCGCTACGCCACCGGCCAACTGTCCGACGGCCTCCATCTTCTGCGCCTGGCGCAACTGGGCTTCGAGCTCCTTGCGCACGGTGACGTCGAGCACGACGCCGTCGATCGTGGTGTGGCGGCCCTCGTCGCTGATCACCGAGGAACTCGACACCAGGCCCCAGAACGACGATCCATCGCGGCGATGGAAGAGCATCTCCTGTGGCTGCGGGCGATCGGGATCCGTCATCAGGCGGTTGATGTCGGCGTCGTGCTCGCTCGCGCCGAGGTCGGCGGTCGCGAAGCGCGCGAGCAGATCGTCGAGTGACGCGTAGCCGAACATCCGGGCGAAGGCCTGGTTGGCGTAGACGATCCCGCGCCCCACGACGACCCGGTACAGGCCGTCGTTGGCGTTGCGGTTGATGGACGCCAGCAGGCCTTCGCGACGCTCGCGCTCGAGACCGACGGCGGCGAGGGCGGCCGCGCGCTCCACGAGCCCGATCTCGTGCGCCGTTGGTCGTCGCGGTCCCCGATGGTAGATCGCGAACGTGCCGAGGACGACGCCGGCCGACCCGACGATGGGCACGGACCAACAGGCAGCCAGCCCGTGCGTCTCGGCGAGCGCGCGGTACGCCCGCCACTTGGGGTCGGTGGCGATGTCTTCGACGACGACCGTGCGGCCGTCGTGGGCGGCCGTGCCGCAGCTCCCCACGTCGGGTCCGATCTCGACGCCGTCGATGCAGGCGTTGTAGGCCTCGGGCAACGAGCTCGCCGCCGCGACCCGCAGCCGTCTGCCTTCCAGCGTGAGGATCGAGCACAGCCCACCGGGCAGCAGTTTTTCGATGCCGGAGACGAGGGCTCCAAAGACGTCCTGGCTCGCGCGTCCCCGTGCCACCAGCTCCAGGATCTCGGCCTGCCAGGCGAGCACCCGCTCGGCGCGACGGTTGCGGGCCTCGCGCTCCGCGATCAGGCTGCCGATGACCAGCGGGATGCTGATCAGCGTCAGCTCGAAGACCTGGAGGGCGCCGTGCCGCGCCGCTGACGCGATGTCGAGGAAGGCACCGCCGGAGTGGGCGCCGAGCATGCCCACCATGAGCGTGCCCAGGGCGGCGATGGAGATCGAGCCGCGCTGGCCGAAGCGCAGCGCGGCGTACAGCGCGATCGGCACGATCGCATGCAGGGTCATGATGGCCTGGATCCCCGGCTGGAGGCCGGTCATCACGAACCACACGACGGCGATGACACTCGCGCCGAGGAGCATCGCTTCCAGGACCGCGCGCAGCCGTGGTCGGGATGCCGGCCACTCGTGCCAGACCAGGATGAGCGGCACGACCGTCAGCACGCCGAGCGCGTTCATCCGCCACCACTCGATCCAGCCGGTGAAGACCGGCTGTGCGTACGTGGTCCCCGGGAGCGCACGCGACAACCAGGAGAAGGCGATGCTCGCCAGCGGCGCCACGGCCGCAGCCGTGCCCAGGCCCAGCACGTCGCGCAACCGCCCGAACACGGGGCGCACCGATGTCCGCCGCAGCACCCAGACGCCGAGGAGCGCTTCCGCGGTGCTGCCCATTGCAGCGAACGCGACCACCTGCGGGGAGCCATCGATGAGCAGGCGTTGCAACGCGATCGCGACCGCCACGATCCACGCGGTGCGGGCGCCGAGCAGCCACACGCCCGCGATCGCGACCCCCGTGGGCAGCCAGATCACGGCATGGTCGACGGCCCGGAACCCCTCCTCGCCGAGCAAGGAGATGCCGAGCAGGGCCAGTCCGAATCCGAGCGGTGCGAGAAACCGACGGCGGGGCACGCCAGGAGCCTATCCCCGCGGTGCGCGGAAGCCTCGCGCGACCTGGTGAACCTCAGGCGCTTGCGCCGACCCGCTGGGTGCCGCCGTTGCGGTGGTCACAACCCCCGCATCCACTCCGGTCGGAGCGGCACGGATCCCCGCAGTGCACCGTCGATCGCCGCCACGATCGCGTCGCGGTCGCGCGGCAGGCGACCGCCGATCGCGAGGTGGTTGGACGCGTGGTTCGTGCGGAAGATCGCGTCCGTCGGTGCGGCAAGCGCCACGAACGTCCGCAGCTCGCGCAGGGTCGTCGCGACGTCGGGCATGGTGAAGCTGCCCTTGGCCTCCGCCCGGGCGATGGGTGTGCCTTCCACCACGGTGAGCGTGAGCGCCGACAGGAAGCGCGGGTCCATCGCCGTCGCCAGCTCCGCCGAGGCGCGCGCGTGCTGCTCGCTGCGCTCCGTGCCACCGGCGCCGAGGAGGAAGATGACCGACGTCTTCAGGCCGGCGGCGTGGGCGCGGCGGGCGGCGGCGACGTGGTCGGCGGCGGTGCTGCCCTTGGCGATCCGACGCAGCGTCACGTCGTCACCGCTCTCCGGACCGATGTACAGCAGTTCGAGCCCGAGACCGCGCAGCTCGGTCAGCTCCTCGTCGGTCTTCGCCAGCACGTTGCTCGCCATCGCGTAGCTGGAAACGCGGCGCAGCGCAGGGAACGCCGCGCGACAGGCCCCGAGGATCGCTCGCCAGTGGGCCAGATCGAGGATCAGCGCATCGCCGTCGGCGACGAAGACCTTGTGCACGCGCGCGCCGTGCGTCTGCCCTGCCTCGGCGATGTCTTCGAGCACGTCTGCGAGCGGTCGGACCGCGAACTCCTTGTCGCGGTACATGTCGCAGTAGGTGCACTTGTTCCAACTGCAGCCGATGGTCGCCTGCAGGATGAAGGCGTCGGCCTCGCTGGGCGGGCGATAGATGCGACCCTGGTAGCGCACGGGGCGGCACCATAGCACGGGTCGATGCGCCGACGGACGTGGGACGTGACGGCGGAGCGCGCGACGCGGCGCATCGGTTCAGCGGCGCAGATCGAGAAGCCAGGGCGGCGGTTGCAACCGCGCGAGGGCCGGCGTGGAGAGATCGACCCAACGCGCGGCGCGGTCGAGCACACCGCTGTCGGCCGTGGCGATCACGGCATCGGCGGCGAGGAGAGCGCGGTCGGCGCCGTCGTGCAGTTCGACGCTGCATGCCGGCAGCCGCGTCCTCGCTGCGGCCCGGATCGACGTGGCGAGGCGGCCGCTGTTGGCCACCGGGCGGTCGAGGACGATCGTCGTCCGCGCCGGGGCTGCAGCGGCCAGCAGTTCGAGCAGGATCGTCGTCGCGGTCTCGGTCTCCTGCACGCGCTTCCAGCTGCCGTGCATGCTGGCCAGGTCGCGCCGGCAGCCGTCCCGCGCCAGCAACACCACGCCTCCGGCCAGCGCCGCTTCGATCGTGGTGAGCACGTTGAAGCCATCGACCACGACCGCCGCGCCCGCCAGCGCACCGAGGGCGACCCGGGCGCTGCGGCGCGCTGTGCGCTGCGCATCGCTGCACGCGCAGCGCCGCACGGCCACGCGTTGGCGCTGCGCGAGCCGGTACCGATCGCCCACGAGCTTGGTCGCCGCCACGTCGGGGTAGCCGCGCGACAACAGCCACGACAGGTCGCGCGTGGCGGTGCGCAGCGTAGCCACCCACCCGTCGGCGAAGAGGCTCGCATCCTCCGGGTGCGGGCCACGGTGCTGCCGGCGATCGGGCATCGGGCGCAGGCTACCCGACATCCGACGGGCCTGCTGCTTCCGCGTTCATGGTCGGTAGCATGGGTCGGGTCATGTCGACCTCCCGCGCGGCTCTCCCCGTCATGCTGGCCCTGAGCGCCTGCGCGGGCGTGCCACCGACCGCGGCGACACCGTCGTTGCGCACACCGGCCGTGGCCCCGATCGCGATCGCGACCTGGCCCTTCGGCAGCATAGCCAACGAGTTCGCGCTCGCGTCCTTCGCGGCGGGCGGCTCGCGCCTCGATGCGGTCGAGGCGGGCATCCGCGAGATCGAGCGACGCAGCTCGGACGGCTCCGTCGGCCTGGGCGGGGGGCCGAACGCGGCGGGCTACCCGCAGCTCGACGCCTGCATCATGGATGGACCGGGGCATCGCGCGGGGAGCGTCGCCGGCGTCGAGGGCATCGTGCACCCGATCACCGCGGCGCGGCGCGTGATGGAGCAGTCCAAGCACGTGATGTTGGTGGGGGAGGGCGCGCGTTGGTTCGCGCTCGAGCACGGCGTCGAATCGGTCGGCATCGACGACCTGCAGGCCAAGAAGGCCGCGTGGGTCGCGCGCGAGCGCAAGCCGGTGGATGGCACCGGCCACGACACCGTGGCGCTCCTGGTTCTCGACGCAGACGGTCATCTCGCCGGCGGCTGCTCCACGAGCGGTGCCGGCGGCAAGCTGCCGGGCCGCGTCGGCGACTCGCCGATCCTGGGCTGCGGTCTCTACGTCGACGACGAGGTCGGCGCCGCGGGCGCCACCGGCCTCGGCGAGAACGTCATGCGCTACTGCGCGACGTTCCTCATCGTCGAGCTGATGCGGCAGGGCATGGCGCCGCAGCAGGCGTGCGAGGAAGTCGTGCACCGCATCGCGAGCGCCGACCCGCGCGGGTATGCGCTGAGCATCTGCTTCATCGCCCTCGACAAACAGGGTCGCTACGGAGCGGCGGCGTCCAACCAGCGCTTTCCCTTCGCGGTGGCGACGAAGGACAAGAGCGAAGTCCTGAGGGTCGAACGCGTGCGGCCGCGGTAGCCGGGATGGGGCGGCGCTGTCACGGCCGATGCCCAGGTCGAGGCCACCACCTCACTTCGGCGTGCGGCCGAGCGCCTGCGCGTAGCCGTCGCGATGCCGGCGCAACAGGTCGACGAAGGCGTGCTCGCCCGCCTCGATCGCGCGCGCAAGGGCGAGCTCGGCGGTTGCGAGTGCGGCCTCGATGTCGCCGGTGGCGGCGAGCGCCATGCCGTAGGTGTGCAGGAAGGACGCGTTGCGACTCTCGGCGGCGTCGACCGCTGCCTTGGCGAGGTCGCGCGCACGCGCGGCCGAGGCGGGATCCTCGCGCCGGAACACCACGAGCAGCCACGCGAGCCGATGCCGGAGCCGGGGCGACTCGGGATCGAGCACCAGGGCCCGCTCGAGACAGCCGATCGCGTCGTCGCCGTGGCCGCTGCGATGCAGGTACGTCGACAGCTCGAAGAGCGTGTCGACATCGGCGTGCAGGTCGAGCGCCCGACGTGCATGCGTCTCCGCGAGTTCGCTGCGGCCCTGGTGCTGGTGCAGGGTCGCGAGCATGGCGTGTACGCGCGCGCTCTCCTGGCCGACCCACGTCAGCCGCCGCGCGGCGGCTTCCACCCGGTTCGCGTCACCGGCGGCGAGCGCCTGCTGCACGCCCCTCGCCTGCTCGTAGGTGCTGAGACACCACACGCCGACCGACAGGATCCCGGCGCCCCACACGAGCTTCGCGCGCCACGCCGTTCCGGGCTCGGGCACGGGGTCTTCGCCTTCCCCGCGCAGCAGCGCGCGCGCGATTCCGCCGTCGCGCAGCTTCCAGATCGCGCCGTCGAGCACGAAGTGGTGGACGTTCACCACCGACGCGATGAGTAGTCCCAGGCCCGCGTCGTACGGGATGGTGCCGAGCGCGGCGGGCGAGAAGAGCAGCGCCGGCACGACCCAGATCGAAGCACCGCTCAACAGCGCCTTGGCGCCCCAGACGGCGCCGGAGGTCGCGCCCCGCGCGCGCGCGAAGTAGCGCGTGATCCACAGGTACTGGACCGAGTGCGCCATGGCGATCCACAGGAACGCGTAGGTCGAGTGCTCGGTCCCCAGCGGCTCGATGCCCTGCAGGACATGGAGGTGCCGTGCCAGCGCCGGCGCCGCGAACCACAGCGCCTGGCTGGCCGCCAGCGCCAGCGCCGGCAGCGTGCCCCGCAGACCGCCGCGCCGCAGCAGGGAGGCGAAGGCCATCACCGACGCGATGGCGTAGGCGATGGCGAGACCCGGCATCGCGATGCGCACGACCGCGGTCGGCAGGCCGAAGCGGACGAGGTCGTAGACCGCGCCTTCGTAGCTGCCCGGCGCCCAGGTGGTCGTCGAATCGTGCGCGTGCAGCATGACGGCGGTCAGCAGGAACGACAGCACGAACGAAGTCTGCAGCGCGCGCTGTGCGAGCGGCGTGACCTCGACGCCACGGCGGCGCAGGAACATGAGCGCGATCCCGTAGTTCTGGCCGGAGTAGTGCCAGGGACTCCAGGTCAGGTAGATCGTCACGAGGGCCGAGCCGAGCATGACGCTGCGCGTGCCGGCGACGAAGAGCAGGGCGAGGAACGCGGTCGCCAGCGTCGAGAAGACGAAGTAGCGCCGGCGGTCGGCGCGCTGTTCGTACGCGCGCAGCAGCGTGGCACCGTAGTGCGGGATCCCGGTCAGCAGCACGAGGAACGGGGTCCACGCCATGGGCAGGGCCTCGCGCAGCGCCGGTCCGGCGAGCGCCTGCGCGCCCAGTGCGAGCAAGGACACGAGCCCACACCCGAAGAGGAGGTCGGCTGGCGCGTGGAAGAGCCAGGGCCGCGGTACGGGAAGCGCGTATGCGCCGCTCATCTGCCCTTCTGGCTCTCCCAGAAGCTGCGCAGTTGGGCGACGCTCGGTCCGCCCTTGGTCTGGTCGACGGGGGAGACGTGGCCTTCTTCGAGCACGAAGCCGGTGCGTCCGAACGTCGCCTCCGCCGCGCGCGCGACCCGCTGCACTTCGCTGCGCAGGTCGGCCTCGCTGCCGTCGCCCCACTTGGGGAAGGCGCCGCTCGGCAGCACGAGGCGCTCGCGGACCTCGTTCACGTCGGCGGTGTTGCCGATGGCCCGGAAGAAGCGGAGCTGCGAGTAACGGGCCTGCCAGCCGGTGGGGTCGCCCTTGCCGAAGCGCGCGTGCTTGATGCGGTTGGCGGCGTGCACCTCGAGCTGGTTGCGTGCCTTGACCCCCGCCTTCACGCCCGCGTCGTCGGGGAACTGCGCGGCCGCGTCGGCCATGTCCTCGATGCCGAGCGTCACGCCGGTCAGCCACTTGGGGTTGCGGATCACGAGATACCCGTGCAGCAGCAGGTCGTGCAGGATGCCGGGCAGCACGAGACGTGGGACCATGATCGGCGCCATCGGGCCCGGGCAGAACATGGCGAGGTAGCGGTCCATGGCCTGCGTGAAGCTCACGTTCTGTGCCTCGGCGCCGTGGTTGAACACCGGCTTGTCGGTCCGGTTGCACGCCTGGTTGAGCTGCGGGACGAACGCCGACGTGAAGCCCGACGCCGCGCTGCGGCCGTGTGCGTCCTTGATGCTGTGGATGTTGGTCTTGCCGCTGACGCGGCTGAGATGCGGCGCCACCATCCACATGTCGTAGTCGCCGGTCACCGGCGTGCCGTCGTAGCCCCACACCCACACCGGGGTGAGGACCTGGGGCTCGCGGCCCTGCGCCGCGGCGCGCCAGTACCAGAACACCTTCCCCGTCGTGATCTCCATCGCGAACGCGACGGCGGCGTTCTTGCCCGGGCAGTGGAAGTGGCGGTGCGTGCCCTTGCCCGGCACGTCGTCGCTCGGTCCGGGGTTGAGCTTCACGAGGTGCTCGAAGTGGCCCTGGCCGTCGAGACGCTCGAAGAGCCCGTTGCCCAGGTTCAGGTGGATGACCTGCGCCTTGCCGTGCGCGTGGAAGTGCTTGCCGCTGTCCGGTTGTCCCGACAACGCCTTGGAGAAGGCCTGGTCGCACGGCACGAGCCCCGACGTCAGTCCCCAGTCGGAGCTCTTGTCGTGCACATCCATGCTCTTGGTCGCGAACCCTGCGGCGATGAGGCGCATGGTCGGCACGGTGGACGGCCGCAGGAACAGGAAGGCGTTCGCCGCGCGACACGCGCCGTGGATGGCCGTGATGTGGTGATCGACCACGCCGCAGGTCGCGGGCGTGGCGGTGGTGAACTTGGACGCGTCGACGGGCATCGGGAACGAACCCGCTGGTGGCGGGGGAGACGACGGGTTGCGAGGACGGCGGCCGGTAGCGTAGCGTCCGCCGCATGATCTTCTCCGGATCGGACGTCGGGCGCGCCGCGCGCTTCCTCCTCGCACAATCCGCGGCGATCGCGGGCTCCCTCTGCGCCCAGCAGGAGGCGGCGACCAGGACCGTGCCTGTGTTCGTCGACGGGCAGGCGCAGATCGTCCCGGGCTTCTCGGAGCCGGCCGATTGGATCCGCCAACGGCTCTGGGTCGAGGCGCCCTTCGACAGCGACGGCGATGGCATGCCCGATCGCCTGCACGTCGACGTCACGCGGCCGAAGCAGACCGACACCGAGGGGTTGAAGGTGCCGGTGATCTACGAGACGAGCCCGTACTACGCGGGCACCGGCGGCACCGACAAGGAGGGCTTCTGGAACCCGGAGCACGAGCTGGGTGCCAAGCCGCCGACGCGCAAGCACCTGCCGTCGATCCGCTACCGCGAGGATCGCAAGTCGATCTCGAACTCCGAGGTGCGCACCTGGGTGCCGCGCGGATTCGCGGTGGTGCACTCGGAGTCGCCGGGCACCGGGCTGTCGCAGGGTTGCCCGACCGTGGGCGGCGAGAACGAGGCGCTCGCGCCGAAGGCGGTGATCGACTGGCTCAACGGCCGCGCCAAGGGCTACACGGCGCCAGTGGGCGGCGAGCTGGTCGACGCCACGGGCTGGTGCACGGGCAAGGTGGGCATGACCGGCACGTCGTACAACGGCACGCTGCCACTGGCGGCCGCGACCACGGGCGTGGACGGGCTGGAGGCGATCATCCCGGTCGCGCCCAACACCTCGTACTACCACTACTACCGCAGCAACGGCCTCATCCGCCACCCAGGCGGCTACATGGGCGAGGACATCGACGTCCTGTACGAGTTCATCAACAGCGGCAACCCGGCGCGGCGCGACTACTGCAACAAGAAGGTCCGTGACGAGGAGATGGCCCGCCATCAGGATCGCCTCACCGGCGACTACAACGACTTCTGGGCCGGGCGCGACTACGGCAACCAGCTCGGCAAGGTGAAGGCGGCGACCCTGATGTCGCACGCGTTCAACGACTGGAACGTGATGCCGGAGCACAGCGTGCGGATCTATGTGGCGCTCAAGCAGAAGGGCGTGCCGTGCATGGCCTTCTTCCATCAGGGTGGGCACGGCGGTCCGCCGCCGCTCGAGATGATGAACCGGTGGTTCACGCGCTACGTGTGCGGGATCGAGAACGGCGTCGAGAAGGACCCCCGCGGCTGGATCGTGCGCGAGGGCGATCCCCACACCAAGCCGACCGGGTACGACGACTTCCCCAACCCCGCGGCGAGTCCGGTCGTGCTGCATCCGCGTGCCGGCGGCAACAAGGTCGGCGACCTCGGCACCTCCGGGCCGTCCCCCAAGAAGCTCGAGAAGCTCGTCGACGATGCGTCGATCACCGGCGCGAAGCACGCGGCCGCGGAGCAGTCGGAACACCGCCTCCTGTACGCGACCCCGGCGCTGGTCGAACCCGTGCACATCTCCGGCACCGCGCGCCTCACCATCCGGTTGGCGTCGAGCAAGCCGGCGGCGAACCTGTCGGTGTGGCTCGTGTCGCTGCCGTGGAAGGCAGGCCGCGGGCCCGTGACCGACAACGTGATCACGCGCGGCTGGGCGGATCCGCAGAACCACGAGTCGCTCACCAAGAGCGCGCCGCTGGTGCCCGGCAAGGCCTACGACCTGAGCTTCGACCTCCAGCCCGACGATCAGGTGATTCCGGTGGGCGCGCGTATCGGCCTGATGATCTTCTCGAGCGACCACGACTTCACCCTGTGGCCGGCGCCGGGCACGCAGCTCACGGTCGACCTCGCCGGCACGTCGCTGAGTCTGCCAGTGGTCGGTGGCACGGAGGTGTTCGAGCGCGCGGTCGGCGCCGGCAAGCGCTGATCCTCTGTCTCCGCGTTGCAACCCGTTGCGCGAGTCGGCCTTCTCGCGTCGCCGCGGTTGCGTCGCGCGTCGGCCTGCCGAGAATCGATCCACCCATGCCGACCCCCGCACCACGCACCTCCGTCTTCGGCTTCGGCGCCGCCCTGTTCGACCGTGCGCTGTTCGTCGAGCACCACCAGGGCGCCGGGTGGGGGGCGGCGACGATCGAACCGCGCGCCGCCGGCGACATGCCGATGGCGAGCGGCGCGGTGCAGTACGGCTTCTCGTGCTTCGAGGGGATGAAGGCGCTGCGCGGGCCGGACGGGGGCCTGCACCTGTTCCGGGTCGGCGATCACGCCGCGCGCATGCGCGCGAGTTGCGAGCGGCTGTGCCTGCCCGTGGTGCCGGAGGCGGACTTCGCGGAGTTCACGGCGCGGTTCGTGGACGCGGCGCGCGAGGTGGTGCCCCCGCACGGCGAGGGCGCGCTCTACCTGCGCCCGACCCTCGTCGGCTGCGAGGAGTTCCTCGGGATGCGCACGGCGCGGGTCCACAAGTTCGCGATCCTGGGTACGCCGGTCCCGGTGCCCGCGGGCAAGCCGTTGAAGCTCTGGGTCGAGCGGGAGTTCGTGCGCGCGGCGCCCGGGGGTGTCGGCGCCGCCAAGACCGGCGGGAACTACGCGGCGGGGATGCTCGGTGCGGAGCGCGCCAAGGCGCGGGGCTTCGATCAGGTGATCTGGCTCGACGCACCGGAGCGTCGCTTCCTGGCGGAGGCGGGGGTCATGAACGTGTTCGTCGTGATCGGCGACGAGGTGATCACGCCGCCGCTCGACGGCACGATCCTGGCGGGGATCACGCGTGCCTCGTGCATCACCCTCCTGCGTGCGGCTGGAGTCGTGGTCCACGAGCGGCCGGTTGCCGTCGAGGAACTGATGGCGGCGCACGGCCGCGGGGACCTGCGCGAGGTGTTCGGCACCGGCACGGCGGCCTGCGTGGCGCCGGTGGTCCGGATCGGCGGTGCGAACGAGGACCTGGAGCTGGCCGCCGGCCCGATAGCCCAACTGTTGCGCACGGCGTTGGGCGCGATCCAGGATGGCTCCGCACCCGACGTGCACGGCTGGCGCCGGCGCGTCGACGGGCGCGGCTGACGCGGAAGCGGGCCGACCCAGCCGACGGGACTTCGGTTAGCCTTCGCTGGCCTGCCCGCCTCTCCTCGCCGTCGTCCCATGTCCCGACCGACAACCTTCCTGATCGCCGCAGCCCTGCTCGGCGGTGTTGCCGCGGCGCAAGTCAGCCGCAACTGCGAACTCCTCAGCCAGCGTACCCACGCGGGTTCTACCGGCTACGCGGGGGTGTGGGGCTACGTGGCACCGGACGGTCGCGAGTTCGCCGTGGTCGGTGCCCGCAACGGCGCGTGGATCATGGAGACGACCGATCCACGCAACCCGGTCGAGAAGGCGTTCATCACCGGCCCCACGAGCACGTGGCGTGAGATCTTCGGCTACCGCGAGTTCCTGTACGTCGTGACGGAGGCGGCCGGCGGCGTGCAGATCATCAGCATGGCGAACCCCGACAGCCCGACGCTGGTGCGCAACTACACCGTGTCGGGGTGGACCAACACCCACTCGGTGAGCGTGGATCGCGGCGCCGGCAAGCTCTACTGCAACGGCACCAACTCCGGCATGCGGGTGTTCGACCTGCTGCCCGATCCGACCAACCCCGTGCCGATCACCAACTGGACGACGGTGTACGTGCACGACTCGTTCATCCAGAACGGATGGGCGTACCTGTCGTGCATCAACTCCGGCCAGCTCCGGATCATGGACGTGCGCAACCTGCCGACGATCACGCAGATGAGCGCGACGTCGACGCCGTTGACCTTCACGCACAACGCCTGGGCCAACTCGACCGACACGATCGCGGTGACCACCGACGAGCGCTCGAACGGGTACCTGCAGGTGTACGACGTCACCAACAAGAGCCTGCCGATCGCGCTGGGGAGCTACTCGGTCGCCGGCGCGGGTGTGCACAACGCGTTCATCGTCGACGACAAGGTCGCGCACGTGTCGTGGTACGGTGCCGGCTACCGGGCCGTCGACATCACGAACCCGAACAGCCTGCGTGAGATCGGCTACTACGACACGGCCAACGCCTGGGGCGCCTACCCGTTCCAGCCGTCGGGCACGATCTACATCAGCGACATCCCGAGTTCCGGCGGCTTGTTCTGCGTGCGCCTGACCTGTGGCGTGCCCGAGCGCTACGGCGCAGGTTCGCCTGGCACCGGCGGGATCGTCCCGCACATCGACTGGAATGGCGGCTACGTCCGGGTTGCCAACGCCGGCTTCCGCGTCGAGTGCAAGAAGCTCCAGCCGAACGCGGCGGCGGTGCTGGTCCTCGGCGCCGCCCAGGCTTCGATCCCGGTCTTCGGGGTGACGCTGCTCGTCGATGTCACCGGGCCGACGGTGGTGGCGAACACGACGGCCAACGCCGCCGGCGTCGCCACGGTGCCGGTGCCGGTGCCCAACGTGCCCGGCCTCGGCAACCAGGTGCTGTACGCGCAGTGGGTGGCGCAGGATGCCGGCGGCGCGCAGGGCCTCTCCGCGTCGCGCGGCAGCAAGATCACGATCTGCCCGTGATCCTGGCGTCGATCGTCCCGCCGCAGCGGCGGGACGATCTCGCGGCGTCCCGATCCGGGACGCGGTTCGCCTCCGCCGCTGGCCGTGATGAGAGGTGACTCGCGCCGTCCTGGCGGCTATCCCTCTGCATCCCCCGGACTCCCACTCCCGCGTTTGCCCGGCGTGTCGAGTACCCTTCCCCACGCATGCGCCCTTCCCTTCCTCTCGTCTGCACCCTGTTCGCCGCGTGCCATGGATCCAACAATCCGCCCGCGCCGGTCAAGACCCCGACGGTCTCCGCCCACGCCAACCCCGGCAACGTGATCGCGGCGATCGTCGCGTTCCAGGCGAACGGCGCGACCAAGGCGCGCGTGCGCTGGTCGGGAGGCGGTGAGACCGGTGTGACTCCCGAGCGTTCGGTTGCGAGCGGCGCGCAGGAGATCACCGTGCTCGGGCTGCTGCCGAACACCGACTACCGTCTCGAACTGGAGACCACTACGGCGGGTGTCACCACCCGCGCCGACGCGGTGTCGTTCCGGAGTGGCGACCTCCCCGCGTTCCTGCGCGATCGCGTCGAGTTCCGGGTCGTGGGGCAGTCGTCGGAGGGCTACACGCTCACCAACATCCTGACCTCGGACCCGGCGCGGCAATACCTGCTCGCGTTCGACGGCGGTGGTCGACTGCGCTGGTACGTGCACCTCCCCGGGATGGGCGGCTACTCCGAGCAGAACCCCAACGGCAACTTCACGGCGTTCCTCGGCACGACGATCGGCTACCAGCCGACGTACGGCTACTTCGTCGAGGTCACGCAGAGGGGCGACATCGTCGGACGCTCGCAGGCGCCCGCGCCGCTCTACACCGACGAGCACGAGCTGATCTACACGGCCGCCCCGGGTGGTGGCTGGACCACGCACCTCTTCAGCTACGACATCCGGCGGATCGACACGACGCGGATCGGTGGAAGGCCGGACGCACAGATCGCGGGCCACCAGATCCTCCGTTACACGCCGAGCGGCGAGTTGGACTTCCTCTGGAACGCGTGGGATCACTTCGTGATCGACGACTGGATCGAAGAGCCCGCCTCCGGCCGTGCCGCGGCGCTGGGCGACTTCGATCATCCGAACTCGCTCTCGATCGACAACGACGGCCACTACATCGCGTCGTTCCGCAACATGGCGGAGATCACCAAGATCGACTCGCGCACCGGACGCCTGATCTGGCGCTTCGGCGGTCGCAACAACCAGTTCACGATCCTCAACGACCCGTTCGGCAAGTTCTGCGGGCAGCACTCGGTGCGCGTGCTGCCGAACGGCAACCTGCTGATGTTCGACAACGGGCTGCGCCATGCGCCGCCGGAGAGTCGGGTGGTCGAGTACAAGCTCGACACCACGGCGATGACGGCGACGATGGTGTACGAGTACCGGCACAACCCTGCCCTGTACGCGATGTTCACCGGCAACGCCGCGCGGCTCGCGAACGGCAACACGATCTGCGGCTTCGCCTTCCGCGGCGCCGTGGTCGAAGCGGATCCGGCGGCACAGATGCTCTGGACGGGTGTGCTCGCCGTCGACGGCAACGCCGTCCCGACCTACCGGATGAACCGGATTCCGTCGCTGTACGAGTACGTCCCCGGGTTCGACGTCTCGCGCCGCTGATCAGCGTTCTGCGCCCGCCGGGGCCTTGAAGGCCTCCTTGGCCAGCCCGTGGCGGCGCATCTTGGCGTAGAGCGCGCGTTCGCTCACGCCTGCCAGGCGCGCCGTTTCACCGATCCGGCCCCCGGTCCTGGTGAGCAGGGTCGCGAGATAGCTGCGTTCGAACTCCGTGGTCATGCGCGCCATGGCGGTGGCGAGGGGAACATGGGGGACGCTGGTACCGGGGGCGGAAACGGCAGTGGGCTCCCCGGCCGACCCGGCGATCGTCGGCGGCAGATCCGCCAAACCGATGGTGTCGCCGTCGCAGAGCAGCGCCGCCCGCTCGAGCACGTTGATGAGTTCGCGCACGTTGCCGGGCCAGGCGTAGCGGATCAGCGCCTGCATGGCAGCGTCACTGACCTGCCGCGGGTGGCGTCGACCCAGCCGACTGAGCCCGTCGATGTGGTTGCCGACCAGCAGGGGGATGTCGCCGGCGCGTTCGCGGAGCGGCGGGATCGTCAGCGTGATCACCGACAGCCGGTAGTACAGGTCGGCGCGGAACCGGCCGGCCTGCACCTCGCGCTGCAGGTCGCGGTTGGTCGCGGCGATCACGCGCACGTCGACCGCGACTTCACGCTCCCCGCCGACCGGCACGATCACGCGCTCCTGGAGCGCGCGCAGGACCTTGACCTGCAACGTCAACGGCATCTCGCCGACCTCGTCGAGGAACAGCGTGCCGCAGTGCGCGAGCTCGAAATAGCCGCGCCGGTTGCGCACTGCGCCGGTGAAGGCGCCTTCCCGATGACCGAAGAGTTCGCTCTCGAGCAGCGTCTCGGAGAGCGCGCCACAGTTCACGGCGATGAACGGCCCGGCCTGGCGTGGACCTTCATCATGCATGGCGCGCGCGAGCCGTTCCTTGCCGACCCCGGTCTCGCCGAGGATCAGGAGCGACGTGTCGGCGAGCACCACCCGTCTCGCGATCGCGATGAAGCCCTGCATCGAGGGGCTCTCGGAGACGAAGTCCGCCAGGCTGCCGCGCGAGTCGGCCCGCTCGGCGCGCAGTCGGTGGCGGCGCGCCTCACGGCAGCGGTCGATCAGCGCGGCGAGCGCGTCGATCAGGGCAGCGTCCGCCAGTTCGACGTTGATGACCGCGAGTGCGCCGGCGGCGAGCAGGGCGGCACGATCCTCCGCGTCCTCGCGCGTCGACAGGATGATCACGTCGGTGGGGTGCGGCGGCGCGCGGAGGGCGCGGACGCGTTCGGTCGCGTTGCGGCCGAGGCGTTCGCGGGCGACGAAGACGAGGTCCCAGTCCTCGTGTTCGATGGTTGACCAGGTCGCGTTGGCGCGCTGCGCGGTGAGGTTCAGGTCCGCGCCGCGCAGCAGGCGGTCGAGCCGGGCTTGCAGGGTGCGGGAGGCCAGGGCGGCCGCACGGACGAGCATGGATCGGAAGGCTAGTGCCGAACCTGGGGGGAACGGAAGCAACCTTCCGACACGGATCGGAAGGATGGTGCCGGAAAGCGAGCGGGTCGGTGCCGGCGGTCTCTTGATGACGATGCCACAAGATCTTCTTGATACTGGAGTTAGGGCACCTTGCGGGGCAACGTTGCGGCGGCTGGCACAGGGCTTGCGCTCGAAAGGGTGTCGCAGCCCGGTAGGTTCCGGGGGGCGATCTGGGAGACCCCAATCATGAACAAGCCGAACAACCCGTCTTCGAATCCTGGCAAGCCCACCCCTGCTCCGGCCAAGCCGACCACGCCGTCCACGGCGCCGCGTCCGGCCACCCCGACGCCGCCTCCGGCCGGCAAGCCCGCCACCCCGCCGCCGGCGAACCCCGGCAACAAGCCGACGCCGAAGCGCTGAATCGGCGGTTCCCGCGAGGCTGCGGCGAGTGCCGCAGCCTCGCCTCAATCGCGCGTGGCGATGACCCCCGCGATGGCATCCAGGTGGACCTGCGGACCGCCGGCGAGGGTCCGCATGTCGTCGGTGTCGAACATGATCGCGGCCGTGACGCGCGGCTCGTCGTAGCGGAGCGCCATCGACAGGTAGCCCGGCATGACGCCACTGTGTCCCACCGCGGGTCCGTGGCGAGTCGGCACCAGCATGGTCCCCAGCCCGTAGCGGTGCCCCCGCCCCGTCTTGGCGGGCACGCCGTCGCGGAGCTGCGCACGCTGCTCCGGCGCGAGCACTTCGCCGGCATGGAGCGCATGGATCCAGCGCGCGAGGTCGAGCGCGGTGCTGGCGAGACCGCCGCCGCACCACTCGAACTGCGGGTTGATGAAGTAGCTGCCGTCGCGCACGGTCGGGCCCGCTGGCAGGCCGAGCAGGCCGGCGGTGTGCCCGCACGCGAGTCCTTCGATGTCGGCATGATCGGTTGGCACCGTGTCATGCAGACCCAACGGTGTCAGGATGCGCGCCTGCAATTGCGCGTAGTACGAGCCGCCTCCGCACCGCTCGAGCACGGCGCCGAGGAGCACGTAGTTGGTGTCCGCGTACGCCCAGCCGGCTCCAGCCGGAAACAGCGGCGGGCGATCGAACACGAACGCGAGCAGGTCGTCCGGCGCCCATACGCGGGTGGGGTTCCTCCGCAGCGCGGCGTGGAACTCCGGCATCCAGACGTGCTCCGCGATCCCAGACTGGTGACGGAGGAGGTGGCGGATCGTGACCGTGCTCCCGTTGGGGACCCGCTTCACCCAAGCATCACTGTCGAGGTGGGTGGCCGCGAGATCATCGAGGGCGAGCTTGCCGTCCGCGACGAGGAGGAGGGCCAGCGCCGCCACGTACGTCTTGCCGATCGAGCCCGACATCAAGCGCGAGGTCGTGGTCAGGTCGCCGACGGCGACCGTGCCGCTCTCGCCGTCCGCGTCGATCCAGGCGACCGTCGCACCGGGGAAGCCCCCCCGGGTGCGGGCGTCGTCGACCAGGGCACGCACGGCATCCGCGCGGGTGATGACGGGAGGCTGCGCGGCGGCGAGGCCGACCAGCGCGAGGACGAGCGGGATCTGGATCTCTCGCATGCCGTGCCTACGCAGGCTCCGGGCGCGGCGCGAGTGGCGGATCGGGCCGATCCGGCGCCTACAGGCGGCGGAGACGGATCGCGTCGATGCGGGCGTCCGTGGCGTACGACATGATCGAGAACGGCGCGGTCATCGCGACGTCGCCGCGGAGCGAGACCTGCCGGCCGCCGAGGTCGGCGTCGATCACCTGCCGATCGTCGATCCAGACCTGGATCTGCGCCGTGGTCACCCGGACGCGGACCCGGTAGGGCCGACCGTTGGTGAAGTCCGCGTGCGTCGTCGTCTCGTTGTCCGACGCATCGGCGCCGTCGAGGCACGACAGGCCGACGAGCGCGCCGCCCCAGCCGCCGAGGATCAGCGTGCAGTGGCTCGTGCCGACCGGGAAGGTCATGCCGCAGAAGAAGTCGCCACCGCGCACCCGCGTGGCCTCGCAGGCGATCTCGTAGTCGTTGCCCGGCAGCGGTTCGCCCACCCAGCGGACTCCGGTGAGCGGGCTGCCCATCGCCAGGTGGATGGCGCCGCCGCCGACCGACACTCCGCCTTCCCCGCCGAACGAGATCGACTCGAAACCGTGCAGGCTGCGGCCGTCGAAGAGGGGCGAGCCATCGCCCACGGAGGCGGCGCCACACGCGGCGAGGGAGAGAACGAGACCGAGCGCCGGCAGGGCGTGCATCGCCACACCGTAGCGAGGTGTGGCGCGCAGGGCTCGCCTCGTCTCTGCCGCTGCTAGCTCAGCCGCTTGCGCTCGATCTGGGCGGGAGCACCTCGGGCATGTCGTGGTTCACCACGAGCACGCTGGTGGGGAACGGGTTCTCCTCCAGCACCTGCGGATCGAACTCGACTCCGACGAACCAGCCGCCGCCGTCGGCGGGCTCGATGCGGACGATGCGGCCGCGGGCCGTGTAGCTCTCGCCGTCGCAGGTCGCCTCGATGGTCGCCATGCGGTTCCGCGGCAGCTCCGTGTGCGAGTGGAGGCGCAGGCCCGTGCTCGACATGTCGATGACCGGCATCCTCAGATTCTCGATCCTGTTCGGCCCCCGCACCGACACGTGTGCGGGGAACGAGACGTCGACCCGACCGCCACGGCGGCGGCCCTTCCTTCGGTGCCTCATGCTCTCCTCTTCTTCTTCCTCGTGGAGCGGGAGTGTACGACCACGCGGCATCGCTGCAGGCGCCGCCGCCCGATCGAGACGGTGGCCGCGTTGGCATCGGTCCCCATCCGGGACGGACCTTCACGATCGGATGGCGTAGTACGCGCGGCCGAGCCACTCATGAAGGGCGAGGCAGGTGTCGCGCATGCCGCCCCAGCGCGGCAACCACGCGCTGGTCGCCTCGCTCGGCAACGCAGCGAACGCGGTCGGGGCAGCGATCGCATCGATGCCCGCGGCCGCGAACGCGGCCTGAGCCCGCGGCATGTGCCAGGCGTGCGTGACGAGGAGAACGCGGCGGATGCCATCGCCGCGCAACAGGTCGGCGGAGTAGCGGGCGTTCTCGCGGGTGTCGAGGGAGCGGGCCTCCGCCCACCGTACGACCACCTGGAAGTCCTCTTGGAGCGTGCGCTGCATCGACGCCGCGTGCGCCTCGGTGTGTCCCGCCAGGAGCCCCCCGGACACGAGGATCGGCAGCCCCGTTCGACGGTGCAGCGCGGCGGCATAGCGCACGCGTTGCAGGGTCATGGGGCCAACGGTCTGCGCGCCGTACTCCGGTGCGCCCACGTCCATCTCGGCGCTCAGCACGACGATCGCCTGGGCGTCGCCGGGCAGTGCGCCGAGGTCGAGGGCCCGGTGTGTCTGCAGCGTCGTCAGCGCCCACGCGCCGAGCCAGGGCAGGCTCGATGCGATCAGCGACAGCACCGACAGCACCAGCAGGGCGATGCCGAGGCGACGGCGCTTCCATGCGAGGAGGAGCGCGAGGAGGCCGAGGAGGAGCGGGCCGGCGGGTGGCAGGAGGCAGGTCTCGATCACTCTGAGCATGGTGCGATTCTGCCGGCGCCGATCCGGATGGTCGCGTGCACGACGGCAGATCGCGCGCCGTCACGATGCCGGCCGTGGCCGGAGCGCATTCCTTGCGCCCGCGCCCGGCGAACGGCATCCTGCCCCGCCAAGCCGGTTCCGCCGGAGTCCCTCGCTCGTCCCCTGCGGCGCGCACGCGCCTCGAGTCGTTCCCATGTCGCAACACGACGCTGGCATCGCCAGCAACGCCCATCGTCTGCTCTGGGCCGGGTTCATGGCCATCCTCGCCGCCGGCGTCGGCTTCGCGGCCCGCGGTGGCATCCTCGACAACTGGGCCGCCGAGTTCGGCTTCACCGCGGCGCAGAACGGTGCGATCGGCGGCGCGGGCTTCAACGGCTTCTGCTTCGGGATCATCCTGGGCGGCGTGGTCGTGGACAAGATCGGCTACGGCAAGCTGGTCGGTCTCGCGTTCCTGCTGCACGTGGTGTCGGCGGTGATCACGTACCTGGCGAGCGGGGCGAGCGCGTTCGACTCGCTGTACTGGGGCGCGTTCCTGTTCGCCTATGCCAACGGCACGCTGGAGGCGGTCGCCAACCCGTTGGTGGCGACGCTGTTCCCGAAGAACCGCACCCACTACCTCAACATCCTGCACGCGAGCTGGCCCGCGGGCCTCGTGCTCGGCAGCGCGATCGGTTGGTTGCTCGACGATCAGATGCAGGTGAGCTGGCGCATCCAGCTCGTGCTCTACCTGGTGCCGACCGCGATCTACGGACTGATGTTCCTCGGGCAGTTGTTCCCCAAGTCCGAGGCCTCGGCCAAGGGCATGGGGCTGGGCGCGATGTTCAAGGACGTCGGCATCCTCGGCAGCGCGGTGGCGTTCGCGCTGGTGGCGCTGTTCCTGGCCTCGGTGCTCGGGCAGGTCGAGGCCATCGGCACGGCGGCCGATCTGACGGGCTGGATGGCCGGACTCGTACTGGTCGTGCTCGTCGCGCTGGTGACCCGGTTCTCGTTCGGCTCGATCGTGTTGTTCGTGCTGTTCCTGACGCACGGCCTGATCGGCGCCGTCGAGCTGGGTACCGACAACTGGAGCCAGAACATCACCGGCAACCTGTTCACCTCGGGGCAGGGCAAGTTCCTGTTCATCTGGACCTCGGCGATCATGTTCAGCCTGCGCTTCTGCGCGCACTGGATCGAGCGCAACCTGAAGCTCTCGCCCGTCGGCCTCCTGTTCACCTGCTCGGTCCTGGCATGCGTCGGCCTGATCCTCGCGAGCAGCATGACTTCGTTCGCGATGGCGATGGTCGCCCTCGGCATCTATGCGGTCGGCAAGACGTTCTTCTGGCCCACGATGCTGGCGGTGGCATCCGACCGGTTCCCGCGCACCGGCGCCGTGGCGATCAGCTTCATGGGCGGCATCGGCATGCTCTCGGCCGGCATGATCGGCATCCCGGGGCTGGGCTACTGCAAGGACCGCTTCACCGGCGAAGCGCTCCGCAGCGCCGACGCCGCGGTCTACGCCGAGTACAAGGCCCAACGACCGAGCACGTTCCTGGGCATCGCGTCCACTGAGACCCACGGCCTGGACGGCACGAAGCTCGAGGCCGCGCTCAAGACCAGTCCCGATGCGCGAACCCCCGCGCAGAAGGCCGTCGCCGACGCCAGCATCCAGGGCGACCGGCAAACGCTGCGCGTCGACGCCTACATCCCCGCGGCCATGGCGGCGATCTATCTGCTCCTGCTCCTGTACTTCAAGTCGATCGGCGGTTACCGGCCGGTCAGCATCGAGGAAGCGGAGCGGCAGGGGTGACGGCCGGCCGCTCGACCGCTCCTCTGCCTTAGGATCGCGTCGCCGGCCCCGGTCCCCCTCCGTCCGCATGCGCTTCCACATCCTCGGCGTCGTCTTCGCCGCGCTCGTTCTGGCCGGGCCTCTGCCCGCCCAGAACGAGCCCACCGCCACGGACGCGCTGCGCGCGCTCGATGACTGGCTCACGCTCTACCTCGCCGGCAAGCTCGACATCTCGCAGCAGGACCGCATGCGCGGCAAGGTCAACCAGGCGAAGGCCTTCGTCTCCGTCAAGCACGGGCTGAGCAGCGAGCGCGACCTGCCGCGCCTCAACCACCTGGCCGAGCTGCGCCTGATCTGCGCCGCGGTGGCCCAGGCCGACGATGCGCGGGCCGCCGGGTCTCTCCTGCGCGTCGCCGCGGTCGGCCTCGACAGCCACCCCTACAAGCCGGACATGGCGCCGCCGTCGGTGCGCGCGATCGGCGAGGAGTTCGCCGGCAAGCTGAGTTCCAAGGACGCGCTCGAGGCCGTGGTGCAGGTCGCGAGCCAGGGCACGGGGTCCGCCCGCGGCAGCCTGGCCCGGCAGGCCGCGGCGCTACGCGTGCTCGGTCGCGCGCAGGCCGAGAACCACCTCGCGCTCCTCCAGGCGGGGCTGACCCACGCGGAAGCCGACGTGCGCCTCGGTGCGGCCGACGCGCTGGTGAGTGCGAAGCTGCCGGCGGCAGTGGAGGCGTTGGCGGCGTGCGCCACGAAGGAAACCGACGAACGCGTCGCGGTGCGCGTGCTGGACGCGCTGACCGCCACGCTCGGCACGGCGGGAGAAAACGTGCCTGCACCCGCGCGCTCGGCGGCGCTCGACGCCGCGCTCGGCGTGCTCGAGCGGCTGGACTGGCGCGCGCAACTCGCGGCGTGCGACACGCTGGCGGTGGCGCGCAGCGCCCGCTCCGTGCCCGTGCTCATCGCGATCCTCGAGCGCTACCACGGACGCGGCGGGCCGCCGGTGGGGAGCAAGGCGTCGAACCTCGTTCCCGTGCGCGCGCACGAGGTGCTGCGCGATCTCACCGGCGCCGTGTTCGGCGCGGAGCACCCGGAGCAGTGGACCGCCTGGTGGGAGAGCGCGGCGAAGGCGTTCGTGGTCGCCGAGAGCAAGCCGCTCGCGAACACCGTCGTCGACGGTTCGGCCGCGACGAGCACCGCGAAGTTCTTCGGCGTGCCGGTCACCGGCACGCGCGTGGTGTTCGTCATCGACATCTCCGGGAGCATGAACTTCCCCTTCGCCTCGCGCGTCGAGACGACGACCCGCGCGGCCGCCGCCGCCGCCGGCCCGCGCGAGAGAAAATGGGACGCCGCCGTGCGCGAGTTGCAGCGCGCGCTCGGTGCGCTGCCGGCGGAGAGCTCGTTCAACGCCGTGTACTTCAGCTACCGCGCCGACGCCTGGAAGGCGAAGGTCGTCCCGGCCACCGCCGCCAGCCGCAAGACGTTCCTTGCCGACCTCGCCAAGCGCCGTCCGGACGGCGGCACCAACGTCTGGGCTGCCCTGCAACTGGCACTCGGCATGCGCACGCTCGGCTACGGCGACCCGCTCGGCAACGACATCGACGAGGTCTTCTTCCTGTCGGATGGTGCGCCATCGGTGGGGGACGTGATCGACCCGCGGCAGATCCTCGAGCTCGTGCGCGCGGCCAACCAGGTCAACCGCGTGCGCATCAACACGATCTTCATCGGCAGCGAGGACGACGAGCAGGGCCAGCGCGGCGCGCCCGCGTTCGGCATGAACGGCGTCGAACTGATGCGTCGCCTCGCCGCCGAGAACGGCGGCAAGTCCGTGCGGCAGTGAGCGCCGATCGCGAGCGCGACCTCGCCTTCATGGCCGAGGCGCTGGCGGAGGCGAGAGCCGGACTGGCGGAGGGCGGGATCCCCATCGGCGCCGTGCTGGTGGCCGACGGCAGGATCCTCGGGCGCGGCCACAACCGGCGCGTGCAGCAGGGCAATCCGATCCTGCACGGCGAGATGGACGCGCTCGTCGCCGCCGGACGGCAGACGGCGGCGACGTATCGTCGCGCGACGATGTACACCACGCTGTCGCCCTGCGACATGTGCACCGGCGCGGTGTTGCTGTACGGGATCCCGCGCGTCGTGCTCGCCGAGAACGAGTCCTTCCGCGGCAACGAAGACCTCCTGCGCAGCCGCGGCATCGAGGTCGTGAACCTCGACCTCGCGGACGCCAAAGCGCTGATGCGGGCGTTCCAGGCCCGGCATCCGGGCCTGTGGGACGAGGACATCGGCCGCTGATCCGGTCGTCCGGGCTCGACGCTGACTCGTCGCGCGCCCTCTGGTATGAACGGCGTGATGCCCGTCGCGCTCGTGCTCCTCGCCGCCCTCGCCCAGGCTCCGACTCCGCCCGCGCCCCCGGCAGACCGCGTCGCGCTCTGGGCCAAGGCCAAGGCCGAGATGAAGCCGTACGACCTCGTGATCGCCGGCAGCGAGGCGCGCGTCACGATGGTGCCGATCCCCGGCGGGATCTACCGGATGGGGAGCCCCGACGACGAGCCGGGCCGGCGCGCCGACGAAGGGCCGCAGCGCTGGGTGCTCGTCGACCCGTTCTGGATGGGGCAGCACGAGGTCACCTGGGACGCGTACGAACTCTGGTCGGCGAGCCTCGAGCGCAAGCGCCGACCGGAGGAGCACAAGCCGAGCGACCTCGACGTCGCGGCCGACGCCGTGGCGCGCCCGACTCCGCCCTACACCGACATGACCTTCGGGATGGGCAAGGAGGGCGGCTTCCCTGCCATCTGCATGACCCAGCACGCGGCGATGAAGTACTGCGAGTGGCTCAGCGCGAAGCTGGGGGCCTTCTACCGGTTGCCGACGGAGGCCGAGTGGGAGTACGCGTGCCGGGCCGGGACGACGCAGGCCTACGGCTTCGGTGACGACGTCGCCGCACTCGACGAATACGCGTGGCACCGCGGCAACGCCGACGGCGCCTACCACAAGGTCGGACTGAAGAAGCCCAACGCCTGGGGCCTCTACGACATGCACGGCAACGTGTCAGAGTGGTGCCTCGACCAGATGGCCGACTACGCGGCGAGGGAGGACCTGCTCGTCGACCCGCACGTGGTCGCGACCGAGGAGTACCCCGTCGTCGCGCGCGGTGGCTCGTGGCGGGAGCGCGAGTCGCGCCTGCGCTCCGCGGCGCGCCGCGGGTCGAGCAGCGAGTGGAAGATGCGCGATCCGCAGATCCCGCAGAGCATCTGGTACTTCACCGACGCGCAGTTCAACGGGTTCCGCGTGCTGCGGCCGTACGTCGAACCGACGGCCGCGGAGCGCGCGAGGTACCTCTCCAAGGTCGAAGATCACGGTCGCTAGATGCGCTGGCGCGGCGATCTCGTCGCGCTCCTCGCGCTCGCGCTCGGCGCGCGCGCGCTCGTTGCAGCCCGCACCTGCGTTCCGGGGCGCGACGGCGCCACCTACCTGTGGATGGCGGAACGGATCGCCGCGGGCGACCTGGGCGCGGCGTTCGACACGGTGTTCCATCCGCTGTATCCGCTCCTCGTCGGTGGCCTGCTCGCGGCGGTGCCGGGGCTGGACACGATGGTCGCCGGACAGATGGTCGCGAGCGGTTGCGCGGCGCTGGCCGTGGTGCCGCTGTGGGCGCTGACGGCGCACCGGTTCGGGCGCGTGGCGGGGTTGGCCTGCGGGCTCTGCTACGCGCTCGGTCTCTGGGCGAGCCGCTACCCCGCGGAGTGCCTGTCGGAGGGGACGTTCTATCTGGCGGTCGCGACGTGGGCGTTCGCCCTGCTCGGGGCGCGCATCCGCCCGAACGCCGCGGGGCTCGCCGTGGCGATCGCGTTTGCGACCCGACCGGAAGGGCTCGTCCTGCTGCTCGCGGGTGCCGTGTTCCTGGTGCGCGGTCGCGTTCCTGGCGCGGTGCGCTTCGTCGTGCTCGGCGCGGGTGGGGTCGCGCTGCTGCCGCTCGCCTACGCGTACCACGGGCACGGGCTTTCCCTCACGCCCAAGGTCGCGTTCAACCTGGAGGTGGGGATCGGCGCTGCCGACGCGCCGATCACCTACTACGTGCGCCACTTGGTGGGCGCACTCGGCGTGGGGTTCGAGGCGATCGGCTACCTCGTCTTGCCACTCGCGGTCGCCGGCGGCGTACGCGCGTGGCGGGTGCGCGAAGGACGCTGGGTCGTTGCGATGCTGGTGCTGCCCCTCGCGGCGCAACTCATCGTCATTCCGCTCCTGCGCACCTACCTGCGCTTCCTCTCGGGGTTCGGTGTCCTCGTACTCCCCCTCGCCGGCGCCGCGCTGGCCGCGAACCACCACTTCGTGCGGCGCTGGCGCTGGATCCTGCTGACGGCGGCGCTCACGCCCGATGTCGTGCGTCTCCCGTTCGCGCGTGGGGGGGACAGGCGGGTCGAGCGTGAACTCGGCGAACACCTGCGCCCGCAACTCGGCTCCGACCGATTCATCGCCACCGAAATGCCGCGCCTCGAGTTCTTCGCTGGGCAAAGGCCCGGGCCGCCGCGACCGATCGCGCCTGCCGAGGTCCTCGCGCGGTGTCGCGATGCACGCACGCGCTTCGCCGTCGTCGTTGCGGCGCGAACCGAAGTGTCGGAGCGGGACCTCGAGGCGCTCGGCTTCTCGCCACTTTCCTTGCCATCGCGCTTGTCGACGCTGGCGCGAGAGCGAGGGCTTCTGGTATATCACCGCCCGTAGAACAGCAGGTGGGCGGCTCGCTGTGACGTATGACACGCAAAACGTGTTCGCGAAGATCCTTCGCAAGGAGGTACCCGCGACCGTCGTGTACGAAGACGAGCAGTGTCTCGCCTTCCGCGACATCGCGCCCGCGGCGCCCACCCACGTGCTCCTGATCCCGAAGGCCCAACTCGCGACGTTGCACGATGCGAGCCAGGCGCAGCGAGTCCTGCTCGGTCACCTGCTGTGGGCTGCGGGTGAGGTCGCGCGCCGCCTCGGTCTCGTCGACGGCGGCTATCGCGTCGTCATCAACGACGGCGCAGGCGCACAACAGACGGTCTTCCATCTGCACCTGCACGTGCTCGCAGGTCGTTCCTTCTCCTGGCCACCCGGATGAGGCGAGACGATCCCGCGAGCCATGCCGACGTGTTCCTCCTGCCGCTCGCCGTGGCGGAGCCAGAGCGCGTGTCGTCGGCCGGGATCGATCCCTGGGTGCTGGCGCGCCGGATCCCCGACTTCCTCCACCAGTTGCTCAACGATGGGCAGCTCGGTCCGACCGGGATGGTGGAGATCCAGTCGCCCGCCGACGAGAAGCCCGTGGGCTGGGCGATGCTTCACGAAGTGCCGGATGCCGACGATGCCTTCGACCTCATTCCGGAGGGCGAGTCGGCGCGCGCGGTGATGGTGGGGTCGCTCGCGTGCCCGGACGGCGCGCTGGCCGTGCAGCTGAGGGTGTACTTCGCCGACGACGTCGGCGCCGAAGTCTCCTCTGCCGTGGCGGGGCTGATTCCTCTCGACGACCCGGTGCCCGCCTTGCGCCGCATGGCGGAGCGCGTCGCCCGTCTGCTGGACCTCGCAGCGCCGACGCCGGCGCCCGGGCTGCTCACCCACCACGGCGACGCGTTCTTCGCCTACCTCTCGGGCCTCGACGGGGCGGCGGTGCTGAGCGGGGATCTGGACGTGCAGACGGGGGTGGAACCCAAGGCCCTGCTGCAGCCCCTGGTCGAGGCCGTCCGCCTCGACCCGGCGTTCGGTCTGGCGCTGCGCACGTTGCACAGTGCCGCGCTCGTCGCGGTCGAGGCCGGCGAGCTGGACGCGGCCTGCGGGATCGCGGTGGTCGATCAGTGTCTCGCCGCGTTGCCACGCGATGGCGAGGGCTGTGTGGCGATCGCCGAGCATCTGGCCACCAACGGCGATCACCCGCGCGCGGTGCTGTGGTTGCAGCACGCGGTACGACTGGAACCGCCGCCGCCCCGGGGTCTCGAGAGCCTCGGCATCGTGATGGCGAACCGCGGTGACACCGGGGCGGCTCGCCGGCTCTGGCTCAAGGGGCTCGAACAGGACGGCCATCCGGACTTCTTCGCACACCTGGCGCGGCTGTCGTTCGCGCACGGCGACGACCAGGACGCGTGGGAGAAGGTCATGCACGGCCTGCGCCGGATCCGCGACCGCGCGTCGCGCCCCACCGAGTGGGACGACGACGGGCGCGGTTCAGGCGTGCTGCTCTCCTACCTGACCGAGCACCTCGGTGAGCGGCGACCGACGCGCGTGGTGCTGGCGACCCTGCGCGAGCTGTGCGGCCTGCTCAGCGACTGCGAGGACCGTGTCGCGCTCGGCCTGTGCCTGCTCGAACTCGGCAAGCGCGCCGAGGCGGAGGCCGAGCTGCGGGCGGGTCTTGCGGGCGAACTCGAGCCGAGTACGCGGGACCGCGCGCTGCGCGGGATCCTGCGCCTGCGCGTGCGCGGGTTCGAACGACGCTTCAGCAAGGCGGTCGACGCGGTGATGCGACGGCGCGTGCCGCGTGCGGCCCTCGCCGAGTTGCAACGCATCCAGGCCTCCGAGCCTGGCTACTGGCCCGCCACCTACTACGCCGGCGTCGCGCAGCGCCGCCTCGGGCGGGAGGAGACGGCGCTCGATCTCATGGCCGATGTCCTGCGCTGCCGGCCCGGGCAGCCCGATGCCCTCGTGGAGATGGCGTATCTCTTCGACCGGCGTGGCAACCCCAAGCGCGCTCTCGAGTGCATCGACGACGCGCTGGCGGCGCGGCCGGCGGATCCGCACCTGCTGGGAAGGCGCGCGCTGTACCAGCACCGGCTGGGACGCGCGGTCCAGGCCCGCGAGTCGCTGCACGCCGCGCTGCAGCGCGGCGAGGCCGATCCGGAACTCGAAGAGATCCGCCGCCTCATCCTGCGCGCGTGACGGCGCGGTGGTGGTTGGTGGTGGTGATCGCGGGTGCCGTGATCCTTCGCCTCGCGACGGCGGGTCGGCTGCCGCTGTCCGGCGACGAGGCTTACCACTGGGAGTGGTCGCGGCACCTGGCTGGCGCCTACTACGACCATCCGGGCATGACGGCGTGGGGCATCTGGCTCGCCACGACGCTGCTGCCGGACGCAGGTGAACTGGCAGTGCGCCTGCCGGCGATCGTGAGCTCTGCGGTCGCGGCGCTGCTTGCGTGCGGGCTGGCGCGCGACGTGGCGCGCTCGTCGCAGGACACCCGCGACCCGGCGAGCATCGACCGCGCCGGACTTCTCGCCGCGATCCTGGTGTCCCTCGTGCCACTGCCGGCCGCGCTCGCGGTCTACATGAGCACCGATGCCCCGCTCGTGCCGGTGTGCATCGGGTTCGGTTGGGCCGCGTTCGCCGTGGCCCAGCGTGGTCGGAGGCGCGCGTGGTGCGGGCTCGGTCTCGCCCTGGGTCTCGCGCTCTCGACCAAGTTCCTGGTCGTGCCGCTCGTGCTGGGTGCCGCCGGGTGGTTCGTGTGCAGCCCGGTCGGGCGGTGCCGACTGCGCGGCGTCGGGCCGTGGGCAGCGCTGCTCCTGGCGGCGCTCGCCAGCGCACCGGTCTGGTGGTGGAACGCGACTCACGACTGGATGACGATCCGGTTCAACTTCGTGATCCGGCAACAGGATCAACCGCGATCGCTGCTCGAGCCACTCGCGTTCGTCGGCGCCCAACTCGCGGTCATCACTCCCGGGGTCGCGTTGCTCGCGGTGGTGGCCCTCGGCAGGGCGACGAAAGCGACGGTCGCCGGCGCACGCCTGCTCGCCTGGATGGGTTCGTTCACCCTCGTTGCCTTCCTGGTCGTGAGTCTTCGCCGCGAAGTCGGCGTGCACTGGACGATGCCGGGATGGGGCATCGCCCTGGTCGTTCTCGCCGTGCCCCTGGCGCAGGGCGCTGCGTGGACGAAGACAGCGTGGGCGCGGTTCGCGTGGCGCAGCTCGGTCCTGATGAGCGTGGTGGCGGTGGCGGTGGCGCACGCCTTCGCCCTGGCGCCCGCCTGGTTCGCGCGTCAGGACATCGTCGCCGGTCAGCCCGCGAAGGTGGCCCGCCACCTGTCCGGTTGGTCGGAGGTCGGGCGCGTACTGGATGCACGCCTCGCGGCCGTGCGCGAGTCGCAACGCGGCGAGGGTCGGGAGCGCGGCGTGTTCGCGCTCTCCGACCAGTACGGCGTGGCGGCGGCGCTGGCCTTCTACGCGCCGAGCCACCCGCGCGTACATCTGTGGAGCCAGGCGCGCCACGGGCGCAACTACGAGTTCTGGGACGACTGGAGCGCGCTCTCCGGGCAGGACGCGGTCCTGATCTGCAAGCGGCCCGTGTCGGACCAACTGGCGGCGATGCTCGCGGCGCGGTTCGCCGTCGTCGAACCCGCGGTCGGGATCCCGGTGGAGTACGCGGCGGGGACCGCCGTCGGGTTCTGGGTCGTGATCGCTCGCGGCTTCGACGGCGGCAGGCCCTACCCGCCGCCCTGATCTTCTGTCTGCATGCCTCGCGGCGCGCGAGGACGCTGCTGCTGCGAGCGCGACCGGGCTGCGCCTACTTCGGGGGTGTCGAGGGATCGCTGGCGTGCAGGTCCGGCTGGCGCGGATCGAGGATCCAGCCGAGCTTCGCCGTGGCCAGCCATTCGTGCACCGTCGTGATCGGGGTGCACAGGCCCATGTGCGGGATCACCACGGGTGCGCCCTTGCCGTGCGTGTAGATCTTCGAGAACACACCGACCAGCTCGCACGTGTCGGCGAGGTAGATGCCGCCGCCGGAGTTCCCGAAGTACGTCGGGGCGTTGATCATCCAGTAGTTGGAGTTGTTGAGCTGGTTCTTGAGGCTGCTGATCGCGCCGGCGCTCGGGACAGGGTCGTTGCCGAGGGGGCAGCCCACGGCGTAGATCGGCTCCCACACCTCGACGCGGGACGCGGCGCTCTTCGGCAGGACCCGGGCCACGTTCTCGAAGCGGTCCGTCGTGCGCAGCTTGAGCAGGGCCGAGTCGATGCGCGGCTCGCTGAGGATCATGTCGCCGCGGACGTCCTTGCGCGCGCCGTCGGGCAGGTAGATGGTGACCACCACGCCGTTGGTGCGCGCGCTCGGCGTGTCGGCGAGGATGTTGCGGACGACGTGGTGCGCGGTGAGCACGTAGGTCTCGACCGTGCCGTCCTTGGGGTTCTGGCCGGAGAACACCAGCGTGCCGGAGCCGACGGTGTCGTCGCCGTTGAGTTGCACGGTCGGCGCGATCATCGTGCGGGTGAGGGCACGATGGTCGGGCTCGAGCTTGCCCTTGACCTGCGCCAGTTCGCTGCGCGTCGCCTCCAGCGTCGACTGGGCCCGACGGTTGGTCGAGCGGAGTTCGTCGATGTAGGTGTCCATGAGCGAGCGCGTGCTCGTCATGTCCTGGGCGATCTGGCTCTTGAAGCGCGAGTGCTCGGCCTGCTCCCGCTGCAGTACCTCCTCCAGCTGCGTCGCGCGCGATCCGGTCTGGCTCGCCTCCGCGACGCGGACCTCGAGGTCCTTGACCTTGCGCGCCAGGTCCGCGATCTCCTCTGCGCCGCGACCCGCCTTGGGCTCCTTCTCGATCGAGGCGCTGACCAGGGTCTTCAGCCGATGGACCTCACGGCTGTCGGCCTGGAGCCGGTCCACCTGACGGTGGAGGGATGCGATCAGGACCAGCAGGCCAAGACCGGCGGCAATCTCGAGGAGCGTGCGCTTCATCGTTGCAAATCGCGTTGTGGTGCTTCCGACCCCCTGCCCGACGAGAGCGGATCGGCCCCGGATCGGCGGCGAGTGAAGCCAAAGGAGCGGGCCGGCGGCGAGCTCTTCCGGCTCCGCGCGAGCCTCTCAGTCCGAGTCGGGGACGAGGGTGATGTCGAGAAAACGATCGCCCGCGCGCAGCCGCTCGACGACGTCCATGCCGTCGCACACTCGCCCGACGACGGTCACCCTTCCCTGCAGGTCCGGGCGGGGCGCAAGCGTCACGAACAGCTCGTCACCGTCGCAGTCGGGCACCACCGATGCGGTGCAGCCGACCATCCCGCTGTGAGACAACTGCACGGGGCCGCTCTCGCGTCGCAGCAGGTCTTCACACCGCGGCTGCAGTTGTGCGGGGTCGCCGAAGGTCACCATCGATGACGCGTGCGTGCGCACTCCGGCAGCGAAACGACCGGTGCGAATCCGGTCGATGAGACGGTGCACGTGTACGGGCGCGAGGGCGGCATCGAGGGCGAGGACGAAGGTGCCCGCCGTCGTCGCGATGCGCACGTGGGTGGGCCGCGCGAAGGTCGACCATGGCAGGTCGATCCCGAGCCGGAACGTGCGGGTATCGGACCACGGATCTCGCCGCTCTCCGCACAGCTCCTGCGCGGTGCGGCGGACCGCGGGGTCTTCGTCTGCGCGCAGGAGCGCGAGGTCGAGCGCAGGCGAGGACTCCCGCTCCGTGAGCGCGGCGATGGCCCGCATCAGCGCGATGCGGAGCATCGTGTCGGTGGTGGCGACGGCCGCGAGGCCTCGCGCCAGTCGCTCCACGCGCAACTGCGCGGCCTCTTCCGGCAGGAGAGCCGCGAGGATCCTGGCCGCCGCCGGGGCGTGCAGCTCGACGCGGGCGAGCGAGCTGCCCTCGAGTTCGCGGTGACGCCGCAGCAGCGCGACCCCGAGCGTCGCGCGCACCACGGGCGAGCGATCGGCACGGGCCCGCGCCCACAGGTTTTCCGTCGCTGGGGACGACCCGGGCGCGGCCAGGGCCTGAACCGCCAGCGTCCGCTGCCGCACGTCGCGAGCCTCGAGGTGCTGTCGCAGGATGCGTGCCGCAGCGTCGGGCTGCAGGGCCGCGAAGGCGAAGAGCGCCGAGGCGTGCAGGCGTGGGTCGCGGCCGACCGCGGCACGTTCGAGCACGGCACCCGCGGCCCGCCGCGTCGCTGCCGACCAGGGAAACCGCGCCCAGCCCTGGGTCAGCACCGCGTCGCGGCCGAGCGCGACGTGCCGTGCCCCGGCATCGAAGAGGACCTGCTCGTCGGCGCGACGCGCATCCGCGTCGTCGCCGGCGAGCGCGACCAGTGCGTCCGCGGCAGCGCCCGCCAGCGCATCGTCGTCGTACCAGAGGTACGAGCGCAGGCGGGCCCGCTCGCGCGGCGTGAAGTTCCAGGTGCCTGGATGCCGCTGCAGCAGGGTGGCGAGTCCGCGCAGCCCAGCGAGCGTCACCGCGCGGCTGGCGCCGATGGGGGCCTGCAGCGCTGCGGCGGCCAGGGTCGCGCCGACGGCGCGCGGCTCGGCGAGGCCAGCCGCCATGAGCATCGCCGCCTGCGCCCGGGGCTCGGGCTCGCGCGCGCACGCTGCCGCCACGGTTGCGTCGATCTCCGGGTCACCCGCGAACGCCAGCCCCGTGCCGCACGCGGTCCGCACGCGCGGGTCGACGTCGTCGAGGCCGCGCACCAGGTCGGCGAGCATCGCGCGGTCGGCCGGTCGGCCGAACTGCCTGCCGATCCCCCATGCCGCTGTCGCGCGCACTTCGGCGTCGGGGTCGGTTCGCAACGCGGTGCGGAGGGTCACAGAGGCGACGGACAGCGTGCCGAGCGCGAACGCGGCCCAGCGTCGCACCTCGACCTCCGGGTCGGAGGCCAGCGTGTGGGTGAGCGCGGGCGCGGCGTCCGTCGCACCGACGGTGCCCAGCGCGCGTGCGGCCCAGGCGCGCACGGTAGCGTTGACGTGGCCGAGGTGGCGTCGCAGGGCCGGGTTGCTGGCCTCGCGGCGATCCTGCAGGTCGAGGATCTCCTGCAGGAGGTGTTGGTCGAGCGGAGCCGAGCTGGCGCAGGCGCAGAGCGGCACCAGCAGCGCACCCAGCCATCGCCGGTTCGGGTCGGTCACGCGGACACGATAGCGCCGCCCGGCGGCCGGCGTCGCTCGCGTCCTCGCTCGCGGCGTCGCGCCGGCCTACACTCCGGGCCTTCGCCCCATGTCCGTCGCGACCATCCCTGAAGTCCTCGCCGACGTCCGCGCCGGCCGCCCGGTGATCCTCGTCGATGATCCCGGGCGCGAGAACGAAGGCGACCTCTGCTTCGCGGCGGAGCACGTCACGCCGGAGCTGGTGAACCTGCTGGCGAAGGATGCCCGGGGCCTCATCTGCCTGGCTCTCGACGCCGAGACCTGCGATCGCCTCAACCTCGTGCCACAGACCGCGGTGAACGAGACCAAGATGGCCACCGCGTTCACCGTCACGATCGGCGCAAGGCACGGCGTCACCACGGGCATCTCGGCGGCCGATCGGGCGACGACCATCCGCGCCGCGGTGCGGGAAGGCGCGCAGGCGTCAGACCTGATCCGCCCAGGACACGTGCAGCCGTTGCGCGCGCGGGACGGCGGTGTGCTGGTCCGCGCCGGCCACACCGAGGCGATCGTGGACCTCTGCCGGCTGGCCGGCCTGCGGCCGGCGGGGGTCATCTGCGAGATCATGCGCGACGACGGCACGATGGCGCGCCTCCCCGACCTCATCGAGTTCGGCGCCCGTCGCGGGATCAAGATCGCGACCATCGCCGATCTGGTGGAGTACCGGCGGCGCCGCGAGCGCCTCATCGACCGCGTGGCGGTCGCCCAGATGCCGACGCGCGCGGGCGAGTTCACGAGCTACACGTACGTGAGCCTGGTCGACAACCGGGTCCACGTCGCGTTGACCGTCGGCATCGAGCGGCCCGCGGAGGCCGGCGGGCGGTTTCCGCCGATCGCCGAGCCGGTGTTGGTGCGGGTGCACAGCCAATGTCTCACCGGCGACGTCTTCGGCTCGCTGCGGTGCGACTGCGGTGAGCAGCTCGCGCGCGCGATGGCCGCGGTACAGGCCGCCGGCAAGGGTGTCGTCCTCTACATCAGCCAGGAAGGCCGTGGCATCGGCCTGGCCGAGAAGATGCGGGCCTATGCGCTCCAGGACAGCGGCCTCGACACGGTCGAGGCCAACCAGCACCTCGGCTTCCGTCCCGACGAGCGCGAGTTCGGCACCGGAGCGCAGATCCTGCACGACCTCGGGGTCCGCCGGCTCCGCGTCCTCACCAACAACCCCAAGAAACTGGCGGGCCTGCACGGATACGGGCTCGAGGTCGTCGAGCAGGTACCGATGGTGATCGACCCCAACCCCCACAACGAGAGGTACTTGCGCGTGAAGCGTGAGAAGATGGGTCACCTCCTCCCGGACGCGGCCGGCGCCGGTCAAGGCGGGTCCCCGCCGCCGCCTGCCGGCGGCCCGCAACCGTCGGGAAGATAAGGAGGCGGGCGCAGTCCAAGGCGCGTGCCCGCACTGAGACTCATGCAACACGCTGACGAACCCGCCCTGATCGCGGCTGCCGTGGGTGGGGACCACGGCGCCTTCCGGGCGCTCGTCGAGGGCTATGCGGAGCGCCTGCACCGCCTGATCGGCCGCTTCACGCGGGATCCCGGAGAGATCGAAGACCTGGCCCAGGAGGTATTCGTGAAGGTCTACCGCAAGCTCGGCACCTTCCAGCACGAGTCGGCGTTCTACACCTGGCTGTATCGGATCGCGGTGAACACCGCGACCGACTTCCTGTCGCGCAGCCGTCGCCGCCGCCTTCGCCTCGTCGACACGGACGCGGAGCTCGAAGCCGCAGGCGCCGGCACGCGCGGCGACGTGACGGTCGAACCGCTGCTCGACGACGAGCTGCGTCGCGTCACACGGGAGGTGCTCGCCACGCTTCCCGAGAAGTACCGCAACATCCTCATCCTGCGCGAGTACGAGGACCTCTCGTACACCGACATGGCCGCCGTGCTGCAATGCAGCATGGGCACCGTGGAGTCGCGCCTGTTCCGCGCGCGCCAGCGTTTCAAGGAAGCGCTGGCCCGCCTGCACCCCGAACTCGTGCCGCACGTGCGCGGCGGAGTGTCCCCATGAAGCACCCCCTGGACGACCGAGATCTCCTCGACGCCGATCGCCATGCCGAGGGCACCATGCCCGAGGCGGAGCGGTCTGCCTTCGAGTCGCGGCTGCGCGATGACCAGCCCCTTGCCGAGGCCGTGCAGCAGGCCCAGGCCCTGCGCCGGCTGTTCGCCGTCGCCAAGGCCGAGCCCGCACCGGCCGTGCGCGAGGGCTTCGAGGCCCGGGTCCTGCAGCGGGTACGGAGCGAGGCGGGCGTCACCACCGAACTCGCGGGTCTGGCGGAACGACGACTGGTGGCCACGGCGCGCTTCTGCGTGATCGCCGCCGCGGTGATTCTCACGGTGGCGATCCTGTTCGTGGCGGGTGTGCTGCGACCGCTGGACTCCGGGCAGCTCCAGGCAGATGACGAGGTCCTCATCCAGCAGCTCGACCAGCGCATCCAGGCCGAGGGCGGCAGCGAGCGCCGATGAGCGTGCGGGTCTGGTTGGCCGGCGCGGTGGTGTCGGCGCTCGTGGCCGGCACGGCGCTCGGCATCGCGGTATGCCGGGGCATGGCCAGCAGCGAGCGCGATGCCGCGGAGCTGGCGTCGGCCGACCGGGAGTTCCTCCAGCGATTCGCCTCGGAGTTCGCGCTGAGTGGCCAGCAGGTGACCCTGCTGGGGGCGATCCTGCGCCGCCGTGCGCACGACGAGACCTCGATCTTCCGTCGCAACCTGCCGAGCCTGCCGGCGGCGGTGCAGGACGAACTCGGTGGCGCACGCCGCGCCGCCGACAAACGCATCGAGTTCATGTTGGACCCGTCGCAGCGAGCCCGGTACGAGCAGCTCCGGCAAGCCCAGGATTCGAGGCGCTAGCGGCGAGCGCGAAGCCAAGAGACCGCGGAGAACAAGAGACATGGCCAAGGGTGTTGGACTCGACATCGGTGAGTACGAGATCAAGGTCGTCGAGCTCGATGGCTCCCTGAAGAAGCCGCGACTGACCAAGGTCAACATCGACCTCGCCGAGTCGGCGCCGGGTCCCGATGCCGCCGTCGCGGATGTGCCGGGGCGGGCCGTCCTGCACGTCCTGAAGGACGCGGGGCTCGGACGCGACAACATCAGCGTTGCGTTCCCCTGTCGCGAGGCGGTGTTGCGCACGATCTCCGTGCCGTTCGTCGGCGAGGAGAACATCCGCAAGGTGCTGAAGTTCGAGGTCGAGGGTTCGATCCACAGCCACAACGTCGACGACATGGTCATCGACTTCGTCTCCATGGAGGCCTCGGCGAGTACGACCAAGGTGATGGTGGTCGCGGTGCCCAAGCCGTCGCTGCGCACCCGCCTGAAGTCGCTCGAGGCCGTGGGTATCGAGCCGGAGAACGTCGACCTCGACGCCACGGCCCTGTACCGCACGGCCGAGTGCATCGGCTGCTTCAGCGAACCGATCGACGGCGCCGAGCCGCCCGCCGAGGGCGAGCCCCCCCGCGCGCGCCTCGTGATCGACGTCGGCGCCCGTTCGGCCGCCGTGCTGCTGGTCGTGGGCGGTCGGCTCCTCGACCTGCGCACGCTGCGCACGGGAACCGACGCGGTGGTGGACGAGATCGTCGCCGCCCACCAGATCACCCCGGCCATCGCCCGCAAGCTCGCGCTCGAAGCGCTGCAGACCGGCGAGGATCAGGGCTACGCGATCACGGCGCCAGCCGATGCTGCCGGCGCTCCGGAGGCGGAGGCGGCTGCTGCTGCCGCCGCGGTCGCGGCGCCGCAGGAGTCCCTCTCGCATGCCTTCGTGGCGGGCGCGCGTGACCGGTTCCTCGAGCGGTTCCGTCGCGAGCTGATGCGGTTCATCGCGTCGGTGTCCAACGTCGGCGCGATCGAGGCGGTGTGGATCACGGGTGGTGGCTCGCTCATGCCGGGCGTGGCCGACGTGATCGGCGAGGTCTGCGGGTGCCAGCCGCGCATGCTCGACGTGCTCGGCCGCTTGCAGCATGGTCTGAACGAGGAGGAGGCGGCGGCGATCAACCCGCGCATCGCCGTGGCCGTCGGGCTCGCCCTCGGAATGATGGGCGGGCCGCTGCGCCTCAACTTCCGCCGTGAAGACCTCGCGTTTGCCCGCCAGTTCGATCGCCTGAAGTTCCCGCTGGCCGTGACCTGCATGCTCGGCCTGTTCTTCTGCGTGTTCCTGGGCCTGCGCAACCTGAAGCAGCTCGGCTACCTGGAGTCGGAGTACGGCACCACGACCATGATTCCGCCGGAGGAACGCAAGGGCGGGGCACCGGTGCGGTTCGCGGGTGTGTACGTGCAGCGACTCATGGCGCCGACCGGCTGGATGGATCAACGCATGGAGCGGCGCGCCTACACCCAGCTGTGCGAACGTCTCGCCAACGCGGACACGTTCAAGCAGCTCGACATGATCCGCGCCGAGCTCGAGAAGCTGAAGAAATCCGAGCAGGAGAAGACCGGCTACTACGCCGACCTCGCGCTCGAGTCGGGGTTCGCGGTCCTGGTGCGCATGAGCCAGGTGCTGAAGTCGATCGAGGGTCAGCTCGGTCGCTACCTGATCACCGACATCAGGATGGAGCTGCCGCCGAACGGCTCGCGCTATGTCGAGATCGTGTTCGCGCTACGACGCGACTTCCGCACGATCTACGACGCGATCAAGCAGGCGTTCGCCGACGATGCCCGGGATGCGGCCAGTCCGTTCGCGAAGGTCGGCGAGGCGATCGGCGTGGAGAAGCTCTTCTCCGACCTCGAGCCGGGCGAGGAGGGCGCGTACATGACGCTGAAGGTCGACGTCAAGCCGACGTTCGGCGTGTTCCAGGACGTGAGCAAGTAGAGCCATGGAGAAGAAGTTCGACCTCTACAAGGTGATCATCATCGCGTCGCTGGTGCTCAGCCCCGTCGCTGGAGGCTGGGCGTACTGGCTGCAGGGGCGGATCGCCGAGGGCGAGAAGGCGATCGCACAGGCCAAGAATCCGCGCGGGCCCCTGCAGGCCATCGGCCTCCTGCAGCAGGAGATCGACGGCATGCGCGCCAAGTCCGGGAGCGCGCAGGCGGAGGCGGATCCGCGCACCTATTTCGACGTGCAGGTGTCGCGGTCCTCGCAGAGCCTGCGGCGCACCGACTTCATCCTCAACACCCTCCAGGACACGCGGGTCAGCGACCTCAAGGCCGTCGATCGCCAGTGGTCGATCGAGTTCAAGGAGGGCGGCAAGACGCCGTTGCCGATGGCCCGGGAGCTGATCACGAACATCCTGCACAACGTCGAGGCGCACTCCCCGGCGTGGCGGTTGCGCACGCTGCATCTGAAGAACCGCGAGACCCGGGAGCTGCGCGCGCGCGGCGGCAAGCCGCCGCCTGAGGTGTCCGACGAGTGGTTCGTCGACCGCATGGTGTTCGCCAAGCGCGAACCGGATCCCGCCCAGGCCAATCGCGGCCGCGGGCGGTGAGGTGCGCGCCGCGGTGCGGCGTGGTCGGTGCCTGTGGTCTCACGCTCGCGCTCGCGAGTTGCGCCGACCTGGTCCAGTACGCGCACGACCTCGGTGACGAACGCACCGGCCGGACCCCGCTCGTCTGCATGCCGGCGCAGGCGCTCGGCTTCGTCGGCTTCGGCGTCGGGTTCCCGATCTGCATCGTGATGCTGCCGGCGTCGTGGATCGTGTACGAAGTGCATGCATCCAACGATCCGAGTGCCGCGGATGCGGTGTCGACGCTGTTCTGGCCGTCGTTCGTACTCTGGCGCGTCGGCAATCTCCTCGCCGCTCCGTTGGACCTGGTCGAGCTGGCCGTGTATCGGGCGTGGCGAGATCCGGAGGCCATGACCGCCGATGAGCGCGAGGAGCTGGAGGCGGAGATCGATGCGCGGGCGCTGCCGAGCTACCCTGTCGAGTCGATCTATCCCAAGGTCCCGCGGCGGGGCTGACGTCGGCGGGTTGGCAGGCATCGGATCCGAGCACGCATGAGCGACACCAAGGCACGTGACCGCCTCGTCGAGGCGACCCTCGGGGGCAAGGGCAAGCTGCCGCTCCTCGACGTGCTCGTTGCCCTGGTACCGGTGGCAAGGCTCCGGCAGATCGCGCGCGAGCGCGGCCTCTCTCCGAAGGGCTTCCGCGTCGACATCGCCCCAGCACCGGCGCTTGCGGCGGTGCTGGCGCGCGATCTCGACCCCGACATCGTGCAAGAGGTCTGCGGTGCGCTGGTGGAGCTGCGGCCGCCGGAGGAGACCGCGCCGCCGCCGCCGCCGCCGCCTGCCGTGGCGCCGCCGAGCACGGATGCGACGGCAGAGACGCTCGCCCGCACGGAGCAGATGCTGCAGCGCGCGCAAGAGGCGAGCCTGCGCGATGGCGGGTTGATCGCCGAGCTGGAGCGACGGTTGGCCGCGGAGCAGGAGCGCTCGGCCATCCTGCGCGGGCAGTTGACGAACCTTCCGCAGCGACCGGCGGCACAGGAGAGCAGCGGGGCGGATCGCGATGTGGTTCGCGAGCTGCACGATGCACGCATCGAAATCGAGGCCTTCGCCCGTGCCGAGGAGGACTACCGGCGCCGGATCGCGGAGCAGCAGGCGCAGTTGCGCGACGCCGAAGTGCGGATCGAGGAACTGCAGGCCAAGGTCCCGCGCGGCCAGCAGCGCAAGGCGCCACCGCCTCCGCTGCCGCCGGCGGAGCGGTTCCGCATCCCGCACTTCTCGGCAGAGTTCTACCGATCGATCGAGGGCCGCGACCGGCGGGCGGTGGAGGCGGTCTTCGACGCCGTGTTCCGCCTCGCCGTGGCTGGCTTTGCCTACCCCGGCCTCGAGGTCAAGCAACTCGGGGGCGTCGACCTCTGGAGCCTGCGTGCCGGGATCAAGCTTCGCGTGTACTTCCAGCCGCGCAGCGACGGCGACGTCGACATCCTCGCGGCCGGCGACCGCGAGGACCAGCACACGCTGCTGCGCCGGTTGCGTTGAGCGCGCACCTGCTGGCTGCCGGGCGTCGGGTAACCTCGCGTCCGTGACCCGCGCGTTCCCGGTCTACCTGCCCGTCGATGCGCCGCCGCAGTTCCCCGACCCGAGCCGCTGCGACGGTGAAGGCCTGGTCGCCGTGGGCGGTGATCTGTCGTGCGACCGGCTGCTGGCGGCGTACCGCGGCGGGATCTTCCCCTGGTTCGACGACCGCGTCCCGCCGCTGTGGTGGTCGCCCGACCCGCGTGCGGTGATCACCGCGGCGACCTTGCACGTCTCGCGTCGCCTGCGCCGCACCATGCGCGCAGGGTGCTTCGAGGTCACCTGGGACCGCGCGTTCGACTCCGTCATGGCGGCCTGCGCGGAACGTCGGACGGACGGCACGTGGATCACAACCGACATGCGCTCGGCGTACGCCGCGCTGCACGCGCTCGGCCATGCGCACAGCCTCGAGGTCTGGGACGGCGACGATCTGGTGGGTGGGATCTACGGCGTGCACATCGGCGGCGTGTTCGCGGGCGAGAGCATGTTCCATCGCGTCACCGATGCCTCGAAGGTCGCGCTCGTCGCCCTCGCCACGTTCCTGTTCGGCGCGGGCGTCGAAGTGCTGGATGTCCAGCTCACGACTCCGCATCTGCTGCGCATGGGGGCATGCGAGATCCGGCGCAAGGTCTACCTCGCCCACCTCGCGCGGTTGCGGGATCGCGCGGTCGACCTGGGTTGGGACGACGATCCGGCGCGTCGGCGCCCGGCGGGGGCTTTCGTGGCCACCTGACGGTCGTTTGTAGGCGCGGGTTCGCGCTACGCTCTCGCCCTTGCCCCCCGCCCCTGCAGTCGACGATGGCCAGCGTGCCGGCGAGCGCCGCGATCCCGCGGCGACCCTCCTGCCCACGCCGCCCTTCGACGTCGACGTGCTGAAGGCCGACGTCGTCAGCCGCGTCGAGCGCGTGCGGCAGGGCGACCGCACCTGGATCCGCAAGACCTACGCGCCGGCACCGTTCTTCCTGTGGCGCACCTTCCTGGTGCGCAGCAAGGCGGCCCGCGAGTACCGCAACCTGCGCGCCCTGGTGGACGCTGGGGTGCCTGCCGTCCGGCCGCTGGCGTGGGAGGAGACGCGGCGCATGGGTTGCGTGCCGCGGTGTACGCTCTGGCTCGCGGACGCAGGGCCGGCGGGTGACCTGCGCGTTGCCTTCGCGCGCGACGACGCCGGCCAGCGCCGGTCCCGGGCGCAGGCCATGGGGCGCCTCTTGCGAGCGATGCACGACGCGGGCTTCGTCAGCCTCACCGCGTACCCGCGCAACGTCCTGGTCGGCGCCGACGACCGGCTCCTGCTCTGCGATCAGCCGTACCTGCGCCGGCGACAGGGGCCGGTGCGGGGTGGCGGTGCCGGCATCGACCTGTACGACGCGTTGTTCACGGCCGGTCGGCAGCGCATGCTCTCGCGCAGCGAGCGTTGGCGTTCCCTCCTCGCCTACTGTGGCGGCGACCGCGAGGCGGCGCGCATCTGGTGGCGCGGGCTGCGGGCACGCCGGCGGTCGTGGCAGCGCTTCCTCAAGGGCTGCATCAAGGTGATCGGCAAACTCGGAGTGTGGGCGAAGCAGCCATGATGGAGCAGTCGAAGATCGACAACTACGTGTCCACGCGCGGCGCGAGCGCCTACAAGGCGGACTACGAGAACAAGCTGCACCGCCAGCTCTCGGACCGCTGGGAGCGCGCGATCTTCGCGCGCATGTTCGAGGCGGTGGGCCACAGCCATTCGCTCCTCGACCTGCCCTGCGGCGCGGGCCGGTTGTTCGATCTGTTCCAGGGGCACGCGACGCGCGTCATCGAGGCCGACTTCTCACCGAGCATGCTGAAGCTCAACGCCGACGATCACGAGCGGCGGGCCGCCGGCTACGTGCGCTGCTCCGGCCTGCGGATCCCGTTCGGGGATCGCTCGGTGGAGACCGTCGTGTCGGTCCGGCTCAACCACCACCTGAGCACGGCCGGCGACCGCGAGCAGCACCTCCGCGAGTTGATGCGCGTGGCCGACCGGGCCGTCATCACCACCTACTTCTCCTACAACTCGCTGAAGAACGTGCTGCGCCGGCTGCGCCGGCCGTTCGACCGCAAGGCGCCCAAGCACACGCTCGCCACCGCGCGGGTGATGGAGCTGGCTCGCGAGAGCGGGTTCGTGCCGCGGCGCCTGCAGCCGCTCTCGCGGCTGGGATCGGGGCACGTCTTCGCGCTCCTCGTGCGGCGCTGACGACTCGCGTCAAGCGCCGGCGCCGGACAACACGTGGCGCGTGGCGCCGTTGGTCTGCACCGTGCGCGGACCGTTGCGCGAATCGACGTGCAGGAGCGTGGCCCCGTCGATGAGGAGGTTGCCGGCGCTGGTGCGGAACGCGCGCTGGCCGTAGGTCGTGGGCGGCAGCGCCAGCACGCTGCCATCGTTGGCGTGGAACACGAGTGCGCTGACCGTGCCGACGCGCGCGGTGAGGGCACGCGACCAGCGTGCCAGATGCACGGGTGCGGCGATCTCGACGCCGACCGGTGCGCGCAGCCGCGGCGTGCCGTTCGTGGTCTCGAGCAGCAGATCGCCGGAAGGGCCGCGCAGGAGGAGATCGGGCGCGATCCCGGGCGGCGCCGCTGCCGTCGCATGCAGGCCGGCGAGATCGTCGGCGACGATGATCGACGTCCCCGTCGCGAAGTCGAGCCGTCGCACGCGGGACGGCGACGTGCCGGTGTGCTCCGCGACCAGCATCTGCCCGCTCGTCGTGAACGCGACGTTCTCGGGTACGAGGATGCCCTCGCCGAAGGGAGCGCGCGTGTTGCCGTTGGTCTGGGTGAGGTTGACGACCGAAGGCACGCCGGCGGCGGCCGCATACACGTCGTGGTGGTCGGGATTGCCGACGCCCAAGAACAACACCGACTGGGCGAACACCGGCAGGATCACCGCGCCGATGTACGGCTGGAAGTTGGCGTCGCCGGTGACATGCACCATCGCCCGCGCCCCGGTCGTGTCGAGCAGGTAGGCCTCGTCGCGGATGGTCGCATCGACGAACAGCAGGCTGGCGCCCGTTGCGTCGAGCAGCAGGCGCGGACCGGTCGCGAACTCCGGCAGGTAGCCGGGCTCTTCGTACTTGGCGTCCTGGAGGGGCAGCCGGCGCGTCGGCAGCGCCTCGTGCGCCAGGTAGATGCCGAAGTTCGGCTGCACGCCGTACAGGAAGGCCACCGTCCGCCCGTCGCCGGACATCGCCATCTCGCTCTTGAGGCGGGCGCCGGCGATCGGGGGGGGCGTGATGTCCTGCGGCACGCCTCCATCCACCAGTGGGCAGCGCCACAGCCGCTCGTCGTCGGTGGCGAAGAACACGTGCGTCGCCCCGACCATCACCGCCTGGGCCTCGATCAGCGAACTGGTGGTCACCGTGCGCCAGGGCCGGTTGGTACTCGCGAACACGCCACCGTCGAGGCGCAGGATCGAGAGGCGGGGCAGATTCACGTCGGCGACGGCACCGAAACGGCCATCGGCGCCGACGCCGATGCGATCGACGAACGGGGTGCCGCCCGGGCCAGGTGCCTCCAGGACGGCGTTCGCGGTGCCGTCGGCACCGACGCGCAGGAACCCGAAGTCCGTCGTCCCGCGCCGATAGGCGAGCAGACGGCCGCCATCGGGCAGTTCGACGCGGACGAGGCCCTGCACGTCGAGACGACGGGCCCGGGTCGGGTCCAGGTCCTGGTGGCGGGTCCGGCCGGTGATCTCGATCGGCAGGATCGTGAGCCCGGTGAGCACCGAACTCGGCGGCGCGTCCGGCGTGGCCTCCGCGACCGTGCGCAGGGCGAATGCCCCTTGGCCCGGCCCCTCGAGCCAGGTGATCGACTGCGCCGCGAGCACGGAACACAGGGTGGGCAGGGTGACGAGCGCGCGCATGGGGGATCGGATCATAGCGGAAGCCTCGGATCGGGTCGGAGCAACGCGCGTGCCTTGGAGCCGGGGCGCTCGATGTGTCCGGAGTCCGCACGCGCGCGTCAGGAACACGGACGCGTCGCACCGCTCGTGGACCCGGTCCGCGCCTTGCTCCGCCGCGCCTGTGTTCGCCATCCCAACGCTGCCAGCGCCTGCGCTCTTGCGCGAAGTCCGCCCTCCCGGCGCATCGCGCGTCGAGGCCGCCGTGGTCCGGCCTACACTGCCTTTCCGCATGGCGCACGCCAAGACGGACAGGCCCCTGCCGGCAGAGCTTCGCGCACGCTTCGTCGTGCGAGCGGAGTTCCAGGGTGGTGAAGGCTGGACCTGGCTCGTGGCGCCGGCCGATGCGCCAGCGCGCTCGCTGGTCCTGAAGGTGCTGGATGGGCCGCTGCGAGCCAGCGAGGCCTCCGTGCTCGCCTCCCTCGATCACCCGCGCATCCCGCGCGTCGTCGAGAGCGGCGTGCTCGGCGACGGCCGCGCGTTCCTCGTGCGCGAGTTCGTCGCCGGCGAACCCTTGCACGCGCGCTTCCCTTTCGACGTCGAGACGGCCCGCGCGTGCGCGGTGCAGATCCTCGAGGTCCTCGCCTACGTTCATCTGCGCGGCATCCTGCACCTCGACCTCAAGCCGGCGAACGTCGTCGCCGCCGTCGGCGCGGGCACTCCCCGCTACCACCTGCTCGACTTCGGGCTGGCGCGTCGCGGCGAGGGGCAGAGCGCCGGCGGCACGCCGTTCTTCGTCGCTCCGGAGGTGATCCTCGGCCTGCCCGCCTCGCCGCGCAGCGACCTGTTCTCGCTCGGCGCGCTCCTCGTCGCCGCGCTCGACCCCGCCGCGGTCCGGACCGCGCAGGCACGCTTCGCCGACGCCTTTCCGCGCACCGACTTCTTCGCGGCGCTCGGCGTCCGCGCCGACGCGTTTCAAGCCCCGTTCGATCGCGTCCTGCCCCGCCTGCTCGGCCGGCGTCCCCAGGAACGCTGCGCCGACGCACAGGAGGCCCTCGAGTTGCTCACCGCGAGCAGCGGTCGTCCCTCCGTGACGGTGCTCGACCCCGATCCGATCGCGGCGTTCGGCGCGGACCTCGAGGGGGCGCTCGCCGCCGCGCCTGCCGCCGACCTCGAGCTGTGTGGCGGCGACGCCGACGATCGCCGGGCTTTGGCCCTGCACGCCGTGTGCGTGAGTCCCGGCGTGGAGCGCATCGAGGAGAATGAAGCGACCTGCCGCCTCGTGCGCACGGGCACGACCGTCCGCGCGTGGCGGATGCCGCGCCTCGACGCCGGGGCGATCGCGGCGCACTTGCAGTCCGCCGTCGGTCTCGACGCCGCCACCGCGCGCGGCGCGGCAACGGAGCTCGCCGCCGCCGGCGCGGACACGCCCGCAGCCCTGCGCGGAGCGCTGCAGGATCTCCTCGAGCGTGGCCGCATCGTGCCGCACGGGATGCGCTGGCTCTGGCCCGACGCAGCGGCGGGCCGCGTTCACCTCGACCCGTCGTCGTCGCCGCAGGCCGACGACATCGCGGGACCCGCCGCGCAGGGGCGCGTGGAGGCTGCGCTGGCAGCGTTCCAGCGCCGGCTCGCCGCGGATCCGCGGCAGGAGGCGGGTCTGCGCACCGAACTGGCGCTGGGCTACCTGCAGGGTGGCGAGCCGGGCCGCGCGTTGCCGCTCGCCCACGATCTGCCGTTGCTGCGGACCCGCGCCCTCCTCGATCTCGGCCGCGTCGCGGAGGCGGCCGCAGCGCTGCAGGAGGTACCCGACGGTACACCGGGCGTCCCGAGCATCCGCGCCGCGCTGGCCGCGGCGCGTGGCGACTTCGCCGGCGCGCGCGCCGCGTACGAGGCCGCCGGCGACGCGCTCGAAGTGCGGGTCGCGCTCGGTGGCGTCCTGGTCGCGAGCGGCGAGCACGCGCAGGCACGCGCCGTGTTGCGTGGCGCGATCGCCAGGCTCGACGCGACACGGCCGTTCCTGCGCGCCGCGGCGCTCACCAACCTGGCGGAAGTCGAGCGTGTGGCGGGGGACGCGCCGACCGCACTCGCGTTGCACGGCGAGGCGCTGACCCTCCTGCAGGGATTGGGGCAGGTGCGCTACACGGCGCAGGTGTCCTCCAACCTCGGCGTTGTGGCGAAGGATCTCGGTCGCCTGGACGAGGCGCGTGTGCACCTGCGCCGTGCGCGCGCGATGTTCCAACACCTGGGCGATGCGCGCGGCGCTGCGCTGGCGGACGCCAACCTCGGCATCGCCAGCCTCGAGGCCGGCGACGCCGAACTCGCCGTGCGCCGCCTGTCGGCTGCGTGCGACGAACTCGTGCGTCTCGGCCACCGCGAGTGGTTGCCGCTGGTGCGCGTGTTCCTGGCCCGGGCGCTCGCGCTCGGCGGCGACACGGCCAACGCCCAGGCGCAGCTCGACGCCCTGGGCGACGGCGGCGACGCGCGCGTGCGCGGCGAGGTCGCCCGCGTGCGCGCGCTGCTCGCGACGCGCCCTGCAACCGACGGAGACACCATGATCGACGTGCCCAAGGACCCTGGCGCATCGTCTGCGCCTGCCCCGCCTCCGGAAGGTTGGATCCCGCGCGGGGTCTTTCGCAGCTTCCTCGCCGTCAACCGGCGCCTCGCGTCGGAAGCGCGCCTCGACCGCGCGATGGAGTACCTCCTCGAGGCCGCGGTCACGCTCGCCGGCGCGCGCACCGGCCTGCTGCTCGTGGTACGGCGCGATGGCGTACGGCTCGAACTGCGCGCCGGCGACGCGCCACCCGCGGGCTACGCGTTCAGCCGGTCGCTCGTGCACCGCGCCATCCAGCAGCGGCGGGCACTGACCGCCGACGAGGCCCTCGCCGACCGCGACCTCATGGAGATGCCGTCGGTGCGCGGCCTGCAAGTGAAGTCGGTGCTGTGCGTGCCGTTCGTCTCCGCCTCCGGCACGGAGGGCGCGCTGTACGTGGAGCATCCGGGCCGGCCCGGCGCGTTCGGCGCCCTCGAGAAGGAGCACCTCGAGGTCCTCGCCGACCAGGCGGCGATCGCCGTCGATCGCATGCTGCGCGAGGAACAGCTCGCCGCCGACCTGGAGCACAGCAGGCGCGATCTCGAGGTCGTGCGCCGCACGGGCCGGCGGGCGCCGCCGACGCGCCTGCTCGGCGACTCGGCGCCGATGCGGGCCGTGAAGGACCAGATCCGCCGGCTCGCCGCCGCCGACATCTCCGTGCTCGTCCTCGGCGAGACCGGCACTGGCAAGGAACTCGTCGCCCGCTCCCTCCACGAGCAGAGCGCGGTCGCCAAGGGGCCCTTCGTGTCGGTCAACTGCGCCGCGATCGCGCCCGACCTCATGGAGAGCGAGCTGTTCGGCCACGTGCGCGGTGCGTTCACCGGCGCGGACGACGATCGGGTCGGGCTCATGGAACTCGCCTCCGGCGGCACGCTCTTCCTCGACGAGATCGGCGATATGCCGTTGCCCATGCAAGCGTCGCTCCTGCGCGCGCTGCAGGAGGGGCGCGTGCGGCCCGTGGGGAGCGGCGAGACGCGCCCTGTCGCGGTGCGCGTGGTCGCTGCCACGCACCGCGACGTGCAGGCGATGATCGGCGCGGGCGGGTTCCGCGGCGATCTCTACTACCGCATCGCAGGCGCCGAGATCGCCCTGCCGCCTCTGCGCGCCCGCGGCGACGACGTGCTCGCGCTCGCCGACGAGCTGCTGGCGCGCGTCGGCGCGCAGCACCGGCGCACGCTCACGCTCACCGACCGGGCGCGCCGCCAGCTTCGCGAGTACCGCTGGCCCGGCAACGTGCGTGAGCTCGAACACGTGCTGGCCCGCGCGGCGATCCTCAGCGACGCGGACGCCATCGACGAGCTGAACCTGCCGGCGGACGTCGGCGATCCCGACGGCAAGCCGGTGGCCGCCGGGCAGTGGCCCGTGGTCACCCTGCGTGAGGCGGAGGAGCGCACGGTGCGCGCGGCGCTGGCGGCGACCGGCGGCGAGAAGACCGCGGCGGCGAAGCTCCTCGGGATCTCGCGCACCGCGCTCTACGACAAGCTCAAGCGCATGGGTGACGGCTGAGATGCGCGCGCTGCGCCTGCTCCTGGCGCTCGCCTTCGCCGCCGCCCTCGGCGTGTGGGTCGCGTCGGCGGGCTCGTCGCGCGCCTGGCCGACGGTCGCGCTCGACGCGAGCCGACCCAGGCCGCAGGGCGACTTCCTGGTGGGGGCGTCGGAGGCACCGTCCGACATCAATCCGTTCACGACCGTCGAGGCGGCGGCGCGCCTGGGGGTCCTGCGCTACACGCACGACGCGCTCAGCGAACTCGATCCGGAGACCGCCGCTGTGCGGCCCGCGCTCGCGGAGCGCGTCGAGGCCGTCGCCGACGGGACGCTCCTGATCACGTTGCGCCGCGACGTGCGCTTCGCCGACGGCACGCCGTTGACCGCCGAGGACGTGGCCTTCACGCATGCCTGCGCCAGGGCCGGCGAACTGCCGGCGAGCCCGGTGCATCTCGCGGCGCAACTGGTCGGCACGCTCGAGGTCGAAAGCCCGCACACGCTGCGCGCGCGCGACGTCGCGGCGCACTGGGCCGCGGCGGAACGCTTCGCCACGGGCATGCCGATCGTGTCGAAGGCGTTCGTGATCGCGACCGTCGCGGCCGACGTGCGCGCCGCGGGGCGCGAGGTCCCGGCGCCGGGCACGGCCGCGTTCGGCGCCGCGCTCCTGCGCCTTCGCTCCGGCGGGCCGGGCACCGGCCCGTACGTGCGCCTCGAGGCGCCGCTCGAAGCTGCCGGTCACCTCGATCTCGTCCAGAACCCGCACTCCTGGCGCCGCGCGGTGCTGCCTTCGCACTGGAACCTGGCCGGCCTGCGCCTGGTCTTCCTCACCGACGCCGCCGCCCGGGTAGCGGCGCTGCGGCGTGGCGAACTCGACTGGAGCACCGACGGCGACCCGCGCGCGCTCCTGCAGGCGTCGCCCGACCTCGGTGCGCGGTTCGCGCTGCACACCTATGACGCATTGGCACTCGCACACCACATGGTGGTGTGGAACCACCGCCGCGAGTGGCTTGCCGACCCGGAGGTGCGACGGGGTCTGACCATGCTCTTCGATCGCGCCGCGATCGCCGCGGACCTGTGCGGCGGCGCTGCCGTGCCCGCGGCGGCATGGTTCAAGCCCGACCATCCCGCGCACCCGGCAGGCCTCGCGCCGCTCCCGTTCGATCCGACCGCCGCGCGCACTTGCGTCGAGCGCGTCACGGGTCCAGGCCACCGGCTGACGATCCTCGCCGCCGCGGAGCAGCCGCTGCACCGCCGCATCCTGGAACTGGCATTACCCGCATTCCGCGCCGCGGGTCTCGAGTTGGCGATCGAGGTCCTGGAGTTCGGCAGTCTTCTGCAGCGCGTCGCCGCGCGCGACTTCGACGGTGTCGTCCTGCTCAAGTACCAGGACGCGTGGGTCGACCCCTGGCCGCACTTCCACTCGAGCCAGGGCGGGGCGGGCGGTCAGAACTGGATGGGCTTCGCCGACGCGGAGTGCGATCGCCTGCTCGATGCGGCGCGGACGGAACGCGATGCGGACGTTCGCAATGGCCTCCTGCGCGCGTTCGCGCGGCGCATGCACGAACTCCAGCCGGTCACGCTGCTCGTGCACCCGCAGGTGCGCGTGCTCCTGCACCGGCGGTTCCAGGGCGTGAGGATCGGTCCGCTCGGCCTCGTGCCGGCGGCGTGGTGGGTGGAGCCCGACGACGTCCTGCATCGCTGAGCTGTGGTGATCCCGGCTCACACGCCCGCCTCCTTTCTGCTCGAATGCCCGGGTCGCCCCGTCCCCTCGCCTTCGACAACCCCATGCAGCACCGATCCCTCGCGGTTCTCTTCACCGTCGGCTCCGCCCTGACCGCCCAGCAGGCCTTCGTCGTGCCGTCGAAGGCCAACCTCGTGCAGCCGGGCCTGACCTACTTCGACAGCGCGCCGCAGTCCTTCCCCCTGTGGGGCACCACGAGTACGAGCAGCGCCGCGCGCACGCAGTACCTCTACGACACCAGCGACATCCCGATCGCCGGCGGCCTGCTCAACTCGCTCGCCGTGCGTGCGCCGGTCGGCTACAGCATCAGCGCGTCGAGCTACACCACCCAGATCACGATGTCGATGGGGCCCAACACGTCGACCACGGCGAGCAGTCAGTACGCCGCGAATCACGGCTCACCGACGACGGTGCTGTCGGGTCAGGTCAACATGCCGCAGGGCACGAGCGGCACGTGGCCGCGGCCGTGGCAGACGCCGATCACCTTCCTGCAGCCGTTCTCGTACCTGCCGGCACTGGGCAGCAGCCTCGTGATCGAGTTCGAGACCACCGCGAGCGGCAACCAGACCAGTTGGTCGATCGAGGGCTACCGCGCCGAGATCGGCAACTCCGGCTCCGAGCTGTACCAGGGCACGTGCCGCCACAGCGGCGGTGGCACGAGCGGCGGCTGGGGCTGGAGCTCGAACGGGCTCGTGCCCGGCGGGAGCCTCGTGCTCAACCTGTCGGGTTATCCGATCAACGCTCCGCAGTTCGCGACCAACATCCTGTTCATCTCCACGGGCGGGCTCGGTTCGCAGATCGGGCCCTTCATCACACCCTTCGACCTCAACCTGATCGTCCCCTCTCCCGCCACCTGCCGTTGGGCGATCGACATCGCCAACGCGATCACGGTGCCGATGGTGTACCGGCAGTACACGACCTCCGCGCAGCTCGAGCTGACCCCGTCGATCCCCATCCCGAACCACCGCTCGCTCGGCAACAAGGTGCTGTACACCCAGAACCTCGCTCTCGACTTCGACGCGCAGCAGAGCCCCGTGCTGTTCCCGTCGATCGCGATCCGCTGGTTGATCGGGCCCAACACGCAGATCCCCGCGAGCGTGGTGCGCACCATCTACAACCCCGTGAACCCGCCGCCGGCGTCGGGGACGCTGGTGCGGAGCGAGGCGGCCTCCCTGCAACTGAACTATTAGCCGCGAAGGGGGGCGCTTCGCACGCCACGGTTGGAGCTGACGCCGCTTCGCGGCGCAGCTCAACAGCGACAGAAGGGGGAGGAATCGGGGCCGCCCTCAGAAGCTCGCACGCACTTCCACGCGTGCGGTGCTCCCGAACCCACTGCCCCCCGACCAGCTCACGCCCTGCGCATTGGCCACGAACCCGGGCACGAGCGGCATCGGCACGTCGACCAGCGCGCGTCCCTGCGCGTCGCGCGCCAGGAACAGCGTGATCGCCGGTGTCGTGCGCAGGAGGCACGCGCTCTGCGGCAGCGGCAGCGCCTGCACGTCTGCACCGAGCACGAGCAGCGCCGCGGCCCCGAGATCGGCGTGCTGGTAGTCGAACCGGATCGTGACGCTGTTGCCGCCGGAGACGGTCGCCGCGAGCTGCGGGCCGTTGCACGTGGACCCGAAGGCCGTCACCGTCGCGCCCAGCTCCAGCCCGAAGTAGTCCGCCAGCGCGCGGCCCAGCTCGCCGCCGTTGCGGCGGTAGTCGTCGTCGGTGGCCCACGCCACGCCGTCGGGTCCGCGCCCGTAGGTCCCCTCGTAGGTGATCGCCATCACCGGCCGCTGCCCCGTGCCGGTCCACTGCGGGATCGAACTCCAGCGGTCGTGCATCATCGACTCGACGAACGGTCGCGTCGGCGCGCCGGCCGAACTCGACTGCGTCGTGCCGCGCGCCGCGAACGGACTGCGCGCGCGGAAGGCCGCGATCCACTGGCCCTCGATCTGGTTGACCACGGGGATGACCCCGCTGTTGTTGTTGATGATGTCGAAGTTTGCGTTGGCCGTGTGCTGGAAGTGGAACGGATAGCTCACGCCGTGCGAGCTGTGCAGGTTGAGCAGCACCTCGATCGGGTTGCTCGCCGGCGCCGCCACCGTGCCCATGAGTGCCTCGATGCGCGAGCGCAGCGCGACGATCTCCGGCACGGTGCTCGCGTACGGGCGCGCCCACTGCTCTTCGAGGTTCACGCTGTCGGCGTTGGTGCGGTAGTTGCCGAGGAACACTCCGTCGGGGTTGGCCATCGGCACGACGTCGACGATGAGCCGGTCGAGCATCAGCTCCGCCAACGGCTCACCCGACAGCAGGAACGAAACGAGGCCCTCGGTGACGAAGTACGCCGTCGTCTCCGCAGGATGGACCGCCGTGTGGACCCACACCCGGCGCTTCTGCGCATCCGGCACCGTCGCGTCGGTCAGCTCCAGCATGTGGATCGGGCGGCCCTGGCGCGACGTGCCGAGCGTGGCGAAGCCGCGGATGCGCGCGTGCCCGAGCACGGTCTGCAACCACGCGTCCTTCTGCGCCACGAGGTACGGGAAGAACTTGGCGAGGCGCAGCGCACGCACCCCGGCCGGGGTCTGCAGCGTGAACCGATGCTGCGATCCCGACACCGTCGGCGTGGCGCTGGTCGGCACGCGCCCGTAGCGGCCGAACGTCACCCCGTCCGTGCTCAGCGCCCACACCGGCAGGATCACGTCGGTGTAGCCGGCGCGATCGACGGTGATGTTCAGCGTCTCCCCGGTCGGGCGCAGGCCGCCGATCTCGGCGTGCCACCAGCGCCGGTAGCTCGACGGCAGCACGCCGTCGGCGGTGCCGTTGTCGTTCTCCATCGCCAGGGTCACGTTGAACGCGCTGCCCTGCGCGCTCACCGTGGCGGAGCGTAGCCGCATGTTCTCCCGGTCGTAGCGGACCGTGGGTTGGGCGGCGAGAGTCGGAATGAACCCGGCGATCAGGAGGCACGCGGCGAGACGCATGCGGAGAAGGTAGCGTCCCGCCGCGCCGCGGTTGCGGCGATCAGCCGAGCACGACGTACGCGAGCACGATGCCCATGGCATCGATCTCGTCGGTCGCGTGCTTCTGGTAGGTGGCCTTGATGGTGATCACCGTGCCGGGGTTCAGCACGACCGGCGGGTTCGGTCGACTGGTCGTCATCTGCACCGGGCAGTTGCTGTTGCTCCAGTCGAAGATCGTCGCGTTGGAGTTGGTCTTGTTGAGCATCTGCAGGCGGATGCCGCCGCAGTGCAGGTGTGGCCCGGCGGTGAGGATCGTCATGCGCGTGCCGACCGTGTAGTCGGTCTGCCGCACGTCGGTCCCCGACCCAGCCGGCACGTTGTAGCTGCTCGTGCAGTTGACGATGTCGGTCCACCACGGCCGGACCTCGATCAGCGGCTGCGTCGCCGGCTGCATCGTCATCGAGTACTGGTAGTACACGGTCTGCGGCTGGAGCGTGAAGTTCTGCATGTGCAGGTTGCACAGGTACGTGTCCGTGCTGCGCATGCGGTAGCCGTAGCCCTCCGGCAGCGCGAACGGGATCCGCTCGGCGCCAGCCGCCGCGAAGCGTTCGCCGCCGATGAACGAGCAGGTGAGGTCGGTGTTGCGCCGGTTGATGAACACGGCGTGGTGGAGGTACACCTCGACGGCGTTCACCGGCGTGCGCGCGGTGTCGATGATGCGGCTGTCGAAGCCGGTCATGTAGCCGTCGCCCATGTTCGGCACGACGAGGAACTGGTCGAGCTCACCCGGCAGGGTGCGGCCGCCGACCACGCGTCCGGCCGGGATCGTGTAGGGGCCGAGGTGGAAGATCTTGATCTGGCCTTCGGTGCCCGCGGTGGGGGCGGGGCTGCTCGGATCGAAGGAACTGGTCTGCGCGGTCAGGACCGTCGTCGCCGCGAGGGCGCAACCCAGCGCGAAGCAGAGGGAGGACGTCTTCATCTCAGTTGAACCTCATGGCCGGGACGAGCGGGCCGCTGTAGGACGCGACGGCCGCGTCGGCGTCGAAGTGGTGGATGTGGGTCGCGTAGCCGCGGACGAGCGGACGGTAGGTGCCGAGGCGGACCTCGACGTTGTTGGTGGCGTGCACCTGCGGCAGGAGCGCCAGCATCTGGAACTGCAGGCGCACGTTGGCGAGGCTCGACTGCGGCGGCACGGGCCAGGTCGTGGCACCGAACGCGGGCACGTTGCCGTTGCCGTCGGCGAGCGTCTGCACGTCGGCGAGGATGTCGTTGTGCAGCAGGCACCCGGGCGCGTTGAAGAGCGTCAGGTCGAAGGGCAGCGGGATGCTGAGCCAGCTCGTGCGCGAGCTGCCCAGGGTGTTCACCACGAACGAGCCCGCGCCGAGACCAGTGCCCGCGCAGGCGATGGTGGCGCCCGGCGCCATCTGGCCCGCGACGGTCATCGCGGCGCCGTGGCAGCCGAGCCCGTTGCTCGTGGCCGTGCCGTCGAACGGCCCGTTCAGCGGATCCAGTTCGGCGTCGAAGTGGCAGTTCGCGGCGTTGGCGCCGGAGTTGGTGTTGCCGCGCCCGCGCAGCTCCACGACGAGGCCGTTGCCGGCGTAGGCGAACGGTGCGCTGAAGGGCACGGTGAACACGCCGCCGGGGCCGCCCCAGGGGCTCGGGTCGACCATGCTGTCGGCCGGGAAGTTCAAGTTGGTGACCAACGCGACCCGGGTGAGCGCCCCGCTGTGGTTGGCGGCGAACTGCGGCACGCTCAGGTTCGGCGTCGTCGCGGCCGGCGCCAGCAGGATCTCGAAGCTGGCGAGGGTCCCGCCCGCCGAACTCCACGACGGACCGTCGTAGCGCAGTGAGACCTGGGTGAGCGAGGCCGGCCCCGGCATCTCCGTGGCATCGAGCACGCTCTGGGAACGGAACGCGGCGCGCATCAGCAGGTTGGTGCGCGCGTTCATCTCGCCCTGGTCGCGCACGCTGCGCGCCGGGACGAAGATCTGGGCGACACCGGCGGGGGCGAGGAGCGCACCGGCCAGGAGCCCGAGGTGGATGGTTCGCATGGGCATGGTTCTCGGGGGAAGGAGTCTCTCAAGTCACGGCTGCACCACGGCACGCAGCGCGTTGCTCGCGGTGAGCCCGAGGGGGTTGCGGGCGTCCTGCACGAACGCCTGGAAGAAGAAGGAGCGGCCGACGAGGCGCGGGTTGTTGGGGATCGGCCACGTGAAGGTGGCCACGCCGCCGCCCGACCCAAAGCCCGTGCTCGCGGCGGACTGCGCGATGAGCTGGTCGATGAGCACCGCGCAGCCCGGCGCGCCCACGATCCCGAGATCCAGCGGCAGCGCCAGCCCGTTCCACGTGGTCGTGCTGCTGCCGAGCACCGCGAACACCACGCGTCCGCCGGGGATCGCGTGCACTTCGGACTGGAACGGCACGTTGACGCGCGCCGGCGCGCGGGCGCCGAGCAGCGGCAGGTGACCGTCCGTGCCGGCACAGCCCGCGCCGATCGGTTGCAGGTGCGCCCCGTTCACGAAGAGCATGTACGGCACGCCCGGGATGTTGCTGTCGGGACCGTAGAAGCCGAACGAGTCACCCGACGTGCTGTTGTTGGCGTTGACCGACTGCCCGACCCCCGTGAAGCGCACCGGCCCCGGCGTCGTCGGCGCCTGGTACTTGAAGGTCCAACGGTTGTCGAACTTGTCGACGTGCGTGATCGCCGGCCCGGTGCCCGCGATGGTGCGCGTGTTGGTGCCATCGACGAACTCGCCCACGTCGGTCTCCATCGCGAAGCCCGCGAGCCCGAGCCCCGGCCCGCCGTCGACGCGCACGGCGACCTCGATCGCCTGTCCGGGCGCGAGCACGCGCGCGATGGTCGCGATCGACATCGTCACGAGACCGTTGGCGTTGGGGTTGCCCGAGTGGCACTGCCCGCACGCCGGAAGCTGGCTCGTGAGGTTCGGCGGCGCCCCGAAGTCCGTCGGCAGCATCCCGGTCGAGCGCGGGATGGCCGGAGCGAGGAGTACGGACGCGGGCGCGAGCGCCAACGCGGCGAGGACGCGAGGTCGTGGCATGGCCTGACGAGGGGGGAATGCTAGGCGGAACCGGGGGCGCAGCACAGCGGAGCTGCTGGTCTGCGGGCTGATCGGGCGGATCCGGCCTCCGGGGCGGGGCGTCTTGTGGGGTCTCGGTGCGTGTTCCCCTTCCGCGTATGCCCACCCACGCGTGCCGACCGCCGAACCGGAAGACGCTGGGATCTGCTTCGCCGACCCAGGCCGGCGTTGCTCGACCGCTTTCGCCGGATGATGCGATGGGGCGCGATCGATCCTGGAGTCGAGCGATCTGCAATACACGTGGGACCGGAATCTCGAAAGGCGCCGCCTCGTTCGGGCCGGACGACGAGGAGCAGTTCCGGCGCTGGGCGACGTCGATCGCCGGGAACAACCCCGTTCATCGTGACTCGCGCGCCACTCGTGGCGGCTCGACTCGTCGGACTCCGCTGCCCGGGTCGTAGGGTCCTCGCTCGGCAGCTCCAGGACCGCGGCACTTTCGTCGCGGTATCCTTCGCCAAGCCATGCCGCACACGTCGCTGCTCGCAATCCTGCAAGACCTGTCGCCTCTCCTCGACCGCCGCCGGTTCCTGGGAGGCGCGGCCGCGGCCGCCGCAGCGCTGGTGACTTCGGGACGGGCCACTCGCGCCGTGGTGGCCGGCGCGTCGTTCCGCGGCCAGCGGGTCGCGGTGGTGGGCGGGGGGCTCGCCGGACTCACCTGCGCGCTGCGCCTGCGCCAGGCGGGCGTCGTTGCGACCGTGCACGAGGCCGCCACGCGGCTCGGCGGCCGCTGCTGGACGCGCCGCGGCGACTTCGCCTCTGGTCAGCTCGCCGAGCACGGTGGGGAACTCATCGACCAGTCGCACACCGCCATCCGGCATCTGGCGCAGGAGCTGGGCCTGCGCCTCGACAACCAGCTCCGGGCCGAAGCCAACGGCACCGAGAGTGCCTTCTGGCTCGACGGTGCGCGCTATCCGTTCAAGGACGCGAGTCGCGACCTCGGCGCGCTGTGGCAGCCGATGCACCGCGACCTCGTCGCCGCGGGCTATCCGACGACGTACGCGAACCACACCGAGCGAGGCCGCGCCCTGGACGCGATGTCGCTCGCCGCGTGGATCGAGGCCACGGTGCCGGGCGGACTCACCTCGCGGCTGGGCCGGCTCCTCTCCGTCGCCTACGAGATCGAGTACGGCGCGGGGGTCGGCGAGCAGAGTGCGCTCAACCTGCTCTACTTGCTGGGCTACAGCGGCCCGGGGCGCTTGCGCATCTTCGGACCCTCGAACGAGAAGTACCACGTCCGCGGCGGCAACGACCAGATCGTCGCCGGTCTGGGCGCGCAGGTCGCGCCGCAGATCCGGCTCGAAGAGCGTCTGGAGGCGATCCGCGTGGTCTCCGACGGGCGCTACCGCCTAACCTTCGCCACTGCGGCCGGTCCGCGCGACGAGACCGTCGATCAGGTCGTGCTGGCGCTGCCCTTCGCCGTCCTCGCAACCAGCGTCGATCTGACCGCCGCCGGGTTGTCGCCGCGCAAGCGCCAAGCGATCGCCGAACTCGGCCGTGGCCGCAATGGCAAGCTCAACGTGCAGTTCCAGACCCGCTTCTGGGAGGCGCTGGGGGTGAACGGCGAGACCTATGCCGACCGCGGCTACCAGGCGACCTGGGATGTCACCCGCAACCAGGCCGGCGCCCCCGGGATCCTCGTCAACTACACGGGCGGCGCCGTCGCGGCCGGCCTCACTGGCGCAGACCCGCTGCAGCGCGCGCAGGTCTTCGTCGGTCAGATCGAGCCGGTGCTGCCCGGAGCCGGTGCGCAGTGGAACGGCCGCGCCACGCTCGACACCTGGCACGACAAGCCACTCGCCGCGTGCAGCTATTCGTACTACCGGCCGGGACAGTACGTCGCGTTCGGCGGCGTCGAGGGCGAACGCGAAGGCGCCGTGTCGTTCTGTGGCGAGCACACCTCGCAGGATGCCCAGGGCTATCTCGAGGGCGCGGTCGAGACCGGGGAGCGCGCGGCGGCCGAGGTCGTGGCCGCGTTGCGCGGGAAGTAGGGCCGGTCCTGGGCGCGGGCGCGGCGCTCGACTCGCGGGAGGCCTGCCGCGCGCGCGGACGCTGTCGGACTACGGCCAGTGCTTGGGCTGACCCCGCTCGTTGACGACGAGGTGGCGGGTGCCCGGCGGCAGCACGCGTAGCGTCTTGAGGAACTCGACCACGGCGTCCTGCTCCGCGGCGGACAGGGCGTCGAAGGCCAGCCGCTGACTGCGAGCCTCGCCATCGTGGTTGACGATCGCCTGCCGCAACGTCGTGAACTGTCCGTGGTGGAAGTACGGCGGCTCGTTCGCGGTGCCCCAGAGCTTGCGGGTGAGGAACTTGCGGTTGCCGGCGAAGAACCCGGCGGATCCGGCCGGTTGCTGCATGTCGAGTCCCTCGACGTTGGGGTCGCCCGGACCTGAACAGATGTCGTGCAGCTTCATGTCGGTGAACGCCGGCACCATGGTCACGCCGCGCCGCCGCTCCAGGCGAGGCTGCGGCAGTTGGTTCTGGTTGAGGTCGATCGAATAGGTCGGCGCCTGGCCAGGCTGCAGGTTGCCGGGGGGGTTGAACGGATTCGGCTCCGTGAACACCGCGTTGTCCAACGGCAGCTCCGGGATGTGGCACGCGACGCAGCCGATGTCACGGAACCGTGTCTCGCCCAGCCGCACCGCCGCCTCGATCGCCGGATGATCGGGGATGATCCGCCCCGGGACCGCCAGCGTCGCCTGGAACACCGAGGCTGCGGTGACGTCGGCGCGCGTCATTTCGTCGCGTACGCCGTCCCCATCCGGATCGGTGCCCGTGCCGAAGCGTTCGGTCGACTGGATGCCGTGGTGGTGATTGAAGGCGTTGTTCGTGAACTGCCGGAGCGAGACCACCGCGCCGGCTTGGTGGAACGGCCGGATGATGAGACTCGGCGGCGAAGTCGGCCCCGTGCTGGCGACACTGGGCGCCGGCAGCCCTTCCACCTGCGACGCGTCCCAGACCCCGTCGGTGCCGCGCGCCAGGCGTCCGAACGACACGCCCTTCGAGGTCAGGAGGCGCGACTGGCCGGGCTGGATCCGGTCGCGGATCGCCTGCAGGTCCACGGTCATCTCGCGTGCGAGCAGTTCGATGTACCCCGCGCCGAACATGCCCAACGTGGCGCGATAGTTGGCGATCGACTGCAGGGTCGCCGGCTGGCCGTTCTCCTGGATGGCGCCCTTGGTGCGCGTGAGATCGGAATGGTCGAAGGTCGCGAAGTCGAAGCGATGGCCGAGCACGAACACGCCGGTGACGAAGTCGCCGCCGCCACCCGAGATGCCGAAGGGCGCGTTGTGGCAACCTGCACATGAGTTCGCGTCCATCGCCGACACGCGGTTGAACGCGCGTGGGAAGACGAGGGGTTGGGTGGGATCGACGAGCGGCGCGCCGGTGCCTTTCGTCAGCGGGCGTCCACCGCCCTCCTGCGTGGTCCATGGCGCATCGAAGAGGAGCTTGCCGTGCTCCAACAGCCGTCGCTGGGAGACGCGGAACTCGTCGCCGTCGCGCATGTGTTCGGGCACCGCGATTTCGCGGCCGATGTGCGCCGCGGCGATGTCCACATCGGGCGCCGGGACCTGGGCCGCGAGGACCGAACCGGAAGCCAGGCAGGCGACGAGAGTCGCCGGCGGGGCAAGGAGGAACAGACGTGGGAAGGTGTGCATCTGGAGTGGGGAGGGCGCCGAGAGGGAGAGTGAACCGGGCGGCCGCATGCCGCCCCCAGAAGCCTATCTCCGTCGGGCACGTCGGCCTCCCCCCCTCCCCCTGGTCCCCCGGCTGCCTGCCCCCTGGCGACAGCGCGGCACCGACCTGTACGTCCCAGCGTGCCTGGCGGGCCAGTGCCGCTCGGGACGAGTGCTCAGCGACGCCGCGTCCCCCAAGAGCCGCTGACCGCCGCCGGACCGCTGCTCACAGGAACCGTCGGATCCGGTCGTCGAGCGCGGTCTGATCCTGCGTGAAGCTCTGCAGCGCGGCCTCCGTGAAGATCCCGTCCCAGCTCGCGGTGCCGGCGCGGGCGCGCGCGAGCCAGCGCGAGTGCACGGGGATCTTGCCCTCCTTGACGATCGCGGCGCGCTCATCGGCGGAGAGGTCGGGGAACAGTCCCGACAGCCCGTGTTCCTTCAGGAAGGTCACCAACTGCGCGCCGGTCATCGCGTCCAGGTTCTTGCCGGCCAAGGCAGTCATCGCCGCCGGCATCGGACCGGCCCACGACCAGAGCACGTCGAGACCGTCGCGCGCCGCGTCGACGCCGGGCGCGAAGGTCACTTTCGGGTCGACGTCGGTGCGGTCGGCGATCGTCGACGGCGGAAGTCCCAGGGCGAGGAACTCGCTCGCCGCCGCGGTGGGGATGGTCATTGTGTCGAGGCCCGCGAGGTCCGCGACCGGCTTGCCGGAGCGGATCGAGGCGCCGATCTGCTTCGTGTGCGAGCCGTGCTTGCCGTTCACCTCGCGCAGCAGGCGCTGGCTGGAGAGCGTCGCCTTCTCGCCCACGTTCTCGCCGTCGCCGAGCTTGTGGTCGATGACGAAGGCGTTCAGCCGGCCCATGAACACGTTGACCCACGTCGGGCGCGCGACCAGCGCGATGAGCCAGTTCTGCCGCGCTGAGAAGCCGAGCGTGAAGTTCACGCGGATGCCGTCCTTGCCGAGGCGGCGCGCGGCGAACAGGCCCGCGGGCGTCAGCGGCACGCACAAGCGCTCCGAATCCCTGATCACCGCCATCCGCGACTACATCGACGGCTGGAACGCGAACCCCGACCCTTCGTGTGGACCAGGACGGCTGACGACATCCGGGCTGCCGTTGGTCGATTCTGCTCCTGATCTCCGACTCAGGACGCTAGGCGGAACCGGACTCGCTGCACAGAGGAGCTGCCTCGTCCGGCGGCCAATCGGCAGAGTCGTGCCAGGGTGCGGTGTGTGGCGTCAGCGGGGCGCGGCGCCGTCGGAGACCGGGGAAACGCAGCGACCGCCACGAGCCGTGCGAGCCGGTCGGGGGCTTGCGGGCGCATCGGCCCCGTGGGATGCTTCCCCGGTCCGTCGCGGGCGCTTGCCCGCGCGGCGACCAAGGAGGTCGCATGCAACGAGTCGGATTCCGGCGTGGGCGTGAGTTGGGAACGGGGATTGCTCACTCACTCACTCACTCACTCACTCACTTCTCCTCGTAGGCGCTCTGGCCGCGCAGCCGTACGTGGACGCGATCCACGGAGTCTGGGGGCAGCCCTTCCAGCACCAGATCGCCGCCAACACCCCGTGCTGGGGGATCACCACGTTCAACGCGATCCACATGGTGATGATCGTGGAACCACCCTTCCAGGGTTGGGTGTTCGTGATGGACGAAGCCGATCAGGTCGCCGGAGCCCCGGCCAAGCAACGCTACGCGTTGCTCGATCCGACGTCTTTGCCCGCACCGGGTGCGTTCATCAACGAGTGCCTCACGTTGCCGGGACCGAACAAGCGCCAGACCCAAGGTCAGGTGATCCCCGGGGACTTCTTCTGCTCCGGGCACGTCAACACGCGCGACGGCGACATCCTGTTCGCGGGTGGGACCATCTACAACGAGCCGACGAATCCGGTGCCGTTCGAGGGAAGCCAGCTCGTGTACACGTGGGATCCGGCGGCCTTCCTCACGGGACCGTCCAAGGGGTGGACCCAACGCGACTCCCTTCTCGTCCCGAGGTACTACCCCACACTGATCTACACGACCGAGCCGGGACGCGGCGAGGACCTGTATCGCGTCTCCGGAGGCGCTAACCAAGCGTACCCGCCGCTCGTGCCCGCCGACAACCACTACGAAATGTACCGGCGGGACCCCGCGTTGGGCGTCGTCGGCTTCGACACGAACTCCGCCAACCAGCGCATCCTCTACGCCGGGCCGGACCACGGTGGGATCTGCGTCGGCGCCACATCCGGCACGCTGTACTGGTACCCGCGCGAGCACCACCTGTCCAACGGCTACGTGTTCATGTCGGGGATGGCGCGGAACAACAGCCGCGCGCTCCACAATCGAGACGTCGCGGCGACACCGTGGAACTACACGATCGGGCAGTGGGCGCATCCCAACCCGCCATCGCCGCTGCCGCCGTGCGGCTGGTACTCGCACGACGGGTCTGCGGTGTTGCAGGCGATGGACCTGAACGTGAGCGGGAGCCCCAAGGATCGCGTCATGCGGATCGGCGGCACCTACACGTTCGGCCCCGACGAGATCACCAATGCGATCTATCCGCCGGTCCCGACGGACGAGGTCTTGACCTGCAACGCCAATCCGACTGGCGGCAGTTCGTGGGTCGCGCAGGCGCCGCTCACGCGACCTCGTCGGTACTGCAACGCGGTCCAGCTTCCTGACGGCTCGATCCTCGTCGTCGGCGGTCAGCGCTGGGTGAACGGCAACCTCGTGATGAACCCCGACAGCGAGTTGCTCCTCCCCGGCGGCGGACGGCAGCCAACGCCGCCGATGGCACCGCGCGACTACCACGCGACCGCGGTGCTCCTGCCCGACGGCAGGGTGCTCGTGGCTGGCGGCAACGGGCGCACCTTCGACTACCAGATCTACTCGCCGCCCTACCTGTTCCAGCCCGGGCGCCCCGTCATCACGTCCGCGCCGACCGTGCTCGCCTACGGGGGTGGACCGTACTCGGTCACCTACGAGACCAGCGGCGAGACCGAAGACTACGTCGAGAAGGTCGTGCTCATCCGGCCGGGATCGGTGACCCACCACTTCGACTTCGAGCAGCGAGTGATCGCGCTGGCGCAGGTCACGAACCCCGCTCCCCCGTTCGGGACGATCACGTTCCAGACTTCGGCGCCGTTCGACAAGAACCATGCGCCGCCGGGGTACTACATGCTGTTCGTGGTCACCAACACCGGGATCCCATCACTCGCCACGTGGGTGCAGGTCCAATGAGGCTCTGGCCGGACTGCGTTGCGGCGTCGCTCATGGCCGTTGCGGGGCTCAGTGGTCAGGGCATCCTTTGGCAAGTGACCGGATCGAGGGATGTGTTGCGCGTCGGCTTGATCTCCGCAGTCCTCGGCGACGTGGACCGGGACGGCTGCGAAGACTTCGCGCACCTCGTCAAGTTCTTCGACCCGCCGACGCGGTCGAGCGACTTCCACATCTGGGTGCTGTCGGGGCGCGACGGAAGCCGCCTGCGCTTCGATTGGACGCTGGCGCCCCCGGCGGCGCAGGCGACGAGCTTCGCCCCGGCCGGAGACGTGGATGGCGACGGCATGGGCGACTACGTGTACGGCTGGATGGACGCAGTGGGCATCGTCGCGGGTTTCGACGTGCGGAGCGGGGCCGACGGCCATGCGATCTTCGTGGTCCGTAGGCCCTGGTCCACGTACATGGGACGTTCGGTGACGGGCAACGTCGACCTCAACGGCGATGGCCGACCGGACATCCTGGCGACAGCGCCGGGCGAGAACAGCAACGGCATCTGGGGCGCGATCTACGCGTACGCGCACGACGGCACGCTCCTGTATCGGTTGGCGCCGACCGCACAGCTCAGCTTCGGCGCGCGCTCCAACAGCCGCATTCTCGCGCCGGTGGGTGACGTCGACGGCGACGGCGCCGGCGACTTCGTGGCCGGCGGCAACGTGCCTGCGATCGCGAGCGGCGCGGCGATCCTCATGTCGGGGCGGACCGGGAGCGTGCTCCAGGTCGGGCTCGACGAGCGCTTCCGCGACAACATCGGATCCGTGGTGACGGGCTGCGGCGACATCGATGGTGACGGCGTGCCCGACTTCGCGGCGTCGGGGACCGGGCCGTGGCTGCGCGCGTTCTCCGGGCGCACGGGGGCACCGATCCACTCGTGGCGCGGCGACCTGAACTGCTTCGGCGGCCAGTACAGCCTCGAAGGCGGCGCCGACCTCGACCGCGATGGCGTACCCGACGTGCTGGCAGCCGGCAGCATCTGCGGGTCGATGCACGGGCTGTCGGGGCGCGACGGGACGCGGATCTTCGACCTGCTCAACATGGGCTACAACACCGGTTGGGCGATCACGGTGCGCGATGTCCGCACGCCGTACCCCCGCTTGATCCTGTCCCAGCCGGAGTACGGTGCCACGGGGGGCATCTTCCGCGTCGAGGGCAGGATCCTCGCGTACGACGCCGCGCCACCGGGAGCTGTCCCCTACGGCGCCGCCTGCCGAGGCCAATTGCCGCGCGAGCCCATGCTCGGCGTGTCGAGCGAAGAGAAATGGACGAAGGTCACCGTGCACGGTGCCGCACCCGGGACACCGGTGATGCTCCTCGTCGGGTTGTCGCGCACCGCGTGGCAGGGGTTCGCCCTGCCGCTGGCGCTCGACGCGCTGGGTCTTCCCGGGTGCGCCCTGCACACGTCGGTCGAAGTCGCGATCCCCGCGTCGACCGGCGCGGCAGGCCAGGGATCGGGCTACGCGGTGGTCCGACTGCCCGTGAACCTCGCGCTCACGGGACTGACCACGATGTACGCGCAGTGGTGGTGCCTCGGCCCCGGAGGTCAGGGTCTCGGCGCGCTCAGCGATGCGGCGTCGCTGAAGATCCGCTGACCACCGCCGGACCGTCGCTCACAGGAACCGTCGGATCCGGTCGTCGAGCGCGGTCTGATCCTGCGTGAAGCTCTGCAGCGCGGCCTCCGTGAAGATCCCGTCCCAGCTCGCGGTGCCGGCGCGGGCGCGCGCGAGCCAGCGCGAGTGCACGGGGATCTTGCCCTCCTTGACGATCGCGGCGCGCTCATCGGCGGAGAGGTCGGGGAACAGTCCCGACAGCCCGTGTTCCTTCAGGAAGGTCACCAACTGCGCGCCGGTCATCGCGTCCAGGTTCTTGCCGGCCAAGGCAGTCATCGCCGCCGGCATCGGACCGGCCCACGACCAGAGCACGTCGAGACCGTCGCGCGCCGCGTCGACGCCGGGCGCGAAGGTCACTTTCGGGTCGACGTCGGTGCGGTCGGCGATCGTCGACGGCGGAAGTCCCAGGGCGAGGAACTCGCTCGCCGCCGCGGTGGGGATGGTCATTGTGTCGAGGCCCGCGAGGTCCGCGACCGGCTTGCCGGAGCGGATCGAGGCGCCGATCTGCTTCGTGTGCGAGCCGTGCTTGCCGTTCACCTCGCGCAGCAGGCGCTGGCTGGAGAGCGTCGCCTTCTCGCCCACGTTCTCGCCGTCGCCGAGCTTGTGGTCGATGACGAAGGCGTTCAGCCGGCCCATGAACACGTTGACCCACGTCGGGCGCGCGACCAGCGCGATGAGCCAGTTCTGCCGCGCTGAGAAGCCGAGCGTGAAGTTCACGCGGATGCCGTCCTTGCCGAGGCGGCGCGCGGCGAACAGGCCCGCGGGCGTCAGGGGTACCTTGACGATGAAGCGGTCGGGACAGATCGCGTGGAAGCGCTTGCCGTAGCGGTAGCTGGCGTCGGCGTCGTGCGCGATGGCGGTGTGCAGCTCGACGCTCACGTCGGCGTCGAACGTGCGCACGAGCTTCAGGCCGTGTACGGCGTTGAGGACGAAGGCGATCTCTAGGACGAGGTCTTCGGCGCTGATTCCCGGCGCGGCCTTGCGGATCACCGCCGCGGCCTTCGGCACCATGTCGTCGTACAGGCCCTTCTGCACCTCCTTGTTGAGGAGGGTGTTGTTGGTGGTGAGCGCGGTGTACTCGCGCGTCCACAGCTTCTTCGTGGCGTCGACGTCGCCGGTGTCGAGCCACAGCGCTGTGCCGGTCTTGCCGAGCGCGGCCCAAGCCGCCGAGGTCGGCAGGCCCGCGCGCAGCCCGGGGGCGGGCGGGGTGTGCCCCTGCCGGCAGAACTCGGCGATGGCCTTGGCCAGGGTGGAATCGTGGGCGGGAACGGGGCGGGGCGAAGTCGGGCTCGGCATCGGTGCGGGATGCGGTGGGAGTTCGGGATCGAGAACGTTCGGCCGGGGCGCGGGCGCGCGGCGTAGATCCTAGCGCGGTGGTCACGGCGGCCCTCGTGCGACGTGGGTTAGTCTTGGTCGACCACGCGCTCGTCGCTGCGCGAGCGGCGCCGCATCGCCACCTCGAACCGTGTGACACCATGAACCTGCCCCTTCGCTTCGCCTCCTTCCTCGCCGCCGGCGCCCTCGCCGCCTGCAGCGGCAGCACCGTGGCGCCGCCCGTGTCGGGTACTCCGGACACGGCCCGCCTGGATCTGTTCATCAACACCGGCACGGGCTCCGACGTCCTCATCACGGGCCGCCTGTCGATCGTCGCCCTCGAGGCCGAGGACCAGACCCTCACCGGCGACCTGCTGCCGGGCGATCCGGAGATCACGCTCTCCGATCCGGTGGGGGAGTTCACCGGACCCCGTCTCCTCGATGCGCCTCCGGCCACCTATGTCGCCGCGCACCTGCTGTTCGCGAGCCAGGAGGTGGTCGGCACGCTCCCCGACAACAGCACGGTGGTGATCACCCTGCCGCGCCGCGACTTCCGCCTCCCGCTGAGCCGACCGCTGGTCCTGACCGCCGGGCCGCAGAGCTGGTTCACGCTGCATCACGACGGGCCCGTCGAACTGGTGGCGAGCGGGCAGGGGTACACCTGGACCCCGACCTGGGTGGCGCAGACCGCGGAGGTCGAACTCGTGCGCGCCGCGCGCGTGCGGGTGACCGCGGTCGACCCGGGGCGCTACCTCGTCGATGGCCTGCTCGGCAGCGACGACCTGCCGGTGGTGCTCGACCTCAGCCGTGCCGACACGCTGCGCCGCGGCGACGAGACGTTGGCGCGCGACGCGTTCTTCTCGCTGCTGAAGGTCGACGAGGTCCTCACCATCGACGGTTGGCTGGATCACTGGCGCAACGTGCTCGTGATCGCCGGCTCCGTGGACGGCGACGGGCGCGAGCCGAAGAGCGAGGTGCGCGGCGAGATCGTGGAGGTGTACAGCGAGCGATCCGCGTTCCTCCTGCACGTGCTGCGGATCCGCAAGGATCGCGCCGGGCTGCCGCACGAGCGGCCGCTGCGGCTCAGGGTCCGCGTCGGGGATGACACCAGGATCAAGTGGGTGCCACGCCTCGGGCGGCACGGCGGGCACCTGCCCTTCGCTGCGCTGCGGGTCGGCATGCTGGTCGACGTCGAGTGGCACGGGCCGGCGCCGGAGTTGACGGTGACGGCCAAGAAGGTCGACATCCTCGCCGCCAGCCGGCACGAGCTGACCGGCCGCTTGCACGGCGACGTCACGGAGGTGAGCCTGCGCACCGGCGAGTTCGTGCTCGACGCGCCGGGGGCTTCGACCTTCCGGCTCGGGGGCGAGCGCTTCGAGACGCTGCGCGTGCGCGTCGACGATGGGTCGGTGCTGGTGCGGCGCGTCGACGGCGAACTGCGCGGGATCCGGCTCGCGGAGCTGCCGGTCGGGGCCAAGGTGCACCTGCTCGGCGAGCGCGTCGAGGGCAACGTCGTGCACGCGCTGCTCGTCTGGGTGCGGTAGGCGCCCACGGCATGGGCGCGTGCGCCCACGCCGCCGCCCTCGTCGCGGGCATGGGGTAGCTTTCGGTCGGCCGGCTCGCACGGCCATTCTCGGGAAACGCCTTCGGGAAATGCCCATGCCCTCGTTCTCGCCTGCCCCTGCTTCCCCTGCGCGCCACGCCTGGCGCGCGCTGTCCGCCCTCGCCGCTGCGGCGATCACCTTCGCCGCGTGCGGCCGCGACGCGCGCCCGGTCGCGAGCAGCGCCGCGCCGCCGCAGAACGGCCCGGACTTCTTCGTGAACACCGCGACCGGCTCGGACGTGCTGATCAGCGGGCGGTTGTCGATCGTGGCGCTCGAGGCGCTCGACCGCACGCTCACCGGCGATCTCCTGCCGGGCGACCCGGACGTGAAGCTCTCCGACCCGTTCGGCGAGTTCACCGGCCCGCGCCTGAGCGCCGCGCCGCCGGGTACCTACGTGGCGGTCCATCTCCTGTTCGCGAGCGACGAACTGCTGGGCGTGCTGCCGAACCAGGCCCATGTGTCGATCAAGCTGCCGCGGCGTGACTTCCGCCTGCCGCTGCCGCGCGACTTCGTGATCACCGGTGGTCCGCAGAGCTGGCTCACCCTGCACCACGACGGGCCGGTCGATCTCGACAACGGCAGCGGCGGCCGCACGTGGAACCCGAACTGGACGATGACCGTGGCGGAGGTCGAACTGGTGACCAACGGCGAGGTCCGGGTGCAGACGTTCGATCGCACGCGCCACATCGTCGACGGCGAGCTGCTGTCGATGGGTGACATGCCGGTGGTCCTCGACCTGCACCGCGCGGACGACCTGCGCCGCAACGGCACGCGCCTCGGCGTCGACCAGTTCTTCGCGGAGATCCGCAGCCAGGAGACGATGAAGGTCAGCGGCTGGCTCGACGGCTGGCGCAACGTGCGCGTGTTCTCGGCGAGCATCGATCCGCTGGGCCCGCCCCTCAGTGAGGTGCGCGGCCAGATTCTCGAGCTGAACCCCGCCAGCAGCACGATGCTGTTGCAGGTGTACGAGGTGCGGAAGGACGTGTACGGCCTGCCGGTGACGCGCCCGCTCCGGCTCGACGTCGGCGTCGCGCCGGCGACCAGCATCACCTGGGTGCCGCGCGATGGCGCGCCGCCGGGACAGTTGACCTTCGCCGACCTGCAGACCGGCATGCTCGTGGGCGTGGCGTGGGAAGGCCCCGTCACTGGCACCCAGCTCACGGCGACGCGCGTCGACATCCACGCTCTCGGCCGCCAGGAGACGCCGATCACCGTGACCGGGCTCGTGACCTCGATCGACCTCGGCCTCAACCGCTTCGTGCTCTCGGCCAGCGGGCAGACGGCGTACCGGATCGGCGATGCTCGCTACCTGACGCTCACCGTCGACGTCGACCATCGGACGATGCTCACGCGGCGCATCGACGGCGAGGCGCGCGAGATCGGCCTGCCCGACCTGCCGCGCGGCGTGCGCGCCACGGTGTGCATCGTGCCGATCCTCGGCGATCATGTGATCGCGAGGCTTGTGCGGGTCGAGTAGGGGGGTGAGGTCGAGACACGGCGAGGCGAGACGCAGCGGGCCGCGTTTTCGGGCTCGGGCTCCGCAGCGCGGCGCCCTGGCGCCGCGCTGCGAGGCTCGGGCTCAGGCTCGTCTGGGCACGGGGAGAGGGTCGGTGTGTGCTCAGCGGTCTCTCGGTCACGCTCCCCGCGTCTCGTTCCCGCCCGCGCCCGTACGAGCCTGAGCCCGCGCGATCGCCGCCCCGCGGCGGTCGGGCGTGCCCGAGCCCAGCCCGAAAACCTGGCCCCGCTCACCTTCGCCTGGCCGTCCCTATCGTCCCTCCCTCGGCGGCGCCGCCCACGCTCCTCAGGTCGCCTGCGCCGCCTGCTCCCGCTGCAGCGCCGCGTGGTGATCCTGCACTGGGCACACATCCAGCGGGCGACGGCGCATCCACTCCAGCGCCTGCACCGTCGCGGCGGCTGCCGCCAGCGTCGTGATGCACGGCACCTTGGTGGTCACCGCGGTGGCGCGGATCAGGCGATCGTCGCTGCGCTCCTGGCGGCCGCTGGGCGTGTTGATGATGAGGCGGACCTCGCGGTTCTTCACGAGGTCGAGCACGTGCGGGCGACCCTCGTGGACCTTGAGCACGCGCTCCGCCGGCACGCCGCTGTTGGCGAGAGCCCGCGCCGTGCCGCTGGTGGCCACGATCTTGAAGCCCAGTGCGTGCAGGCGGCTGGCGAGCGAGATCACGAAGCGCTTGTCCTCGTCGCGCACCGACAGGAACACCGTGCCAGGCTCCGTGCTGCGCATGTCCGGCAGGTTGACGCTGGCGCCGAGCTGGGCCTTGGCGAAAGCGGCGCCGAAGTTCGAGTCGATCCCCATCACCTCGCCCGTCGACTTCATCTCCGGGCCGAGGAGGGTGTCGATGCCGGGGAACTTGTTGAACGGGAAGACCGGCGCCTTGACCGAGAAGTACTGCGGCACGATCGCCTTGGTGAAGCCGATGTCGGCCAGCTTCTCGCCGAGCATCACCCGGGCCGCCAGCTTGGCCAGCGGCGCGCCGATCGCCTTGCTCACGAACGGCACGGTGCGCGAGGCGCGCGGGTTGACCTCGAGCACGTACACGATCGAGCCGCGCACCGCGAACTGGATGTTCATCAGCCCGACCACGTGCAGCTCGCGGGCGAGCCTCTCGGTGGCCTCGGAGATCTCCGCGATCAGCGCATCGCTCAGCGTGTAGGCCGGCAGCGAGCAGCTCGAGTCGCCGGAGTGGATCCCGGCCTCCTCGATGTGCTCCATGATCCCGCCGATCACCACGGTCTCGCCATCGGCGATCGCGTCGACGTCGACCTCGATGGCGTTGTCGAGGAACTTGTCGACGAGCAGCGGCCTGTCCTCCGTCGCCTCGACGTTCTCCTTCATGTAGCGCTCGAGGCCGGCGCGGTCGTACACCACCTGCATGGCGCGGCCGCCGAGCACGAAGCTCGGGCGCACGACCACCGGGTAGCCGATGGTTGCGGCGACCTTGATCGCCTCCTCGCCGGTGCTCGCCATGCCGTTCGCCGGCTGGCGCAGGCCCAGCTTGTCGATCACCTTGGTGAACAGGTCGCGGTCCTCGGCGCGCTCGATCGATTCGACGCTGGTACCGACCAGCGGTGCGCCGTGGTCGAGCAGGCCGCGCGCCAGGTTGAGCGGGGTCTGGCCGCCGAACTGCACGATCACGCCGTGCGCGCGCACCGCCTCGATGACGTTGAGCGTGTCCTCGTGCGTGAGCGGCTCGAAGAACAGCATGTCGCTGGTGTCGAAGTCGGTGGAGACCGTCTCCGGGTTGCTGTTCACCATCACCACGCTGTAGCCCTGCTCGCGCAGGACCATCGCCGCGTGCACGCAGCAGTAGTCGAATTCGATGCCCTGGCCGATGCGGTTGGGGCCGCCGCCCAG
>CAYQMF010000004.1:117204-117820 GCA_964418595.1 uncultured candidatus Brocadiaceae bacterium
CGGCGTGTAGGCCTCGAACTCGGCGGCGCAGGTGTCGACCAGCTTGTACACCGGCAGCACGCCGAGCTGCTTGCGGTGGGCGCGCACCTCCCATTCCGAGACCTTCCCCGCACACGCCGCTGCGAGCTGGCGGTCGGAGTAGCCGAGGCGCTTGCTCGTGCGCATGAAGGCCGCGTCGAACCCGGCCAGACCCTTGTCACCGCGCGTCGCGATGAGCTTCTCGTGCACCACCAGCTCCGCGAGCTGGTCGAGGAACCACGGGTCGATGTTGGTGTAGTCGTGCACGTCCTGCACCGACATGCCGGTCAGGAGCGCCGTGCGGATCCAGTCGATGCGCGCCGGCCGTGGCGTGGCGAGGTGCGAACGGATGATGTCGCGCGTGCACTGTTCCGGCGGCACGTGCGGCTTGCCCATCCTGTTGCCGAAGCCGTTGCGCCCGGTCTCGAGGCCGCGCAGCGCCTTCTGCATCGCCTCCTTGAAGGTGCGGCCGATCGCCATCACCTCGCCGACCGACTTCATCTGCGTGGTCAGCGTCGGGTCCGCCGTGGGGAACTTCTCGAAGGCCCAGCGCGGGAACTTGACCACGCAGTAGTCGATCGTCGGCTCGAAGCAGGCC
>CAYQMF010000005.1:0-42890 GCA_964418595.1 uncultured candidatus Brocadiaceae bacterium
CACCCGTGGCGCCGTCCGCCCCTCCGCCGCGCGCGGTGCGCCCGCCACCGCGGCCGCGGCCCCCGCAGCACCGCGCAAGCGCGGCGGCTCCGCGGTCCTGATCGTGCTCGTGGCCGCGCTGATCGCGGCGGTCGCCGGCGTCGTCTTCTTCATGACCCAAGGCGGGGTGTGAGCGAACATGACCAAGATCTCAGCCAACGAGAAGCTGCGCCGTGATCGCCTCACCTTCTACCAGGAGGATGTCGATCGCCTGGAGAAGCTGCTGACCGAGTTCCTCCGCCTCTCGGGCGCGAAGTGCGCCCTGCTCATCGACAAGGAAGGGCACCTGGTCACCAAGCGCGGCGACGTCCGTTCGATCGACATGGACACGATCTCCGCGCTCGTCGCCGGCTCGTTCGCGGCGACGAAGGAGATGGCGCGCCTCCTCGGTGAGGAGGAGTTCACCGCGCTCTACCACCAGGGTCACCGCGACAACATCCAGCTCTCGCTGGTGGGGGACCGCACGCTGCTCACGATCCTGTTCGACGACCGCACGACGGTGGGGATGGTGCGCCTCTACGCGATGGAGACCGCGAAGAAGCTGGCGGAGGTGTACGCGGACGTCGGCAAGCGACCGGAGACGGAGCAGCCGTTGGGCGGCGCCTACAACGACTCGGCCAAGAAGCGACTCGACACGCTGTTCGACTGATCGAAGCCTCGGATCGCTCCGACCACGCGGCGTCGCATGCCTCTCCGGCGTGCGACGCCGCGTGCGTTTGGAGTGTGTGGCGCGGGCGCGAAGTCGCGCGCGGCGGCTCCGGCACCGCTCGAAGAGCGGGGTTGCGCAGCGCGCACGCCAAAAAAATCAACGAGTTTCGCGAGCGCCCCACGCCGCCGCGGTCACCAACGATTCATCGAGAAATCGACCAAGATACGGGACCCAGTTACAGTTTCGCAAAGCGATCCGACCGAGCCTCGTCGCGCTATCTCCAGTGCCACGAGAGATTTCGGTGAATCGTGCACGGCACTGTGCCGATGTGGATTGCGACGCGATCGCCCTTGCGGACGCTCGTGTTGCCCCAACCTGGGGCTCCCAACTGGCAACCCAACAAGGACTCACCATGGCTGCAAAGAAGAAGGCGAAGAAGGCCAAGAAGGCGAAGAAGGCCAAGAAGGCCAAGAAGGCCTGAACCGGCTCCTCGTGCGGTGTGACCGCACAGGGTGATCCTCTCGTGGATCACCAGCAAAGGGGGGTGGACTCGTCCACCCCCCTTGCTTGTACCGAGCTGCCTTGCCTACCGAACTGGGGTTCGCGCCTACTTGACCTTGGTCCCGTCCGGCGTCGCCGGATCTGGCGCGAGGAACCTCGGCTTGCCATCCGGGCCATCGGCGGCGAGGAGCATGCCCTTGGACTCGACCCCGCGCAGCGCGCGCGGCGCGAGGTTGGCGACCACCACCACCTTGCGGCCGACCAGTTCTTCGGGCCGATAGCTCTCGGCCACGCCGGCGACCACGGTGCGGGTCTCGAAGCCGAGGTCGACCTGCAGTACCAGGAGCCGGTCTGCCTTGGGGTGGCGTTGCGCCGCGCGCACCGTGCCGACGCGCAGGTCGGTCGCGGCGAAGGTGTCGAACTCGACCGTCGGGGCGAGTGGCGCGGCGGCTGCCTTCGCGGCCGCCGGCTTGCTCGCCGCGGCGTCGAGGCGGGCGGCAAGGGCTTGCAGGTCCGCCGTCTTGGTGGCGATCACCTCGTCCTGGATCTTGGGGAACAGCACGGGCAGCGCCGGCAGCGCGAACTCGCCCTGCGGCAACGCCTCGCCCGCGGCGCTGCCCCAGTCCGCCTTCGGTCCGCCGAGCGCGGCCAGCAGCGTCTTGCTCGTCGCCGGCAGGATCGGCTGGCCGAGGATGGCGAGGGTGCGGATCAGCTCGACGCAGGTCCGCATGGTTCGCGCGCAGCGGACGGGATCCGACTTGCGGGTCGCCCAGGGCTGGGCCTCGTCGAAGAACTTGTTGCCCTCGCTCGAGAGCTGCATGAGCCGCGCGCACGCCCGCCGGAACTGGAACGTGCCGAGCAGCTCCGCGATCTCGTCGGCCGCGGGTCGCCCCGCGGCGAGCAGCGTCGCGTCGGCGCTGCCGGGCGCGGTGCGCGCTGGCACCTTGCCGTCGAAGAACCGTTCGATGAACCGCGCGGTGCGCGAGACGAAGTTGCCGAGGTTGTCGGCCAGCTCGTCGTTCACGCGCGCCTGGAAGTCGCGCCAGGTGAACTCCGAGTCCGCCGTCTCCGGCATCATCGTCGCCAGCGCGTAGCGGACGGCATCGACCGGGACGTCGCGCACGCTGTCGGGGTCGACGAACCAACCCGCGCTGGTGTTGAACTTGCGCCCCTCGAGGTTGAAGAACTCGTTCGCCGGCACGTTCTCCGGCACCACCCAGCCGCGCTTGGTGCCCCACAGCATCGCCGGGAAGGTCAGCACGTGGAACGTGATGTTGTCCTTGCCGATGAAGTGGAACAGCTTCGTCGCCGGGTCCTTCCACCAGCGCTCGAACGCTTCCGGTCGACCTTGCTGTGCGAAGTGCTGCTGGCTGATCGACAGGTAGCCGATCGGCGCGTCGAACCACACGTAGAGCACCTTGCCCGCGGTGTCGGGCAACGGCACCGGCACGCCCCACGGCAGGTCGCGGGTGATCGCGCGCTCCGGGAGGTCGTCGAGGGCGCGGGTCACGAAGTTGCGCACGTTCGGCTTCCAGGCGTCCCCCTTGGCCTCGAACCACTTCTGCAGCCACTCGCCGCGGATGCGCGGCAGGTCGAGGTACCAGTGCGTACTCGGCTTGAGCACGGGGGTGGTGCCGTCGAGCGTGCACACCGGCTTGCGCAGGCGCTTGCTGTCGAGCCAGGTGCCGCACTTGGGGCACTCGTCGCCGCGCGCCTGCTCGAACCCGCACACGTAGCACTCGCCCTGCACGTAGCGGTCGGGCAGGAACCGCTTCGATGTCTCGTTGTAGAACTGCTCCTCCGTGCGCGTGACGAGGTACTGACCCTTCAGCAGGTCGGCGAAGAACTGCTGCGCCAGCGGCCGGTGGAACGGGTTCCGGTGGTGTGCGGTGCCGGAGAAGATGTCGAACTCGATCCCCACGCCGCGCAGGATCCGCCCGATCTCGCCGTGCCAGTGGTCGACGTAGGCCTCGTACGGCTTGCCTTCTTTCTCGGCCTTGAGCGTGATCGCCACGCCGTGCTCGTCGGCGCCGCACACGAAGTGCACGTCGTCACCGCGCGCCCGCCGGAAGCGCACGTAGATGTCGGCTGGCAGGTACGCGCCCACGACGTGGCCGAAGTGGATCGGTCCGTTCGCGTAGGGCAGGGCGCTGGTGACGATGACCTTCTCGGGCATCGGCGCATGGTAGGGCGCGGGCTGCGTGGTCGCGCCTGCAGAGTCGGGAGGATCATGGACTACGATCGCGGAGATGCTGTCTCCGTTTCGATCCGCCGCGCTCCTCGCGGCCACGCTCCTCGCGCCGGTGGCGGCGCAGGCCGATCCGCTCGACCTCCCGGCCGGCTTCGACAGTCTCGTCGTCGTGCGCGACGTGCTGCCCGCGCTCCAGGCCGCGCTCGCCTCCGAGGTCTTGAACGCACCCTTGGTCGCCGACCAACTCGCGGCGGGCGGGGTTCGCCTCGACGCGCTGCGCGCCGGCCTCGCGGTGTTTGCCCGACACGTTCCCGTCGAGGTCGTGATCGGGACGCCGCCGCAGAGCCTCGCTGTCGGTGCCCACATGTGGGGCGCGGTGGCTGCGCTGATCGTCCTGGGCACCGACCCCGAAGCCGCCGAAGCGAAGGCGAGGCTGAAGACGCACTTCGGTGCCCTGGGCGACCTCGCGATCGCCGGGCGCGCGCGGGCCCGCGATCTCGACACGGCGCGGTTCTGGTTCGACGCGCTGACCGACGCCCTCGACGAGCTGCCGGAGGCGCCCGGGCTTGCCGTCGCGGTCGAGGGGGACACGATCGAACTCGGCTTCGAGCCGTTGCGCTTCCGGCAGGGCCAGGCGCTGCAGCGGTTCGGGCTGCCGGCCTCGCTCGCCGCCGACCTGCCCTTGCGCTGGACGGTGCGGATCCAGCGCGTCGATGCGACGCTCACGTTCCGCGTGGGCAAGGCGGCGCCCGGTGCGCTCGACCCCGCCGTACTCGGCCCGCTGTGGCGGAACGCGGCGGAGCAGCTCTTCTTCGGGCGGCTGAATGCCACCGTCGCGCAGGAGGTGATGGACGGCGTCCGCGAGTTCATCGAAGAGCACGAGGCGGAGCTCGACGCCGCCGTCGAGCGCGACGCCGTCTTCGGCAGGATCCTCGATCTGCTGGCCAGCCAGGAGGAGTGGACCGACCCGACCACGACCTGCGCCCTGAACCTCATCGACGGCGGCATGGAGCTGCTCGACAACACGGACTTCGGCGAAGGCGCCGAGGTCGAGCCGCTGCGCCAGGGCGGCGTGGTCGGCTACATAGACCCGGCGTTCTCCATGTTCGGTGCGGTCAACCTCGACGCCGATCTCGTCTTCCACCTGGTGCTCGAGATGCTCAGCGAGCAGGTCGAGCGGCGTGCCGCGCGCGATCGGCTCGCCGGGCGCGAGACCGGGGCCACGCGCCTCGACGCGTTCTGCGGCGACCAGTTGCTGCCGCTGCGCGAGTTCTTCGGCGGCGACGAGTCGGAATGCTTCGCCGGCGGAACCCTCCTCGTCCTCGAGAGCGGCAGCGAAGTCACGTCGATCACCGCGTCGGGGCCGGGGGGCGACGCCAAGGCGAGTCTCGAAGGCGTGCGGTTGCCGGCGTTCGCCTGGATCGGCGAGCTGGCGGCGGACAGCGAGCCCTTCGGCTTCGCGCGGGCGTGCACCGGCAGCGCCCTCGCCATGCTCGGGGCCGCCGGCACGGCCGTGCAACTCGCGGAGGCCGACCTGGGTCTGGGAGTGCCGACGCGCGTCGTGCCCTGGTCGGCGATCGTCCGGGGCGGCAGCAGCCTCGCGCTCGGCGGCGACGTACAGCCACACTGGTTCGTGCACGCGGGCTCGCTCGGGTTCTCCACCAGCCCGGCGTTGAGCCGCCGGCTGCTCGCGCGCCATGCGGCGTCGCAGCTCGTGCCGCCCGCGGGCGTGATGGGCTGGTGGCGGTACGGCGGTGCGGCGAGCGCGGACGCGATCGATCAGGTCGGCGCTGCGCTCGCGACCTTCGCGGCGCCCGCGCAGGCGTCGGTGCGCACGGCGCTCGGCGTCGACCTCACGCCAGCCGCGGCCGGGACGCTGCAGGAGGCCTGCCGCCTCGCCGCTGCGCTGGTACGGCGTATCGATCGCATCGAGATGCGGCAGCGGATCGACGGCCGCCGCTACGACGACCGCATCACGGTGATGTGGGCCCGTCGGTGACGGGCGTCGGGCGGCCGGGCTTGCGCGGCGGCGGCGCCTTCTCCATGCGCAGGTAGAGCACGCTCGCGCCCACCGCCGCGGCCGGCGCGAGCAGGAACACGTTGAAGATCGGGATCAGCATCCCGAGCTGCACGCCGAGGCCGAACCCGGTGGCGAGCGCCCAGTTGTGCCGGAGCACGGCGATGCGGTCGCGCAGCGTGTAGCCGCGCCGGAAGAAGGGCAGTTCGAACCACGTGAGCGCGTTGAGGAAGGCCGCCACGAGGATCCCGAGCGGGATCCCGATCGCGACCATCGACAGGACCAGGGTCACGATCCAGCCCGCGCCCGCGAGCAGGAGGAGCTGGGCGCTGGCGTGCGAGCTGTCGCGGATGTTGGCCCAGAGGTGGCGCCGGACCGGGGTCAGCTTGGGGCCGCCCATCGCCTTCTCGACGATGTCGACGAGGTCGTCGAGGAACGGGCTCGTGATCAGTTCGAGGAGCGGCGGCAGGAACAGGAACAGGCTGATGCACGTGAGCAGCAGGGCGAGCGACGTGGTGAAGACGCCGAGCAGGTCGCCCTCGCCCTCGACCGGCGCGAACATCGCGCGGAAGCCCACGAACAGGATCGCCCCCAGGGTGAGGGTCGAAAACAGGTTGGCGATGACCGGCCCGCGCAGCTTGCCGGCGAACTCAGGGCGGTTGAACAGGAGCGCGAGGCCTTCGAAGAAGCCCGCGAACCCGCGCAGCAGATCGAACGCGAAGAAGCCGCGGCGCGGGCGCTGGGTCATCGCCTCCGCGCCGGGGGCGCGGAACAGGCGACCGGCGCAACGCGGACAGGGCGGCTCCGGCAGCGGATGGCCACACCAGGCGCAGGGAGCGGCAGGGTCGCGGCGTACTCCGGCAGGTGTCGCGGTCGCGTCGAGCGACGCGTCGGCCTGGGTGCGCTCCAGGTCTGGCATGGCGGCACATTACGGTCCCGTGTGCTGCAACGGCCGCGAATCGTCGGGCCGCGCGCAAACCTGGCGAGGCCCGCGATCCCACCGCGCCCGTGGTTTTCGCCACGCCCGAGCGGCCCTGGAAGCCCGGACGACATCATCGCCGGCGGCCCCTTTCGGGTCGTCGCGCCAGCGACGATCTCGACCCTCGGGTTGCGGCCGCCGGCCGCGATGCGGCGAAATCCCGGGCGAGCCACACCGTTGGCACCCCCTCGCTTCCGGCGGCTGCACCCGCGCTCTATCCTCGGCCGCCCTTCCCACGACCCACCCATGCAGCGATTCAAAGGCCCCGACTTCTTCCTCACCGACGAGCTCTACTCCGAAGAGGAGATCATGGTCCGCGACTCGGTGCGGCAGTGGGTCGACCACGAGCTGATGCCGATCATCGAGGAGCACGCGCGCGAAGCGAAGTTCCCCAAGCACCTCGTCCCGCAGCTCGCGGAGATGGGTCTGCTCGGCGCGAGCCTGCAGGGCTACGGCTGCGCGGGCCTGTCGGCGACCGCGTACGGGCTGGCGCTCCAGGAACTGGAGCGCGGCGACTCCGGCCTGCGCAGCTTCGTCTCGGTGCAGGGCTCGCTGTGCATGTATCCCATCCACGCCTACGCCAGCGAGGCGCAGAAGCAGCATTACCTGCCGAAGATGGCGAAGGGTGAGCTGATCGGCTCGTTCGGGCTCACGGAGGCCGACTTCGGCAGCAACCCGGGCGGGATGATCACGCGCGCCGTCGAGGATGGAAACGACTACATCCTCAACGGCTCGAAGTACTGGATCACCAACGGCTGCATCAGCGACGTGGCGATCGTGTGGGGCAAGCTCGGCGACGAGGTCACCGGGTTCCTGGTGGATGCCGGGACCAAGGGCTTCCGCACCAACGAGATCAAGAACAAGGCCTCGCTACGCGCCTCCGTCACGAGCGAGCTGGTGTTCGAGGACTGCCGCATCCCCAAGAAGAACCGGCTGGAGGTGAACGGGCTCAAGGGCCCGCTGAGCTGTCTGAACCAGGCGCGCTTCGGCATTGCGTTTGGCGCGATCGGCGCGGCGATGGCGGTCTACGACGAGGCGCTGCGCTACAGCAAGTCACGCATCCAGTTCGATCGTCCGATCGCGCGCTTCCAGCTCGTGCAGAACAAGCTGGTGTGGATGGTGAACGAGATCACCAAGGGTCAGATGCTGGCGTGGCGCCTGGGCAAGCTGAAGGAGAGCGGCAAGCTGCACCACACGCACGTGTCGATGGCCAAGCGGAACAACTGCTGGATGGCGCTCGAGTGCTGCCGCCTGGCGCGCGACATCCTCGGCGCGGCCGGCATCACCGATGAGTACCAGGTGATGCGGCACATGAACAACATGGAGTCGGTGATCACCTACGAGGGGACGCACGACATCCACGGGTTGATCATCGGAAGGCAGATCACGGGAGAAGACGCGATCTGCTGAGAGGGCGGGGAGAGGGAGAACGGGGAGAGAGGGAAGAGAAGGGCAGCGTGTTCGGGCTGCGGCTCGGGCAGGCCGGTGCCGCGCTGCGCGCATCACCGGCTGGCTCGGGCTCGTACGGGCTCGGGCGGGCAGGGGGAAAGGGCAGGGGGAGAGCTGGGGGTTTGGCACTGGGTTGAGTGCCGCGTTCTCCCCGTGCCCGGACGAGCCTGAGCCCGAGCCAGCCAAGCGGCTTTGCCGCGTGGCGAGCCCGAGCCCGAACACCCGACCCGCCGACCCGCGTGCGCCGAGCCGTCCGTCCTCGAGCCTCCCGTCACGCCCCCCTGGGCATCCACCGGAACATCGCTACCCCCGCCACCACCGCGATCCCCAGGCACACGCCCGCGCGCACCCACTCACCGAAGATCACCGCTCCGATCCCCGGCAGCGTCGACCAGATCACCGCCGTCCCGAGCAGCGCGCACAGGATCGAGCGCCCGAGCACACCATCCGTCTTCACCTCCGGCGCGAGCGTCGCGATGCGCTTCCACCCCGGACCATCCGGCCGCACCTTCCGATAGAACTCGACCAGCGTCGCTTCTGCCTCCGGTTTCGTCGCCAGCGTCACCGCGAGCCACAGCACGAGGCAGACCAGCGCCACCGCGAGCTGCCGGTAGGCGTCCGGCCAGTCGACCAGTTGCATCACGGCGAACACCGCGAGCGAGCCGACCATGGCGGTGATCTCGCTCCAGGCGTTGATGCGCCACCAGAACCAGCGCAGCATGAACACCGCGCCGACGCCGGCGCCGAGCGCGGCGAGGAACTTCCAGGCGTCGTCGACCGACACGTCGCGCACCACCATGAACCACGCGACGAGCCCGCCGAGCAGGAGCACGACGCCGGACGCGACGCGTGAGACCCGCACCAGCTGGGCGTCGCTCGCATCCGGCGCCACGAACCTCCGGTACACGTCGTTGACGAGATAACTCGCCCCCCAGTTCATCTGGGTGCTGATCGTCGACATGAAGGCCGCCGCGAAGGTCACGAGCAGCAGCCCGCGCAGGCCCACCGGCGCCAGCTCGCGGATGACCCTCGGGAAGCCGACGCCCGCGTCCTGGACCTGCCGGAGGTCGGGGTACATCGCCAGCGCCGCGAATGCCACGAGGATCCACGGCCACGGCCGCACGCAGTAGTGCATCAACTGGAAGAACAGCGTCGCCTTCACCGCGTGCCGCTCGTCGCGGCACGACGCCATTCGCTGCACGATGTAGCCGCCGCCGCCCGGCTCGGCGCCGGGGTACCACGTCGCCCACCACTGCGCGAAGACCATCACCAGGAACACGCCCAGCGGCATCCACGGATCCTGCGCCCCGAAGTCGGGCAGATAGCCGAACGCCTGCGCGCCGTCGCCGAAGTTGGTGGCGACCTTCGCCTGCAGCGCGTCGATGCCGCCCACGTGGTTCACCGCGATCACCGCGAGCGCCACGCAGCCGACCATCGCCAGCACGAACTGCACCGCGTCGGTGATCGCCACGCCCCACATCCCCGACAGCACCGCATAGAGACCGGTGAGCATGAGCATCCCCGCGACCAGCAGGAAGTCGATCGTGTGGTCGTCGGCGGGCACGTCGACGAGCACGGTCTGCTTCAGCACCGTCGCCATCGCCTTGGTGACCCAGCCGATGATGATCGAGTTCATGATCACCGCGATGTAGAGGCCGCGGAACCCGCGCAGGAACGCCGCTGCCTTGCCCCGGTAGCGCAGCTCGATCAGCTCCACATCGGTGAGCACGCCGGCGCGCCGCCACATGCGCGCGAACACGAACACGGTCAGCATTCCGCCCAACGCGAACGCCCACCAGAACCAGTTGCCGGCGAGGCCGTGCTTGGCGACGAGCCCGGTCACCGCGAGCGGCGTGTCGGCGGCAAAGGTGGTCGCCACCATCGACGTGCCGGCGATCCACCACGGCAGCGAGCGACCGGACGCGAAGTACTCGACGTACCCGCTGCCGGCGCGCCGCGCGAACCACAGGCCGATGCCGAGCGAGAGCAGGAGGTAACCGACGATGATGGCCCAGTCGAGCCCGGCGAGCTGCATGGGCTGGAAGGGTCGCGAATCGTCGCGGCGCGCGCAAACCTGGCGAGGTCACAATCTCGGCAAGGCCGTGGTATTCGCCACGCCCGAGCGGCCCTGGAAGCCCCCGCGATGGCCAGCGCCGGCGGCCCCTTCTGGCGTCGCGTAGCGGCGCATCGACCCGGAAAAGTACGACGCCCAGTGCAGCGGCTTGCCGCTGCACCGAGGTGTGGGACACGGGGTGACGACTTGCCGGGCCTTGGCTACGGCGATGCCGAACCCCGCCGTCACCCCTTGCGGGCTGCGACCACCGCGCGGGCCGATCGTGCTATCGTCCGTGCATGGCGAAGGCAGGCGACGGCGAGCCGATCGAGGTCCCCGCCGCCGTCACGCCACAACTCGCGCAGGAGTGCAGCGCGCACGTGAACTGCGTCGTCGCGCGATGCTGTGCTTCGCTCCAGTACGCCGATCGCCAGGACATCGCGCAGGAAGCCCTGCAGTTGTTGCTCCTCAAGACTCGCGTGCGCGGCCTGCCGGCGGAGCCGCGCGCGTGGCTCGTCGGCGTCGTGCGCAACCTCCGCGCACGCTGCTTGCGGCGACGTTGGCGCGCGCGGGGCATCGCTGAGCTGAACGAAGAAGACGACGACGTCGATGGCCAGTCTCCGCTCGCCACGCCGGTCGCGCGCGAGGACGCGTGGGTGAGCCTCGAAGCGCTCCTGGCGGATGTGCGCCCTGCGCTGCGCGACGACGAGATCGCGGCCCTCCTGGCGCTCGGCGCGGGCGAGTCACGCAAGCAGATCGCCGGCGCCTGCGGCCGGAGCGAGGACGCCCTGGGCCGGCGCCTGCGGCGTTCTTTGGAAACACTGCGATTCTATCTAGGCTCAGAAGAGGAGAAGTAGGGTCGCCAATGCCTGCACGCTGACCCCCGTGCCGGCACCGGCGGCCATCCGGAGAGAGGTCGTACGAGCGATGTGCGTCGTGAAGAGTCTGCTGGCGTCGTGTGCTGTTCTCGTGGTCGTTCCGCTGTCGGGCGTCGCGAGTCCCTCGTCCCGCACGATCGGAGGAGAGGAGACGATCATCGTCGTCCTGTCTGCGGGTCCGGATCGGTGCCAATGCCATCCGTTCGTAGGGCATGAGATCCCGATGGTCGTCACGTCGCCGACGTGCCAGCTCGGCGATGGCACGCTGGTCCCGGAGTTCGACTACGTGTGGCTGGGTGCCGTGCCGGGGACGGGCCCGTTGGTGCCCGGTCGGTGCCAGGTCCACCCCGTCTGTCCGGACGCACCCGGCAAGTGCTCGTGGCCCTCCTACAGCCTGTACTGGACGGCGGCCGATTGTGCCAAGGGGGCACCGTTCCAGGCCCGCGGCCCAGGTGGGACCCAGATCGGGCAGGACTTCGGCAAGGGAGGTCAGTCTTCGACGATCGTGTTCTCACCGGCGACGAAGGAGTGTGACTCGATGCGCGAGACGCTGATCTCGTCGGTCAACTTTGCGGCGGGGGGAGGCATGATCACGAGGGTCGAGGTCGAGACGCGCTGTCGGCCGTGTGCTGCGGCGAACTGAGGGGAGCAAACACACGTCCAAACCAGGGAGTCCGGTGAACATGCGTCGTGCGAACCCGATCGTCGTCACGCTCCTTGCGTTGATCCTCGGTGGCGTGGCCCTCGCTGCGTGGCGCGTCACCGGCGAGCGGTCCGTCGCCGCGGCGCCGCAACTCACGCCGCAGGGCGATCCGTCGGCCCGGGCCCCCTCACCCACGGCTGCCGCGCTGGTGCCGGTCGAGGACGTCACGCGCTGGACCGGTCTGCTGCGCGAGCGAGGGCGCGTCAGCCTGCGACGCCAGGGCGATCCCGATCGCGAGGTCGGCCAGCTCGGCTCGCGCGGTGGCATGACCCCGCTGGGGGTCGCCGAGGTCCGGCGCAAGCTCGCGCTCGGCATCGACATGAAGGGACGCGAACTCCTCGCCGCGGGGCTGACCGCGGACTCCGACGTCGGTCGCGCGGTGCAGATGGCGACGCATCTGCTCATGAAGAAGGACCTCGAACTCGCGATGCGAGCCGTCGACCGCGGCGAGTACGTCACCAGCGACCTGGCTCGCCTTCGCCAGGAGCTGGGGCCGCCCATGAAGCTCATCGAGACGAGCGGCCAGGTGGCAGGCGGGGCGTGGGTACCCATCGGCATCCCGATCGATCAACGCAGCGACCCTGAGTACGAACCGACGCTCCGCATCCTCGAGCGCATCTCGGCGTCGGAGATCGCCAACGGCATCGCGGCGTTCAACGCCCAGCCGCTCGTCGCGCGCAGGGCGGCGTTCGATGCGATCGAGACCGCTCGTGCCGCGATGGTCGGGTTCCAACGGGACGGCGCCGACGATCCCGAACGTTTCCAGGCACTCTCCGCGGCCTGGGTGCGGGCCCGCGCCGTGCTCCCGGATCAGCGCGCGGAGATCGACGGCGTCGCGTACCTCATGCGGCTCGTGCGATAGCCGTCGTCAGCGCTGCCTGCGGCCGCAACCCGAGGGTCGCATGCGGTGCTTCGCACCGCCAGAAGGGGCCGCCGGCGATGGCTATCGTCTGGGGCTTCCAGGGCCGCTCGGGCGTGGCGAATTCAACGGGCGTGGCGAGATTGCGGGCCTTGCCAAGTTTGTGCGCGAGGCAACAATTCGCGGCCCTTGCAGCCCAGGGTTGACTTCTGTCTCCGCTCTCTCTCGACGAGTCCTCGCGACACGCGAGGGTTCGCGGAGACAGAAGATTCAGTGCGTCTGCAACCGCGGCGCGGAGTGACCCTGCTCCCGGATGCGCGCGAGCAAGGCGCGCATCTCCGCGACGCGCGCCGGCTCCTGTGCATACCGATCGACGCGCTGGCCGAGATCGTGGCGCAGGTCGAACAGCATTCCCTCGCCGTTGCCGGCTGAGTACCCCTCTGCCTCGGTGAACCAATCGGGCATCTTCGTCTCGCTCCCGGTCGGGGCGTCGATCAGCACCCAGTCGCCACTCCGGATCGCGTAACGGTCGCGGTTGGTGTTGTGCACCATGAACTCGCGCCCGCGCGTCGCCTCGCCGCGCCACACCGGCAACAGATCGAAGGAGTCCTCCGCCGCGTCGGCGGACAGCGGCGCGCCGACCACCGCGGCCAGCGTCGCCATGGTGTCCACCTGACCCACGAGGGCGTCGCTCACCCCGCCCGCCTTCACGACTCCCGGCCACCGCACGACCATCGGCACGCGGTGCCCGCCCTCGAAGGTGTCGCGCTTCACGCCGCGCAACGGGCCCATGCTCCGATGCCCCGTGCGCCGCACGCGCTCGAACGCGTAGTGCTCCGGCCCGTTGTCGGACGTGAAGATCACGATCGTGTCGTCGGCGAAGCCGCACCGCGTCAGCGCGTCGAGGATCTCGCCCGCGGCTGCGTCGGTCTGCGCGACGTAGTCGCCGTAGCCGCCGACCGAGGTCTGGCCGGTGAACGCTGCGCTCGGCACGATCGGCGCGTGCGGGGAGGTGAACGACATGTAGAGGAAGAACGGCTGCGGCTCACCCCGACGCGTCTCGATCCACTGCACCGCGTGCGCGGTGATCGCCGGCATCACCGCGTCGAGTCGCCAGCCGGCGACCATCGGCCCCGGGCGACCCTCGTGGTTGCCCTCCGGCGGCGTCGGCGCGGGCACGTAGCCGACGGTGGGCGGCTCGACGACGCGGTCGTCTTCGATCCACGCGTAGGGGGGGAAGTTGGGGACGTCGTCGCCGAAGTAGTGGTCGAAGCCTCGCTCACGCGGCCCACCCGGGATCGACCGGCTCCAGTCGAAGGCGTCCGGCGCGTAGCCCGTGCCCTTGGCGGGTTGCGCGCCGGGCTTGCGGATCGCAGCCCAGTCCCAACCGAGGTGCCACTTGCCGATGCACGCGGTCGCGTAGCCCTTGTCGCGCAGCATCGCCGCGAGCGTGAGGCGACCCGCGGGCAGGGCGGGCGCGCCGAACGAGTCCACGATCCCGTGGAACTGCCGCCAGTGCTGGCGCCCGGTGAGGAGCGCGTAGCGGCTCGGAGTGCACACGCCGGAGCTGCTGTGCGCGTCGGTGAATCGCATCCCCTCCGCCGCAAGCCGATCGAGGTGCGGCGTCGGGATCCGCGCCGCGGGGTCGTTGGCCGCGAGGTCGCCAAAGCCCATGTCGTCCGCGTAGAGGATGACGACGTTCGGGAGGCGCGCTCTCGCCTCGCTCGGGGGAGCGTGCGCGCACGTCGCGAGCGTCGCGGTGAGTGCGAGGAGGCCCAGGCCTGTCGGTCGTCGCATCGCCGCTGAGCGTACGTGGGTCTGCGTCGAACGATGCTTTGCTCCGTTGGAGATTCCGTGGCCGCCATGGCAGCGGGCCGCGTAGTCGACCCGAACCCCGCGCGTGCGTCGTCTGCACGACGATGCACCTGGCGATCCCCGGCGCCTGCGCTCTCTGCGTTCTCGTCCTCTTCTCGTGTCGCTGTCCTTCGCAGGAGCGCCCCGCGTTCGCGCGGCCGCTCCGTTTCATCCCCCTGGCATCCCCTCCGGCGCCGGTCATCCCGACCTCGAGCCGTGGACGCCGTCCGCCTCCGATCCGTGGAACAAACGCAAGGCCGCACACCTGTTGCGTAGAGCCGGATTCGGCGCCGCCCCCGAGGAGGTCAGCGCTCTGGTGGCGCTCGGCGCAAGTCGCTCGCTCGACCTCCTCCTCACTCCGAACAACGCGCCGCTCCCCACCTACGGCACGCGGGTTCTGCCACAGGGTGAGATCCTCGATCTCACCAACGACGTCGTCGCGCAGCGCGCGCACTGGCTGTTCGAGTGCGTGCACGGGCTCTATCCGCTGCGCGAGAAGCTCGCGCTCTTCTGGCACAACCACTTCTCGGTCGGCGCCAACAAGGGGGGCGCGGAGTACCTGCTGCTCCGCCACGTGAACCTGTTCCGGCAGTTCGGGGCGGGCTCGTTCCGGACCCTCCTCTACGAGGTCACGCGCGACCCGGCGATGCTGCTCTGGCTCGACAACTACCTCAACGGCGCTCCGGCCGGCGGTCAGCCGCGCATCAACGAGAACTACGGCCGGGAGCTGCTCGAGCTGTACACGCTCGGCGTCGGCAACTACACGCAGACCGACGTGGTCGAGGCGTCGCGCTGCCTCTCGGGATGGGGCGTGCAGGGGGCGTACGGGAGCAACGAGTTCGTGTTCCGGTCGGACTGGCACGTGCCGGGGCCGAAGGTCGTGCTGGGCCGCACCATCAGCAACGGCAACACCGGCGCGGTCGGCATGCGCGACGGGGTGGACCTGATCGACACGCTGCTCGCGCAGCCGATCGCCGCCGAGTTCCTGGTGCGCAAGCTGTGGCAGTTCTTCGTCGCCGCCGCGCCGCCGATCGACATCGTGCGCGACCTCGCGGCGCGCCTGCGCGCGAGCGACTACGCCATCGGCCCGATCCTCGCCGTGATGCTGCGCTCGAAGTACTTCTTCGGCCCGCGCGCGTTCCGCAGCCTCGTAAAGACGCCGGTCGAGTTCGTCGTCGGCGCGATCCGCAACCTCGGACGCCCGGTGATCCGGCACTACAAGCTGGTGGGGGATCACGTGGTGCGCATGGGGCTGCCGCTGCTGCGCTACCAGAACCCGGCCGGGCTCCCCGGCGGGCTCGACTGGCTGGACGCGCAGGCGGTCGCGCAGCGCGCCAACTTCGCCGAGCAGCTCACGCGCAAGGTCGACCCGTACCACATCGGGGCGAGCTTCGATGCACTGCGCGACGTCAACCGGGTCGGCCTGCGCACGGCCGAGGAGATCGCCGGCTTCTATCTCGACCACCTCGTCGACGCCGACGTGCCGCCGTCGATCTTCGACGTGTGCGTGGAGTTCATGCACCGGCTCGACTGGATGCGCCAACCGTTCGTGTTCTCCCCCGACACCGCGGATCGCAAGGTGCGCGGCCTCGTGCACATCATCATGGCCCTGCCCCAGTACTCGGTGAACTGATGGACTCGGTGAACTGATGGTGCGCGAAGCCGACACGGGCGGCGCGACGCGGCGCGAGATCCTCGGTGCCGGCATCGCCGGCACGCTGTGCGGGGCGCTGCCGGGGCAGGGGAAGTCTCCAGCCGGCGGCGGCGGGCTCGCCGGGCTCGACCGCACGCTGGTGGCGATCGAGGTCGCGGGCGGCTGGGACTACCTCAGCATGCTGATCCCGACGGAACACCCCGTCTACCAGCGCGAGCGCCCGAACCTCAAGATCCCGCGCGCGGCGACCCTCGCCGTCGACGGTGCGTGGGACTGGCGCTGGCACCCGGCGCTCGCGCCGCTCAAGGCGGTGTACGACCGCGGCGACCTCGGCATCGTCGAGAACGTGGGCCATCCCGGCCCGGACCTCTCGCACTTCTCGTCGATCAAGAAGTGGCAGGCCGCCGACGTCTCCGGGGCGACCTTCCTCGACGGTTGGCTCGGCCGCTACCTGACGCGGACCTTCGGCCCCGGCTATGGCCCCGGCCTCGACATCGAGCCCTACCCGAGCCCCGTGTTCGCGGGGGCGATGGTGCCCGCGCTGCTCGACGTGGGGACGCTCGCGCTCAACTTCGACTGGAGCAGCTCGGAGGACTCGGCCATGGGCCGGCTCGCGATCCAGACCAACGCGATGGTCGCCGAGTTGTTGACCACCGGTCATGCGCGCGCGATCGCGGCGCGCACCGTGCAGGCGCACCGCTACGCCGACTACCTGCGCACGGCGGGCGCGTCGTACGCGCCGCGCGCGACCTACCCGGCCACCGAACTCAGCCGCGATCTGCAACTCGCCGCGCGCCTGATCAGCGCGGCGGCGCCGATCCACGTCATGCACGCGCGCACCAGCGGGTTCGACACTCACGCGCTGCAGGCAGACCGCGGCGATCCGACGCGTGGCGAACTCGCGACGCAGCTCGGCGAAGTCGCAGGGGCGGTGAAGGCCTTCCTCGACGACGTGCAGGCGTGGGGTCGCGGCAACAACGTCGTGGTCCTGCTCTACTCGGAGTTCGGTCGCCGTGTGTCGGAGAACGGCGCGCTCGGCACCGACCACGGCCACGGCGGCGTCGCGTTCCTCGCCGGCGCGCCGGTGAACGGCGGTCGCTACGGACTGACCCCCGATCTCACCGCCATCCAGCGTCCGGGCGAGAGCTTCTACCTGCCGTTCGATGCGCGCTCGACCGACTTCCGTCGGGTGTACGCCACGGTGCTCGAGCGCTGGCTTCAGGTGCCGAGCGCGCCGATCCTGAACGGGACCTTCCCGCTGCTGGGGGCCCTGTGACTCCCAGGGGTCCTGTGACTTCCAGGGGTCCTGGGAGCGCGCCGCGCCGGGCGTGGGCGATCGCGGTGGCGTGCGCGTTGCCGGCGTCGATCGCTGCGCAGTCGGCGGTCGTGCCGCCGGCGCAGGCGGCCGCCGACGGCAACGCGCTCGATCGCGAGCCGTTCGGGCACGAGGCGATCCGGCACCTCACGTACGTGCATCGCGACCTGCTCGGCGGCGTGCCGGCGACCGCGCGGTTCTGGAAGATCGGCTACCGCCGCGACGCGTCGCTCGGCCCCGGTGACCTGCAGCGGCCGCCGGGGATCTGGCAGGTCCGCATGGGCAACCACACAGGTCCGGTGGGCCAGCCCTCCAGCGCCTGGCCGGCCGCGAACGATCCGGCGTGGGCCGTGATGTTCCAGCCGCGCATGGTGTCGTTCCCCACGCTGAGCCTGCCGGCCGCGGGCCTGCCGCAGTTCGTCGTCGCCTTCCCGCTCGACGTGCCGTTCGCGTACGCGGGCGGTCACCTCGGCATCGAGCACTTCGTCGCCGACTCGACCGCGCGCCACGACTACTTCATCGACGCCGTCGATGGGTTCACGCCGCTCGGACAGGTGGACGTGCTCGGCGAAGGGCTCGGCTGCCCGGCCGGGCTCAACCGCGCCCGCGGGCAGGCGCCGAATCCGGGCGGTGGCGATCTCGAGGTCTACCTGTTCGCCGGTCCGCGCTCGGCGTCGGCGACGTTCGCGCTCGGCGCGTCCGAGACGGCCTGGGGTTCGTTGCCCCTGCCGCTGGACCTGGGAGCCCTTGGGCTCTCGGGCTGCAGCGTGTTCGCGTCGCCGGACGTGCTGGTTCCCGTACGCACCGACGCGAGTGGCGTGGCGACGTTGCGCGCGGCGGTGCCCGGCGCGGTGCCACTGCTCGGCGCCAGGCTCGCCGGCCAGTGGTTCTGCTTCGGCGACCCGCGCGTGAACCCGGGCCTCGCCCTGACGACGTCCGAAGGGCTGCGCATCCGGTTGGGCACCAACCTCGGTGTGCCGTTCGTGGGGATGAGCGTCGTCAGCGCGTTCTCCGGCTCGAACCAGCACGGCTTCGTCCAGTCGAACCGCGGCCCGGTCGTGCGGCTCGACTGGTAGTCGGACCGCGCGCGCGTCAAGTCACTTCCCGGGCTGGTAACTTCCCGGGCTGGTCATTTCCCGGGATGGGCGTTCTTGGTGTCCGCGGTGGCCTCGCGGCGCGAGACCTTCGTGGTCTGCTCGACCTTGACGATGAACGGCTCGTCACCGCCCATCGGGTTCGGCATCGCGATGTCCATCGAGGTCGCGTTCGAGGACGACTGGAGCATGCCGTCCTTGCGCGACACGACTGCTTCGCCCTTGACCTTGCCATTCTCGATCGTCGCGTCCTCCATCATCTTCCGCATCATCTCGGCCTGCGGATCGTCGCCGCCGTCGGTGGACGCGGCAGCGGTCTTGCTCTTGTCGATGGCGATGGCGCCCTCGACCGACATGCGGCAGGTGTCGGCATCGAGGGCGGTGAGCTTCACCACCACGTCGGACTTCATCTTCATCCCGCCGCGGCCCCCCATCTTGTTCTCGTGCTTCCAGGTGCCGCCGACGGCGACCGGCTCCGTGGGGTACTTGCCGAACACCTCGGCCTGTCCGGCGATCGAAGTGTCGGAGAGCAGGCCCTGGACCATCATCCGGCCCATCCCGTCGACACCCTCCGTGAGGCTCTCGATCAGCTTGGTCACCGGCTTCTTGTCGGTCACCTCGCCGTCGGCGCCCACCGTCAGCTCGACGCTCTTGCCGACCATGCCGAGGAAGGCATCGATGACGCCGCCGAGCATCGGGTCGTCGCCGCCCGGGTCCTTCGCCGCCGAGTCGAACTCGACGCCGCCGCCCATCGGGCTCGACAGCGAACCGCTGATGCGGCGCCACGTGAGCTTGACCTTGGTGTTGCCGTCGGCCCCGGCGCTCACGACCTCGACGTCGTAGTCGGTGGTGAGCTTGGTCTCGGTCTCGCGGCCCATCGCGGCGATGAGCTGCTTCTGGATGTTCTCGTTGCGGAAGCTCGCCTTCGCGCCGGCCTTGGCCTGCACGGCGAGCTTGTGCGCAGGGCCGCTGGCCGGCGCGGCGGCTGCGGGGTCCTGTGCGATGGCGGCGGAGGTGAGGGCCACGCAGGCCAGGAGGGGGAAGGCGGAGTGGAGGGCGTAGTTCATGGAATCGGATCTGGTGTGTGTGGCGGTGCGGGGGAGACGGTCCCCGGCGGCGTGCAGACTACCGCTTGGACCCCGCGGGACACGCGGGGACAGATTCCCGCGACGAGTGGGACGCATGCACCTCAGTCCGGCGGGCTATCTGGGTTGGACGGGCAACCGTGCGACCATCTCGGTCAGGAGGAGATCGAGCGCCATGGCGCGCACCGGCGCGGCGAGAGTCGGCTCGGCGCGAATGCGCCGGGCAGCGGTCGCGAAGTCGCTCGCGTCGCGCAGCACCCGACGCACGAGCCGGCCGGCGTCGGGCTGTGCGGCGACCAGGCGCGTCCGCTCGGCGCAGCGTTCGCCTTGCGCGACCGAGTCGAAGATGCGGACCGTGTCCCCACCGACGAACAGCTGCGTGCCGTCATGGCTGAAGCTGAGCGCGTTGCCCCGGCCGGAAGGAATGGTGGACTCGAGCATCTGCGTTCCGGCGACCACATCCCACAGACGCAACTTCCCGTTCTCGGCCAAGGTAGCCAGGCGCGTACCTCGCGGTTGGAAGGCCAGGCCGACGATCGTCTCGTTCTGCGGGCTGCGCAGGATGCGTGGGGAGTCAGGGTGTGCCAGCTCCCACAACCGGATCGTGTTGTCATCCGCGACCGTCGCGACCCTCGAACCGAGCGGTGCGACGGCAACCGCCCACACCGAACCGTCATGCCCTTCGAGCCTGGTCGGTTTCGCACCGGCGTCTGTGAGCGAGAAGACGCGCGCGATCCGGTCTTCTGCCCCGGTGGCGACCAGCGAGCCGTCGACGGAGAACGCGACGCACCGGACGGGCAAACGCGAATCCGGATCGCGCAGCACGAACAGTTCGCGCCCTGAGTCGGCGTCGAGGATTCGGGTGCTGCCATCTTCGCCCAGAATCGCCAGGCGATGTCCGTCGCCACTCAGTCGCCACCCGATGTTGCGCCCGTCGCGAACGAGTCTTGAGGTGGCGCCGCGTAGAGGGTGTCGGATGCGCAGTCCATCCCCGTCTTGCGTCACCAGCACGGGCTCGCCATCGGCGAGCGCCAACGCTCCACCTCGTGCAGCCGGGAACGCCGCGAGTCGCTGGTTGGTCAAGGGGTTCCACACCTCGACGGCGCGCTCCCCGAGAACGGCGATCCAGGGGCTGTCGCCGCACGGTTGCACCGCACGCACGCCGCCATCACCAGAGTCCACGTCGAGGTGGGGCACCCAGTTGGGGATGGGGTACAGGCGCACGGCTTGCTCGTCGGCGACCATGACCGACCCCCCGTCCGGACTGAACCTCGCGAACCGAACGCCGCTTCCCAGGCCCCGGAACACGGCGACCTCCGGGCCGCCGGCGCGATTCCACAACCGCGCGGTGCCGTCATCGGACTGCGACAGGATCCGGCCGCCTCCGCCGTCGAACTCCGCCCAGTACACCTGGCCCGAGTGGCCCGGGTAGACCTGCAACAACACGCCGTGGTCGGCGCGCCAGCGGCATACGAGGCCATTCCCCGTGCTCGTCACGACTTCCTGTCCATCGGGGCTGAACGCGATCGAGTTGACCGATGGGATCACCTGGGAACCCGGACGGTCGCGCAGGTCGTGGCCGGCCCGTTCGCTCCGGCCCATGAACGCCGCGCGACGCGGGGCTCCGCGGGCCAGGGTGTCGCCCAGGCGTTGCGACTCATCGCCCGTGCTCGCGTTCCAGATGCGAGCCGTCCCGTCTCCCGATGCCGTGCCCACTCGCTGACCGTCGGGACTGAAGCACGCGCACGTCACGGGCCCGGTGTGGCCGGTCAGCTCGCGCAGTCTCCGACCGGTGTCCGCGTCCCAGATCCGGGCGACACCGTCGTCCGAGGCGGTGACCACTCGTGTGCCGTCCTGGCTGAAACCCGCCAGGCGAATCGGTCTGGCGTGCCAGAGGAGCGTTGCGCGAGGACCGTCATCCGAGTTGCTGAGGACGCGCACTCCCACGCCCTCTCCGTTTCTCATCAGGCTCCAGCGACCCTGGAGCACCACGCGGCGGTGATCCCGGCTCCACGCGAGTACGGTCTCCGCGAAATGGGCGAGGTGCAGACGTCGTCCCGCAGAGTCGGCGTCGCTCGCGCGCCACAGCCCGACGTTGGCGTTGTCCTGCCATCCGACGACGAGGGCCTCACTACCGCTCGCGTCGAGGGGAAGCACGCAATCCAGTGCTGCACTCGAGACCGCGAAGCTCCGGGTCTCCCGTAGGGTCTTGCCGTCGCAGATCCGGAAGCGACCGTCCGCGCCGGCGACGAACAGGCTCGATCCGTCGAGCGTGTACATCGGGCTGCACACCCGCACCGGCGACGACCACACCGCGGCCCCGGGCTCGAGCTGGGCGCGCAGGTACTGCCATTCCCAATCGTGGAGCTCCCGGGGGGCCGACTCCAGGAAGCGGTTCGCCTCGCCGAACTCGCCGCGATCGAAGGCCCGGTTCGCGGCGGGCACCGCCGCCTGGTAGCTCACCTGCCGAACTTCCTGTGCGCGCTGCGTGGCGATCCCGCCCTCGCGCTTGGCGATCTCGGCTTGCGCGCTGGCCTCCAGCCAGAACACCGCGCTGCTGATGCCGCCTGCCACGAGGGTCAGCGCCGCGGCCGCGGCGGCGATCGCGACACCGCGGTTGCGGCGTACCCAGGCGCGCATCTCGGCGACGGCGCCCGTGCGGTGCGCCTTGACCACGCGGTTCTCGACGAAAGCGCGCAGGTCGTCGGCCAGGTGGCGTGCGTCGGCGTAGCGGGCGTTCGCGTCCCGCGCCATCGCCTTGTCGCAGATGGCGACCAGCTCCCCGGGCACGGTCGGATCGAGTCGGTGGATCGGTGTCGGCGGGCCCTGCAGGACGAGCCCCAGGACCGTGTACGGCGAGATCTTCGCGTCGGGCACGACGTACGGTTGCCGTCCGGTCAGCAGCGAATAGAGCATGGCGCCAACGGCGTAGACGTCGGCACGCGGCCCCAGCTCGTCGACCCTCCCGGCGGCCTGTTCGGGTGGCATGTAGCTCGGCGTCCCGATGACCGCGCCGTCCATCGTCATCACCGGCGAATCCGGATCCGACTCGGCCTGGCGTGATCGCTCGGTCACGACCCGGCTGAAGGTCGCCGTGTCTCTCGGCCTTGGCCGCATGTCGTGGCGGTCCTCCTGCCCCAGCACCTTGGCGAGTCCCCAGTCCATGACGTAGACCTCGCCGAAGCGGCCGACCATCACGTTGCTCGGCTTGAGATCGCGGTGGATGACGCCCTTGTTGTGCGCGTACGCGAGCGTGTCGCACACCTTCAGCACCACCTCGACCGCCTTGGTCAGCGTCCATCCATCGGCGCGCTGCCTCGCCAGCGCGAACACGGCGTCGGCGGTCCTGCCGCGCACGAACCGCATCGTGAAGTAGATCTTGCCCGTGGCGTCGAGACCGAGTTCGTGCACGGGTACGACGCCGGGATGGTCGAGCTGTCCGGTCACCTGCGCTTCGTCGAGGAAGCGCGCCAGCACCGTGGGCTCGACCGGCGCCGTCGCGCCGGAGGCTGCACCGGTGTCGCCGAGGATCACCTTCATCGCCAGCGGGCGGCCGAGCACCCGGTCGAAGACGCGCCAGATCACTCCCATGCCGCCGCGCGCGACTTCGCCCTGCAACTGGTAGCGGCCGGGAGGCGGCGACAGGGCTTTCAGTCCGGCGAGTTGCCGGGCCGGGTCGACGTCGTGCACCGTGACCTGGTCCTCGATCCGATCGCGTACGGCCTCTTCGATCGCGGCACCCAGCCTGGCTGGATCCTCGCTGGGATGCTCGTGGCAGAAGCGCGCGATGACCGCCGCGCGCTGCGCCCCGGACAGTCGCAGCGCCATTGCCATCACAGACTCGAGATCTGGCGGGTGGGGCTCGGGACTCGCTGCGTCCTCAGCCACCGGACGCTCCGATCTCCGCGCCGCCGCCGGCGAAGGAGCCCTGTGCAGGCAGAGAGCGGCCGAGGACACGTGTGCACGGCAGCAAGGCGTGACGAAGCACGCCCGAATGGTAGCGCGCGGTCGATCGACGTGGCAGCGTCGGTCGGTTCGCCGCCGTGCAGCGTCGCGTCGCTACAGAGAAGCCCCTCCCCTACAGGCTGCGGGCCGGGCGCCGGGCGCTGGCGTGCTCGACCGCCGCGCCCACGAAGTCGCGGAACAGCGGATGCGGCTGCATGGGCATCGTCTTGAACTCGGGGTGGAACTGCACCCCGACGAACCAGGGATGGTCGCGCAGCTCGACGACTTCCACGAGGTCCAGGCGCTCGTTGACCCCCGCCATGACGAGACCGGCCTGGGCGAGGCGGGCGCGGTACGCGTTGTTGAGCTCGAACCGGTGGCGATGCCGCTCGCCGATCCTCAGTGTCCCGTAAGCACGCGCGGCCATCGTGTCGGGCTGCAGCGTGCAGTCGAACTCACCGAGCCGCATCGTGCCGCCGAGATCGCGCACGATCTTCTGCTCCTCCATCATCGTGATCACCGGGTTGGCGGCGTCGGCCGCGTACTCCGCGGTGGTGGCGTCGGTGATCCCGAGGTTGCTGCGCGCGAACTCGACCACCGCCGCCTGCATGCCGTAGCAGATGCCGAAGAACGGGATCTTGTGGGCGCGCGCGTGGCGGATCGCGGCGATCTTGCCCTCGAAGCCGCGCTCGCCGAAGCCGCCCGGCACCAGGATGCCGTTCACGTCGGCGAGCAGCTCGCCCGCGCCGTGCTGGGCGACCAGCTCCGCGCTCACCTTGCGCAACTGGACCTTGCACGCGTGCGCGATGCCGGCGTGCGACAGCGACTCGTAGATCGACTTGTACGCGTCGTGCAGCTCGATGTACTTGCCGCACACCGCGATCTCGATCGTGTGTTCCGGGTTGCGCACGATCTCGAGCATGCGCTTCCAGTCGCTCAGGTCCGGCTCGCGTCGCGCGGTGAGCTGCAGCGTCGACAGGATGCGCGCGTCCAGCCCGTGCTGCATGAGGTTGAGCGGCACCTCGTAGATCGAGAAGTCGACGTCGCGCTCCTCGATGACGTTTTCCTTCCGCACGTTGCAGAACAGCGAGATCTTGTGCGCCATGTCCTCCGTCATGGGCTTCTCGGTGCGGCAGATGAGGACGTGCGGCTGGATGCCGATCTCACGCAGCTTGCCGACCGACTGCTGGGTCGGCTTGGTCTTCATCTCGCCGCTGGCGCGAAGGTAGGGGAGCAGGGTCAAGTGCACGAACATGCAGTCGTGCGGCCCCTGCTCGAGGCTGAACTGCCGGATGGCCTCCAGGAATGGCAGGCTCTCGATGTCGCCCACCGTGCCGCCGATCTCCGTGATCGCCACGTCGACGCCGTCGGCGGCGCCGCGGCGGATCGCCGCCTTGATCTCGTCGGTGATGTGCGGGATCACCTGCACCGTGCGGCCGAGGTAGTCGCCGCGCCGCTCCTTGCGGATCACCGAGAGGTAGATCTTGCCCGTGGTGTAGTTCGAGTCCTTGGTGATCTTGGCGTGTGTGAATCGCTCGTAGTGGCCGAGGTCGAGGTCGGCCTCCGTGCCGTCGTCGGTGACGTAGACCTCACCGTGCTGGAACGGCGACATCGTCCCCGGGTCGACGTTGATGTACGGGTCGAGCTTCTGCATCGAGATCGTGAAGCCGAGGCGCTCCAGGATCCAACCGATGCTCGCCGAGGTGAGTCCCTTGCCGAGGGACGACACCACGCCGCCGGTCACGAAGATGTGTTTGGTCATGAGGTGCGAGGGCGAAGGCGCTGGAGGAAGCGGTCGTAGTCGTCGCGCGTCTCGATGCCCCAGGGGTCGCCCTGGGCGTCGAGCACGCGCATGGGGATGCCGTTCTCGAGGAAGCGGAGCTGCTCGAGGCTCTCGGCCTCGGCGAGCCCGCTGCTCGGCAGGTCGGGGATGCGAAGCAGGACGTCGCGAGTGAACCCGTACACGCCGACGTGGCGCAGGATCGGGTAGTCGGTGTTGCCACGCACGTGCGGAATCGCGGCGCGGCTGAAGTACATCGCTTCGCCGTTGCGGGCGCGCACGACCTTGACGACGTTGGGGTTGTGCAGCGCGTCCTGGTCGCGCAGCGGCACGGCGAGGGTCGCGGTCGGGCATTCACCCGCCGCGAGGCACGCGACCAGGCGATCGAGGTCGGCGGGGTCGACCTCCGGCCAGTCGCCCTGCACGTCGACGATCCAGCGCGCGCTGACGGCGTGCGCAGCCTCCGCGCAGCGCTCCGAACCGGTGCGCGGATGCACGCCGGTGCGCAGGACCGGCGCGCCCACGCTCGCCGCCGCCGCGGCGACGGCGTCGCTGTCGGTCGCCACGTACACGGCGTCGAACGATCGCGCTGCCTTGGTGCGCTCCCAGGTGTGCAGGAACAGGGGGCGTCCGGACTCCGCGAGCAGCGCCTTGCCGGGGAGCCGTTGGCTGTCCACCCGCACCGGCAGGATCGCGACGGCGTTCTGCGCGCGGGGGGCGGCCACGGCTACTGCCCGCGCGCCTTCTGCAGGATGTTCTGCACGGCCTGCCGGTTGCGCTGTTCCTGGTCCTGCATGCTCTTGTGCAGCTCCTCCGCGGTCATGGTGCTGGCGTGGAAAGAGACGACGTTGTCGTGGACGTGCAGGAAGGCCGTGCGTGCGGCATCGAACCGCTGCAGCTCCGGCATGTGTTCGACGAGGAGCGCGGGTCGCGACCAGACCGACGTCTTGTCGCCCCGCCGGACCGTGAGCGTCGCCTTGGTGCCGGGCTTCGCCTCCGGGCCCCCGTGGCTGAACTGGCCCAGCTCGGTGAGCGCGTCGAGGAGCGCGGCCATCGTGCCGTCGTCGGCGAACTTGGTGTCCGCGGATCCTGCGCCGTACGTGCCCTTCTCCTTGTAGGCGGCCTGATCGAGGGAGCCCACGTTGCGGATCGTGAGGTGGAGCTTGTCGGCGGCGAACTCGACGTCGACGCGTTCCCCGGGGGCGAGCCGCGTGGTCTGCGGTGCGGCGCCTCCGGCACAGGCCGCCGTCGCGAGGAGCAAGGCCCAACCGCGCGCTGTCAGCCGCGCGCGCATCGTCTTGGAAACTGCGAGCACGGGGGAGCGAGTCTAGCGACGTGCTCCCGAGGGGCAAGCGCGGCGGTGCACGCACGCGGCGCGAACTTCTCGACATCGATGTGGACAGGCGCGAAGGCGGACCTAACATCGGCGCCTGTCGAAGCGGGCGGCTTCGGCAAGCAACCCGATCCGTCTTCCATTCGGTTAGGGACGGCGATCGGGTCTCTCCGGCAAGCCGGGAGGGCACCATGAAGCGGAATGAAAGCATCCTGGTCTACAGCGTGACTGGGCTCCTGGTCGTCATCCTCGGGGTGGCGATCGCGTTCGGGGATGGCGGCGTGCAAGCGGGCTCGTCGCTGGACCTCAAGACTCTCGAGCAGCTCCAGGGTGTCGTGGCGAGCAAGCCAGCAGACGACCCGAGCGGAGCCGGCGGGTCGGCGACCACGAGTACGGCGAACGCCGTCGACGGCTCCCAGGTGGTCGAGGGTGGCAGCCCCGGCAACCCGGTCGGGCCGACGAAGGACGCTGCGACTCCGCCGGCGCCGGCGCTCGACGCGCCCCTGGTTGCCGTGGCGCCACCCGCGACCGACACCGCCACGCGCGTGATCGTGCTGCTGGGCGAGAGTTCGCGGGACGGCGACTACCGCGTGGTGAGCGTGCGCCATGGCGACACCTTCTCCCAGCTCGTGCAGCGCTGGTGTGGCGGCGTCGAGAAGATGGACCTCGCGGCGAGCCTGAACGAGGAGTTCGATCTCGGCCGGCTGGAGCCGGGCACGCGTCTCTACCTGCCCTGGGTCGAGGACGACGTGCTGCTGGCGGCGTTCGAGCGGCGTCGCTCCGGTGGGGGGGCTGCGACAGGCACGGGCCTGTCGGGCCCGCGGACCGCCGACGCCGGCACGGTGCCCGCGGTGCATCGCGCGCCGGGCGCCGGCGGCGTCGAGGACTACACGGTCAAGGCCGGCGACATGCTCTGGAACATCGCCGTCACCCGCGTCGGCGCGGGCAAGGCCAACCGCTTCATCGAGGCGGTGCGCGACCTGAACCCGGACCTGCGCGCCGATCCCAACCGGCTCTCGGTCGGCAAGACGATCCGCCTGCCCAAGTAGGCCCGCCTAGCGCAGCCCGTAGCGCTCCATCTTCTTGTAGAGGTTCGAGCGCTGCAGGCCGATGCGCTCCGCGGTGCGCTTGATGTTGCCGCCGTTGTCTCCGAGCTTGCGGCGGATGAACTCGCGCTCCGTCGCGGTCCGGAACGCCTCGATGGTCTCGATCTCGAACCAGGCGCCGCCGGCCTTGCCGCCCTGCTCGGCGGCGGAGCGGTCGGTGCGCGCGCCCTGGAAGTCGGCGGCGGTCAGTTCCTCGCCCTCCGCGAGGATGGCGGCCGCCTCGATCAGGTTCTTCAGCTCGCGCACGTTGCCGGGCCAGTCGAGTTCGCGCAGGAACGCCAGTCCGGCCTTGGTGAGCTGGCGGCGCGCGAGCCCGTTGCGGCGGCACGCCTCGCGCAGGAAGTGCGCTGCCAGCTCGTCCACGTCCTCGCGCCGCTCGCGCAGCGACGGCGTGTGGATGCGCACCACGTGCAGGCGGTAGTAGAGGTCCTCGCGGAACGCCTTCTCGGCGACCAGCGCCTCGAGGTCCTGGTTGGTGGCGGCGAGCACGCGCACGTCGACCTGGATGGCGTCGCGGCCGCCGACGCGCGTGACGACCTTCTCGTTCAGTGCGCGCAGCAGCTTGGCCTGCGCTTCCGGTGCCAACTCGCCGACCTCGTCGAGGAACAGCGTTCCCTGCGCCGCCGCCTCGAAGTGGCCCACCCGCGCCTTGTGCGCGCCGGTGAACGCGCCGCGCTCGTGGCCGAACAGCTCCGACTCCAGCAGCTCGGCGGGAATCGCCGCGCAGTTCAGAGCCACGAAGGGGCCGGAGCCGCGCTTCGACTGGGCGTGGATCTGGCGTGCGACCAGCTCCTTGCCGGTGATCAGGACCTGCGCCTCCGTGGGCGCCACGCGTGCGATGAGGCGCCGCAGGTCCTCGACCGCCGGGCTGGTCCCGAGGATCTTGGCATCCTGGCCGAGCTGGCGGCGTAGCGCCGAGTTCTCGGCGGCCAGGTTTCGCAGCCGCAGGGCGTTGCGCACGCTCACCAGCACCCGGTCCGTATCGAACGGCTTGGGGAGGTAGTCGTAGGCGCCCTTCTTCACTGCGAGCACCGCGGTCTCGATGTCGCCGTGCCCGGAGATCACGATCACCGGGATCTCCCCCGCGTCGGCGCGGGCGCGCAGCGCATCGAGCACCTGCAGCCCGTCCATCCCGGGGAGCTTGATGTCGAGCAGCATCACCTGCACGTCGCCCTCCTCCACCGCGGCCAGGGCGGCCTTGCCGTCGGCGGCTTCGAGCGTGCGGAAGCCGTCGAAGCGCAGCGCGTAGGCCAGCTCGTCGCGCACGGCGGTCTGGTCGTCGACGATGAGGATGCGGGGCGCCGCGGCGGCCATCGCGGTCGATGCTACGGAGCCATCGGGGGCGCCTCGTTCAAAAAACCGGGCCGAGGGAACGCTCTGCCGCGCCGATGCCACCGAAAAAAAACGCTCCGCCCGCGCGCGCACCCCGGGTGCGTCACCGGCCCGATCCGCGGCGCGGAGTATGCTTCCCCGCCTGCTCTGCATCCCGCGCATGGCTTCTCACGGCTTCTTGACGGGTGCAGGTCGGACCCTAGGATTGGCCGCCTTCGCTCGCCAACCCTTGGCAGACCTCTGAGTTCTGTCGACTGGCACGTCCCCGCCAGGCCGCCAACCGCATCCATCCCTCGCACCGCCCGCATCCACACGGAGACCCTCTAATGGCCAACGTCTTTGCTCGGACCCTGCTCGGCATCGTCGCCGCTTCGATCGCTGCCGGGTCGCTTGCCGCCCAAGACCCCGAACAACTCTTCAACGAGGGCGTGAAGGCCCTCCGGCTCGGCCAGAAGGACGAAGCCCTCGCCAAGTTGCGCGAGGTGCTCGCCGCCGATCCCAGCCACGAGCAGGCGTTCGAGATCTGGCGCAAGACCGATCAGGACGTCTGGCGCTGGCTGACGGTCGAGGAGGGCGACATCCAGAAGATCGCGCAGGAGCTGCAGAGCCGCGCGCGCCTTCGCCGCAAGGAGATGTCCCGCGATTCCGCGCAGATCGACGCGCTGATCACGACGGCCACGACCGCCGCCGACTACGGCGAGCGCCGCAAGGCGGTGAGCGCGCTGGTCGCCGACCACGGCGAGTTCGCGGTGCCCGGCCTCGTCAAGAAGCTCGCCGATGAGGGTGACAGCAACGGTCAGAACCAGGCGATCCTGGCCCTGTTCGGGCTCGGCACGGTCGCCACCCTGCCGCTGGTCGAGGCGCTCGGCAGCGAGAACGCCGGCGTGCGCCGCAACGTCGCGGCCGCCCTGTCGCACATCAAGGACCCGCGCGCGATCCCGGCGCTCCTGGCGCTGGCGGCGAACGACAGCTCGGAGCAGGTCCGCTTCGTCGCGAACAGCGCGGTGAAGGGCATGGGCGCGGTCGGCCGGAGCGCCGTCGACGCCTACCTGCAGCTGGCCAAGGACTACCTCGCCGGCCGCGCCACCGCGCAGCCGTCGGACGTGATCTTCGACCTGGTCGACGGCGCGCTCGTGCCGAGCGACGTCCCCTCGCACCTGTTCAACCTGCGCGTCGCGCAGAAGATGGCGCACGCGGCCTGGCGCACCGACCCGGCCTCCGCGCCCGCGAAGTCGGCGTACGCCCAGACGATCCTGGCCGAAGCGGCCGCGATCGACGCGACCCCGGACGCCGCTGATGACCTGAAGAGCCGGCAGGCCGACCTGCGCATCAAGTCGCTGGCCATGGGGCCGGCGGTGCTGCGCGCGGCGCTCGCCGATTCGCGCGCCCAGGGCATGGCGCCGGTGGCCGTCGAGGCCGCCCGCCTGCTCGGTGGGATCGAGGACCGCGCGAGCCTCGCGTCCTCGACCCTGGTCGCGGCGCTCGACGACGGCGACAAGCGCGTCGCGTACGCGGCGGGTCTGGCGATGGTCCAGGCTGCCGGCGGCGGCACGATGCCGGCCGCGAGCCGCGTGGTGCAGGTGCTGGCCAATGCGGCCAGCGAGGAGACGCTGCGCACGATCCTCGTCGTGGACAGCTCCGAGGTCGCCCGCAAGACGGCCATGGAGGCCTTCTCCGGCGGTCGCGGCACGGTGGTCGAAGCGGCGGCTCGCGGCCTCAGCGCCGTCGGCACGCTCTTCAACTTCCCCAACGTCGACGTCGTGGTGATCAACCAGGACCTGAGCGACGTCGTGCCGGAGCACGTCATCGGCCTGATCCGCAAGGACGAGCGCCTCAGCAACACCAAGATCGTGGTCGTCGCGACCGACCCCGACGCCGCCCAGGGCCGCTTCGGCGACAAGATCAACGGCGTGATCAAGGGACCGATCACCGGCGAGAGCCTGACCGCGAAGGTCAACGAAGTCCTCGACGGCGTGAGCCTCGACGCGAAGCGCCAGTGGGCCGACAACACCGCCGGCATGGCGAGCCAGGCCCTGGCGAGCCTGTCGGCGCATGGCGTCGACGTGAGCGCGGCGGCTGCCAGCCTCGCCAAGCAACTGAACCGCGGCGACGCGGTGTCGGTGCCGGCGGCCAAGGCCCTGGCCGAGAGCGGTGGCAACGGTGAGGTCGCGTCCCTCGTGGATGCGATCACCGGCAGCGGCAGCAACGAGCTGAAGATCGCCTCGGCGCGCGCGCTGGGTGCGGTGCTGCAGCGCTGCGGCGGCGCCCCGGCCGACGTGGTCGAGAAGCTGACGGGCGCACTCGGTGGCGCGGACGTCGCGCTGCGCCAGGCCATCGTCGGTGCGCTCGGTCGCGCCGGCCTCGCGTCGGGCGACCAGCTCAAGCTGATGGACGCCCTCAACGGCAAGGCCAGCGCCGACGGCGAGTGACGCAGCGGGGTCTCTGACCTGTTCGCGAACGGGGCCGCACACGCGGCCCCGTTTTCGTTTGCGGCGCGCTTGCCGCGCTTTCCGGGGGGGGCTAGCCTGCCCGCCCCGTACGCCTGAGTAGCTCAGCGGTAGAGCAGCGCTTTCGTAAAGCGCAGGTCCTCGGTTCAAATCCGAGCTCAGGCTCCATCTCGCCAGCGCGCGGGCGCGCCGCGGCAGCGCCCGAGGACTCGGGGGTCTGGGGCTGGTCTGGAGCCCCGGGTCCGTAACGCCCCTGGGATGCGCGTAGTAATACTGTCAGCCCGCTTCCGAACCGGCTGCCTCGCTGCTCACGCTCGTCCGCCTTCCCATGCGCAACTTCCTCCTCCTCGTTCCCCTCTCCCTGGCCGCCACCGGCTGCGTCATCCACCTCGGCGACTGGGGGGCGCGGGAGTGGGTCGAGGAGACCGACGCCTTCGAAGTCGATCGCGGCGACCTCGCATCCGTCAGCGCCACGACGCACAACGGCGACGTCGCCATGACCGGGTCCGACGAGGCGGCGGTCATCCGGGTCCACGTCCAACGGCGCGCCGGGGCGGCCACGCGCGAGGACGCGCGTGAGGCGATGCGCAACATCGAGATCCTGCACAAGAAGGTCGATGGCGGGTTGACCCTGGGGTGGAAGTGGCGCGAGAACCCCTCGCGCCGATGGCGGGCGGAGGTGACCTTCCGGGTCGAGCAGCCGCGCGATCTCCCGGCCACCGCGGTGAGCCACAACGGGGAGGTCAACTGCACAGGTCTGCACGCGGGCGTCACGGCGCGCTCGCACAACGGCGATGTCACCGTGCACGCGGCGCGCGGCCGGCTGAACGCGACGAGCCACAACGGCACGGTGCGCGCGGCGGCCGCGACCGCGACCCTGTCGGTGGTGAGCCACAACGGCGACATCCGCGTGAAGCTCGAGGGCGACGGGCCCCTGGACGGCAAGATCGAGACCCACAACGGATCGGTCGTGGTCGCGCTGCCGGCGGAGCCTTCGACCGCGCTGGTGGCCTCGAGCCAGAACGGGCGGGTGCGCTGCGAGCGCACCCTGCCGAACGCTGCGACCGGGCGGAGCAGCCTCAGCGCGGTGCTCGGCAAGGGCGAAGGCCGCCTCGCGGTCACGACCCACAACGGATCGGTGCGCATCGAGTAGCGCCCGGCTCCGCGCCGCCGCTCAGGTCCGCGTCGTCTCCGGCGTCCTGCTGCCGTCGGGACGGAAGCGCTCCATCAGGTCGCGCAGGTTCTCCGTCGCGCGGTGGCACAGGGCGCGCGCCGCAGCGACCGAGTTGAGCTTCAACCGCTCGGCGACCTCCTCGTACGACATCTCGCACAGGTGGCGCAGGATCACCGCCTCGCGGTGGCGTTCGTTCAGGTGCAGCATCGCGCGCTCGCGCGCCGCCTCGAGTTCGCTGGCGTAGAGCATCACGCTCGGCCGCGGGTCGGGCGACGGCACGTCGAGGGTCGAGCGCCCGTCCATCCCGGCTTCGCCGAGCGGCTTGACCTTGCCCGCCCCGCGCTTCTGCGCCGACGTGCGCCGGCTGCTGTCGCGCACGTTGTTGACGACGATCGTGGCGATCCAGTTGCGGAACGACGCCTCGCTGTTGTGCTCGAACTTGTCGATGTGCAGGAACGCCTCGAGCAGCGACTCCTGGGCGAGATCCTGGATGTCGTGCCAGCACTCCTTCAACGGACGGTTCAGGCGCAGGGCCACGATCTGCTGGACGCGCGGCAGGTAGCGCGCGAACAGCTCCTCGAGATCCTTCGTGCTGCCGGCCTTCACCGCCTGCACCTGCAGGATCGTCTTGGGAAGGTCGTCGGGCGACGGGTCGAAGAGGCGCGGCACGGCACAAGGGTGCCAGATCCGGGCGGATGGCGGAAGCCCCGACGCGTCGTGAGGAACACCCGGTCAGTCGAGGCGGTGCCAACGACCGCTCGCGTCGCGGCGGGCGCGCCCGTCCTCCGCGAGCTTCTCGAGCCCCGCGGCCAACGAACGCGCCGCGACCGGAAGCATGCGCGTGTCCACGTCGGCGTAGACCTGCGGCAGCAGATCCGCCTCCGTGGCGGCCGTCGCCGTCAGGGCCGCGAACAGCTTCTCCTCGCGCTGCGCCCGGTGCCGGCGGTACTGCGCGACCACCCGCTGCCCATCGCGCACGGCAGGCCCGTGCGCCGGGTAGAGCGTGGTGAGACGCTCGCGCCCCAGCCGCTCCAGGCTGTCGAGGTAGGTGGCGAGGTGGCCTTCCGGCGGGTCGATCACGATCGTCGAGATCGACGACAGCATGTCGCCGACGAGCATCGTGTCGTAGCGCGACTCGCGGAAGCACAGGTGGCCGCGGTCGTGGCCGGGCGTGTGGATGGCTTCGAGGAACCAGCCCGGCCTGCCGTCCGGCGCCGCGCCGAGGTCGATCCGCGCACCGTCGGCGAGCGGGGCACCGAGCCGGACGCCGGGCGGCAGCCGCCCCAGCGTGAGCGCGTGCCCGCGCACGGCGACCCGGTAGCGCTGGCACGTGGCCGCGATCGCGCCGACGTGATCTCGATGATGGTGGGTGGCGAGGATGCCTTCGACCCTCGCGCCTTCCGCCACCAGTTCGTCGACCATCTCGAACAGGCGCGCCTGCTCGTCGAGTTCGTACGTGCCGGGGTCGACGATCCAGAGGACATCGGTGCCCACCACGTAGCAGTTGGTGGTCGTGGCCGGCGGCAGGGTGGGCGTGCGCAGGGGGAGGAGCATGACCCCGGGCGAGAACTGCACGCGGTGCAGCTTGCCGCGGCGGTAGCCGTCCGCGACCGCCGCGGCCGCGGCGCCGAACGCGTCGAGGTCGGCGTGCGCGGCGAGCAGTTCGAGCAGGATGACCGCGGGCGGCACCAGGCGCAGCTCACCGCGTCGCCACGCGCCGAGCGCAGCCCGCGGCGTGAAGAACGCGCCGCGCACGAGTTCGCCCGGCGCGATCGCCGGCGTTTGTCCGTCGGGCAGCGGCGCCTGCACGAACAGCGTGTCGTAGCGGGTCGGCGCGAAGGGCGGCGTGAGGATGCGGCACACGTCGCGCACCGCCGGCGTGGCGTCGCCGAGCCGGATGCCGGTCTCCTCGGCCAGCTCGCGCACCGCGCAACGGCGGAGCGCCGGGCGGTCGTCACCCGCGACGTCGGGACCGTCGGCCGCATCGCGCACGCCGCCGGGCAGCGCCCAGTAGCCGCCGAAGAAGCGCAGCTCCGGCGCGCGCTCGACGAGGAGCACCTCGCGCGCCGCACCCTCGCCGCGGGTGAGGAGGACGGCGGCGGCATTGCGGGCCGTGTTGGCGGAAGGCGCGGGATCAGGCACGGCCGTTCACGCGTCGTCGTCGCCCTCGGAGTGGCCGCTCTGGAACGCCGCGATCTGGTCGCGCGCGCCCAGCACGACGATCGAGCTGTCGGGTTCGAGCACGGCGGCCGGGTCCGCCATGACCCGCGTCTCCGTGCCGTCTTCCGCGGCACGGATCAGGAAGAGGGGCACGAGCCGCAGCGCCGCGAAGTCGATCGTGTCGAGTGCGCGTCCGTGCAGGGCGCCGGGCACCGGGATCCTGGCGATCTCGCATCCCGGCGGCAGCTCGACGTAGCTGGCGCCACCGCTGCCCTGGGTCACCTTGGCGCGGAGCTGTTGGGTCTGCAGGACCTCGTCGCTCAGGCAGGTGAGCACGTCGCGCCGCGTCAGCGTGCCGAGCAGGCGCTTGTCGGTCGCGCCGGCGACGACCGCGACCTCGTCGAGATCGGGGTCGTCGAAGCGGGGCAGGATCTGCGCCAGGGACTCGTCCAGGGTCACGGTGGGGGTGGGCCGCGACAGATCACCGGCGATGACCAGCGAGCCGAGGGTCGGATCGTTGATGTAGAACTTCACGTCGTGCAGGTGGACGTGGCCGAGGAGGAGCCCGGCTGCGTCGACGACGTACACCGAGTCGCGTCGCGCGTTGGCGAACAGGTCCATCACCGCATCGAAGCTCGCGGTGTCGACCACCGACACGGCGTCGTGCCGCACGAGGTCGCGCACGAACGTGCGCTGCATGGCGAGCTGCTCGATCCCGGTCGAGTCGTCGTGGCCGCGCGCGCGCAGGCGCGCGGTGTAGAGCGAGTCGCGGTTGAGCATCCGCGCGGTGATGCTGCCGATGATCGCGCACAGCATCAGGGGCAGGATGAGGCCGTAGTCGCGGGTCAGCTCGAACACCAGGATCACCGCGGTGATGGGTGCGTGGGTGGTGGCGGCGCACAGGCCCGCCATGCCCACGAGTGCGAAGGCGATGCGGTGGTCGCCCGACCCCGGCACTGCCACCGCCACGACATCGGCGAAGAACGCGCCCAGCGCCGCGCCGACGACGAGGTTGGGCGTGAAGATCCCACCGAGCGCCCCCGACCCCGTGGACACGGCGGTGGCGACGATCTTCATCACCATCAGCGAGCCCACGAAGGCGAAGGTCGGCGTCTGCACGCCGATGAGGATCTCGAGCACGCTCCGTCCGTTGCCCCAGGTCTCCGGCAGCCACAACCCGATGCAGCCGACCATGAGGCCGGCGACGGGCAGGGTCACGAGCAGCGGCAGCTTCACGAGCGTGAACAGCCGCGCGCCCAGGTTGAGGGTGCGGCGGAACACCACCGAGCCGAACCCGCACACCGCGCCCAGCACCGCGGCCGACACCACGAGTCCCGGGTGGGTGAGGCTCACCTTGGACTCGAACAGGATCGCGTCGGCGACGAACGCGCGCTGCACGAGGATCGCACCCACGGAGGCGACGACGATGGGCGCGAACACGTCCATCGCGAAGTTGCCGAGCACGACCTCCATCACGAAGAGCGCGCCGGCGATCGGCGCGTTGTAGGCGCACGCCATGCCCGCTGCGACGCCGCAGCCGAGCAGCACCGAGCGCGTTCGCGAGTCGCGCTTGAAGACCCGCCCCAGCACCGCCCCGACCGTCGCCGCGAGCTGCGAGTTGGGACCTTCCTTGCCGATGCTGGCGCCGCTGGCGATGGAGCACGCCGACGACAGGATCTGGCCGAGCGAGGTGAACGGCTTGATGCCGCCGCGCCGCGTGGCCACCAGCTCGATGATGTCGGTGATCCCGAACGGCCCACGCTGGTTGCGGACCACGAGCAGGAGGATCGCCGCGACGAGCCCTCCGCCTGCGGGCACGAGCACGCGCTGCACCGTGTCGAGGCTGCGCGCGACCGTCGCCGTCGGCCCGCTCGCGCCCATGAACCACTGCTGCAGCAGATCGAGAAGCTGCTGGAACGCGACGCTCAGCAGGCCGCCGGCGACACCCACGCTCGCCGCGAGGATGAAGATTCCGAACGCCTGTACGGGCAGCCCCCGCGCGCGCGCCATCGGCACACCTTAGCGGCGGTGGCGCCGCGCCCCAAACGTGCCGGTGGGATCAGTGCGTGCAGGGAGCGCCCGGCCCGTGCGACAAGCCGCAGTGCATGCTCTGCAGCGTCGTCACCACGTCCGTCCGGTCTGCGCCGGCTCCGTAGACGGCGGCGATCCCGACGGCCGCCCCGTGCCGGTGGGTCCCGATCTCGAACTCCTCGGCACCGTCGCCGAGGCTCGGTGCCCGGTCGGGATCGTTCCACAGGCGGACGCGGGGCAGCCTGGGGTCTCGCGTGTGCCCGACGACCAGCGCCTGTTGCCCGGTGGTGAGGAGCACCCGCGTGCCCAGCGGGTAGATCCCGATCGTCCGCGCGAAGTAGCGCAGCCACTCCGGGTCGAAGTCGGTCCGGCAGCGGTGCATGATCGCGTAGGCGTGGACCGCGGTGAGCGCCTTCTTGTACGGCCGTGCGGCGGTCAACGCCTCGAACACGTCGCACACGCGCACGAGGCGGCTGATGGCACTGGGCTCGAACGGCACGAGCGGGGTCGGGTAGCCGCCGGCATTCGGCGTCATGTGGTGGCAGAAGGCTGCCCCGATCGCGCGCGGGTCGACCGTCGGCTGCTCGATCAGGATCTCGGCCCCGAGGCGCGGGTGCTGGGCCATGATCCGCCACTCCTCGGGATCCAGCCGCCCCCGCTTGAAGAGGATCTCCTGCGGCACCCGCGACTTGCCGATGTCGTGCAGCAGCGCGGCGGTGCCGACGGTCACGAGCTCGGCCTTCGCCAACCCGGCGGCGCGCGCGACCTGCAGTGCGAGCAGGGCGACGCGGACCGAGTGACCGACGGTGAACGAGTCGATGTCGTCGTAACTCGCCAGGGTGAGGAGCCGGCTCGGCTCGACATCCATCGCGGCGATCGCCTGCTCGACGACGCCGGCCGCCCGCTCGATCTGCAGCTCGTCGCCGCGCGACGCCGCCACGTGGTTGTCGTGCAGGAACGACGTCAGGCCCCGGTACTCGATGAGTCCGCCCATCCGATCGCCCCGCCGCGTTGCGGTCGTCGGATCGGTCTTCAACTCGACGCGGATGCGGCGGATTCCCTGTTGCTTCAGGAGCCGGTCGAGCTGGGCCTGGCCGTTGCGGAAGCCGACGACGTGCAGCGGCGACGTGAGCAGCTCCAGCAGGCGCGCCACCTCGTCGACGTCGACGTCCGCGGCGAAGGTCAGCGCGGTGATCCGGCGCGGTCGGCAGAGCGTGAGCAGCGGATCCGACTGCAGGCTCGACGACACCAGCAGGCGGCCGCCGAACGACACGCCGTCGGCGCAGACGTCGAGGCGGAGCGTCGCTTCGCGATCGAACGCCGTCGCGTCGGCGATGGCCTCGACCACGCGGCGCACGCTGCTGCGCACGTACTCGCTGCCCTGGTGGTACATCTGCCGGCTGAGCAGCGCGACCACCAGCTCGTGCACGAGCTGCTCGACGCGGTCGCGGGCGGGGACGGTGCTCGGGATGCTCACGTATTGTTCTCGTCGGGACGGGCCGCGCGGGCGATCGCGTGGCGGACCTCCTGCAGCAACGCGCAGAAGATCGCGGCGCCGCCGGCCTCGTTGCTCACCTCGGTGAGCCGGTCTGCCAGGGTCGCCAACAGCTCGCCGTGCGAATCGGGGCTCTCGCTCACCTGTCGCAACGTGGAGCGCAGCTCCTGCGTCGCACGTTGCCGGCAGAGGCCGGTGCCGTGGCGCGCCATGTGCATGAGGATCCAGATCCGTTCGTGTTGCAGGCCGCCGAGCAGGTCCGGCGACTCGAGCTCGCCGAGGTTGGCGATCTCGTCCATGCAGGCGCGGATCTCGTCGACCGTGACGACCTCCGGCGGCGCGGCGGTGGTCGGCGCTTCGGCGACCGCGATCCCCGGCGGTGTCGGCGTCCGCGTCGCCGTCATGTGGCGCAGGAACACCTGCCGGGCCGACGCGAGGAGCGCGTCTTCGACGCTGGTCTCCCGCGTGCCGAACACCTGGGCGGGCAGCGCCGTGTCCAGAGCCGGCTCGGCCCGTTCGTCGGGGCGGACCCGGGGTGGGGCGGAGCGTGGGTCGTGCGACGCGCACATGCCGGGTGTATCGGCACCGGGGTCGCGTCGCCCGAGCGGAAACGCGGTCGCGCGCGTCGCATCGCGAGATCGGCAGCGCCGCCGGTCGTCGTATCGTCGGCCGCATCGCGGCCGGCGGCCGCAACCCCTCCGGGTCGATGCGTCGCTGCGCGACGCCAGAAAGGGCCGCCGGCGATGGATGCCGTTGGGGCTTCCAGGGCCGCTCGGGCATCGCGAGTGTCAGGCAGCGGCGAGATTGCAGCCTCGCCGGGTTTGCGCGCGCCGCAGGAATCCGCGACCCTTCCAGCCCATGGAACGCGTCGCCATCGCCGCAGCAGTTCGGACTCCCATCGGCAAGTTCCTGGGGGCGCTGGGCCCTCTGTCCGCCGTGGAACTCGGGGCCTGCGCCGTGCGCGCCGCCCTGCGTCGGGCGGGCGTCGAAGCCACCGCCGTCGACGAGGTGATCTTCGGCCAGGCGCGGCAGCTCGGTTCCGGTCCCAACCCGGCGCGGCAGGTCGCGATCGCCGCAGGGTGCGGCGAGAAGGCCGTCGCGACGACGGTGAACAAGGCGTGCGGTTCGAGCCTCAAGGCGATCGACCTCGCGCGCGCGGCCATGCTCCTCGACGGCCGCTCCGTCGTCGTCGCCGGCGGGATGGAGAGCATGACCAACATCCCGTTCCTGCTGCCGCAGATGCGGCAGGGCTATCGCCTAGGCCACGCCGAGGCACTCGACGGCAACTTCCAGGACGGCTTCACCTGCGGGATCCTGAAGGAACCGATGGGGATGACCGCGGAGTACCTCGCCGACGACTACACGATCTCGCGCGCGGAGCAGGACGAGTACGCGCTGATGTCGAACGCGCGCGCCGAGGCCGCGCAGAAGGCGGGACGGTTCGTGGACGAGATCGAGCCGGTGGAGGTCGCGGGCAAGCGCGGCGCGAGCACGGTTGTGAAGGACGACGAGCACGTGCGCCACGGCGTGACGCGCGAGGCGTTGGCGAAGCTGCCGCCCGTGTTCCGGCCCAAGGTCGGCACCGTGCACGCGGGCAACTCGTCGGGCATCACCGATGGCGCCGCCGCGGTCGTGATGATGACCGAGAGTGAGCTGCGGCGGCGCGGGCTGACGCCGCTTGCCTGGCTCGGCGCATCGGCGACCGCGGGTGTGTCGCCGCGCGTGATGGGCATCGGCCCGGTCCCGGCGATCCGTACGCTCTGCGAGCGCACCGGGCGCACGCTCGCCGGGTACGACCTGATCGAGCTGAACGAGGCCTTCGCGGCGCAGATGCTCGCCTGCGACAAGGAGCTGAAGCTCGGCTTCCAGCGCGTCAACGTGAACGGCGGTGCGATCGCGCTGGGACATCCGATCGGCGCCACCGGCGCGCGGATCGTGGTGACGTTGCTGCACGAGCTGCGGCGGCGGGGCGGCAAGCGCGGGCTGGCGGCGCTGTGCATGAGTGGGGGGATGGGAATGGCGATCGAGTTCGAGCGGGCGTAGGGGTTGGTGTGCGGTGGCGCGGGGGGCGGACTCGGGTGGTTGGGGTCGCGGTGTTGCTTCGGGCACGGGCTCGGGCACGCCGAGCTGTCGCTGCGCGCCAGCTCGGCTGGCACGTTCAAGTCGGAGCCACTGCCGAGGAAGACCGAGCTACAAGTCTCCCGGTGAGCGGACGACCAGCTTCGTCAGCATCGACACGATCCGCCGGAGTTGGTCGTCGCCCTTGTCGAGGGCCGGCTCGTCGACGAGTCGGAGCGCCCGGCAGATGTCCAGCGCCGCTGCACACTCGGTCGCGGATCGTCGCGCGAGCCGATAGAAGCGTGCCTTCTCGGCAGCGCTGTACTCACCCGCGCCCTCCGCCGTGTTGAGGCAGACCGACATCGCCGCACGACGGAGCTGATCAGCAAGCGAACTCCGCCCCTGCAGACACGTGTGCGCGAGGTTCTCGGCCTCGACGACGAAGTCCGAGCGCCAGGCGGTAGGCATGCAACTGACGATGGTCGAAGTCTCGCATGGTCCCCTGTATCCCGCGTTCCCCACCCGGTGACACGACCCGCGACAGTTCTGCCCCAGCCCGCCCCCTTCCCCCTTCCCCTCGTGAACGTGCCCGTGCCCAGCTCCGCGGCGCGCAGCGCCGCGGAGCGGAGCCCGAGCCCGAAACCCTGCCCCCTTCCCCGAAACCCCTTCCCCCCGCCCCCTCGACGCTTTGTCCATCCCCGACCCCACGCTACAACCGCCCGCTTTCCCTCCTCCGCCACCGCATGAAGCACGTTCTCTTCGCCGTGTGCGTCGCGAGCCTGACGCTCGCGTCCGCCGTCTCCGCCCAGGATGAGTACACCGCCCTCCTCACGCCCACGAGCCGCGTGGTCGCGGCCGGCGCGGACGTCGGCCTCGTCCTCACGCTCGACATCAAGAAGGACGTCGCGGTCCCGGCAACCCTGCTCACCGGCATGAAGCTCGAGGTCAAGGTCGGCGAGAAGGCCGGCCCCCGCATCGAGGACGCCGCCAGCGGCTCCGTCAAGCTCGCGGCCGGCACGCGCATCGAGCGCAGCATCACCGTCCCCGGCGCGCGCCTTTCCCTGCCCGCGGCGCAGGAACTCGTCGACGTGACCTTCACCTGGTCGGGCGTGCCCGGCGCTGTGGCGGTCGTGAAGGTCGCCCCCGACGCCAGCAAGCTGAACCTCGCCGATCTCGACCTCGCACAGACCAAGGTCCTGCTGATCACGAGCGCCGGCCAGATGACGGCGCGCTTCTTCCCCGACAAGGCGCCAAAGACCGTCGAGAACTTCATCAAGCTCAGCAAGGACGGCTTCTACAACGGCACCAGGTTCCACCGCATCATCAAGGGCTTCATGATCCAGGGCGGGTGTCCGAACACGAAGGCCGGCGCCACCGGCGATCCCGGCACCGGCAGCCCCGGCTACTTCATCAAGGCCGAGTTCAACGACACCCGGCACGTGCGCGGCGTGCTTTCGATGGCACGCTCGAACCACCCCGACTCGGCCGGCTGCCAGTTCTTCGTCTGCCACGGCACCGCGTCGAACCTCGACAACCAGTACACCGCGTTCGGCATGCTCGACTCCGGCTTCGACGTGCTGGATGCGATCGCCAACACGCGCGTGAAGCCGGACCCGCGCGGCGAGCCGTCGGTGCCCATCGAACCCGTCCACCTCTACAGCGCGATCGTCCTGCCCGTGCTCAAGGGCAAGTGAGGAGCCAGACCATGACCATCGACCTCGACTCCGCCGACCTCACCCGTCTCGAAGCCGCCGTGGAAACCGACAAAGGGACCATGGTCTTCCGCTTCTATCCCGACGTCGCCGAGGGCCACGTCCGCAACTTCTGCGCGCTCGCGCAGAAGGGCTTCTACGACGGCACCGCGTTCCATCGGATCATCCGCAACTTCATGGTGCAGGGCGGTTGCCCCAACACCAAGGCGGGCGCCAAGGGCGTGCCCGGCACCGGTGGCCCCGGCCACAAGGTGCGGGCCGAGTTCAACGACAAGCCGCACACGCGCGGCGTGCTGTCGATGGCGCGCTCCGCCGACCCCAACTCGGCGGGCAGCCAGTTCTTCATCGTGCACGCGGAGCACGCCACGCACCTCGACCGCAACTACACGGCGTTCGGCGAGATCGCCGAGGGTCTCGACGTGCTGGACGCGATCGCGAGCACGGAGTGCGAGTTCTCGCCGAGCGGGGAGCGCAGCAGCCCGCGGCAACGGATCGGACTCAGGACGGTGAAGGTCCGCGAGGGCGCGGCCCGCCCGGAGACGACGACGGAGGGCTGATGGGCGCGTTCGCCAACGTGACGATCGCGCGTGAGGGCGGCATCGCCATCCTCACCGTCAACCGACCCGACAAGCTCAACGCGCTGAACGCGGCGACCGTCGCCGAACTCGGTGCGGCGGTGGCCGAACTCGACGCCGACGCCGACGTCGGCGTGGTGATCGTCACCGGCGCGGGCGAGAAGGCCTTCGTCGCCGGCGCCGACATCGCGATGCTCGCCGACCAGGGCGTGCTCGAAGGCACCGCGAATGCGCGCGCCGGCCAGGCGATGACGCTCGCCGTCGAGGCCAGCCGCAAGCCCTTCCTCGCCGCGATCAACGGCTTCGCGCTGGGCGGCGGGCTCGAGCTGGCGCTCGCCTGCGACATCCGCATCGCCGCGCAGCCGGCGAAACACGGTCTCCCTGAAGTCGGGCTCGGCATCATCCCTGGCTACGGCGGCACG